>JAKUNL010000028.1:0-15079 GCA_022451925.1 Dehalococcoidia bacterium
AATTGCTATAGTAAAATCTGCTTTCTAACGACTACTGTAAATGAGTATACCCTAGTCTTATAATATGTCTTAGAATGTCATGGTCGAAAATCTGTTGTCTACGGATGCCCACGAGGGCATAACGGCTTTCTTAGAGAAGCGCAAACCGCACTGGACCACATAACTAATCTAGGGTCAGGCGTTTGTCATGCATTCGCCTACTACCTACTATCTTCTATCTTGATTCAATTTTCTCAAGCTACAGCTACGGCCGATCAACAGTGAACTTCTTTATACGGTTGTTGCCGTAGTCTGAAATATAGACGGTGTCGTCAGATCCCGCAGCGATGCCTCTTGGCTCGTGGAAGTTTCCGTCACCCGTACCATACGTGCCCCATTGACTAATAAACTCACCTTCGGGGGTGAATTTCTGGATTCTATGGTTGAATGCATCTGCAACGTAAACGCTACCATCCGATGCTACTGATACGCCAAGCGGATAGTTAAACTGCCCGTCGCCTGTGCCCAAAGTGCCCCATTTGCTAACAAACACGCCCTCAGAGGTAAACTTCTTTATCCGATTGTTAGAATAGTCCACAACGTAAACACTACCGTCCGGTGCCACCGCAATGCCCTCCGGGTCTTGTAACTGCCCATCGCCCGAACCTTCTGTGCCCCATTTTCCAACGAACTCGCCTTCGGGGGAGAATCTCTGGACACGGTTGTTGGAATAATCTAGAACATAGACGCTACCATCTAATGCCACTGCAACGGCTCTTACTTGGTGGAAATACCCATCGCCACTGCCTAAGGACCCCCATTTCCTAACCAGGATACCTTCAGGGGTGAACTTCTGAACGCGGTGATTGTCAAAGTCTGCTACATAGACGCTGCCGTCTGGTGCCACCGCGATGCCGAGTGGCAATGAGAACTCCCCGTCGTTTATACCTTCCTCGCCCCATTGTCTAATGAACACGCCTGCGGAAGTAAACTTCTGGATACGGTGGTTTAGTGAATCTACAACGTAGACACTGCCGTCCGATGCCACCGCAACGCCCTCTGGCCCCTGAAAGTTCCCACTTAACGTACCCGCTCCGCCCCATTCGGTAGCGAAGACTTCAATGGAGGTCGACGTTGAATCGGATGTAACATTCTGAGCCGGTTCAACTGTTGAAACAAGTACCTCGTCGGCAACAAGGATAGGAGCCTGTTTACTATCCGAATCACCACAACCGAACAATGCAAGTATTAATGGCACAACCAAGATTGAAAAAACTAGGGTTAATCGATTCAACTCAATTCCTTCTGCCCTTTGCTGGAACATAGTTTTCGACTAGCAAGAGGCTATTGAGTATACGGCATACCCGTATTTTGAAGTTGTTTGGGGTCTACAATGAAATGTTCGGTTTCCCACGGTACCAACTGTTACGCGGTAACTAAAAAGGTTGACTGATCCAATATTTAATAGATCGATGGTATTCCCAACATAAGAACTGTAAGCGCTTATATTTTGCATACGTTGAAGAAATTAACCAGTACCTCATCTATTCAACAGATCGCATATTTATGGCAAGTTAAAATAACAAACGACTACAATGACTCTTCCCATTGTAGTTCTAGCCATTTTAACTTGAATCTACAACACTTTATTCGCACAATTATCTCTACAACGCAGCCAATAGAAAAAGCTTCTACAATGGCAAATGGCAGACCTCAATAAACCAGAGGCTTTTCCGTTTCCTTTGGCGCATGTCCTGGACTTCAATCAATAGTTTCAATTAAGAATATGGCAAATTCATTCTCTGGCATAATGACTCCTGCGAGAAGGCATATTACACTCTGATACCCACGACGAGAGGTGTAGCATGGCACGCTTATCTGAGAAAATCGCGGTGATCACCGGAGGGGCCGGAGGAATCGGCCAGGCAGCAGCAAAGCACTTTGCCGCAGAAGGGGCACGGGTGGTGTTGGTTGACCGCGATGAGTCAGCGCTTCAGTCAGTAGTACGATCCCTGGGCGGGGACGTTGCAAGCTACGCTGTCGCCGACGTTACCCAACCAAAACAGGTCCAAGAATACGTCAATGAAGCTGTCCAACGATGGGGCGGCATCGATATCTTGTTAGCTAATGCCGGGATAGAAGGAATAGTTTCGCCCATACCAGACTATCCAGTAGACGTGTTCGAGCAGGTGATGGCGGTCAATGTTCTTGGAGTTTGGCTGGGTCTAAAATACGTCATCCCCGAAATGCGTAAGCGGGGTGGCGGTAGCATTGTAATCACTTCATCAACTGCTGGTATCGGCGGGACCTCAGGCATGTCAGCCTACACTACCAGCAAGCATGCTGTAATCGGCATGATGCGTTCGGCTGCTCTGGAATGCGCTCCCATGGGAATCCGCGTAAATACCGTCAACCCAGCTCCCATAGAAACACGTATGATGCGTTCATTGGAAGAGATGAGAGTAGCTGCGGCAGACGATTCTGAGGTGACAGTTGAGAGGACCAAGCAGTCCTACTCGGCGCGAATACCACTGCAACGATACGGATACCCTGAAGAAGTAGCCAACATGATGATGTTTCTCGCAAGTGACGAAAGCAGCTACTGTACCGGCGGCGTCTACATGGTAGACGGAGGCAGGTCGGCAGGCGGAACCTAGACCTTATTACGTCATTCGTACTACAGCAAGGAACGGACATTAAAACGGTCGGTGCCAGGCTAGGGCACTATAGCGTTGCGTTTACCATGGATACATACGCCCGTCTCCTACCAGGTATGCAGAAATCGGCGATGGAGAAATTTGAAAAGGCGTTGGCAAATTCCCAATAAAAGCGTTTATACCTAGAGGCTTCGAAAATCTAGGTTGCAATTAGTTTGAAAAACTCAAAATAAAAAGCCTCCCAAGTTCTCTTGGGAGGCTTTTTTATGCTTAGTCTCTGGTAGGGCGTAGGGGATTTGAACCCCTGATCTCCGCCTTGAGAGGGCGGTGTCCTGGGCCGCTAGACGAACGCCCCACACATGTGGCACTGAAAACCCGAACCAACGGTGAATCCAATAGCCTTATGCTATCAAACACGGATGGGGTTGTAAATCTAATAATCACTAAGCCTAGCCATCTTAACGAGTATATTTCAAAGTGGATTTGCAACCCGGCAGATTGGGCCCGACCAAACGAAAAACCGGCCGTTGAAGTGGGCCGGTTTTTCGTTTGGTCGATCTATTCAAAGGTAGTTTTTAAGCCTGGAAGCCTGGACGCTTATACTTCCTTGTCTAGTTAACGATAAAGTCTCCAAACATGGTGAAGTTATGTCCCGGGAAAGTGCAGACAAACTGGTAGGTGCCGGCCACCGGAGCAATGAAGGTTGCTGTTCCACTCTCTCCAGGCCCCAGAACAGGGGTGTTACCAATCACACGAGAGTCACCCACCGGCAGCCAGTTGTTAGTTGGGCCAGCAGTGGTGCCATCTACGGAGACCGCATCCTTGGTACCGCTCTCAACAACCGCCCAGTTGTGGGAGTTAACGCCAGATGAGTTAGTGAAATTTACCACTACCTCAGTACCTGCATCGGCGGACATCTCAGAAATATTGAACTGGAGGGCATCCCCATTCACGTCGATATCTAAAGTTATAACACCGCTCCCAACCGGCGCAGGAGCCTTAGTGGCGGGGACGGAGGTCGGCGCCATAGTAGGCTCAGCGGCACGCTGGTCTACAGGAATGGTGCTCGGCGGTGCCGGAGTAGCAGTGGCGTTCGGGTCAGCTTCATCACTACCACAAGCTATGGACAGCAACATGATTGCGCTCAACAGTCCGAGAAGAATTACTAGCGAATTTCTCATCGATCTAGACTCCATACAATGCGATTTAAACAGGTAATTTTACGTAACATTTACTTTGTTATTTTTATCACAATCAATGTTTAAGTGTCAACGCAAGAAGGATAACCTAACCGGTTAGATAATTCCCTTTAAGCACCGGCAAATACGCCTCACAAGGCCAATTCAAGGGGGGTGAACATACTGTCATGTTAAGTATCTGAGAGTACTATGGAAACTACAATTCCACCTAGATTAATATGTCGGAGTACACACACGCATTGAATCGGCGTGCCTCTGTAATCGGCCACACAGGTTAAATAATAACCTCACTAACTTATCAACTTAATCCGTTTCAAAACAAAGGGCCCAACTAGGAGTTCAAGTGGAAATAGGCAAGTTCCCTCACTCGTTACTTGAAAAATTACTGCAACAACCGAGGTTTAACGATCACAGAGTGCTCCTTGGTCCGGGTCTCGGCGAGGACGCTGCCGTTATAGACATGGGAGAAACTCTCTTAATCGCCAAGAGCGACCCCATAACATTTGCCATCGACAGGATTGGCTGGTATGCCGTACAGGTCAATGCCAACGACATAGCTTGCATGGGCGGCACCCCACGATGGTTTCTTGCCACCCTACTGGTTCCCGAGAGTTTCACTGAGAACCAGGCCGGCGAGTTATTCAATCAGGTATTGGATGCCTGTAACTCAATAAACGTGGCGTTGATAGGCGGACACAGCGAAGTCACCTATGGTATTGACCGTCCCATCGTGTCCGGAAGCATGTTAGGTGAAGTCACCAGAGACCGGCTAATCAAAACAGGGGGCGCTCAAGAAGGTGACAGCATCGTAATTACTAAAGGTCTTGCGATCGAAGGTACAGCACTCTTAGCCTTGGAACGGGCTGAAGACCTGCGAAGGGCAGGAGTGAACGACGACACTATTACACAATGTATAAATTTATTGGACAGTGTTGGGGTAAGCGTAATCACTGACGCCGCAGTTGCCAGCACTATTACACATATACACTCAATGCATGATGTAACGGAAGGAGGATTAGTGACTGGGTTGCGAGAAGTTGCCTCAGCGTCGGGATTGGGCCTGGCAATTGAAGAAGGCGGCATTCCAGTACTGCCAATGACCCTAGAAGTGTGCCAAGCTCTTGAATTAGATCCGCTGGGTTTACTGGGTTCGGGCGCTTTAATAATTACACTTTCACCTGAATTCGTTCCATCTTTACTCTCTAATCTAGAAAATGCCGGAATAGATGGTTGGGAGATAGGAAGGATGATGCCCATCGAAGAAGGTTTGGTTTCTATTGGACGGACGGGCGAAATCGAGCTTCCTCAGTTTAGCCGAGATGAGCTAGCCCGTTATTTCAGCTGCTCATAGAAACCAATGTTATCAAATAATGAAGTGCCGCTCTGTTTAAGATGGCAGTAGGTTAAAAATCCGGGGGCGGGCGCTCAAGGGAATACAATCAAACGGCTAATTCTTTTATCGCCTCGGCGGCCCTCTGCTGCGCCGGAACCGTGAGCGACCATTCATGTCCTTTAGATATAAACATATTCCTCTGCTTCTTCATATGTGACGCAAAGTTGGGTGCATCGTAGGCGCCATATTCCCGACAAGCCTCAATCAATTTCTGTTTCGAAAATATAGGCTGTCCTCCGGAGAGCAGGCCACCTATACCAAGCAATAACGCCAGTTTGACCTGTTTCTTCGAACTCGTCTTCTCTTTTAGGTCTTTAACGATAATACGATATGACTGGCCATCCAAATGGTAAACCCGTGATATTGATGCTTCAGGTATCTGGTATTGATCCATAAATTTGGGTCCGCGTTCGCTGTCGTCTCGGGTTCGGTCAGCACTAGAAGCAAGGTCCGCATATGGGCTCATCCGTTCACTGTCGAAACCGTTGGAATGCGGCAACTGTATATCAACGGTGGATCGGCTCGGGTTGAAGGGATGAGCATCACCGTTACCAGCCAGGTGCAGTGGAGAATCATGCTGGGCCAACATGCGAATCAGCGCTTGGAAACACGCGAGCTGATATTTCTCAGGACACCGCTCCGCCAGCCTCACGGCTTCATCAAGATGCTCGCCCACATTCTCGAACAATTACGACCCTCCGAATTTCCGACCCACCCCTGGCTACTAGCAATCGATATATTCCAACCGAAAACTCGTACGGCTCTAGGCCAGACCCATAATCTAATTATATCGTCGGGAATCAACGCCATCAATTAATTATGACTCCGGTTATGAACATAAATAAGACTTACCCAGGCAGCAGGCGTCATATATTGCCCGACCTCATAAGACTCATAAAATTACAGTTATGCACCGAGGTAGCTTAGGATTCAACTGCCATAGATTTCTAACGACTGGGTCAGCTGCTCGGACGTAATATTACCGCCGCTTACAGTAATGGCTACTTTTTTACCTTTAATCTTTTCAGGGTACTTCATTGCTCCCGCCAGTGCTGTCGCTCCGGCTCCTTCAGCCATGGTGTGAGCTTTGTCAACCAACGTACCTATCGCACGATGAATATCATCATCACCCACCAATAGAAAATCGTCCAACAAATCACGGATGATTGACTGAGTCAATTCATAACCCGATCTGGTTGCTACACCTTCAGCAAATGTATTCATCTCAGCTTCCACTATCTGACCTTGCTTCCAGGACAGATAGCCAGCGGGTGCCTGTTCCGACTGTACCGCAAACACTTCTATAGAAGGATCGACCCCTTTAGCGACGATACAGGCTCCTGATACTCCTGATCCGCCACCTAAAGGAAGTATCAGAACTTGGACTTCTGGCAAATCTTCCAGGGTCTCCAAAGCCTGGGTACCAACACCTGCAATCAGCAAAGGGTCGTTAACCGGATGCACGAATCGGTACCCTTCCTCTCGCGCCAATGTCTCACAGTGCAGCCTCGCAGCATCAAAGTCGGCGCCGTGAAAAATAACCTCGGCTCCGAGGGAGCGCATGGCCGCTACTTTGTTTGGGTTAGCGTCCTCTGGCAACCCGATGATCGCTTTGACACCAAACAACCTACAGGCGCTAGCTAACGACTGGCCATGGTTTCCCGATGATGCTGTAATCAATCCACGTTCTTTTTCCTCATCACAGAGGTTTGCCAGTAGGTTAATACCCCCCCTACCCTTGAAGGCCCCAAGTGGCAAATATTCTTCGTGCTTCAAGTACACTTCTGCTTCTAACAGATCACTAAGACCGGCCGAAAAGTATAACGGCGTTCGAGGTATGTGCGGAGCAATAGTCTTCTTTGCGCGGTAAACGTCCCTAAGAGTTGGAGCCTGCATGTGATTCCGCCTTTTGAAAACGAATTCAATTAAATTCCAACTAGCTTATTGGCGCCATCTAGGAGTGTCAACGCCGCTACTACCTGCCAATTCAGCAGGCCTTTTGAGTCACTGACAATCAGGTCGACCAATTACGAGCGTTCTTCTGCCCGAATAGTCTTTATCCTGCGGTAGATTAACCAGGAGACAACCACGAGGATGATTCCAGCGATAGGATAGTCAAAAGGCCGCATTACATGACGCATCTCCTCCCAGTTCTCACCCAATTTGAATCCGCCGTAAGCCAAACCAAGGCTCCAAGGATAGGAACCAACAAAAGTGTAGAAGCTGAACTTCCAAAAGTTCATGCGTGCTATACCAGCCGGCACACTTATAAACCCCCGTAACACCGGTAACATCCGGGATGCGAATACAGTAAGTTCACCGTACTTCTTGAACCAATCCTCGGCTAGGTCCACTTCATGCTGGGTGACCAAAACGTATTTCCCATATTTCTTCAACAGGGGACGTCCACCTTTATAACTGATCCAATATACAACCCAAGAGCCAAGTAGAGTCCCTACCGCCCCATAGAAGCCTGCCATCAACAACATCCAAGCGGAATCACCCTTGGCCTCGATTAGATGCCAGCCAGCCAGCGGCATAACCAACTCACTGGGAAGAGGAATCGCAGCACTCTCTATCCCCATAAGCAAGACGACACCGGGCCAGCCTATCGCATCATAGACCTTAGTAATGATGTCTAAAAACCATGTTTCTATCCCTGAAATCAATCTCTAAATCCTTTATTTAACGTTTTAGCTAGCCGGCCGCCAAATAATATGGTCATTTCAAAATTTTAATTAGCGACTCATTTCTTAAATTAATTTAAGACAATCCTTAAAAAACCCTTGACTGTCGTAAAATGCGCTGTTAATATATTAGCAGCCCGGTGGCCCGGGCAGCAGTATAAAGCAGTATTAATAGTAGAAGATACGGAGGAAGCTATGGCTAGGAAGACGAAACTGATGCAGCGGGTAGAGAAAGAATTCTCACGGCCTCTAGAACGACTGTTGCCAGAGAAGGTCAATGAGGTCGGCCTCTCAGCCACTGCCGAGGAATTGGGCGTCAGCAAGGCTACCCTTGGCTATTGGCTCCTTAAACTAGGTATAAATGTACGGCGTGTAGCACTTGCTCCAGGCGAAACCTTAGAAGTTAAGCGAATCAGCTAGATTCTTGATGTCCAGGTTCCTAAAGAGGAATCGCATCTCCTTAACAAAAACCCCGTCCTTACGTGATCAGGACGGGGTTTTTGTATTCCATCTAATGTAAGCTTACTGCCAAAATAATCGGAAACACGGCCCCAGAAATTTTAGCTCTTTCTCGTTCGTTTTAAGGGCCTTATTTCGGTCCCACCTGTACCCAGAGGGGTTTTACCTCCCAAATCGTCCGTAGTAGGCGCTTGGATTCTAACTCTGGAAAATATCTTCAGGCAAAAACGCTGATACCGTGACGTTTGGCAAGTCAACCACATTACTTATCCTAAGATCAACCGCCACACTACAAATGATATACGCCTGTGACTTGCTCCATCCTCTTTCTTGCAGTAGGTCAATCATCTGGATCAATGCGTTCCGTGCTGCCAATGTCAGATCCTCACCTTCTTGAGTCCCGTCCTCACGAATGGGCATACCCATTGTTGCCATAAAATTTCTTGGGGCCGCCCATTCTGGAGGCAAGAAATAACCAGGGTGGGAAAACCTGGGAAACGTAATGTTATTGCGAGCGGCCTCTCCCTTCTTTAGTTGGAATTTGACCACAGCCGTGGCACCCATCTCAATGGCAGTGATGCAGCATTCACCGTCACCTTGGGCAAAGTGCCCATCACCAGCGGAATACAAAGCACCATCAACATTAACGGGTATCAGCAGTCGTGAACCCTTGGTCAATTGCTTAGCGTCGACATTGCCGCAATTCTCCCTTGGCGGGATAGTACGCAGCCCTTCATTGGCTATCACGCCTTCCGGTACCGCGTCTTCAGAATCGGGTGGGAAGGCGATTCCACCACGACGGACCAGGTCGGCCTCGCGTTCTCTCCATGTATCCATCTGGGCTCTGGAAGGCGCAACCCCTGCAGTACCCATAAAAGATCCATTGGGTATCCTCACGCCCGGAAGTTCATTTGAAGTCGCCCAGCCGTCCTTCATCTCCCAATGAACCACGAACGACTCTGGAAAAAGATCTCTTAGAAACCCAGCTCCAGGTCGGTTACGGGTCCATCCGTAGGACTCGGGAATTATATCGACGTACTCGATCTCCAATAAATCACCTGGCTCTGCTCCCTTTATGTAAACTGGCCCGGTTAGCGGGTGCCCGACTTTCCCGGCAAACCCGTCAAAATCACCAACAGTGACACTCGGGTTCATCTGCCCGTCAGAAGCATCCCTAGTCTCCAGAGAAACTTCTTCATCAAGATCAACCTCGATGATTGGAGTAATGTCTGGATGCCACCGGTTATGTCCTTTGCCCAGGTCGTCCTTCAGCCGCTTACTGCGGTCAATCTCAACGCTTTTCATGGAATCTCCAAGAGTAATTAGCTTTAAAGCGACCAATCATCAGGTGTGTTTGGCATGGCCATTGGCTTGATCATTATCTCCAGCAGTGCCGCCTGACCGCCTTCAGTGGCGGCTATGGCTCTCCGCAGGGCTGGACCAACATCAAGGGGGTCCTCGACTCTCTCAGTCCACGCGCCCAAACCTTCTGCGACCTTGCTCCAATTCCCGGTGAGCTTGGCCATATCTGGTGGCGGGCCAGAGGGGCCGTTCATACCCATCAGTCCTCCACCGGTTCCCTCGTTGTTCACGACTATAGTAAGAGTAGAAATACCCATCCTTACAGCGGTCTCCAGCTCCATCCCAACCATCCCAAAGGAGGCGTCTCCTAGAAGGTGGACAACCAAGTCATCGGGTCTACCAAGTTTAGCTCCGATTGCTCCCCCAAGGGACCAACCCATAGCCGCCATGCCGCCCATACCAACATAACTACGGGGTTTAGTCGCTTCCCAGAAAGGAGACATGTAACCACGGCTACCACCGGCATCATGGAGAGCAATCGTCTTATCTGGATCGATTATCTTGGAAAGTTCAGAGACTACGCGATATCCGGTTGTGGGGGCAGATGTATCATTTACAATATCCGCCCACTCACTTTTTTGTTTGTCTTTGGCCTGCTTGATCTCAGCAACCACTTCCTCTTTCAGACCACCACTGCCTGGACCAACTCGGTCTTTAACAGCATCCAATATTGCCCGCAACGCCAATTTCGCATCTGCCAATATCGGAACATCAGCCTGGTATTGTTTATTGAGATCCTGCTCGTCGGCATTCACATGAATTAGACTAACCCCATCCGGAATTGGCCGACCATCAGTGCCGTTGGGTAGCCGATAAGAGTTACCCACAGCCAAAACGACGTCTGCCTTACGGTTCATATGAATTGATGCTCCACTGGCGTACCGGCTTCTAGGGTAGCAGCCCATCCCCATGGCAAGCGGGTGGTTTTCTGGAAATACTCCCTTGGCAACCAATGTGGTCGCCACCGGCATCGACAACAATTCAGCCAGTTCTTTAGCCTCATCCCAAGCCTCGGCAGACAGGACACCACCGCCCAAATTCAGAACAGGGTTGTTAGCATTAACCAGTAGATCTGCTGCCTGGGCAACCTCCTGGGCATTGGGAGCAGCTTTCCGTCCCTGTCCAACTGGTTCATACTCCAATGAGCCATCGGGAACATCGGTCATTAGTACATCCTGAGGCATCTCGATAACAACCGGACCAGGTGAACCAGAACGCAACGCTGTGAAAGCTCGACGCATGACAGTCGGTATATCTTCCACTTTAGCCATGGTACCGCGCCATTTGACAAGGGTGTCGTAGATACTGGCAGACACCTCCTGCTGGACCTCTTTACCCAAATCGGCCAAAGGGTGCTGCCCCATTAATAGTAGGACTGGAATATTGTCAGCAAATGCACCAGCGATTCCAGTCAAGGTATTAGTGGCGCCTGGGCCTGTGCCGGTCATAGCGACACCTACTTTTCCAGTTGCCCGTGCGTATCCATCGGCTATCTCTACACCTAATCTTTCATTCCTGGCAGCAAAAACTTTTATGGTCTCAGAATTTCTAAGGCCGGTCCAAAGGGGGTTCAAACCACCGCCTTGGAACCCAGCGATATACTCCACTCCCTCTTTTTCCAGGGCATGAACAATGGCATCGGCAGCACGCATGACTCATCTCCCAAAATTGTCGAATCGAGCTTTGGGTATCCCAAAGTCCGCTGAGGATACCCATGCCGAAAACGTGCCTAGGTCGCCTCAGGATGGGGGGATGATACGCTTGAGTCCAAGGCTGGTCAATAACCTTAAAACCAAACGGGATACCCTAATACAGATTCATATGGAGGTGCCCAATTTTCTTGACCGTGTCATAGGCGACGGGTATCATCCCCCCAAAGTCCGCCCGACGGACATATATACGGGTATTTAAAGCAAAAACGAGCGAGGCCATACATGCCATCAGCCAGTGAGATGATCGTCCAGACCCTAGAGGAAGCCGGCATCGAGTACGTCTTCGGAATCCCTGGCGGTGGCACCGGCCAAATCTTCCAGGTTCTTGAGACCAAGCAAGACCGCATCAAGACAATCTTGGTACGTCACGAGCAGGTAGCCGCTATCATGGCCGACGCCTATGGTCGGGCCGCTGGCAAACCAGCCGCAATCATGGGACAAGGGTTGTTTATGGGCTCAAACGCTGCCTTTGGAATCATGGAATCCATGCTGAGCAGTTCACCTATGTTAGTAATCACCGACACTTCAGACGGAGGTGCGGCTCAACGACCAGCAAACCAGTCGGGAGCTGGAGAGTATGGCAGCATCGACCTTCAATCCATGTTCAAAGCCATGACCAAGTACACCACGCTGGCCACTGACCCTAAAGAGGCGGTCTTGGGAGCGCAGATGGCTATCAAACACGCTGTAAGTGGCCGACCCGGTCCAGCAACATTATTGATGCGGTCCGCGGCGATCAGCGGACAAGTCGACCTGGAATCTCCACCATTCATCCATAACGCTTCTGGGTTCTTGAACACTGTAAAACCGGCCAGCGCACCAGCTGACATAGAACGGGCAATCAGGATTTTAAACGAATCCAAGCGGCCCGTGATAATTGCCGGAAACGGGGTACACGTGGCTCGAGCCCACGACCAATTGCAAAAAATGGCAGAACTTTGGGGTATGCCTGTCGCTACCAGTTATAAAGGGAAGAGCGCTATCTCAGAGGATCATCACCTTGCCCTGGGAATGGTAGGGACCTACGGCCAAGAAACAGCCAACAAAGCAGTAGGAGACGCCGACACGGTGGTCGTGATCGGAGCACTGCTCCGATCCCAGGAGACTGTAGGTGAGCGGCCAGACATTTTCAACCCGGCACGCCAACGCATCATCCAGATAGACATCGACGAGCGCAACGCTGGTTGGTCTTTCCCTGTGGAGTTGGGCCTTATCGGAGACGCGAAGGCCATTTTGGAGCAATTAATCGAGGCGTCAGAAGAAATAGCTATGAGCGACCTGTCTCATAGAAAGGAATGGACGGAAAGTATACCGGCTCGGAGAGATGCGGGCGGGTTCCACAACCAGCCGGAGATGCATGAAGAAAGTTCACCGGTAAAACCACAGCGGTTGATTGCACAGTTACAAGCGACGATGCCAGCCAATACGATCTACGCCCTGGATGCCGGTAATAACCGAACCTGGATGGCCCACCTCTATCGGGCCCAGCAAGCGAATACCTTCTACAGCCCTGGCGGCACGGCAGGCATGGGCTGGGCGGTACCTGCGGCAGTGGGATTGAAACTAGTCTATCCCAGCAACCCAGTGGTCTGCATCAGTGGAGATGGCGGTTACATGATGACCGTAAACGCCATCTCCACGGCAGTGCAGTACGACTTACCCATCATCTGCGTCGTGTTCAACAACGGTACCCTGGGAATGGTCAACGACCACCAACCAGAAGGCCACAAGATAGCATCAGAGTTCCACCCCACCAACAATGCCACTGTTGCCGAGGGAATGGGAGCTTGGGGTGTTCAAGTCAACGACTCCAAAGACCTGCCCGACGCACTAAAAGCAGCACAGGACTCAGGCAGACCGGCAGTGATAGACGTCATTATCGACCCACGCCCTAGTCCCGACGATTGGCGCGCAGGTTCCTGGCGCCCAGGTCAAACCTAGGTCGACCACTTGAAAGGCTGGGAAATAAAGACCATATCTGCTGGAAACACTCCTCGCTGTATCTTTCTCCTGGCGGATTGCAGATCGCTGTTTTGGTGGGATTGCACACCTTCCGATAATTTACCTTGACACACCGATTGACTGGCTTAAAGGAAACGTGGCTGATAGGCAGATTTAGATTAAATCTGCATCATGCTCGTTGCAGGCGTGGATCGTTGGACGGGATATTGGGCCGGTGATAGTATGTCCCAGAGATTTAATCACAAGTGTTCCTTCGTATTTTATCCGGCCATATAGCTTCGGCCGATCATTAATTTAAACCGATCTTCGTACGCCCACCGGAGGCTCTTTTGGCAGACTTACTGCAAATAGTAGACTTGGCCGACTCTAACCAGCTGCAACTTTCTATTTTTACCGGAACAGGTGATGTCGAAACCGCCCCGCCAGTTGATTTCCCATTGCCACTCACTGAGAGTGAGTTGTCAGAGATACGCTGGTACTTCATTGAATATCCCAATAACACGTTTGGCGAAGCCAAGACCCGAGCCGAGGCGGTAGAAGCGGGATTAAAGGACTTAGGGCTATTGTTGTTCCAGTCCGTATTCGGATCAAGCGACGAGGCTAGATCCTTTCTCACAAAACCTGCCAACCAAGAGCCGCTCCAAATAACCATCGTCTCTTCCCGGCCGGAATTTCTGGGGATCCCATGGGAGTTGATGAATAATGGAGATGACACCTATGTCACCTCCCGTATAGGTAGCATGTCGCGCAGGCTGGATTCAGGACAACTCGAAAATTGCATATTCCAACTACCCACAGATCAACTAAACGTAATATTGATGCTCCCGCCTTCAGGAGAAAACGCTGGTATCATCGCCACTGAAGAACTAACTGCATTAGAATCACTACCTGCCGCAGCTGAATTGGAATGTCTACGACCTTCAACTTTAGCCAATCTAAAGGAAAAACTCTCCAGTAGCCCCGGGCATTACCATCTCGTACACTTGGACGGATTCAACATCGATTCCCAGGGTATCCACCTAGAAGACGGCTCCGGCAAAGCAACATTGGTTGACTCAGCGGCATTGGCCCAAACTCTGACCGACGCCCAAGTACCTATGCTGCTGATCAACGCCTCGTCTATCAGCCCGTTGAACGATGTTATGTCATTCGTAGCCGGTCTTGCCCAGAACGGCGTTCCCCAAATAGTAATCGCTCCATTGCCGATAGCAGGTGCTGGACGGGTTTTATTCTGCGAGAATTTCTTCAAGAACCTGAGCTCCGGTACGCCCGCAACCCAAGCCGTTGCAGACGTACGGCAAGCGATGATGGACCATCCGCAGCGCCCTTCGGCCACCGGCCCACTGGTCTCATTGGATTGGACGCTACCAATGGTCTTCGAATCCAAAGGATACACTCCGATAACCATAGTAGTAGAGGAAACTCCTCCGCTAGCGCCAGGACAGCCCCAACCAGAACAAGAACCCACCGGGTCTGAACTGCCTCGAGGCGGACCCTACGGTCTGATCGGCAGACACTACGAGATGCTTGACCTGGAGCGTAAGTTCAGAGATACATCGGTTGTAATGCTTTCCGGCGACGTCGGCGTTGGCAAATCAGAACTTGCACTAGGTTTGGCCGGGTGGCTTCGTAAAACCGGGGGGCGTCCTGGAGGGGTCTTTTATTCTGC
>JAKUNL010000028.1:15089-38159 GCA_022451925.1 Dehalococcoidia bacterium
GCATTCGAAGTAGGCGCTGGTCTGGAACGGGTACTCCATGAAATTGGTACATCCCTGGCCGGACTCGATTTTGCCGATCTGCGCAGCGAAGACCGCCGTACATGGGTAGTCAATTACCTGAAAGAAAACCCAGCCCTATTGGTCTTTGATAGCCTGCAGAATCTTGTAGGGTTTCCGACGGGCTCGCCTGGATTACTGGAAGAGAAAGAAATGGCTGACCTAAACTCTTTCATCAATGACGTGGCCTCTGGTGGACATACCTGGATATTGTTGGTCAGCCGCAGAGACGATGAATCCTGGCTCACGATGCCTCACGGCAAAAGCAAAGTCAACGGCCTGACTGGCTCAGACCGCATCGTCTTAGGCACCAGGCTTTTAGAAGAAGCGAAGGCCGACCCCATGCGTCTAGGATCTGAATACCTAGAAGTGTTGAACCTAATAGAAGGGCATCCTCTGGCCATGGAAATAGCTCTTCCTCTATTGAAAGACATCCCAGCATCCATATTGATAAATGAACTCAGAACTGAATTGTCGAAACATGAGCCAAGCGAAGATGAAGAGGGCCGCCCGCCCTACCTAACCGTGGTCATGGACTATGCCTACGGCCGGATGACACGGCGCAATAGAGTCCACTTACCATTCCTATCAATGTTCCGCAGCCGCATCATGATGGACATTTTGTCCCATATAACAGAGGAGCAGGTCTACAAATCAGCCACTGGAGAATCCTTAGGTTACGGCGCAACACGATCCATCCTCAGGAATGCTCGCGCAAGCGGATTCCTGGAGCCGATCACCCCAAGCGTTTACCAGATACATCCATCGTTACCTTGGTTCTTTGGACGCAGCCTATATCGACAATTCGCACGCAGTACGATTGAGAGACTTGAGCATGAGATTGTTCGGGTCTACGCCGACACAGCAGACTACTTCATGGAGACCTTGTACGAGAACCAGGACGCCGGAACCACTGCCATCTTGGCTGAAGAGGGCAACATTACTCAGGCGTTGGCACTATCTCTTGAAGCTGGTCAATGGGAGAACGCTCAGTTACTTGTACAACCATTGGCCCAAGTCTTCCGTATGCAAAAGCGATATCCGGAACTGCGCCGACTGCGCCGCCAACTGCTGGAAATTACAGGGTTCACAGCAGAGGAAGCAGAGCAAAGCGGCGGCATTCAATTATGGCTGTATCTACTAGGAACTGAAGCGAGCGAATGCATCGAAACAAAGGAATTCGAACTGGCAGACGGTCTAAACAAGCAACTTCTTGAATACCTAACGTCCAAAGACGACGGAGACACTGACCCGCGCACCGCCGCAGTGTTCCACCAGATGGGGCAAGTGGCACAGAACCGGTGGCAATTGGAAGAAGCCGAGGAGCTCTATACTCAGTCATTATCCATCATCGAAGGCGGCGAAGACGAAGAGGTAGTCGCAGATGACTATTATGGCCTTGGAATAATTTGTCAGTATCGACGCCGTTATACGGAAGCCAAGGAGTGGTTCAGCAAGGCGTTGGACATCCATCAAAGAGTCAACGACGTCGAGGAGATGGTAAAAGACTACCGATCACTGGGTCTTTGCTCACAGTATAAATTTGAATATGAGGAAGCCGCCAGCTGGTACCAACGTGCCAGGGAGATCCTTGAAGAAGCCCGAGATGAAGAGAACGCGGTATTGGTCTACCATTCCTTGGGCACTGTTTGTCACGCACAGTATCAGTTTGAGGAAGCGGAAAACTGGTACCAACAGGCGTTACAACTTAGCGACCGAATGGGAAACCACGCTCAGATGGGCATTGAGTTCCACCATCTCGGACTGGTCGAACAGGCTAGGGAGTTTTTCGTTCAGGATGCAGAACACTGGTACATGATGGCCTTACAGCAGTGGGAAGAAACAGGCGACCGTAGGTCAGAAGGAGATGAATGCCGCCAATTGGGTGTGCTGTTCCACGAACAAAAGGAGTTGGACAAAGCCGAGGAATGGTACATCCGTGCCAAGGATATCTTCGAAGAGATCCAAGACCTAAACCGTATATGTCGCACTTATGGACAGCTGGGTATGATAGCCGAAGAACGGGATGACGTTCCAGGCGCGTTAACCTGGGCAGCCCGTACCTACCAAATGGCCAACGCCAATAGCTTGCAAGTGCTGATCCAAGCTAAAGCCCACCTGGCTAGATTGAAAGAGAAATTTGGAGAGGAAGATTTCAACACCTGGTGGCAGGAATTCGCCGGAGAACCACCTCCCGCTGACTTGGATGTTGACCCCGAAACAGTTCTATAAACTCGGATTTAGATAGATGGACACCGCCACTGGTCTGATAACAGACGTATTGGTCGACCTGAACTCCCTGAAGAAAAACGGGAGTGAAAGCGTTGAACCCATATCCGTGAATGACGTCAGCCAACTAACCTATCGTCTGCTCGTTACTGGAAACCTGCAGAAGGCTCAGACTTTACTTAGAATGCCTGGTTCCCCTCAGATCAAAACGTGCCCGCTCCACCAGAGCTATCTTTCAGACCCAGGTAAAAACTACGCCTTTGCCTTGGCCGGAGGGGCCATTATCAACGGCACCAGAATCGCAGGTGTCAGCATCCCGAACGGTAGGAGCACCTTGACACCACCAAGCGTGCCCAAAGTTGCTACGACCCCACTAGCTACTTTTCTTAACTCACCCGGGGTCATCATCAACAGAGTGCCAGTAAGCAGGCGCGAGTTGATAAGATACATGGCCACCAAGTTGGGAAATCCCGAATTTAACTTCTTACTTGATGAGTCCTACTCAGGCCGACTGCAACTCCTCCTCGATTCCGAGGGAGCTCGGCATCGCTTGAATGATACGCCGCTAGCACATTTCGAATTACTCTCAATTGGTCAGGCAATAATCAATTCACCGGACGTCAATAGACTCGCTCGACGTATAGAGAAATTTATCAATCGAACCAACATTTCTACCGCTGAACTAACTAGGGAGTAACAATGGCCGTCAAATCTATCAACATCAACCAAAGAGTCCCCTATTCCGGAGGCAAATCCTTCGGTGACGTGGGCGCTTTCGAACAGTTGGACGGTATTGTCCATTTCGCCGTCAACCCCAGTGACTCCGCTAACGCATTGATAACGGACCTGGCACTGGCACCCAAAACCTCGGCTGGACTCGTGGAGTTTTCAGCTGACTTCCGCATTGTGAAGCCGGTAGACCAGCAAAAGGGCAGCCACAAGTTGTTTTTCGATGTGGTCAATCGGGGTAAACCCCTCTCTCTACTGCGAATCAACAGCGGACCAGAAGAGGCTCCCATGAATGAGGGTAACGGCTTCCTGATGCGCTGTGGTTACACCCAGGTCTGGTGTGGTTGGCAGCACGATTTCCCTAACACACCCGGGTTTCTCAAGATTCAGATTCCCATCGCATCAGACGCCAACGGACCGGTTAGCGGCCAAATCGCCGTAACCTTCCAACCCAACAAGGCCACCAATTCTGAGATGCTATCGGACCGTGGCCACATACCGTATCCTGCCAACAACCTAGACCAGCCAAATGCCACGCTCACTGTCTGTGATTATGACGGAGGTCCAAGAACAACCGTGCCCCGTTCAGATTGGTTCTTTGGTCGTGAAGAATCCGGTAAATCGGTGCCTGACAACGGACACATCTACATGGAGAGAGGGTTCGAGCCCGGGAAGGTCTACCAATGTATCTACACCACCAGTAGCGCTCCTGTTGTGGGACTAGGGATGGCAAGTGTTCGCGACCTAGTATCTTATCTCCGGTACTCAGACGACCGAAATAATCCCTGCGCTGGAGACATCCATCACACGATAGCCTTTGGCTCCTCACAGAGTGGGCGTTTCCTCAGAGAGATGCTCTACCTGGCAATGAACCAGGATGAGAAAGACCGTATGGTTTTCGACGGAATCATTGCCAACATCGCCGGTGGCCGGCGCGGTGAGTTTAACCAACGCTTTGGCCAGCCTTCTAACACCGTGGAAGCGAGTACTGCCAGCTTGTTTCCGTTTGCAGACATCCAGCAGGTCGATTCGGAGACCGGAATTTCAGATGGGCTGTTGGCGCGCTTGACCGCCAGAGGCAAGGCACCCAAATTATTCTTAACCAACACATCCAGTGAATATTGGGGTGGCCACGCCGCCCTAACTCATATCGACGCCACCGGGACCAAAGATATTGTCCCTTCTCATACAGTTCGTATTTACCATTTTGCTGGCACCCAACACAGTCCGGGAGTATTGCCCCTTAAGCACGTACAGCCCACTGGAGCAGTAGGTCTGCACCCGTTCAACTGGGTGGACTGGCGGCCATTAATGCGGGCTGCTGTAGCTAATTTGGATGCCTGGGTATGTGAGAACATACCTCCACCGCCGAGCCAACACCCCAGGCTGGATAACGGAACAGCAATCCCAACTGATTCGCTGAAATCAGTCTATGACACCTTTCCAGGATACGGGTTCCCAAGGTATTTAAGGCACCTGTCTAGGTTCGACTTCGGTCTTGAAGAAGGAATAACAAAGAACCTCCCTCCGATTACTGGGAAACCATACCCAACCCTCACCACAACAGTGGATCAAGATGGAAATGAGCTTGCAGGAATCCGTCTCCCGGATTTAGCCGTGCCTCTGGCGACGGTCACAGGTTGGAATCTACGCCACCCTGATACCGGCGGTGATGACCAAACCCACAGAATCATGGGGGCCACCGTACCCTTCACTTTCACCAGACAAGAACGCCAGGAAAGGGGAGATCCGCGCCCTTCTGTGGAAGAACGATATGCATCCAAAGAGGACTATCTCGACCGAGTGGAAGAAGTAGCGAAAGAGCTCGTATCGAGGCGATACCTACTAGAAGAGGATATTCCGAGATTGACACAGATGGCGGCGGAACGGTACGAATTATTAGAGACGACGCTAGCAGATCCACAGCCTGCAGACGATTAGCCGAAAGTATAGGCTGTCCCCCAGAGGGAAAATGTTAGGATACAGACGACTCATACACAATTTAAAACACGACTGCATTAAGAAATCTGGAGAGCAAATATGAACGTTGGAACATCAGTGCCACTACCGGCATACACCATTGACCCGGCATTCATGGCCAAGAAGGCAGAAGAATTGGGCTTCGAGTCCATTTGGTACGCCGAACACGCGGCGGTGCCCGTGAAAAGTGACAGTCCTTTCCCGGCCACCGGCGGAGAGATCCCCTGGACCTACTCCCACTTCACCGACCCATACATCGCCCTAGCTCGGGCCTCTGCTGTCACCAGTAAGATCAAGCTGGGCACCGGCATTACACTAGTTCCGGAGCGTAATCCTTTGCTCCTCGCAAAAGAGATCGCTACTCTGGATCGTTATAGCGGGGGGCGTTTCCAGTTTGGCATAGGTACCGGCTGGCTTCGAGAGGAGACCGAGTTGATGGGCGGAGACTTTGATCACCGCTGGACTCAGACCCGCGAGGCGATCGAGGTTATGAAGGAACTCTGGACCAAGGAAGAAGCCGAATATCACGGTCGTTACTTTGACTTCCCTCTGGTAAAGTCTTACCCCAAACCTGCCCAGGACCCCCATCCGCCCATTATCATTGGTGGGATGGCCAAGAACGTTCTGCGCCGGGTCATAGCTCACGCCGACGGCTGGATGCCTAACAGGGTCACAGCTGCGGAGGTGGAAGAAAGTCGCAGTAAGCTGGATGCGATGGCTGCCGAAGCGGGCCGCGACCCAAAGTCGATAACCATCACGGTCTACGGACAGCTACCGCAAAAAGACGTTGTTCAACCACTGCTAAATGCCGGCGCTGATCGCGTGGTGGTACGACCTGAGCACGTAGACACCGAGAAAGAGATGGGGGAACAGCTAGAGCGCATGGCCGAAGCAATCTTCAAATAGGTTAGCTTCCACAGTTTTTGAATAACAAATAGTGACCAACCCTATCTTGGATTCCACTGTTGGCAGGATAGGGTTGGTGGAAGAGAATCTAGGTAACCTTCAGAAGGAATACAAAATGGACAAGACCACCGAAATGCTGGCGTCATACGCCTGCCGTCTCAGCTTTGAAGATTTAAATCCAAAAACTGTCCATCAAGTAAAACGAACTCTGGTAGACACTATGGGTTGCGCCATCGGCGGGTTCACCTCCGAACCGGCAAAGATTGCCAGAAGCATGGCATCTTCCCTTGCAAGTAACAACTCGGCGCGCATTATAGGTACCGCTGATTACACTTCGCCGGACATGGCAGCCTTCACCAACGGTGTTATGATCCGTTATTTGGATTGCAACGACTCCTACTTCTCACCAGGAGGTGGCCACCCATCGGACATGATCGCCGCAGTTATGGCCTTAGCTGACCCTATGCTCACAGACGGGCAGACGATCATTACCGCTATTACTCTAGCGTACGAGGTCTTTTGCCGTATCTCCGACCAGGTAGTGATCGGAGACCTGGGTTGGGACCAAGGAATATTCAGCGTGATTGGCGCAGCCTGTGGAGCGGGCAAAATACTTGGTCTCGACCAAAGACAGATGGGCAACGCAATATCCCTGGCAATCACCCCATCTGTTCCCTTGGCGGTTACAAGAAGTGGTGAACTGTCTATGTGGAAGGGCTGCGCCGCAGCTGCCTCGTCCCGTTCGGCAGTATTCGCTGCTATGCTCGCCGCCGAGGGCATGAGCGGCCCGAGTGAGCCTTTCGATGGCAAACGCGGACTCTGGGAGCAAGCTGTTGGCCAACCCATGGTAATCTCTGACATCCCAATGGGTGGCAGCAGAAAAGAAAACGACCCATTCCGGATCAACCAGACAATTGTTAAGAGTTACCCGTCCCAGATACACACTCAAGCTCCCATTGGTCTTGCCTTAGAACTTAGCAAACAAGTAGATCTGGCCGACATAGAATCGATCCATATCGATACCTATCATACCGCGGCTAGTACCGCCTCTAGTGAGCCGGAGAAATGGAATCCCAAGACACGTGAGACCGCTGACCACAGCATCCCATTCTTGGTGGCAGCAGCCTTCCAAGAGGGAGCTGTTACCCCTGGTAGCTTTACACCTCAGCGCATTACCGACGCCACAAAACGCGCTACAATGGCTAAAATGACACTCACCGAAGATAAAGAGTTCACAGCGAATTACCCAGATCAATACAACTGCCGCATCACCGTTACCGACCGGTACGGCAAAGATCACATCGCCCACACGGCCTACTCAAAAGGCCACAAAAACAACCCATTGGATGATAGCGAGTTAGAGATCAAGTTTAGGAGCTTTGCCGGCGGGTTGCTCACTGACATGCAATGTGATCAAGTCTTGGGTACCCTGTGGGCATTTGATGAAGAAACGGACATGGACGAATTATTCGATGGCCTGGTGGTGTAGCGACCAATGGCCACTAATTCTGAATTCAGGAGCCTTTTTGCTCAACTGGTCGCGAAACCAGATGAAGACATCTATCTAGACCTGGCCGCACTCTATCTAGCAGGGGAAGAATACCCAGGACTTGATGTTTCATCAAACCTAGCGCATCTGGACGCACTTGCAACCCAAGTATCAGCAAGAGTCACTTATGAGGCGGGACCGACCGCAATTGCGCGCTCCATTTCAGGTTACCTATTCCATGAGGTCGGTTTCCATGGAAACTCCATGGAATACTACAATCCGGATAACAGCTTCTTGAACCGAGTTTTAGAAACTCACGCTGGTATACCTATCACTCTTTCACTACTATTTATCGAGGTGGCCCGGCGCTTGGACCTGCGATGTTCCGGTATCGGGCTGCCTGGTCATTTCATAGTCAGCCTGGACGGAACAGGAGAATATTTCGATCCATTCAACTCCGGTGCCCTTCTCTCGGCAGCAGACTGCAAGACTCTAGTCCAAAGAATATCGGGCGGACATTTAGAATGGGCCGACGAATTTCTTGCTCCATGCACAAAACATAGCATCCTGCTCCGGATGCTAAACAACCTCAAAAGCATCTACATGCACACTAAAAACTACACCAAGGCTGTCGGCATCATCGAACGGATGACCATCATCACTCCGGGCTTACTGTCCCTTCATCAGGAGCAGGCCTGGTGCCATGCGCAGCAACATGAGTACAGGCTGGCCATCAATGTCTTGGAAGGTTATCTGGAGCATTCCAATGACTCTGACAACACACAGGTCAAGGACCAGATAAACGGTCTCTGGGGATCTCTAAGTAGGTTGAACTAATATTCTCGGATTACCCTGATTTGGAATCCGTCCCGAAAATACTTCCGTATATAATTAGAAGACATGAAACCCATGTCCGAAGTTAGAGAACAAACCCAGAGTGGCCAGTGGTCGATTACGAATCGTTAGACGACCACCAGTTGATGCATCGGATTTACCGAGCCGACAAAACCGCCCTTGAGGCTCTGTACACCAGGTATCACACTCCTGTGTATTCTCTTGCGATGTTCATGTTGAAGCAACCAACCCTGGTTTCCATGAACACACCTCGTCTGGTGACATATTCTCCCAAGTCCCAGTTCACTCGATAGTTCAAGAATAATTAACTCAGATATTCAAGAACTCAACCCCGTTTCGAACTTTAAGCCAAAAGCTGGTGCTGCACCCATGGTTGCCTCCATTGGGGGCTGCTATACTCTGGCCTAACCTTCTCTAGAAAGTGTAGTGTGCGTGTTGTTGAAAAAAACCAATGCAGATAATCGTTACGACCTAACCTGCGAAATTTGCGGCTCCTCCATGGTGGAACGCAGTTGTAAGATTAAATGTCCCAACTGTGGCTTCACCCGAGACTGCTCCGACCCATAATTGGCCGGGTGGCCCGCTGCAGATCTCCGATGACACTAATCTTCTATCGGATAAGGCCACCATTCTGGATAATTTCTGAGTTTGAGGTGTCGAAAAAATTGGGGTTGAACCTCAACCGCCTGGCGCATAGCTTCAATCATTGGTTCTCTAATCGCAAAATGAGCCTCGTCTGAAGTCCGCATCTTGAATAAGTGGTACGATTCCCTGAGGTTGAACTTGGTAACCACCCGACGGTTATGAGCATGGGTCACTAAATACTGAGCGGCCAAGGGGGACACCTCTCTGACATTCCAATATGCCTTTTCTGCCAGCCTTATCGCCTTTTCAAACTCTACGGACAGTCCGGCTTCGACAACAACCTGTGGAATTCGATAACCATTAGACACTGTCAGTGGTTGTGGCATGTAGGACATCATCCGGTGCCGTTTGAATTCCCGGTATGCCCCATAATCCAACAAGAATTCAAAAGTGTAATCCACCACCTCAAACTCTCGAACTGGAGCATCATGGGGGCCGATGCCGGCGGAACTTTCGTCAATAATTGAGCGCCGTAATGCCGGTTCCATATTTTTGACACGACCCAGCACCTGATCATAAGAGAGGTTTGAATATCGGTAAAGTAGCGCCGCTGCCAGCTTCTCCTCTCCCTCAGGATCCCAGTGAATCATCTTAACTTGAGGGGCGCTGGCGCCGGTCGGCTGGCCGATCCCCGGTTCTTCATCAGAAAATCCAAACCTTCGTGACAGTTCCAGTTGCAGCCTCGACGCCTCTTCAAGGTAATCGACTCTGTCAGCGTACTTAATCAATGTTGGAGTAACTAGTCGACCCTGTTCTCTCACCTTATCACCCAGATTCTGTTCTTCTATCAACTCTGAAGACACGAGCTTGGTTATGGCATGCTCAAGGGTTCGCGCATTAGCGGTGACTCCAACATTTGTCAGAGTCGCCGCTGGTAATATAGCCCGACAGTGGTCGGTGGCAACTCTGCTGAGTCGCATCCGATATGCGCCATCACGTTCCGAAGCGATGCGTGGCGTAACACCCCGCAAGTATTCCATACAACCTTCTATCAGCTTCACATAGCTCTGGAAAAGACCTTGGCAAGCAGCTTCATATCCTTTTTTCACAACCGCATGCGAGTCCAATTCCGCAGGAACGTAGTAGTAGTCGTCTGGCATGACCTGGTATCGTGACGACTTCTCCGTGTATGACGCCAACCGGTTGTCTTCTAAGGTATCAACGGCCAGCCGGGAGACATTTTCAACGGCCAGATGAACCACCGCATGTTCAGCGACCGAGGCATGTCCATATCCCAACACCCAACGTTCGTTAAAATCAGCGGCTTTTTCCTCGCTAACCTGCTTCGCAATTTCGTCAAACGCTTCAGGCCGACGAGATGTCATAGCAAATGCCACGGCAATCTGTTCTTCGGTCAAACCAAGTTCATCCAGCGGGTAGACCCGACTTGGATAAAGCTGCTCAGATCCCTCGGCGTTTTTGGTAGGTTCGGTCATATAAAAGTCAAAACTCTCTGTATTTAATTGCCTACGTTATTTGCGCGGATTGGCGACCGCCAGTCAAAGACTCAACATCTCAACTTTATGTTAATTGTGGCTGTCAATCACGAAATAGACAAGGGCCTGGAAGTAGTACTTCCAGGCCCTTATTCCCAATCTCGGTTCTACAACGATTCCTAGGTCAGTGCTCCGAAACCGTCTGGAATCTGAACCTCTACCAAGTGGGTCTTTCCTGAGCCAATGGCATCCTCGAGAGTTTTACCCAGTTGGCTTACGTCGGAGACTTTGGTTCCCTCGAATCCGTAGGATTCGAATAGTTTCACAAAGTCAGGGTTCACCAGATTTGTGGCGAACCGTCGGTTTTCACCGAAACGGTCCCCTTGAAAACCTTTTAGCACGCCCCAGGCATTGTCGTTGAACATCAGAACCACCGGGTTGATTCCGTACTGGGCGCACGTGGCAAGTTCTTGAAAGTTGTACTGGAATCCACCGTCTCCGGTGACACAAACCACAGGGCTGTCCGGCTTGCCAACCTTGGCACCAACTGCCGCCGGAAATGCAAATCCCAGTCCAAGCCACCCGTGGGGATGCATGTATGTCCTGGGTTCGTATATATCTAAGCAACGAGTGGCCCGGCTGGCCGGAACTGTGGGGTCCAGCGAAAAAATGGTGTTCCTTGGAGTGGCCTCCCGAATGGCCTTAAATACCTTTAGTTCATTGCCCCAGGTCTCTTCCAGCGTGCGTCTCATATCCACTCTGACGGATGCAATCTCGTCCTGAAACGCCTGACCTTTGTGAATGTCTTGATTCCCTATGGCCCCCAACCACTGTTGAACCACAGCCTGGGAGTTAGCAACTATAGGCACGCTAGCCGGGTAGTTTTTACCTATGGCATCACCATCAAGTAGCACGTGGACCAGATTTTTAGGCAATTGCATCTGGATGCCGGAGGTCGACCGGTGTGGAAGTATCGACCCTAAAACTATGGCCAGATCACAGGTGCCCATCCATTCTTGCAGGGGATTCTCACCCCATATGCGGCGGCCCATAGTCTGTCCCAGGGACTGGGGATGGTCTTCCGGGAACGCACCCTTTGAACCATCCCCGGTAACCACAGCAGCACCCAGTTTCTCGGCAAGTTCAATGATCTGCTGGGTGCCGCCTAATTGCTGAACTTCTTCACCAACAAATATCACCGGACGCTCTGCTTTAAGCAGCATCTGCAGAGCTTGTTCCACCTTGGCTGGGTCACCCTTTGGAACATCTGGTTGCCTGGCGTTCAGTATCTCGACGTCAACCTCAACTCCTAGGAGGTCTGTGGGTATCTCCAGTTCGATTGGCCTAGGACGCCGTGTCTGGAACCGGCCAAATGCCTCCGTTATGTTGTCTGGTATGGACTCTACTTGAGGAATAGATGCATTCCAGTCGGTGACAGCCTCGAACATACCCAGCTGGTTCTTGGTCTCGTGAGTAGCCAGTTTTCCACTTCCAATGAACTCCTGCTCAACGTTGGTGGTTATCTGCAACAAGGGTGAACCTGAGAAATAAGCCTCACCCATCGCACCTACAGAATCGGCCGCTCCAGGACCGGTGCTGGTAATCAGAATCCCTGGTTTGCCAGTGGCTCTGGAATAGCCGTCAGCCATGAAACCGCAGCCCAATTCAAGACGACCACCAACGAAATTCAGGCTGTCTTGACTACCAAACAACGAGTCAAAAATATCCAGGTTATGAATCGAGATAATCCCAAATACTGTGTCAACTCCTTGAGCTTTTAGGGACTCTATAACAGTCTGTCCACCGGTTAGTTTAGGCAACTTGTTCTCCTTCGTTTCTTGTAGTCATCCAACGTCTGACAATTTTTAACTTTCTGAGCTAAATTACTAGGCTGATCGGGTTTTCCAGAAGTTTCTTAATCTCGGACAAGAACTGGGCGGCTTCCGCTCCATCGGCCACGCGATGATCTGTGGAGAGAGTGGCTTTCATCATCTCCGCAATCGCCAGTGCCCCATCCCGTACGACAGGCTGCTCTTTAACGGTGCCCACTGCAAGGATAGCAGCGTGGGGGGGAAAGATTATGGCAGCAAAGCTATCAACATCAAACATGCCAAGATTACTAACGCTGAATGTGGTTCCACTATATTCCTCATTCCGCAGAGTACCGCTGTTAGCCCTAGCAACCAAGTCTCTACTAGACGTGGCAATCTCAACCAGGCTCTTGCTCTCACAGTTATTGATTCCAGGAATAATCAGTCCGGAATCTAGGGCAATCGCGATTCCCACATTTACCGCCGAGTTCATCTGGAGATGGTTATCATGAAAAGACGAATTGAACTTGGGGTGATTACCAATGGCCATAGCCGACGCTTTAACGATAAGGTCATTGACGCTGACCCGTTTATCCTCCGTCACCTGGTCATTAATGTCGCGCCGGAACGCCATAGCCTTGGTCATGTCGATGTCGACTGCCACGTAAAAATGGGGCGCCTCCCGTTTGCTATCCACAGTCACTCTGGCGATGGCCTGGCGCATCCTAGACAATTCAACCAATTCTCCATCTGCAACCTCTGGGGTTGCCCTAACTCCGACATCCGGATCTGAGGATGAACTAGACTGTTCTGGAACGTCGGATTCCGTGATACGTCCTCCAGGGCCAGTGCCAGTGATGGAGCTCAGGTCTATACCGCGATCTTTAGCCAAACGACGGGCCAAGGGCGATGCTCGTACTTCACCCTGTTCCACAGCAGTTGCGACAGATGCATCTGAATCGTATGCGAGAACGTCTGATTCAACGATGCGTCCGCCAGGGCCGGTGCCTGTGATTAATGTCAGGTCAACACCGCGTTCCCTGGCTATCCTTTTGGCTAATGGGGATGCTTTCACAAACCCGAGGTTTACCGATGCCTGCGCAGGCGCTGCATCGGCTGTTATTGATTGCTCGAGGTCATCGCTGACAGTGTTAGCCATCACAGTTGCGGTCCCCTCGAGTATGTCATCAGGGATCGCCTCGTCCGGATTTGTTATTACAGCAATCAGTTCTCCCACCTGGATAGCGACACCCTCTTCGGCTACAATCTTCGCCATCACACCACCGGTATAGGCCTCGTATTCAACGGTAGCCTTATCGGTCTCAATCTCAGCGATGACCTCGCCGCGGGTCACATCCTCACCTTCCTTCTTGAGCCAACGAACAACCTTGCCCTCATGCATGTCGTAGCCCATCTGGGGCATCACTATTGATGTAGCCATTTTTCTCCTGCGGGTTCGAATAAAAGAACCAGACGGCGAATTTGGACAAGTCCCAGTCACAACTTAATCAAGTATGACCTAGTCTGAAATATTGTTTAGATATTAATGCACCCCCAGTCAACGAGGCAACCGTCGTCAACATTGGGAAGAATAAATTAAAACAGGGGCGTCAAATCAAGTTTGACGCCCCTGTTTAGTTTAGTCTTTCTTACGATCAAGCTTTATCCTGGACTATTTGGCTACATCATCCCTGTGATTATCTTGTGAGCTTCATCCTTGCCCAGTCCCAGTTCCCTAAATGAGAGAGGCCCTCCGGTCTTTAAAACTGGCTCAACGTCTTCCAGAGAAGGCCTTTCCCCTTCATAGAACACACCTGTGTAAATTGTGTCACCAAACAGCATGGCCTTTTCACAAGCGGTCTTCCAATCACTGATGTTATGTTCTTCATCTTCCAGCTTTTTGATTCGCTCTTTGAAGAAATCATGGGTGTTATTCAAGTTAAAGGTCACGCAGGGGCTGAACACGTCTATGATCGAGAATCCCTTGTGACGAACCGCCTGCTGAATGATACCGGACAAGTGTCTCACGTCTCCGCTATAGGCTCGTGCCACAAACGTTGCGCCGTTCATGATGGCAGAGGTCACTGGGTTAATCGGCTGTTCCACGTTGCCAAAAGGTGTACTCTTAGTGGCCATACCTATGCTGCTGGTGGGAGAAATCTGTCCCGTGGTCAGCCCGTAGATTTGATTGTTCATCACCACATAGGTCAGGTCTGTGTTCCGACGGGCTGTATGGGTGAAATGATTACCCCCAATACCATAACCGTCGCCGTCACCGCCGACCACTATGACATTCATCTCATGGTTGGCCATCTTGACTCCGGTCGCCATGGGCAGCGAACGACCATGCAGCGTGTGCATCCCGTAGGTATTGATATAACCTGGTAGGTTGGATGAACAACCGATACCACTAACGGTCATAATCTCATGGGGTCGGAAACCCAACTCAGCAACGGCTCGCTGAATACTATTTAGAACACCAAAGTCTCCGCAACCCGGACACCAATCTGGATCTGACTTACCCTTGAAATCTCTGGCCGTTAGATTTATTGCGGTTGTCGCCATATTTTTACCTCGCTAAAAACCGAGCTAATTTCTGAGTTGGTTAAACTTGCTGGCTAAACGGTTATCTCTTGATAGGGGACATACTTGTCAGTATCCCCGTTTACCTGGGCTTTCACGCCGTCAACAATGTGATGAGGCATGAACGGTTCTCCGTCATATTTGCGTATATGACCGGTGGCTGAGAACCCAGTTTCGCTACGCATATATCGAGCAAACTGGCCGGAGAAGTTATTCTCTATGATTATCGTCCGCTTGGCCTTGGACAATATGTCCATTATCTCTTCTCCGTGGAAGGGTACCATCCATTTGATCTGCAAACGGTTAGTGGAGATACCATCTGCGGTCAAAGCAGCTGCAGCCTCGTTGATTATGCCGTCGGTCGAACCCCAACCCACTAGAGTGACGTCGGCATCTACGGGTCCCTCTAAGAGCGGAGGTGCGATATCTTTTAGAATGTTATCGAACTTCCTCGCCCGTTTCTCTACCATCGCCCTCCGTTTGTGTGGATTGGTGAACTCGTCGCTGATCAGGGTCGAGTCCTCATCGTGTTCATCGGTGGCAGCCAAGTGGACATAGCCCTCCAGCCCTGGCAATGCTCTGGGGGAGATTCCGCTGTCGGTCAATTTATAACGGATGTAGCCCTCAGTATCTGAAGGCTTGGTTATCAGCTCACCGCGATCAATATTCGGATGCATATCAATCTTGTCAGGGTCAACGCTAAATCGACCCTCGGATATGTAGAGATCCGAGAGGATTATAGCCGGACATTGATACTTGTCAGTGAGATTAAAGACCTCTGCCATAGTATTAAATGCGTCTAAACAGTTGGATGGCGCGACGATGATTCGTTCAAAGTCTCCTTGGCTCGCTCCAAGGCACTGCCACAGGTCGCCCTGCTCTGTCTTGGTAGGGACGCCAGTGGAAGGGCCAGCACGCATTACGTTGATGAATGCCACCGGGATTTCCATCATTGCCGCCGCTCCAATGGACTCCGTCATCAAAGCGAATCCGCCTCCGGAGGTCGCACACAATGACCTAGTTCCAGCTTGGGCTGCGCCGACCACCATGTTCGCAACGCCAATCTCATCTTCAACTTGGCGTACCATGATTCCGAGGTTCCGGGCATTGGCTGCCATCCAGTGCAGCACTCCGGTTGCTGGACTCATGGGATATGCAGCGTAAAATTTAACTCCCGCTGCGGCGCCACCCATGGCCATGGCTTCGTTTCCGGACCAAACCGCCAACGGTTTGCCACCATCAGGTGGAATCTGTTCAAAAGGCTTGAAATGCTCACGAGCATATTCGTAGCCAGCCTTAGCCACGCCCACGTTCTCGTCAACCATTTCCTGACCTCGCCTCTGGAAGCGAAGGGTCAAGCTGTCTTCTAATACTGAGAAATCTATGCCCATCAAGAAAGCCACTGCGGCCATTCCCACGGTGTTCTGCACTAGACGGTTTCTACTCTGGGTCAACTCTGCCACCGGAAGGCCGCAAAGTTCCGCCCCCATATCTTCAGTGCCAGGGCTGATCGAATCGCTGTTGTAGACGATTCGAGTACCCGGGCCCATCAGTCGTTGGTGTCGATCCATGGTGTCTTGGTTGAGACACATGAGCAAATCCAGCTTGTCCCCGTGGTTCTCAACCTCGGCATCACTGATACGCATGGTCAAAAAGATGTGGCCGCCTCGAACAATGGACTGATACGCGTTATATGTACTCAGATGCAATCCGCGACGGACGATGATTCGAGCCAGAATGTCTCCTGGCGTAGCGATTCCCTGCCCTGCTTCTCCGCCAATCGCCAATGCGAAATCGTAAGTTCCCAACCCCATCTGGCCTGCTCCTTACTTTCATGTCCTCAAATACAGGCTTCAACCTGGCCCTGTACCCGGGTCGTCCGCAAGGCTGACTCGTTATTAAATTTGGCGAACAGCCTACGCGGAAATTATAAACGCTAAATCTCGTATGTGAGATTTTTACATGTGGATAGTTCGGCCCTGTGCACCCAAAGCGGCTTCTTTCAATACTTCCGAGAGGGACGGGTGCGGGTGTACTGCCCAACCCAGTTCCAATACGGTACCTTCTAGTATCCGTGTCATCGACAGTTCACCCAGCAGTTCCGTTACCTCCGGTCCAATCATATGGCCTCCTAAAAGTTCGCCGTATTTGGCGTCAACGACCAACTTAATCAGACCTGACCCTTCACCCATCGCCAACGCCTTGCCATTGGCCTGAACATTGAAAACGCCTACGTTGATATCCTTACCCTGCGCCCTAGCCTCTGCTTCCGTGAGACCAAAGCTAGCTATCTGGGGCATACAATAAGTGGCTCTAGGCATATAGACATAATCCAGAGACTGGGTTTCTAAACCAGCAATGGTCTCGACTGCGATGGCCGCCTGAGCCGATGCAACATGGGCCAGGGGCATCTTACCGTTTACGTCACCAATCGCGTAAATCCCTGCCACATTGGTTGCCATCTTCTCATCCACTACTATGCCAGTACGGTCAGTCGCTATGCCGACCGTCTCCAATCCAATGTCTTCCACGTTAGGCTGAATACCTATTGCAACGAGCACTTGATCGCAATCCAGCATCTGCTGGGCGCCGTCCTTCTCAACTGTGACCTTAACGCCCGAACCGGAGGTATCAGCTCCAATAACGCTAGAGCCGGTCATAATCTCTATTCTGTGCCTCTTGAACGACCTTTCCAATTGGGTGCTGATGTCTTCATCTTCATTGGGCACCAAACGTGGTAGCGCCTCGACGATCGTCACGTCCACTCCATACATTTTGTATATGTATGCAAACTCTACGCCAATGGCACCGCCGCCAACAATCACAATGGATGAAGGTAAGTCTTTTAAGACAATGGACTCCCGACTGGTGATGATTTTGTGGCCGTCCACCGGCAATGGTGGAATGGTTCGGGGCCTTGCTCCGGTGGATATGATGATATCCCTCGCTTCTATGACAGTGCCGTTTGGATCCACTTCTACCTTTCCAGCCCCGATAATCTTGCCAGTTCCCTGGATGTGGTCAACCTTGTTCTTATTCAACAAAAAGGCGACACCCTTTGTGTTGCGGTCAACTACCTTGCGGCTACGATCGATGGCGACGGAAAAATCAGCACTGAAGTTATCCATTTTCAGACCAAACTCATCAGCCCTATTAAAGTATGAGACGACCTCGGCATTCTTGAGCAGTGCCTTACTTGGGATACACCCCCAATTAAGGCAGACTCCGCCAAGATCTCCAGATTCTATAATGGCCGTTTTCAAACCAAGTTGACCTGCCCGAATAGCGGCCACATAGCCGCCCGGTCCAGAGCCGATCACCACCAAGTCATAGTTAGATTCCATTCCCACCCGCAGATTTGATTCCCTGATAATCGTTAGACTGATTTCCCAGTTATGTTATCTGACTTATATTATCAATTAAGGCCACTCCACGCATACACTGAGTGGGTGGATTTTGGCACGAGTTAAGATTATAGCGTTGGCTCTACATCTATACAAACTATATCACTCTGATAGCCCAGTACTATCACTACTCGACAAATTGTCCCAATCCAATTCACACTAAAGTATAGTCATAACTCTCCAATATGCGACATCACCAGGCGCGATTAATTGTCGTACAATGGTGTTTCTGCTAGTATTTAAGTGTTTTCACGCTTCGACACGAAGCACCAAAAAGCAACTATCGTAGGGCTACCGCCACAGGCGGAAGGAAGAAACATGAGAGTTGGACCATTGGGCATACCCGAGATTGCGATCATCGTTGTGGTCATTCTCTTGATCTTCGGCGCCAAACGCTTACCAGAGATTGGCACTTCCATGGGCAAAGGTATTCGCACATTTAAAACCGCACTAATGGGAGACGACGAAAAGGACGAAGCTGTCAGAGGTAAAGACGACTCAAACTCCTAAGCTACAAGTGTAATAAAGCCGCGCACAAAAAGGACCGTCTTTCATCTGTATTGACGGTCCTTTTATTCCCCTAGCACAGATGCCATTCTTAGCCGTGGCTAGGTTGAGATAATGGCGTTGGATTTATTCCGACCTCGGCCAGCAATGCGGGCAAGAATAATACCAGCCTCGTATAGCACCAACAGGGGCCCGGCAACCAATCCCTGGTTTACTGGATCCACAGTTGGCGTAATGATTGCGGCCAATATGAACGCCACCACCACCCAATAGCGACGAAACCGTCCCAAACCAGGAGCGGATACGATTCCCAGATTAGCCAAAAGATACATGATCAATGGTGTCTCAAATGCCAAGCCCATCCAGAACAATAGCCTAATCATCAGATTGATAATATTGCTAACTCTTATCATTGGCACAGCGACATCACCGCCAAAAGTCAGTAGGAAGTGGAGAGCAGGAGGAGTCAAGACGTAATACGCAAACGCAACACCACCAGCAAATGCCAGTAACGCTGCAGGCATGAACCCAAAGAGGTACCGCTTTTCACGAGCAGTCAGTCCAGGCGCTATAAACATGATTACCTGGAACAAGATGACCGGTGATGCCAATACCAGGCCTGACACGAAAGAGACCTTGATTGCGGTGGTCAGAAGTTCGGTCACTTCTGTATAGATCAATTCTCCATTAGTGCCGAGTCCCAGATCCTCTGCAGGTTTGACAAGTATCTCTATGATTAGCTCAAAGAAGGCAAACGAAACAGCACTCCCAATTAGAAGGGCAATAACGCAAATAAAAAGCCGTCGCCGCAGCTCGACAAGGTGCTGCAGCATGGTTTGCTCCCGATAACTCATCCCTTATCCACAGTCTCAATGTTGTCTTGGGAGCCGGTACTAGCATCCGTCAACTGCGCATCAGAGTCATCAACCTCATTTTCTAGGGGAACCTCCGCACGCATAGGCACACCCGGCAAGGGGTCCATCTCCGGGTCTGGCTTCTGTTCTTGATTGAGAGCTGACGTTGCAGATTGCTCCATATTCTCGACTGTGATGGCACTGGTCACGTCTCCAAATGACCGTCGCAAGTCTCCCAGAACTTTTCCGACGTTGCGGGCTGTATCAATTGCGCGTCCTGGCCCCAAAACCAAGAACGCAACTAGGAATATCACACCCAGCTCTGGGATCCCCATGCCCATAAAGTTCATGGGGAGTTACATCCTTGCTGAGCGATAATGGTCGGGCAATCTTCGTCGCAAACTATCGAATCAGATACCGCCCAACCGGCTGGAAATTGGTAGTGTAGTTCCCGCAACATCTCTACGAGCCGGCAAACTGGTAAGCCCACAATGTTGTTGTAACAGCCTTGCCAATCAGATGCAGGTCTTAGTTCAGTGTCCTGCACGGCGTAGGCACCTGCTTTATCTCTTGGCACGCCCGATGCGATAGACGCATCAATTTCCTGATCACTCAGATAACGTAGCGTGATTTCACTGGTCATGGCGTCGCTAATGGATTTTCCAGACTCCACATCCAACACCGTTATTCCAGTAGCGACGTGATGAGTAGTACCCCTCAGGTAACGGAGCATTCTCCGGGCATCGTCGTCGTCAATTGGCTTACCGATGGCCAGTCCTTCAAACACCACAGTGCTGTCCGCACCGATAACCAATCCACATTCCAGATTAGCAGCAACCGCTTGGGATTTTTCCAATGACAAACGACGCACCATTTCCAGAGGTGACTCCCCAAGTATCGGATCCTCTGAAATTTCAGATGGGATGATCGCAAAATCCAATCCAAGAATGTCCATCAATTCTTTACGTCTGGGGGACGCTGACGCCAAGATTAACTCAGGAGCAGATTTAGCTACAATTTCATCAGCAGACAAAGTTTTGTCTAAAGAACGCAATTCTTGCTGACCGAGGGAAAGTAAGGCTACACACTCCACATGATGTGTCTGCGGGAACATGTCTAACGGAACAACCTCATCCAACTTATAACCACCCTGACAGAGGATTTTCAGGTCGCGACCCAGCGTCTCGACGTCGCAAGAAACATATGCAACCCGAGACGGATTCATCTCGATGAGACTTGCCAAGGCCTGAGGCTGACAACCGGACCTGGGAGGGTCCAACACCACGACATCGGGGGTTATCGAAAGATTCCGGAACACGTCCTCAGATCGGCCTAAAACGAATTCAAGGTTTTCAATGTCTCCAGCGTTCTGTTTGGCATCGGCCACAGCCGCTGAAGATTCCTCAACAGCAATTACCTTCTTGACGGCAGAAGCCAGCAAAATTGCAAAAGTGCCCACGCCGGTGTAGGCGTCTAGCAATACATCATTTGCATTGAGTTTCAGTTTTTCACGAACCACGTTTGCAGCCGCGGCGGCCTGGTCCACATTTACCTGAAAGAATGACGGCGAAGAAACCAGGAATTCCCGACTGCCCACCGATTCCAAGTACCGCTTCTGTCCTGTATTGACACTGATGTCCGGATGCACGAGGTATGGTTGAATCAGGAAATCACCGGAGTACTTACTGGCCCTTATAGATAGCTGGGTGGTCTCCCCGCAGTTGTCCTGCAAATCCTCCAGCAAAGTGTTCACACCGTGATGCATCAACATACATTTCTCTATCCGGACAAACTGGCGAGTCTCCCGGTTGACGAAACCCAAGGATCCTTGTTTATTGATAGTGAACCTGGCATGGTTTCGATAGCCATACTGATCGGGAGATGGATTGACCTCCGTCACGTTTGGGTCAGCAAAGTGACCGACGCGTTGTAGGGCGTCGGTCACTTTATTGCGTTTTATGCGGAGCTGTGCTTCATAGGACAAATGCTGCCACTGACACCCAGTGCACTCACCAAAATAGGGGCATGGTGGCTCCACTCGGTCTGGCGATGGCTCGAGCACATGGACAACCTTCGCCGAAACGTACTTACGGTGGACTTTTACGACCTCAGCCACCACCCTCTCTCCAGGGATACCACCGGCCACGAACACGTTTTGCCCGTCGAATTCCGCCATCGCCTCACCCAATCGTCCCCACGACGTGAGCGTCAGGGTGGCTCGGTCTCCTTGCTGTTTTATGCGTTCAGTTATCTCCATAATCTGGTAAATACTATAAGCCACAGAAGTTGATAAACCAAGGAGTAAGACCCCAATTCTCAGGCTCAATCCATGCCTGACATAGCGAGCTTACAATTGAGTGTATCAGAAGTGGGTAATCGCCAGATTTAGATATGTTTTAATTGGGACTCTTCTCAGTTGACCTTGTTCTATAGGGCCAGTAAACTGATGCCAAAGCAGATTAGTCCCGTCGACTCGGGATCGGCTTCATGGGTTCACGGATACGTGAACCAGAAATCAGAAAATCTCAGCCAAGTTATCGCGCATGAAGAATGCGTACGAGATTCCGGAGGATGAAAATGGCAGAACCTATCGAGGCGAACGACGACACATGGCAACAAATAGTACTGGATTCTGAGACACCCGTAATGGTGGATTTCTGGGCTGAATGGTGCGGACCGTGCAAGATGATTGCGCCGGCCGTGCATGACATGGCCGTTGACTATGATGGACAACTGACAGTGGTCAAACTGGACGTTGATGCTAGTCCTAACACAGCGATGCAATACGGAATACGTAGCATTCCAGCTTTGCTCTTCTTCAAAGACGGACAACCCGTAGACCAAATCGTTGGAGCAGTGCCCAAGGGAGCGCTAAAGAAAAAGGTAGACTCCGTACTCGGAAGCTAGCACACCTATCAGAAAGCATGTAAATCAGGCGCCGCCGGATAGCGGCGCCTTTTATTTACAGATGTGAAAAATCTAATAGCTGCCCTCAACGTAAATCCAGAACACTCATAAATTGACAATAATTAGAATTGCTGGGAGTGGATGGGGCCCGGTGGCTCTTGCGGACTTCAAATCCGTTATGCCTCGTGACGAGCGGGGTAGGTGGGTTCGACTCCCTCGCACTCCCGCCAGACAATTTTCAGCTTCGAAAAGGCCATCTTCATAGATGGTCTTTTCTTTTTGCGTCACTCCGTTTTGAGCGGAATGTTGGTCTGACTGCTTATCACTAATAAGCAAATGATAAGCACCGAGGGCCTCAACCTTCCGTCTCAAAGCCTCAGGTAAAGGTCGTTTCCCAGTACGAATCTGAGATAAGAATGGCTGGCTCACCCCTAACACGGTAGCCAATTTGCGTAGCGACAATCCGTTGCTATTCATCACGACCTTCATCTCTACTAAGTTTCTCCTGAATCGCCTCTTCCAACCAGGCCCCCACTGTCTTACCCTCGGCCCGGGCTCGTTCGGTCGCCTTACGTAGCGCCTCAGGCTCCATACGTATCGACAGGCGCGGTTTGTGCCCCGTGGCCGGGCGGCCCCCGCGATTTTTCATGCTTATATGATAAATAATGTCGGACTAAA
>JAKUNL010000029.1:0-13751 GCA_022451925.1 Dehalococcoidia bacterium
GTACGATACCGCCGAGTGCTGGCACAGTACCGCCCATGACGCCGGTGCCTCCTCCATAGGGTATGACTGGGGTCCGGGATTCGTTAGCCAGTTTTAAAACATTGCTCACATCCGCTGTGGATCCTGGCTGAACAACAACATCTGCCAGCCGCTTAAAGGATTCTTCCGCGCCAAAGGCGCGAGTTGGCGAAAGGGCATCTCCTGAATATCGGTCGAGGTCGTACGGGTCAGTTAGGACGTTTTCTCGACCAAGGAGATCAGTTAAATCGGTTATAAGAGAATCTGGGAAGCTATTATCGGGCATCAGTACTGGCTCCTTATTGCACAGGCCATAGCCACGGCTGCTGTAGGTGCGAGGAGGCTATGACCTAGGAAACGGGTCGGTAAGACCAGATACTGCCGCTTGCAGAGTCCTCTACCGAGACACCTTGGCTGTCTAGCCAGGCACGTATCTCATCAGCGAGGACGTACTGCTTGTAGTTTCGACATTCCGCCCTAATGGATATCAGCTGGTCGATATTCTCAGCGAAGACCGTCTTTATGCTCTCTGTGTAGACGTTTGAGATTAGTTCGACCAGACCGGCGTGGTCAGTTCCCGACACCTGGTCACGGATTTTTGATACCAAAGCGTTGTAAGATTCCGCATCTACTTTTAGGTGAGTTTCTCGTTCTTTGAATGTCAGGCCCAAGAGGGAGCCTAGCTGGCGGAGGCATTCCTGGGCTTTGGTAATAGAATTCCCATCATCCCGCTGACGGTTCATCTCCCGTGACAGGTCAAACATAGCGGCGAGAGCTTTTGGGGTGTTCAAGTCGTCGTCCATGCCTGAGATGAACTGGTCACGGAACGGCGTTGGATCCATTCCGACACCGTTGGAATGCGTTTCCTCTCGTAAAACATTGCGGAGACGGTCTGCGCTTCGCTCCATAGCGTCGCAGCCTTCATCGGTGTAACTCAAAGGGCTGCGGTAATGGGAGCTCAGGAAATATAGGCGAATGGCATCCGGGCTGTAATTGTCCAGGGCCTCTTCCACCGAGACCAGATTGCCTAGAGATTTGCTCATCTTGTCCGCGCCGAGTTGGAGTAGACCATTATGTACCCAATAGCGGGAAAATGGCTTTTGACCTGTTGAAGCCTCGCTTTGTGCTATCTCATTTTCGTGATGGGGGAAGATTAGGTCTTGACCACCGCCGTGGATATCGAGGGTCTCTCCCAGGTAGGTCATCGACATTGCTGTGCATTCTATGTGCCAGCCAGGTCGGCCCGGTCCCCAAGGGCTCTCCCAGGATGGTTCTCCCGCGCGGGCCCCTTTCCATAGGACAAAGTCCATGGGGTGTTCTTTATTCTCGTCCACTTCGATTCGGGCTCCGGCCTGCATGCCGTCTAGGGTGCGGTGGCTCAGCTTGCCATAGTCGTCCTTCTGAGTGACCCGGAAGAATACATCGCCGCCACCTGGATAGGCCGAGCCAGAGTCAATTAGTTTCTGAATGGTCTCGATGATTGGCCCAATCTCTTGGGTGGCCCTGGGGTAGACGTGGGCCCGTTTAATGTTCAGAGCGTCCATAGTCCGATAGAAGTCGTCGATAAACTCCTCGGCCAGCACATCCGGTTCTATCCCTTGTTCTTGGGCCCGGTTGATTATCTTGTCGTCGACATCTGTAAAATTTTGGACATGGCGCACGTTAAATCCCAGGAATTCCAGATATCTTCTGAGTGTGTCGAACGCAACGTAGCTCAGGGCATGCCCCACGTGAGTAGACGAATATGGTGTCACACCGCAGACGTACATCTTAACGGTGTTGCCGTCTGCAGGCGCAAAATCTTGGACATCGCGAGTGAGGGTGTTATATAGCTTCATTAATCAGTTGGAACTGGTTGTTATTCACTGTTGGGAGTGGAAACCAGTGAAACCACAGCTATAGCTGCAATTCCTTCTTCTCGACCCACAAATCCTAGATGATCAGTGGTGGTGGCCTTTACGCTGATGCGGTCTAGAGTAACGGATAGGCTTTTTGCTATGTTGTTTCGCATGTCTGAGTTGAAGGGGCTCAGCTTGGGATTTTGTGCCAGGATTGTAGCATCTACATTTGAGAGCCGCCAACCAGCTTGGGTGGCTAGCACGCCGACTTTCCCCAGAAGAATCAGACTAGAAATGTCTTTGTATCGGTCATCACTGGAAGGGAAATGGATTCCTTTGTCACCCAGATTGGCAGCGCCCAGAATCGCATCCATCACTGCGTGTACCAATACATCGCCGTCACTGTGACCAGATAGGCCACGGTCGTGGGGAATTACGACTCCGCCCAAGACTAGTCTTCTCCCTTCTGATAGCGGGTGGGAGTCAAAGCCAATGCCGGAACGGTATTCTGAGCGGTTTGAATCATCGTTGTTTGGGTGAGTGGACATATCGCCGAAAGTTTACGTCAGCAGGGGATCGGGAGCAAATTTACTGGAATGCCGGTCGGTTTTAATCTGGAGAATCTGGCCCGTAGGAAGCTCTTAGAAAAGCCTCTGCGATGATTAAATCGTCTGCAGTGGTCACTTTGATGTTTTCATAGCCACCCAGAAACATTTTCACGGGATAACCCAGGTTTTCAACCATAGTGGCGTCGTCGGTAACATCATGTGATGTAGATTTGTGGGCTTCCATTATCGTTTGGTAGCGGAATATCTGCGGTGTTTGCGCGGCCCATGTTTGGGATCTGTCTGGAGTTTCACTGACTAACAGGTTTTGTGTTACCAGTTTGATGGTGTCCTTGACGGGCACTCCGGCCACGGCTGACCCGGCATGTGCGGCGGCTTCAAGCCCTCTCTGCAACATAGCATCATCAAAGCATGGCCGTGCCCCGTCGTGGATGATTACCCAGTCGCAGTTAGACAGCAGCTCTAGTCCAAGGCGGACGGAGTCCTGGCGTCGGCGGCCGCCGGCGCAAACATCAGTCACTTTGGTGTAACCGCCGTCTTGCACTATTTTATTCCCTTGAGCCAGGGAGTCTTTAGCCATGACCAAGACCACTTGATGTACTCTTGGAGTCAGATGAAAGCGGTGAAGGGTGTGTGCGATTAGTGGGGTACCCAGAATGGGGACGAAGGTTTTATCCACTCCATTCATGCGGGTGCTATTACCCGCAGCGACTATTACGGCACCAACTTTACTAATGGAACTCATAACGGATTGTTTAATAAACTCCGTGATATAACGCGGATGTTAAAATTCGTATCTAATCTCCTTTGGGTTGGGCGAAAACGATCCTTCCAGCAGCCGTCTGGAGCACTCTAGTCACAGCCACATCGTGGAAGGCATTTAGGTAGCGCCTGCCACCTTCAATTACCACCATGGTTCCGTCGTCTAGATAGGCCACTCCTTGACCAACTTCTTTGCCCTCTTGAACGATGTTTACCCGCAATTCTTCACCTGGGATCACTATGGATTTGAGGGCGTTGGCCAGTTCGTTCACATTTAAGACTTGAACACCTTGAAGCTCTGCTACGCGGTTGAGGTTATAATCGGTGGTTAAGATGGAGGATTTCATTTCTCGGGCCAGTTGGACTAGGACCGCATCCACCTCGTTACCGTTCTCCACACCAACGTCCAGGACTTGTAACGGGACTGACTCATCTTTGCGGAGCTTGCCCAGTACTTCTAGCCCTCGGCGGCCTCGGTTGCGGCGAAGGGGGTCGTTCGAATCGGCAATATGGCGTAATTCGTCTAGAACGAAACGTGGCACAACCAGGGAGCCTTCTAAGAAGCCTGTGATGCTGAGGTCGGCGATACGGCCGTCAATAATGGCGCTAGTATCCACTAGGATATTGCCATTGCGGGAAGCTTTTGGGGTTTTGACCTTATCAGCTTTGCCGGTCCACCCATTGTCATGAGAAGTTGTTCCGTTGGAACTCATGGTGGGGCCGTTTGCTGACATATTGGTCTGGTTGGGCGTGTCCAGTCCTGGGAAGATGGCGCGTATGTCCCGTTCTCGTTGTACTCCCATGCCAACACCGAAGAGACCTAGGAGCACGTTGATGATGACAGGCAAACACCAGCTAAGCCAGCCAGATGTTGTGTATAGAGGTATAGATATAAGTGAGGCAACAATCAGTCCTACAAGTAGGCCTGCAGTGCCTGAAATTAATGCCGATCCAGGGACCGAACTGATATATTTAGCGCACATACGCCAAGGCTTGAGGATCAGGTAAGGGACTAAAAATCCCCCGATAATGATACCGGCCAGGGCCAGCGCGAGGCCCCACGGTAGGAATACTTCTCTTTCTACAGATAGTTCGGAAATATAAAGTCCGAATTGCCAGCCGATCACCCCAAGTCCTCCGGCGCTCAATGCTCTGAGCGTCCAAAGGGCTAACATTTGGAAGCCACCTCCTCGCCAACTGTTGCTATGGATTTGTGTAAACCCAACGATAAAAACTGGCTGCTGTTAGATTCTTAATAGTAATGAGTTTAGTGATTGCCAACTTGGAATTCTTGGAGGTTCGAATAATGAGCAAAGATTATAACTGACGTCCTTTTGTTGTATTGACCTCTCGCTGTTGGACATCCTTCCGAGCTCTTAACTGTTTACGGGTTTATAGTTACTGAATTTTTTAACTCTGGGATGTTCTATCCCTTGGGTTGTGTATTAATCTGATTCCTGTTGGGTTTTTTAGAATACGAATAGGAAATTATCTAGGTTTAAGCCGGTGTTACGAGTTACGTCTCAGTTCGCCCAACTATATTGAGAATAGCACATGAACCTATGTTGAGAAAGGCACCTTTTAGGAGCCGTATTATAAGGGTCAAACTAGTGGCCGCCATAGCGGCATTACTCCAATAGTCTGTGTCAATTCATTTGATTAATTGTATAAACCTGCTCATATAATCTCATCTAGATGGTTTTAAGTATGGCACTATTCATAGAGGGGGAGTTTCATGCCTAGTGTAAACAAGCCGAAGGTGTATCTAGTTGGGACCGGCGGCACTATTTCGTCGATCGGTGCAGATCGTATGGACTACACCAACTACAGCTATATGAGTAACAAACTAACCATTCATGAAATGCTGGCAAGGGTACCGGAGGCAGGCGAGATTGCCGATATTCAAGCAGAGCAGTTTTTGAATTTGGGTAGTCCGGATGTTACCCCGGATCACTGGTTGCAACTGGCTAAACGGATCAACCAAGTTTTTCGGGATGACCCAGAAGCCGCAGGAGTGGTGGTTACTCATGGAACCGCGACTTTGGAAGAAACTGCCTATTTCCTCAATTTAACGGTTAAGAGCAGCAAGCCCGTCGTGGTTACTGGTGCTATGCGACCGCCTTCTTCCCTCGGAACCGATGCAGACGTGAACTTGATTGACGCTATTCGTGTAGCTGCTGCCTCTCATTCGGCTGGCCGTGGTGTATTGACCATATTGAATAATCAGATCCAGGCAGCGAGGGACGTAACTAAGACCAACAGCTTCAGGGTGGAGACTTTTCAAAGTATTGATTTTGGATTCTTAGGCTATGCGGACTCCGATAAGGAAGTGGTCTTTTATCGAACTCCTGATCGGGCCCACACCAACAATACTGAGTTCGATATCGATAATGTCGAAAGGATGCCCAGAGTCGATGTCCCTTTTGCCTATGCGGGAGCCGATGGGACGGTGATTAGGGCTTTAGTCGAGGCTGGAGTTAATGGTCTGGTGGCAGCCGGTTTGGGCAGCGGTGGGTCTCCACCCCTCTTTATGGAGGCTTTGAAGGAAGTTTCAGACAGTGGGTTGCCGGTGGTGATCGCCACACACACTGGAAGCGGCCGGGTAATGCTGACTAGACGCTTTACTGAGACAGGATATATTGTCGCTGACAATTTGGCGCCAAAGAAAGCGCGCATCTTGCTGATGCTGGCCCTAACGGTAACTTCAGATAAATCAGATATACAGCGCATGATGTTGACTTATTAATTTGGGTCTGCGCTTTTGTTCGACTAACCCTATCTTAACCCCATGTTACTGAATTTTTGCAGAATACCGGTTAGTTCCGGTTGGTTAATGATAGGGTTGAATTGGTTATTAGTTGCATCGGTTATTAAAGGAAAAAGGCAGCTGACCGATTCGCGATGAAATGTGACTAAGCCCGTCTTTAAAAGCGGGTTAATGAGTCTTTTTCGTAGTCTGCTGATATGATTGCGATTAATAGGGAACTAGGCTTCTATGAGTTGTCCATCTGAAGGCGTGCGAGCTGGAGATTGTTGTGATATCGCGTGTTGGACCGGTTGTTCGACAGGTTTGACGTAATTGGGTAACCACGGGCACAAGAAATTAAATACAGTGTCTTGAGATAAGAAAAGGCCTATCGATTTTCTGATAGGCCTTTTTAAAATTCCGATCAAACCAAGTTAAATTTTGATGTCAACTAACTCGGTCGGGTGCGCCCGCTATGGTGTCGTATTCGTCTTCTTCAGAGATTACGTTTTTGTCCTTGAAGCCCTGGATTTCCTCATCTGAGTAACCCAGAATGTCCGACAGTACATGGTCGTTATGCTCTCCAACTTTGGGTGTGACGCCGATATTCACTGGAGTCCTGGAGAAGTGCCAGTAGTCTCCTGAGACAGCGATGGTGCCGGCCAAGAAGTCATCTACCTCAACCATTGCACGGCGTTCCCATGGGTGTGGATCGGCCTCTGCCATGGGTATGTCGTTAACCGGAGCTGCAACGACATCGTGCTCGGTAAAGTGTGCGATGGCCTGCTCCATGGTCATATCGGCTAATAGGGTGTTTAGAGCGGCGTTAACTACGGCTGCGTTTCTGGCGCGCTCTGGGCGAGTGTTAAATCTGGGGTCTTCTAGCCATTCCGGTTTGCCTAGGGCGTTGCAGACCCGGTACCAGTGATGCTGGTCACCGGCTGATAACAGGACCCAACCCTCTTTGCAGGGATAGATTCCTGAGGGCGGAGCGGAGGAGTTAGAATCGCCACGGGTGGGCTTTATCCCGGATCCGTGGTAGGCGGTGATCGGAATCTCAGTCATGGAATAACCGGTGTCGGCTAGGCAAACATCGATGGATTGTCCTTCCCCTGAGACCTCACGCTCGTGTAGAGCCGCTAAGCATCCAATGGCAGCGTGGAGGGATGTAATGCGGTCAATGATTGGCACGCCAGTCCTGATCGGAGGCATGTCGTCAGTACCGGTGAGCATGGTGATGCCAGACATCGTTTGACCGATGGGGTCGTAGCCAATTTGGTCTTTATAAGGGCCAAATTGTCCGTAGGCTGACACATTGACCATAACAATTCTGGGGTTGAGTTTCTTGAGTTCTTCGTAACTGAAACCCATCTTTTCGATAGTTCCAGGTCGAAAGTTCTGAACTAGAACATCGGAGACTTTGATGAGCTTCCGAAGAGCTTCTTTGCCTTCTTCCTTTCGGAGATCCATGGCCAAAGATTTCTTACCTGAGTTGTACTGGACCCAATATGAGGATTGCTTCTTCACCCAAGGGCCGTGGTACCGGGTTTCTTCTCCGCCTAGACGCTCAATTTTAATAACTTCAGCGCCCATTCTAGACAGGACTTGGGCGCAGCGGGGACCGGCCTGATGGCGGCCAAGGTCGATTACGCGAATGTTTTCCAATGGATGATTCAGTGCGGCCATTAACAGAGACCCCCTTAGATTCCGATGATATTAAGGATTGAGGGCAATTGTAAGACGACCTTTGGGAAAGAGCAAGGCGAAAATTCCGCTTATTGGCGGCTAAGGATTTGGGCTGATAGTCAATAAGGGCGGCGTATGTAGGGAGACTTGACCAGCGGGAGAGTTTGGTAGCCGTTGGTGGGTGTATTTAAGGCCAAAGAGGGATAAGCGCAGGCAATATATTGCTCCCCTAACGGTTGGGTTAGACGAACCAGTCCTCGACGTACAGGGAATGTAGTGTTATCCAACTAGTTTGGTCAGAACTTTGACGTGCTAATCTTCAGGCAATACGTAGTAGTTTTTGAGAGGTTTCCATCCCATATGAAACCTTTTTAGATAATGACAGCGTTGGAAGCTATCCAAGTAAAGGTCAGTATTTGCGTGTTGACAACTGTCCATCGGAGAATTTCGCAAGTTGTATAGAGCAGACTCTCTGACGCAAATTCCAATCCAAGTGAAGGTTCGCTACAAAGCCTCGTCTCCCTGTTCGCCAGTCCGGACTTTGATGGCATTGGTGACCGGGTAGACAAAGATCTTGCCGTCGCCAATATTGCCGGTACGGGCATTCTCTACGATAGTGTCAATGGCTTGCTGCGTTGCGTCGTCATGGACGACCAACTCGAGTTTCATCTTTGGCAGCATATCTATCTCGTATCGACCGACGCCGCGGGAACCGCCGGTAGTCACTCCACGTTGGGCGCCTCGCCCAGTTACGTTGACTACGTTTAGACCAACTAGGCCAACCGAGACCAACGCTTCTTTGACGTCGTTCAGCTTCTCTGGTCTGATGATGGCTTCCACCTTATTCATGGATTCCTCCCAATTTCTTTGAAATATCCGATCTAGGCCTTTAGGATTTAATCTTGGACGGTGGTGACTCGAATCTGGGTACCCAGGGATGGATTCGCCGCAGTAATCTTGACAATTTAACACCAGAATATCAAGGGCCGTTTAGACAGTTTGTTTGGTACAGGCGGTTTTTAACAAAGAATCGGTTTGGTCGACGCCGTTTTATTTTAGCTAGTCATTGTAGTACCGATCACCTTTTCGTTCAGCCATGAATGCTGCGCTCTATGGATCCGGATAGGCTTCTAATTTGCCTAGAATGGTGCTCACACAATTCTTAACTGCTTCGCTACTGAGATTAATCTGACTGGAGATTTCACTATTGGTTTGCCCAGTGGCGATCAATTCGATAATTTTTTGCTCTTGGTCGGTTAATTGGGTCAAAACGTCCACTTCCTTCCATCGGCTCACTCTGTCCAATACGCGGGTTGTGGCTGTTGGATCCAACGGTGCTTGACCGTGGCCGACTTTTCGAATGGCATCTACTATTTCCTGCGAGTGGAGTTCCTTAAGCAGATAACCTGAGGCGCCGGCCAGGACGGAGCCCACTACAGCTTCACCTTCGTATGAGGTGAGTATCAGAACTTTGACCTTGTTGTTCTCGTCTCGTATGTCACGGCATGCCTCTATCCCGGAGCCATCAGGTAATCGGATATCCATCACCACAATATCAGGGATGCACGCTCGAGCCTTTTCCAGGGCTTCTGCAATGGTTCCGGCCTCCGCGACTACTGATAGGTCCTTCTGACGGGAGATCAGCATCGCTAGTCCTTTGCGGACTATGTCGTGACCGTCGACGATTAGGATTTTAAGTTTTTCGTTTGTTGCCATTTAAGTCACCTAAAAGCCGAGCTAGGAACGAACCTGAGTATAACCATTCCTGCCACTAACAGGTTACACCAGTAGCGTCATGGTTGTGGGAGTGGGCACTATGACTTTGATGTCTGGCGTAGTGGCAGATTAGGGGCGGCAGCCGTCGGATACAAAGTTTTACAAAAACAAAATGATATTCGCAAATATGGATTTCAATGGCAATAGTCATCTTGATTCTTCATTTTTTATTATTGACTCACGCTCAGTTTTTATAAAAATATAAAAAATAAATAAAATTAGTATTGAATTTCATTGACATAAGAAGCCATGATTCCGTAACGTCGTCGTACGAGACGCGGTGGAAAGATTTGTTTTTCATTGGTTTATAAACGATCTGATGCCGTTGAGGAACCTAGAGACTGCCAATCTGATGTTGGGCTGTGTTGGTCCGAAACATTAGCGTAGGGTTAGGCCTTGCCCTGGAGGGTGATCATGGTTATTGAGAAGGACTTATTGAATGGTGCGGCCGTTGAAGAGGTAATTAAAGAGTCGGTTGACGAAAATGCCGAGCAAAAGTGCTGTCACCACTGGGTCATCGAGTCGGCAAACGGCCCTGTTAGCCGAGGAGAATGCCAGATATGCCATGAAAGTAAGGAGTTTAAGAACTCAATATCTGATGCCGACCGAGAATATTAGATCTGTAGGTTTCCTTACCGGATGAGTTATCGAGTGTATCAAGATTCATTATCCAGGTCATTTTAGATATATATCACAGTATTAGGTTTGCAAGTGAAAATAGGCCGTTAATTTGGCCAAGTTATTCTGTTGGAAGAGGTGCGGTCTGATCAGCGATTGCTGGTTGCAGATTGATACCGGAGGTAGGGAAAGATGAGAGTACTTTGGATTGGATTTGGGCAAGCCGGTGGCAAGATAACCAATGCTCTGTTGGGAATGAACCGTCGTGTTTACAGCGGTATAGCAATCAACACTGAAGAGGCTGATCTTTCAGGGCTTGGGAACATTCGAGAAAAGATCTTGATTGGAAAATATGCTCTACGGGGCCGGGGAGTTGGTTCAGATATCGACCTAGGAGCCAGCATTGCCGAAAAATCGTTGGCTCAGATGATGGATTCTATCGACGCGATGGTGAGAAAACGTGACCCTGAAGTCATATGGATCTCCGCTGGTTTGGGCGGGGGTACGGGAGCTGGGGGCAGCTTTGTTTTGGCGAATGAATTGAAAAAGGTGTACAAGCACATTCCCGTTTACGGTATTGGTGTTATGCCATCAGTGACTGGAATGCCTAATGATAAAGAAGCGCTCAACCTCTCCAATACCGTGAAGAGCTTCGAGCTATGGAGCCATTATTTTAATAACATCTTGTTGGTGGACAATGGGCAGTACGAGCAGCCCAACGTTACTCGCGAATCTGTCGAGGGAATGTTTCAGCGTGTCAACGAAAACTTGGCCCAGACCCTGACTACCGTACTCTCGGCTGGAGAGATGCGGCCGCCTCCCCAAGAGGTCTTTAGCTCATCAGAGGTCAAGGCCACTATGGGTTTGATCGGTGACGTATCGACCATTGGTCACTGCTCTGAGGAGATCAGGATAAAGTCTCAATTTTGGCGTGGCGGTATGGAGCCTGGCACTCGAGAATTGGAGAGCATCATCGAGAGGAGTGTCGACAAAAACAATTTGACGTTTCCAACGGACGTTTCCGGTGCCCGCTCAGCATCATTGATCGTTCATGGTCGTCCGGAGCACCTGTATACTCAGGCGATAGCTCTAGGCCGTACCAGGTTGGAAGAATTGACCACAGTGGGCAAAGTCCGCTATGGCGATTATCCAGACCGACGGACTAAGTATTTGTCCGCTATTACCATTGTTTCTGGGATAAACGATTTCACTCGTTTGGACCAAATGAAAAAACGGGTGCAGGAGCTCAACGGTTCTGCGCCGTCCAATTCCCATATCACCACTGACAGCGTGGTGGTTGGACCTTCCACAGTTTAAAGACGTGGGTGGTTATACAGCCACTGTAGATGAACATGATTGGGAAAAACTAGCGCCCTTCTGTTAAGAAGGGCGCTAGTTTTTGGTCTCGCAGAGTAGGCTTGAATTAGAGAATTGCGACTGGATTCACAGGTGATCCGGTACCGCCCACTACCCGGAGCGGATTCACTGTGAGCATGAACTCGTAACGTCCTTCTTCAGCGCAGGCTTCGGCCAAGGGTTGGAGCAAGGCGTTATCAAGGAGTCCGATTCCGTACGCAAAAATTGAACCATGGACTGACCAAGCCAGGTCGTAGCCGTTGGGAGTGAAGTCCATCATGTCCCAGACCAGTAGGCAGCAATCAGACTCGCGTATGAATTTCAGGCAGGAGGCATGCAATCCAGGTCGCTCGTTGGGGTCGCTGCCCCAGATAGGATTGCCGTCCTCGTTCCACTTTTCACGCCCGCTGTAGACAACCAGCGCATCTCCAGGTTCCATGATTACACCCTGGGCTGTGGCAATGTCTTCCAGTTCCCAGCCGTGAACAGGAGAATCCATGGTTACATAAGGCACACCGCGGAACTTCGGAACATCCAGCAGGATGCCTCTGGTAATAATCCCCTCTTTCCAGTGCTCAACGGATCCCCAGACGGCACCGTCCATTGTCACGGTGTCGTCATGAATTCGCCCGTTCCACATGCCGTTCTCGTCCCATACGTGGCATAGAGCGTCCAGGTGGGTTGTGGAGGTTCCATGGTAGGAGATTCCGTAGTAGTCTGCTGAGAAACCAGAAGTCTCGCTGCGGAAGACCTTTTTCATGTAATGGTGGGCAGGTGTGGGATTGTTTGGAGCTGGTGTTTTGGGGAACTCTCGGCTTAGGGAAACTGCTTTGCCGGATTTGATTGTTGTGGCGGCTGAAAGACGTTTTTCTGGGGTGACCATGTTAATAGCGCCAACCTGGTCGTCTTTACCCCATCGACCCCAATTGCGGTCTTCTCTTAGGTATGCCAGCACTTCTGCTTTGGTAGGTACTCGGCGTTCCATGACCCCTCCGTTGTAGATATTTGGTTAAGGTCGTTTCTGACTGGCGGAAACGATATCAGAGGCACCAATACGGTGCAAATACATACTTTGGTTCTGCTATTTCATGGATTTTTGTAGGCAGGTGAAAAATCGGTCCATCATTGATTTGGCGAAACTCTCGATCATGCGCTGTCCCACACGGGCCAAGAGACCGCCTGATGAGGATTCGCTTTCCACGCTCACAGTGGTTTTGCCATTATCTTCGGTCAGCTCTACGTCGGATTCACCTTTTATGAACCCAGACGGCCCTTTGCCTTCTATTGAGAGCCTATAGAATTTATGGGGTTTCAGATCAAGCATCTTAACTCTGGCGTCGAACTTGCTACGGATGGGGCCCATGGCTATGCTCACCGTTGCGGCGTATTCGTTATCGCCTATGGCTTCCATTTTCTCGCATCCGGGTATACAGGTTGAGAGGCAGTCAGGGTTGGTCAAAGTTTGCCACACTTTTTCTGGTGAAGCGTTGAATTCGTAGGAGCCGGATAATTTCATTGGTCTGCTCCTTGTAGTGGTGTGTTGGCTATCCCAGATTAAAAGCGGTCATCGGCCAATAGTAGCAGTTCCATCAGTACCTGCGCTCCGTTAGCGCAGTCTTGCGGTGTCGAGTACTCTTCTATCGAATGGCTAATCCCATCAACACTTGGTACAAAGATCATAGCGATCGGGGCAATGTTAGCTACTGCTTGTGCGTCGTGACCGGCGCCGCTGGCCAGTGGTTCCCATGTCATGCCGCAATTATCTGCAGCCTCTGCCACTAGATTTTGCATATCGGAGGTGATTGGCACAGAGGAAGTGAAGCGGTGCCGTTGGACATTGATGCTTACTTCTTCATTGACGACGGCATTGTCTGTGATTCTGCGGAGCTCTTGTTCTGCGGCCGCTAATGCGTTCATGTCGGTATCTCGAAACTCGAGTCCTATGCTAGCACTGCCTGGGATGACGTTTACTGCATTTGGCACTGCGCTGATTGATCCAACCGTTGATACCCTACAGATTTCTTGTTCTGTGGCCATCTTTTGAATTTCAAGTATCAGTTTTGATGCGCTGACTAAGGCGTCGCGGCGAGTGTCCATTGGTGTTGTGCCAGCGTGGTTGGCTTTGCCATCTATTTGAACCTCAAACACTGCCCTACCAGTGATTCCTGTGACCACGCCGATTTGGTTGCCTGATTGGTGCAGATAAGGTCCTTGTTCAATATGGAGCTCAAGGTACGCAGCTAGTTCACTTGGACTTCTGGTTGCCTCTTTTATGCGTGAGATGTCACCACCGATGTCTTCCAGGCAAGGTCCTAAGCCGTAACCGTCGTCGTCTACGGCGTCTAGGTCATCTTGTTCCAGTAATCCTGACATGGAGCGGCTTCC
>JAKUNL010000029.1:13849-37890 GCA_022451925.1 Dehalococcoidia bacterium
TAGCGCCGCCTTTCAGCACCTTTGCCAGGGTGCCACGTTTTCCGTCCAATTCGTCTTTGAGCCCCATCCGGATGGCGTCCATTTTTCCGCAGGCCTCGCAGTCGCCGACCACCTCCAAGGTTACTCCGTCTCCGATGGAAATGACCTGACCAATTTTTGTTCCCGATAGATCAAGGCCAGATACGGTAATGTTTTCTTTAACCTGACCTGGGGCAAGTCCTGCTTCGTCCAAAATAGCTTTATCTACAAGTAGCACCTGACGAAGGTTTCCTTGATATGCGCTCCGGTCACCCTCTAGCCCTAATCCGGAAATGGCTGTCGCTTCTTGGACTGGATCCGATGGTGTTCCCTTGATTCGGGCAATATGCAAGTTGGTCACTGATCCCTGTGGCATAGTGTCACCTCTTGTGGGTTCGATATTGGATTTAATGCTTGTTGAGTTAGCTAGTAGTTAGCCAGATAGTGGCTGATTGTCTCTGGTTGGCGCCTATGCTAATCTGAGGCCCGTTTGGTGCCTCCTTATTCTCCTCAGCGGGCACTAGGATTATAGCCCCAGTAAGATACCCTTGCCACCGGTTCGCCAATGAGCCACAAGGGTCGGTCAGGTAACTAAACTCAAGCCTACGTATTCGATAAACAGGTGATTGCTTATGGCCTACGAATTTATAAAGACAGAAAACCGGGAAGGCGTCTTCATCATCACGATGCATGATCCGCCCACTAGAAACGCTCTCGGCCCTCAAATGGCTGATGAGATGATGGAATGCCTGGACTTATTTGAGGATGATCCCGCAGCCCGGGTATTGCTTCTAACAGGGACGGAACCGTCATTCTGTTCTGGAGCCAACGTAAAAGGATTTAGCCAAAGGATTCAAGATCGGGAAGCCGGTTCTGTCGATGAGGAAGTTGACCCCCTGCCATGGGGCAAGATGGAGAGCCAGTATGCATCTCGAGGTCAGAAGGTGGCGCTGGGTGGGCAGGCCAGCAGGATACCTCTTAGGCTACATAAGCTGCAAAAGCCGTCCATAGCGGCAGTCAACGGGCACGCTTATGGTGTGGGTATGGGCGTGGCTCTGGCTTGCGACATCCGATATACGTCTGAGAAAGCGGTATTCTCGGAAGCCTTTGCTAGGATGGGCCTCATACCTGGAGACGGAAGCTGCTGGCAGTTGCCCAGGCTGATTGGTATGAGCAACACGCTTCTACTTCAATACACCGGAGACCGAATCGACGGTGCCGAAGCCTATCGGCTTGGTATCGCAAGCAAGCTTTTCCAAGATGATGAATTGTTAGATGCTTCATTGGAACTGGCTAGCAGACTGGCTAAGGGAGCAACTCAGTCCCACGCCTTGATCAAGTATCTTGTGCACAAGAGCCTGTCGATGGATTTTGAAGAGGCTCTGGACCTGGCTCATGTGGCGCAGGAGCAAGTTAGGAAGACCCAAGACCACAAAGAGGCGGTGCAGGCGTTTTTAGAGAAGCGGCCAGCCAACCTGACGGGGCGCTAGGGACGGCGTTTAACTGCATAGTTTGATAAATTAGGTCAAAACGGGCCGAGTCGAGCTTGATGGGATTTGCAATCTGGTGCCGTCCCCTATTGACTCTGGTAGTAGCCACGCATATAATCAATCTTCGCACAGGAGTACGGCGTCTCGCTGAATGATGATACTTACCTGAAATAAGACGAAATCATGGGAAACCTAAACGGCGGTTTGGGGTAACACCCTTAGCCGCCGTTTCTCTTTGTGTGGCACCTTAAAAAGAGAATAGAAACTGCAATTTAGTCCTGCGTAACGACGTAGTAAGTACTAGGCGTATACATACGCAAAGTACAGATACGTCAAATAACGTAGTAGGTACGTCGCGTTTCAAGCAGCGTGGTGTATCGAATACGTTTGATAAAGAAAGATACCCGGCAAGGTTCGAGATTCCTTGCGTGGGTCAAGTTATTAAGGGCTTACGGTGGATGCCTTGGGACCAAAGGCCGATGAAGGGCGCGGTAAGGCTGCGTTAAGCCTCGATGAGCCGTCTAACGGGCATAGTCGGGGATACCCGAATGGGGAAACCTTATCCGGTGTTGAGTCGGATAACCCTTCCTGTATTGGAAGGGGGGCAAGTGGGGGAACTGAAACATCTAAGTACCCCGAGGAAAAGAAATCAACCGAGATTCCCTAAGTAGTGGCGAACGAACGGGGATCAGCCTAAACCAATATGACTTAGTGGCATAAGGGCCTATGTCATACTGGTGTTGCAGGGATAGCCTAGAGCTCCCTTATGAAGCTCAAAGGAGTTACAAATCTTATTCTTAGTCGAAGGATCCTGGGAAGGACCGCCATAGAGGGTGACAGCCCCGTAGGCGAAAGGGATAAGACTCCTGGCATATTACCTAAGTACCACGGGGCACGGGAAACCTTGTGGGAATCTGGGGGGACCACCCTCCAAGGCTAAATACCTTTGGTCACCGATAGCGTACCAGTACCGTGAGGGAAAGGTGAAAAGAACCCCTAGCGGGGAGTGAAATAGATCTGAAACCGTAAGCTTACAGAAGGTTGTAGTCCTGACTTTGTCGGGATGGCAGCGTGCCTATTGAAGAATGATCCGGGGACTTAATGTATGGAGCAAGGTTAAGGAACTGTAGTTCCGGAGCCGTAGCGAAAGCGAGTCTGAATAGGGCGTCAAGTTCCATGTATTAGACTCGAAACCGGGTGAGCTACCCATGGCCAGGTTGAAGGTCCGGTAACACGGACTGGAGGACCGAACTCGTGGCTAGTACAAAAGCTTGGGATGAGCTGTGGGTAGAGGTGAAATGCCAATCGAACTCGGAAATAGCTAGTTCTCCTCGAAATGCATTTAGGTGCAGCCTCGATCTATAGGTGGACGGAGGTAGGGCACTGGATGGGCTAGGGGGCGTGAGCTTACCAAACCCAACCAAACCACCAATGCCGTTTATCCGTTAATCGGGAGTGAGACCGGCACAGATAAGTGCGTCGGTCGAAAGGGAAACAGCCCAGACCACCGGCTAAGGCCCCCAAGAATTGACTAAGTGGGAAAGGAAGTTAGGTTCCCCAAACAACCAGGAGGTTGGCTTAGAAGCAGCCACCCTTTAAAGAGTGCGTAATAGCTCACTGGTCGAGGGATCTGGCGCCGAAAATGTAACGGGGCTTAAGTCAATCGCCGAAGCCGTGGATGTACAGGTACAAGGAAGAAATCTTCACAACTCAAAGTGAATCCAATAGTGGAAGTTACCTTCGGGTATCTGAAACTTGCGGTGAAGCCGGCGGGCGTGAAGCCAGACTCTTTGAGTATTGCTTGTGCGTGGTAGAGGAGCGTCCCTCGGGCGGTGAAGGTTAATCGTGAGGTTAGCTGGAGCGCGGGGGAGTGAGAATCCCGGAATGAGTAGCGTAAACTAGGGTTAAAATCCCTGGCGCCGAAAGCCCAAGGTTTCCTACGCAATGCTTGTCAGCGTAGGGTTAGTCGGTCCTAAGCCGTAGGCAAGAGCCGAAGGCGATGGACAGCAGGTTAATATTCCTGCACTGCCGTATTTTCGCTTAAATCTAAGGAGGGATGCAGGAGGGTAGGTAGATCATGCCTATTGGACATGGTGTGTGCTTTTTTGTAGGCGAGTCGGGGCAGGTAAATCCACTCCGACGTTAAGCTGAGGATTGAGCAAATCGAAGCCTTCGGGCTTACGAAATTCTATTGAACCCATACTGACAAGAAAAGCTTCGTAGATATGGGAATATGGCAACCGTACCGCAAACCGCCACTGGTGGGCTAGGATAAAAGTCCTAAGGCGTTCGAGCGAACCTCCGTTAAGGAACTAGACAAAAGAGCCCTGTAACTTCGGGAGAAAGGGCCCCCCGGGGAGTGTAATCACTTGCTGGTGAAGCACTCTGGGGGCGCAGAAAAGAAGGCCGGGCGACTGTTTAACAAAAACACAGGTCTGTGCTAAGGGGAAACCCAACGTATACAGGCTGACGCCTGCCCAGTGCCGGAAGGTTAAGGGGAAGAGTGAGAGCTTTGAACTGAAGCCCCGGTGAACGGCGGCCGTAACTCTAACGGTCAAACCGAGCATCAAAGATGACTCAGGAACCAAGTTTCTGGGTCGGAAGTGGTGACTTAAGGCCGTTATAAAATTTGGCTATATGCTGGAAACTCCGAGTATCCGGCGCTACCGGCTGGTTTAATCTGAGCCAGAAGGTGACAATGCGTCCGGTGCGGACAATCAGCAGGAAAGACCTTGGAGGATAAGGTCTGGTTCGTCCAAGAATCAGGGTGGAACTCCTCGGAATCCTCAGAGACTATATGCCAAACCCCTGTCGGAACCAGAGGGAAGATATAGTCCGATCTATGTGGCGACATATAGAGGTCGGCAGAAATGACCGGCCCCGTCCCCTTCAATTTCACGCTTCGGTATGAGAATGAAGGAAGATGAGTAACAAATTGCCTAAGGTAGCGAAGTCCCTTGTCGGGTAAGTTCCGACCCGCATGAATGGTTGAACGACTTGGCCATTGTCTCGACGGAGGCCTCGGTGAAATTACGGTGCCCGTGAAGACGCGGGCGACCTGCGGCAGGACAAAAAGACCCCGTGGAGCTTTACTGTAGCCTGGTATTGGTCTGGGAACTGTCATGTGTAGGATAGGTGGGAGACTTTGAAGTTGCGACGCCAGTCGTGATGGAGTCGTCCTTGAAATACCACCCTTGGTTGTTTTTGGTTCTAACCTCAGCAAAACTGGGGGACAGTGCCTGGTGGGCAGTTTAACTGGGGCGGTTGCCTCCGAAAAGGTAACGGAGGCGTCCAAAGGTTCACTCAGGACGGATGGAAATCGTCCTAAGAACGCATTGGCATAAGTGAGCTTGACTGCAAGACATACAAGTCGAGCAGGGACGAAAGTCGGGCAAAGTGATCCTACGGCACCGTGTGGAAGGGCCGTGGCTTATCGGATAAAAGCTACCCCGGGGATAACAGGCTTATCTCGCCCAAGAGTTCACATCGACGGCGAGGTTTGGCACCTCGATGTCGGCTCGTCCCATCCTGGGGCTGAAGGCGGTCCCAAGGGTCCGGCTGTTCGCCGGTTAAAGGGGTACGTGAGTTGGGTTCAGAACGTCGTGAGACAGTTCGGTCTCTATCCGCCGTGGGCGCAGGAGGCTTGAGGGAACCTCTTCCTAGTACGAGAGGACCGGAAGGGATAGACCTATGGTGTGCCAGTTGTTCCGCCAGGAGCAGCGCTGGGTAGCCATGTCTAGTATTGATAAGCGCTGAAGGCATCTAAGCGCGAAGCTGCCCCCAAGATGAGGCCTCCCTTTCCTATTAAGTTAGGAAGTAAGACTGCAGAGAGACTATCTGCTTGATAGGCCGGATGTGTAAGGATGGTAACATCTTCAGCATACCGGTACTAACCGGTCGAGAGGCTTGACCTACGCAATGAATTTCGAACTACGGCTGTAAATAGCTTTCAGGCCCGAGTCCTCGGGACTGCTAGCTTCCAGCCACTGGTATCTTTCAACAAGGCTAATTACGGTTTCTATTTTCTTCAGCTGTCTGCTTGATGTCGACAGCTAACCACCGACGCGGGGTGGAGCAGTGGCAGCTCGTCGGGCTCATAACCCGAAGGTCGTTGGTTCGAGTCCAACCCCCGCTACCAATGAAACTAAAAGGGGCCCCAATTCCAAATTCGGAGTTGGGGCCCCTTTTGTATGGTGATTTTCGATTGATATTCCTAGGATATGATTGATTGCCTTTGATGAATGTAATTCAGTATCTGTTTCGGTAGTGACCAATCCCCCTAGTATAAGTACGAGCGGAATCCTAGTCGATTCGAATTAATTTTTCTCCTTTAAGTCCTAGGTTTCTTTGTTGTCTCTCCAATTATGTATTCCTCCGCTGAGATGGGATTCTTTCCCTTTCGGTATGGTTCCGTCACCTAGACTTTTAATTTTTGATGAACTTGCGAATTGATGAGTGACGTTAAAACTTCACTGGTGTGCCTGCCTGCCTTTCCGATATCAATAACAACCGGGCTAATAGTACTGATTGACCGGGCTTTAGTCACTTACGGTTATAATGTTAGAGTCTTGACGATAATGAATGTTGATGGAAACTTTAGCAATGGTGATTGTTGGGGGCGATCGCTTAGCAGTTGCCGTGCTGGTAAAGATACACAACACCGGGGAACTAAACGGAAACGTGGTACAAGAACGCTAGACCGCGAGCGCATAAGATTCGGTACAAGCCAAAGATAAAAGGAGAAGCAAATTGGATGAGATAATAGCACTGGAAAAACGGAGGATCAATGCGATGACCTCTGGCGACACTCAGGCGTTAGAAGAGATACTGGCTGATGACCTGATATATACCCATACCACGGCCCGATTAGACACCAAGGCGTCGTTTATTGATGCGGTTAAGACAGGTCGTTCCAACTATAAATCTGTGGACACTAGCGATGTCGAAGTCAAGGCCCTTGGCGACACTGCTGTTGTTACTGGCCACGCTGCATTCCACGTCGGCGATAATAAATTCCAAGCCCGTTTTATCGACGTATATGCTAAGCGCAACAGCACCTGGCAAATGGTAGCCTGGCAGTCAACTAGAGTACCGGACTAGAGGATGGAAAAATCGTCAGATAACAGCGATTAGCTTTTAGATTGACCGATGGCTAATCGCTGTTATCTGGATGTTCTTACCCTACCAGTGGCAATCCTTCGTCGTGTCGTACGTCGTTGATGATCTGTAAAATTCGTTGCTCTATGGGCGGGTACTCCAATTCGAACTCGCCAAGCAGACGGTTGTTGTCGACTAAGTAATTTCCGGATTCTTCCTTACCATCTGGACTGTCAAAGTTGATTTCTGCGTCGGGTAGATACTTTTTGACTATGTTTGCCAGGTCACCGAGACTAATGGGATATCCGCCCGAGTTATATATGGGGTGGGCGCTCTTGTCGACCATGGTAACCCTTACGAACGCCTCAGCAATATCGTCCACGTGGACCGGACAGCGCATCAGGCCAGCCTTTGGGAATTTCACCGCCTCCCCAGCTGCTGGCAGTGTTACAACCTGTACATGGTCTGTGGATCCACGAACCTTGTCCGGGCCGGTCACGTTTGCGGGGCGTATGCCTGTAATGGACATGCCGTATACCTGGTTGAACTGCTGAGCTTGGAATTCGTTGAAGCGCTTGTGCATGGCATACTGATTCGACCCGTGCATCGGGGCATCTTCGTTGATGGCCATGTCGCCAAAATTGGATTGCTGGCCACTTACTGCGATGGAACTGGCGTACGTCACCCGTTTTACACCGCAGATTCGGGCCGCTTCAAAGCTGTTATCCATACCCAGTATATTTAGCTTCATAGTGAAGTGGGGTGTGTCATCCCCGCTGCCCAGCAGGTATGCTAAGTTCATGATACGGTCAGGCTTGGAATGCATGATTGCAGTAACCACGTCCTGGAACTGCATGATGTCTCCCCGTATTACCTCTACTTGGCTACCAAACTCGCTAAAGTCGGCCGCTCCTGGATTTATGTCCATCACCACTACCTTCTCCCCGCGTTGGACCAAACGGGGAACAGCTCTTTTCCCGATAAACCCTGTGCCGCCTAATACTAATGTTGTCATAGAATGCTCCTAATTGTTGTAGTCCGCTTTATAGCCCTTCAGTTCTCGTCACACCCCGCACCTTTGCCAAGATGATTGGCTTTGGGTGCAAATTTGTCAAGATTTAGGAAATCAATCATTAGAATACGGAGAAACGAACGGATAAGTCAGTAGTGGTGATGGTGGCCAGTAGACTTAGAAGTTTGGAGTCAACCGACTGATCTTCCTAAAGAATAAATCGATTAACTGGGTGAATTTAATTTGAAATCGCAATGGCAGTCAATGCTGACGATTTAGGTGAAAGAGCATAGGGACTTCGTTCGGATAATTGTTGCACTCGTACTGGTAGTGTTAAGTCACAACTTGACCAACTAACCTACGGGTCGTAAATTGCTAATAAATCAAGTCTCGTTCGTAAAATGGCACGTTCTAAGGGAGAAGCGTTTCTAAATGAGCCTAGAAGGCAAAGTGGCGATAGTAACCGGAGCAAGTCGTGGTATAGGCAAAGCAATGGCGATGGGGTTGGCAGCAGAAGGTGCCCAGGTAGTGGTGGCGGCGCGGTCTGAAGAATCACGACCTATGTTACCTGGCACCATACATTCGACTGTGGGAGAGATTGAGGACGCCGGAGGTAAAGCACTGGCTGTAGCTACCAATGTGAGAGACGAGGAAAGCATTCGTCATATGGTTGATCGCACACTGGACGAATTTGGTGCGGTGGATATCTTGATAAACAATGCCGCCATTGGCAGCTACACTCCATTCTTGGAGATGAGCGTCAAGGAGTGGGATCTGGTTATGTCCATCGATCTTCGCGCTCCATTCATCACCTGCAAAGCGGTGGCTCCAATCATGATTGAACAAGGTAGCGGTAGCATCATCAACATCTCTTCCCATGCGGCTAACAATATTTTTTCGTCGACTCTGTCGGCTGATAGCGAAGAGATTGCGATTATTGGTCAGAATTATGGTGCCGCCAAGGTCGGTCTAGAACGGCTTAGCTGGGGATTGGCAATGGAGCTTGGTCCTCACAACATTGCTGTGAATGTTCTACGCCCTTTGCGTCCGGTAGTGACTGAGGGATTTTTGGCACAGCGACCTGATGCCGACGTCTCATCGTGGGCCACCCCTAGTGACATGGTTAAAGCTGCCAAGTACCTATCAGACCAGGACGCCACGGGTCTGACGGGAGCACTAATTACGGCAGAAGAGCTGGTCAGACGGTTAAATTTGTAATGACACTGTGTTGGCTTTACGAATGGGATATCGTGGTGACAATCACCGCTTTGTTGTGAACCTACATAGAAGACCTGTTGAAACATGAAATGGCAGCATAAAATCTAAGAACATGACCTGGAGAGAAAATGGACTTCGCATTTACGCCGGAACAGGTTGAATTAAAGCAGTGGGTGAGGCAGATCGCCGAGGAGAAAATTGCTCCTATTGCTGAAGAAGCTGATGAGTCGCCTACCGTCCACGCTGGGCTGATGGCAATATTGGCTGATGAAGGTCTGCTTCGATACTGCGTGCCAGAGGAGTACGGTGGAGTCGGTGTGCGTGTGATGGATCTCTGCATTATTCGGGAAGAACTGGCACGAGTCTCCTGCCAGGCGGATACCAATTTCATCATGCAGGGTCTCGGCAGCTATCCAATCACCTTAGGCGGCACGGACGAGCAAAAGGCCAAATATCTGCCTCCTATCGCTCGCGGTGAAAGCATAGCAGCATTTGCCCTGACCGAGCCTCACGCTGGTTCTGATGTCATTAGTATGAAGACTGAGGCGAAGTTGGACGGCGATGACTGGGTCTTAAATGGGTCAAAAAAATTCATTAGCAATGCTGGAGATGCAAATACGTATACAGTGTTCGCCCAGACCGAGCCAGGCGAAGGCAGCCGAGGTATTTCTGTGTTTGTAGTCGAGTCTGGAACTCCTGGTTTTGATGATTCCAAACGCATGGATTTGATGGCAGCTCATCCGATCGGCGAACCTCGCTGGGACGATTGTCACGTCCCCCAAGCGAACCTGCTTGGGGACAGGGGGCGGGGTTTGCGGTTGGCTATGGGCACCCTTGATACATTTAGGACCACTGTTGCAGCTGCTGCAATCGGTATGGCGCAAGCTGCCTACGAGGCGTCATTGGAATTCGCCAGAAACCGACAGATGTTTGGGCAGAGCTTGGCTGATTTTCAGGCGACCCAATTCAAGTTGGCGGATATGGCTGTTAACCTGGATGCTGCCCGTCTGTTGGCCCAGCGGGCTGCCTGGCTTAAGGATTCAGGTCAAAGATCAATCATTAAAGAGGCGTCTTTTGCTAAGCTGTTCGGCACCGAGGCTGCCACTCGTATCATTCATGAAGCAGTTCAGATTCACGGAGGAGCAGGATTGGAACGGGGCAACCGTGTTGAACGGTTGTACCGCGAGGTACGGGCTCTAACAATATACGAAGGGACATCAGAGATACAAAGACAGACCATTGCCAGGCAGTTGCTGCAGGAATAGTGAGTGATGCCATCTTATCTTAACAACAAATGTGGTTGCGGGTACTTCGGTCGTTCAGACCCCTTAGCAAGTTGGTATTGTCTGTCGGTTTTTAGCGAGACCAATGAACTTCAGCTCTGAATCCGTATCAATGGAAGTGTCAAAAATGTCTTGTGTAAACATGACCAAACTGAGATTGCCAACTGCCGCCTGTTGCCTCAATGTTGTTTCTCTGAACCAGTCAACTTTTCTCCATATTAATTGGTAATGGGCACGGCAACGCCTCGACGGGCGCCAAATGCCTATCTGTCGTGAATAGTTTGAATCATTTACACGAAATATACTGACGCGATGTTCTTACCGCTGATGAGTATGTCTTTTAAGTTAGCCCGTTCACACCTCTATTCTAAAGGTGTGTCTTCTAAGTTAGCCCATTCACCCATAGAACCGTCGTAATTCTGAGTGTTGTTGTAGCCGACTAGTTGCATGACGAACAGACTGTTCGCCGCTCTAATTCCACCCTGTCAATAAGTGAATACATTTTTATCCGGAGTGATACCGTGTTCGGTCAGGATCCGGAGTATCTCACTCTGCGGTTTAAACTCGTTGGTCACCGAATCGACCAGATTGAACCACTCCAAGTGAATCGCTCCGGGGACATGACCGACGCGTTTGTTGCCGCGGCTGTTGCTGCCGTCCCATTCGCCGTCGCTCCTCACGTCCCAAATGATCGAATCCCCAACTTGGCAGGCCCGTTTAAGGTCATCAGCTGTGGCCAGCTTCGAGTCGTCGCGCTTAGGAGTGAACGTAACTTTGCGTTGTTCGGCACGGCCGAAATCGACTACCCCTCCGTGGCTGATCCAGGCACGCCACCCGCCGTTTAGGATCTTGGTGTTTGTGTGTCCGTAGGTATTCAAAGCCCACCAGAGACGGGCGGCAGTTAGGCTACGGGAATGATCGTAGGTGATGACCAAAGTGTCATCTCCGATGCCCAGATCCTCACACATGTTCTTAAATTGGCTAGGGTCCATAAGGTGAAGGCGTCCCGTGTCCGGGTTCTTCTCGTAGTTATCTGGTACCAACACTGCTCCGGGGATATGCCCACGGGCAAATGCAGCATCGACCTCGCAATCGACGATCACTACGTTGGGGTCATCTTTATGGGCATCAACCCAGGCAGCGTCGACTAGTAATTCAGATCGTGTGTATTCTTCAGTGGCCATGGTCGTTCTGACTCCCTTACTGGACCGTTTTGGAGATAGATTTTACGCCAGTGTTGCTCACAAATCAGATATTGTATACCAAGCTGAACTTGAGGCGACAGAATTGTAGGTTATGTAGTTTGGACGGTCAATCCAGTGCAATAATCTTAGGCATCGGATACTCTTCTTATCCGTCTTGCCGCGATACTATGAGGCAGTTAGAATAGGGCGATTCTAACTCAATATGGTTTGACGATTCCGTTAGCTATATCGGAGCATGCAATTTCCATGAAGTTCGGTATGTTTGTACTCCCATCTTGGCCTCAACCGGATCCTTCTCATCAAGGTCGGATTTACCATGAAATGATTGAGCAGATCCAATACGCAGAGGAGTTAGGATTCGAGTCCGTTTGGCTGGCTGAACACCACTTTACTCGCTTCGGGATAGTGCCTTCTGCCTTACAACTAGCCACTTATGTGGCGGGGCGTACCAAGAAGATACGAATTGGCACTGGAGTGAGTGTCCTTAACTTTCATGACCCTGTGTTCATGGCCGAAGAGACGGCAATGCTTGATCTTCTCAGTGGCGGTCGCCTGAATTTTGGTATCGGCCGAGGACAGGTGGTCTACGAGTACGCAAATTTCAAGGTCGACTACGACACCCGGACTGAACGGTTTAACGAGATTGTGGACATTATCCTAGGTCTTTGGAGCACGCCTGGATTTACCTATCATGGCGAACACTACCAAGTGGATGACCTGACCATTGCTCCGGTGCCGATACAGAAGCCGCATCCGCCACTGTATTTTGCGGTCTCTAGGACTGCCGGCACTATTGACGACGCAGTTTCTCGTGGCCTGCCCATGTTGACTAGCGCCAACACTCCGGACAAAGATGTGATTGGCTTGCGTGATCTGTACGCTGCCAGATGCGCAGAGAAGGGCGTAGATCCACAGTGGGACGACATGCCTTTCTTCCGTGTTACTTACGTGGGTGAAGACCAGAAAACGGCAGAGGAAGACACTCGCTCTTCCATGGACTGGGTAGCAGACTTGAACGGATACCGCCGTACCCTCACTGGGGGCAGCGAAATTTATGCCGATTTAGAAGACTGGATCAAAACGCGACCTGAAGAGCCTCCTTCGTTCGAGTCCCGCTTGCAATCCACAGCGAAGGTTGGAACTCCTGATCGAGTCGTCGAAAGCATTAAAGAGCTACGGGATCGGCACAATGTCCAATACTATACGGCCCACTTCTCATATGGTGACATGGAACACGAAAAAGTCATGCGTTCCATGAAGCTGTTTGCCGAAGAGGTAATGCCGAAGTTTTAATATCTGTCACCTGACAGATAAGAGTAATTAGGGAATTTAACGCCGGAGAGGCGGAAAAGTTGACGGCTGAGTGCTGTGGACTGAGGAGCTTCCGATGGTTCAACAAGGACAGATAGACCACCTACTTCAGGAGACAGGCCAGATAATGCCACCGACCGCCCTGGTGCAGCAAGCATTTCTTCAAGATCACGAGGGCGAATATAAGAGATCTATTGAAAATCCTGAAATCTTCTGGGAAAACGTGGCTAAGGAGCTTGACTGGGCGAAGCCCTGGGACAAAGTCTTTGAATGGACTTACCCCACCTTCAAGTGGTTTCTGGGTGCAAAGTGCAATATCACCGACAATGCATTAGACAGGCATTTAACCAACGGCAATAAAAATAAGGCCGCCTTCATATTCTTGGGCGAAGATGGGTCCGAAAGGGTCTACACTTACGGCCGATTGGCGCAATCTGTAAACCGGTTCGCCAATGGTCTGAAATCCCTGGGCGTTAAGAAGGGTGACCGTGTGGTCATTTACATGCCACTATCACCAGAAGGTGCCATCGCCATGCTAGCTTGTGCTCGTATCGGCGCTGTTCATAGTGTGGTTTATGCCGGCTTCAGCGTTGGTTCGTTAAGGGGGCGCATCGAAGATGCCCAGGCAAGGGTGGTTATCACCGCCGACGTTGGTTACCGTCGAGGTAATGAAGTTGATCTAAAAGGTATCTGCGACGAGACTGTCAAGGATATGGATCTAGTAGAAAAAGTCGTGGTGTGGAGCCGGAAGGGTGCTCCTGAAAACCCTTCTGCCAAGGATGTGGACTTTAACCAATTGATGGCTGAGAGTAGTATCCACTGTCCTGCCGAGGAAATGGATTCCGAGGACCCGCTCTACATTCTATACACCAGTGGGACGACTGGTATCCCTAAGGGGGTTCAGCATGTTCACGGTGGCTACATGGTTGGCACATATTATCATTTCAAGACTTTTTGGGATGTTAAAGATGACGATGTTTTCTGGTGCACGTCGGACATCGGTTGGGTCGTTGGGCACAGCTATATAGTCTACGCTCCGCTTGTCGCAGGTTCTACCACAGTCTTCCGAGAAGGTGCCATCGATTACCCTGACCCCAGTGTGTTCTATGAGATTATAGAGAAATATGGGGTGAACGTAATGTTCACTTCTCCTACACTACTCCGGATGCTGATGCGATACGGTGAGGATTACGCTCTGCCGTACGACCTCACATCTCTTAGGTTCCTGACCTGTGCAGGAGAACCTTTGAACCCGGAAGCCTTGAAATGGACTTATGAGTTTATATGTGGCAACGGGGAGTGGGGGCATATCGTAGATAACTGGTGGCAGACAGAGACCGGAGGTCCTTGCCTTGGAACCCCTGCTACTATCCCTGTAAGGCCAGGGCGTGTGGGAGTGGCTTTGCCAGGTGCAGAATTGGCCATCGTCGATCGGGAAGGTCAACCTATCACAGAGCCGAACAAAGGCGGCCTGCTTGTTATCACCCGTCCATTCCCTCATTTCTACCGGACCGTGTTCGGCGATCCAGAACGCCAAGCCAAAGACTGGAATGCTGTCCCCGGTGTCTACTTGACCGGAGATGTGGCCCTTCGGGATGCCGATGGCTACTACATGGTAGTCGGGCGCGCCGATGATGTACTAAACGTTGCTGGACATCGGATCGGCTCGGCTGAAGTGGAAAGCGCCTTAGTCTCTAACTCTGCAGTGGCGGAGGCGGCGGTTATCGGCAAGCCGGACGAACTCCGAGGCGAGATCATAAAGGCGTTCGTCACCTTGCGCATGGGTCAGGTACCGTCTGAGGAGATGGAGGCTGCCCTTAAACTGCACGTACGGGGAGAACTTGGCCCCATCGCCGTTCCCGCCGAGCTGGAATTCATGCCAACCTTGCCCAAAACTCGATCGGGGAAGATCATGCGCCGCCTTTTAAAAGCCAACGAATTAGGCCTTGATCCAGGTGATATAACAACTTTGGAAGACTAAGGATATCTATTGTTCACCCTATGAAATCGAACCTTGCCGACATTTGACCAATATAGCTTCGACCTTGATGTCGAACCTTCAACCTGCTCAAATCTAGGAGATTGGACACTACCATGAAGGTCTATTACTTCAGCGAATTTCCCTATCACGAGTACCCTGAGGAAGAGGCGGAAAAGTACCCGTCGTTACGGCTAACTTTTCCTAATACTCACTTTGACCCTAATACGGCCACGGACTTATTCAAACGGTACTTTGACGAGTGCCAGTATGCCGACGAGCTAGGTTACCACGGCATCATGGTCAATGAGCACCACACAACGCCTTCGTGTATGAACGCATCCTGCAACCTTACAGCGGCGATACTGGCTCGGATTACCAAACAGGCTAAGATTTTATTGCTGGGAAATATTTTGCCGATCCACGAGAATCCTACACGCCTCGCGGAAGAGATCGCTATGATTGATGTGATTTCTGGTGGGCGAGTCATATCCGGCTTGGTTCGAGGCACTGGGGTAGAGACCGTTTCAACTAATATCAACCCCACTGAAAACCGGGATCGGTTTGAAGAATGTCACGACTTGTTGATAAAGACCTGGACTACTCCCGGTCCTTTTCGATGGGAGGGTAAACACTACAATTATCGGGTTGTGAACCCCTGGATTGTCCCGGTACAAAAACCACATCCGCCTGTCTGGGTACCAGGTACATCCAGCCCAGAGACCGCTGAGTGGGCTGGCGCTAATGGTTATACCTATGTTGCGTTTTTAACGGCACTGGATGTTACGCTGGAGTTATTCGACATGTACCGCGCCTCGTCCATCGCTGCGGGCCATAAACCGACCAAGGATAATTTCGGTTATCTGCTCTGCTGCTATGTGGCTGACAGCCAAGAGAAAGCCGACGAGCAGGCTAAGCATTTCTTATGGCGCATGGGTGAAACTACAAGAGGGCCGAGGGAATATATGAATCCTGTGGGCTACCGATCGGTGGCTTCTCAAGCCGTAGCGGGGCGTCGTAACGCAGTACCTTTGGGTCAACAGACTTTCGAAGAGCTTAAAGAGAACTACCATATAGTCTGCGGTACTCCAGAAACCGTCCTAGAAAAACTTGAGTATCTACATGAAAGACTAGGTATGGAGCACCTTATAATGTACGGTCAGGAATCAAAGATGGACCATAAAGCTACTATGTCGAACATCGGCCTGTTCGGGAAAGAAATATTGCCAGTAATCAAGGATTGGTAAAATCATAGACTCAAGTCTGGTTTGCGGGTGGTGATAACACTCTAGGACAAATAGCTATTAGCGAATGATAAGATATTCATACCGTTTGCCCACAGCTAGATCACTTATCAGTACTGTCGATTCATCAGACATAACCGTGCTGTTTTCCATATCAGGTTGGTCACATGATGCACCGAGTTAATCGAAAACCGCCAGAGAGAAATGCAGATATCCCAGGGCTACCGACTTCGACCAGGCCCATAGTACCTAGGACTATTCGCCTATTCAGACCTTACCGGTTCCAAGTGATCTCGGTAATTGCTTTGATACTACTAACAGCTAGTATCGGAGTGGTCAACCCGTTACTCGTCAAGACCGTCTTTGACTCGGCGCTCTTTCCAACTTCAGGCGACACCAACATGAATCTCCTCTGGGTGTTGGCGGCGGTGATGTCGTCTATAGCCATCCTTAACGGGCTAATGGGTGTTCTTCAGACTTACATGACCAACCATGTAGGTCAGAGCGTTATGCGCGACTTACGTGACGCTGTTTACGCCCACCTACAGGGTATGTCTTTAGGTTTCTTTACTAGCACCCGCACCGGAGAGATACAATCTCGCGTCTCTAATGACGTTGGAGGGATCCAGTCGGTAGTTACGAGTACTCTGACTGACACAGTCGCAAACATAGTCATATTCTTGAGCACATTGGTTGCGATGCTAATCCTCTCGTGGGAGCTGACGATTGTCGCAGTGGCTACGGTTCCCTTCTTCTTTGGTCTAACTAGGTTCGTAGGTAAACGTCGACGAGCTGTTACCTCTGAGGCCCAACGTTCCATGGCCGAGATGACAGCTATCACCCAAGAAACCCTGTCGGTATCGGGAATAATGCTCTCAAAATTGTTTGGGCGTCAGACGCATGAAATGGCCAACTTTCACCGCCATAATCAAGAGTTGTCAGACTTAGCGGTACGCCAGCAGATGATTGGACACTCATTCTTCGCTGTGGTGATGACTTTCCTTTCTATATCTCCCGCGTTTATATACCTCTTAGCCGGGTATTTGATCTCAAGCACCGGAGGCACAGCTGTAACAGCTGGCACTATAATCGCTTTCACTACTCTCCAGAGCAGGTTGTATTTTCCGGTTGGACGACTATTACAGGTGTCGGTAGAGTTCCAATCGTCCTTAGCTTTATTCGAACGTATCTACGGCTATCTCGATTTGAAGCAAGATATCGTCGACTCCCAAAACGCCGAACCGTTAGACCTCGGAAAAGTCTCAGGAGAAATCGCATTTGATTCGGTTCGTGTCAGTTACTCCCACTCTTATGGTGCAGCCGATGAAGAAGACGCCACCGATGTTAAAAACGATTCCCGACAATGGGCTTTGGATGGTGTCACCATCAATATTCCACCAGGCCAGTTAGCGGCATTTGTTGGCCCAAGCGGTGCTGGAAAAACTACCCTGGCTTATCTAGTGCCCAGACTGTACGACGTAACAGAGGGGGCAGTGTCTATCGATGGGAAAGACGTCAGAATAATCAAGCAATCAGATCTGGCAGCGATAATCGGATTTGTAACTCAAGACAGCTATCTTTTTCATGGCACCATAGAACGCAATTTGTTGTATGCCCGTCCTGAAGCCACTAAGGATGAGATGATCGAGGCTTCTAAGGCGGCTTTCATCCACGATCGCATTATGGAGATGCCTGACGGCTACGAAACTGTAGTGGGCGAGCGGGGATTTCGACTGTCAGGGGGCGAGAGACAACGTTTGTCCATCGCCAGAGTGATATTGCACCAACCGCAGGTACTCATACTAGACGAGGCGACCTCAGCGTTGGACACCGCGAGTGAGCGTTTCGTGCAGTCAGCATTACAGCCCTTAATGCGGGACCGCACTACAATAGTCATTGCTCACCGTCTGTCCACTATCATCGCGGCTGATGTTATTTATGTGGTAGACCAGGGTCGGATAGTCGAATACGGTCCGCATGAAGCATTGTTGGCCAAAGGCGGGATGTATGCCAACCTGTACCAGCAGCAATTCGGCAGCGGCCTCATAGAGGCTTATTGCGAGGACGGTGTTATTTTCAGCGACGGGACCATCGGCACGGCTGAGCGGCCAGAGCCGGTACTATCTGGAGGCGGGCAAGAGGAGTCTATCGGTCGTAGAGACACCGAGGACCGGATGCCGTGGGATGATTAATACCATCTAAATTGTTGATTTAACGACTTGTGGTTTGATGTATATCAGAGTGAGTATTTAAACTAAGACCATTCTTGCGGTGGATATTCCTTTCTTACGCAATTGAATCAGTCAAGTTTATTTCCAGAAAAGCAGCCTTTGTCGGTCTGATAGTCACTACCGGTTCGAGTTTAAGCGAGCTTAACCGAATCGGATCCATTCTCCGAGATTAACTCCGCTTAATTACCTCCCAGTGAACCTTTCGCCTTGAGATATCGCTTTCCTGATATGGATTACTTGAAATCAGTAGGCACAAACACTCGCCATGCTACTAATCTGAACCTATGGGCGAGATATCGGGTTTGCAGTGCGACCCCGTTATTGGTCACTTACGAGGGTATACATCTTTCGGTACGATGGAGTATTGAGTTGCTGACGTTATTTTTAGGGACAATTCTGTCCCTGAATGTAAGTAATCCCAACGGCACCTTTAGGTGCCGTTGGGATTATAAGTGATTACCGTTAAATTCTAAAAGTCGTTATCTTTGACGGCAATGCATGACAAGTTTTCTGGGGTTATTTGAACTTTGGTATAACCTTGTCACTGAGGATGCGTACGGAGTTTGTCACAACATCTCGAGGGACCGACGAAGTCCAGTTGACCTCGAACATGATCTCATCGGTACTGTATTGCTCCCTCAGCACTTCAATCTTTTCGACCACATCTTCCGCAGTCCCGAATAGGTTAACTTCCTCGGTAGTTTCAGGGCTGGCGGAGCCAGCATCGGTACTTCCAATCCCGATTCGTCCGCTGAAATAGCGTTTGGCCAGAACCATGAGTTCGTCACTCAGTCGATCGGCCTCCGCTTTCGTATCGGCCAATAAAGTGGGTATGCGTACTACTGTGGTTGGCTCGCCCTCATGTCCAGCGTCTTTCCAGGCTTTTCGATAGCTTTTGACATCTTCTAGCTGGACGGTAGTCCCTCTAAGATTATGAGTTGAGCTTCCCGCTCCGATGGCAATCTTATATCCCATTTTACCCATAGGGATGAAACTTTCCGAACTATCTACTGGCAACAGCATGGGTGGATAGGGCTTCTGGTAGGGTTTGGGGATGGACAGGTATGGTTCGTAGAATGCGGGGTAGTTGTAGTACTTCCCTTCGAACCCGGAGAAATGATCCTCTGTCCAAAGCTGTTTCATGACCTCTAGGAACTCATAGAAGTAGTCTCTTCGTTCGTCAGATCCGCGAGATCGAGCTCCTGCGCCGTAGATGAACCGTCCCTTGCTGACTTGGTCGATGATGGATATCTGCTCCGCTGTTTGGAAAGGATCGTCCAACATCAGATTATCGAAGGAGTACCGTTCATGAGGCAGTGCTCTTTCAGATAATTCCTCTGCAGGAAGCTTCATCAACGGGCGGTGGATCGACGATCCAATTTTGATATTCTTGGTGCGCGCAGCAATGACTGCTGACAGCATGAGAACTTGAGGGTCCATGCTTGCTTGCGTTGAAAAGTGGCCTCCGCCGAGCCAAATATAATCCCAACCCGCTGACTCCACTAGATCAACCAGCTCGAAGTTCTTGTCGTAAGCCTCTGATTCAAGCATTTCTCCGCCGGAATAATCAGGGTCCCAAGGGACTTTGTCACCAGCGTACAAAGCGTTCCAGGTATCAAATAATCCAAAATCCATCGTTGCTACTCCTCTTCTATTCTGATGAATGCGATTGAAGCGTTATCGTTTGGCGTAATTTCTCTCGATGGTCAGCCGAGCTTCTTCAGGGGATACACCATTAGCCATGGCGCAAGGGCTAGTCTCCTCTATAATGGCTTCTACGTCGCCTGATAGAATATGTTTTTTATGAGTGTCTTCGTGCTCAATTCCTAAGGCACGACCTACGAGGGTCAGGTAGTGCTCCACCTTAACAGGGTAATCAGCTTCATAGCGACACATGTTTCTTTGGCAACCATGGTAGAGTGTGCTATACGTGTCGGCGCCCATTTCGACGGCTTTTTCAACGAAACTCCTAGACATGTCCTCCCAACTTCCAGGCTCCATTTGATCGATCACGGCCGGGGTGCAGTGGCGACCGAATTTGGGGTCAGTGCCTATGTCAATCAGATTGACGCCTGGCAGCTTGGACAGTAGGAGCTTCGCGCTTCGTGCTTCGGCGTCTCCTTGTTCGCGTCCGGTGTGATAGTGCAGGGCCGCAGTTGTATTAGGCTGAGGTTTGAAGTCCAGCTTATCCATGTTGTCTACTAAGAACTCAGCCACGTGGTTAAAGTCGAAACTTTTTCCACGCATATCCATGATGTCGTCATAGAAATAGATACAGGAGGGGCACCACATGACGACTTGCTCGGGATTGAACTTCTGGAAGTTAGCAGCGGTGGTGGTGGCCATAGACCTACCTGCAGCTTCATCACCCCGCTGGAAGTGTTGTATACCGCAACAATATGTCTTGCCTCCCACGGCGGCAAAATCCACGCCCATCAGTTTGAATATGTCGGTTACAGTGCGAATCAGGTGAGTGGTGCGGAGTACGTTGCAGCCCAGATATAAGACCACGTCCGATTGCTTGATGTCGTCTGGGGGAGTAGACAAAAGCCAATCCCGATCGTCGGGCTTTGTCTGCAGACTGTGAACCACATCAATGTCCCTGAAATAGTTCTTATAGAATCCAGAGTTTGGTTTCTGTTGAGCCATATATTCGCTCCTGTCTAAATCCCAATTTGAGCAGTCGCTGTTTGTTTGGGAATAACGGCTGTGTTGTCAACGGGTTTAGTAACCTACAGCGCAGCCGTCCTTGCGAGGTTCAGAACCGCCTCGTAGGACTCCAGTTTCTGGGTCGCGCTGAATCATCTGGGCTCCGCCAATTGATACTCGGTCATAACCGTTTATTTGACCTACATTGTGACCTCTAGACTTGAGATCTTGCGCTACGGATGGATCGAGTCCTTCTTCTAAGATCACGTTGTTGTTTCCAACCATGAACCGCAATGCGTTGATGGCTTTTTGCGGGTCCATGCCGTGGTCAACGATGTTGCTGACTAATTGCAGATGCCCCTGGGGCTGCATGAAGGCGCCCATCATACCGTATGAAGAGTGCAACTCATCACCGATAGTGGTCATACCTGGGATGATGGTGTTGTATGGTCGTTTGCCGGGCGCCAGGTGGTTTGCGTGATTCGGGTCCAAAGAGAATAACGATGCCCTGTTGTGCAGGACGATTCCAGTTCCGGGAACTACCATGCCGGAGCCAAAGTTCGAGAATACGCTGTTTATGAAGGAGCAGGCGTTTCCCTCGCCATCAACCACGGATATGTATACCGTATCTGAGCCTTTCATCACCTGTCCGTAGGGCACGGAGGTCATGGCTCTGCGGGAATCAATCAAAGCACGCCTGCCGTTGGCAAATTCCTTTGAAGTTAGTTCTTTGATAGGTACTTGGGCTTTCCGAGGGTCTGCCACGTACTGGAACGCGTCTGCGAAGCCCAACCGCATGGCTTCGATGAGGTGGTGGTAGGCATCGGGTGATTGGGCGCCCATTCCTTTGATATCGAATCCTTCCGCAATGTTGAGAGCACCCAGTGCGGCGATGCCTTGGCCGTTGGGTGGGCACTCCCAGCAGGTCACTCCTCGATATGTGGTGGATATGGGCTCGTCCCAATCGGACGTGTGGGAGGCCATGTCATCCACCGACAACCAACCTCCGTGTTCTTGGACGAAAGCTGAGGTCTTCTCTGCGATGGTCCCTTTATAGAAAGCGTCGCGTCCACCTTCGGCTATGGCTCGCAGTGTCTCAGCAAGGGTGGGGAGTGTTACGAAATCACCATGCCGTGGTGTGCCACCGTTGGGAAGCATTTCGGTGCCGGACGGGAATGCGGACAATTTACCAAGCTGCTGTTGCCACTGGAAGGAGATGATGTCTGAAACAGGGAAGCCGTTCTCTGCGTAGTTTATGGCCGGGGTCAATACCTTGCTCATGGGCATGGAGCCGCAATCGTCCAGTAGGGTCTGCCAGCCGTCCACTGTACCCGGTATAGCTACGGAATATACTCCGGTGTCGGGCATTGCTGATAGGCCTTTATTTGTAAGTTCGTCAATATTGGCGGCGGCAGGAGCTCGGCCACTGCCGTTAAGCGCGCTCATGGTTTTCTTCTTGTTGTCCCAGACTAGGGCAAACATGTCGCCACCGACACCGGTAGACATGGGCTCAACGACGTTCAACGCTGCAGCTGCGGCGATTGCAGCATCTACGGCGTTACCTCCCTCCATGAGGATCCGTAGGCCGGTTACAGCGGCCAGAGGTTGGCTGGTAGCAACCATACCGTTGGTGGCTAGGATGGTGGAACGCCGTGAATCGAAATACATGCCCGATGCACACTCCGTCTGCGCTTGTCTTATGACGTGCCGCTCTGTACTCATGGAATTGTACCATAGGCACGGATCGCGCCTGTGCCCAACTCCTGTGGTAACATAGCCTCGGTTCGGTTATCGAGCCTGCATTAAAGATTCCCGTAGAGTCCACAGTCGAGTGGCAGGCAAGGCCGAAACGGTGAAACCGATATTCTCTTTGGAGGACTGATTATGGCTGCAGAAGTAGGACAACAAGCCCCTGATTTCACATTGTTCAATAATGATAAGGAACCCACAACGCTGAGTAATTCCAAGGGCAAGACCGTGGTTTTGGCATTTTTCCCCGGTGCGTTCACCGGCGTATGCACTACGGAGATGTGCAGCTTCCGTGACCGTTCTGATTCGTTTAATTCAATGAATGCTCAGGTCTACGGCATCAGCGTAGATGCTATCTTTTCCCAGAAGGCATTCTCCGATGCCAACAACCTGAACTTCCCTTTACTTAGTGACTATCAGCGCGAAGTCGGAAAGGCCTACGGCGTATCTCTGCCCAATTTTTCTGGCATGGAGGGATACACTGCCTCCGAGAGGGCCGTGTTTGTCATAGATAAACAGGGCGTGATCAAGTTCAAATGGGTGGGTGAAAACCCTGGTGTTGAGCCCGACTATGACGAAGTACAACGTCAGGTGGACGCACTCAACTAAACTCGTACGGGCGAAGCGCCGGAGGCATCAATATGACAACCTACGTTTTGGTCCACGGCGCTTGGCACGGTGGTTGGTGTTGGAAGAAATTGGTTCCGTTTCTGAAAGCTACAGGAGCCGACGTGTTTACGCCTACCCTTACGGGCATGGGTGAACGCTCCCACCTGAATAGACATCTCAACCCTTCGGATATCACCCTTGATATGCATATCCAAGATATTGTGCAGGTATTGGAATACGAAGGTCTGGAGGATGTGGTACTGGTAGGTCATGCCTACGCTGGCATGGTCATCACCGGCGTGGCAGAAGTGTGCCCGGAGCGTATATCTCACATGGTATATGTCAATGGTGTCACCCCCTCCGACGGTGAGTCTATGGTTGACCAACTGCTTCCTGTGAGAGGCCCTGAGTTCACGGCTTGGGTGCAAGACCAGATAGATAACGGTGATGGATTTCTGCCAGCTCCGTCATCTGCAGATGAGATACAAAGGCGTTGGGGCATTAACAACCCTAACGACCAAGCATGGACGCTGGCTAATGTCTGCCCGCAACCAGCGACGGCTATGGCGAGTCCGGTCCACATGGGTAACCCAGAAGCGGTACACATTCCTAAGAGTTTCGTGGGCGGAGGTGAGTCTGGGTTCGACTCGGTTGCCGAGCGGGCTATGAATTCTGGGTGGGGTGTGTACCCTGTGGCCTCTGGCCACGACACGATGATCACTCACTCCGATGAGTTGGCACAGATACTAATAAGTATAAGCAAGCAATTACCCAAGTAAGTTAGGAGAACTGAACATGGTAACGGGACCATTGAACATCAAGGCTCTGGTCTTTGATGTGTTTGGAACAGTTGTTGACTGGCATACGTCGGTCACTAAACATGCCGAGAATTTTGGAAAAGCCAATGGAGTGACAGCCGATTGGGTAGACTTTGCCGAGAGTTGGCG
>JAKUNL010000003.1 GCA_022451925.1 Dehalococcoidia bacterium
ATTTGTCTGCAGCCAGTAGCATCGTAGTGGCATCACGTCTCGTAATGTTGAGTACGGATTTGGCATTTGTGATAGCAGTAGAAAGTACATCCAAAATCAATACAAAGTCTGCTTTGTTTAAAATCCGATTCTCAAAGGTTCGTCGACTAAACACATAACCTCTGGTATTTCTTAACTTTCCAGTACTCAATCGATATTGAAGCCAGTATCAACATCTATATACCACCATTAAATTGACCTGAATGGCGTTCAGGTCAATCACAGTTCTGCTTCCGAACACCCATCTGTTTTAAAGTCCTTGTATTTTGCTAGAAAAATATGATAGAACCATATTAATTATCATCTATATTGATACGGAGAAATAGTTGGTCCTATCGTAAATATACGACCAACCAAATTATTTCGCAGAATCAATTAGACGTTTGCTATCAGATGCTGACTGCTAGCTAAGAAGGGTTACAAACAATGGCTATGACCAAAACTGTTCACGATTCCTTGACCAACCATATAAACGTGGAATTCTATTCTTCATATCTATATCTCTCTTTATCGGCATATTGCGAAAGCATCAATCTCCCCGGATTTGCCAGTTGGCTACGAGTACAAAGTCAAGAGGAAAATAACCACGCGATGAGGCTGTTCGATTACGTAAATGACCGGGAAGAAAAAGTTAACCTTCTGCCTATCAGTCAACCTCCGGTAGAATTCCAGTCAGCTTTGGATGTTATGCAGAGTGCTCTTGACCATGAGCGAAAGGTCACGGAACTTATTCACCAAGCGTATGCACTAGCTATAAAGGAAGATGATTACGCTACTCAAGTACATCTCCAGTGGTTTATTACGGAGCAAGTCGAAGATGAAAAAGAAGTACATGAGATCATCGAACAATTAAAAATGATTGGCGACAAGAGTGATGCACTCTTAATATTGGATCGACAATTGGCAGAGCGTGTGTCCTAAAGTTTCAAATTAGAATCAAATTCCTTAGCCCAATACACAGAAAATAAGACCTCTCTATATTTTTTAACGCTATGCTACAAATTCGGTCTAAGTTATGACTGACTGATTTTTTAATTTTTGCGGGATTGAATTAAGGCACCGGAACATCACTCGTCAGTTAATGGAACCAAGACCACCAGTCGCATACCCCTGTCAACACGGTCGCCCTCTTCCACAGATACTCGCTGTACGATTCCCTCTCGGGGGGATTTTACGATCTGCTCAGTCTTCATGGACTCGATTATCACTAGGTCTTGTCCAGCTTGCACGCCGTCACCAGAAGAGACATGGACCGCTATTACCACACCCGGTACCGGACAGACGATGTCATCGTTTACGTTTTGGTTAGTCCTCCGAGAACGGCCGCCCGGAGTTAAAGGACCGAAGATATACGACTCACCGGCTACCCAAACATAAACCTGCATACCATCCCGCTTGGCGATATAAGGAATGATGCGGTCATCCGTCAGACGCAAAGTGCCTTCCCAATGTCGCGGAGATGAGTCAGCCATCTTTATATCGACTAGCCTTACTAGATTAGAATCAGCAGGTTCTATCGAAGGCGGATGGGTCTGTAACAGGCGGCGGGTGGTCACGGGAATACTGACTTTGGCAGTCCATGCCAAGGGCTTTGGTTGTCTCGGGGTGCGTCACTTACCTGACGCATAGTGGTATTCCCATTGGCCTGCCAAAAGCTTTCGGCAATCTCAGAGGCAACAGACTGAAACAGATCTGCGCCCGGCGTAGTTAAAGCAGGATACTTATCGATAAAACGAGTGTCATAATCGCCAGACATGAAATCAGTATGGCGCAAGGCTTTTATCAGAAACGGGATATTAGTCGTAACACCCAGTACGGGGAAAGACTCCAACGCTCGAATCATCCTTCCGATGGAACTTGCCCGGTCCTGCCCCCATGCCACCAATTTAGCCAGCATCGAGTCATAGTATGCAGTGATCTCCTGACCTTCAGATACCCCAGAGTCCAGTCGGATACCCATACCGGAAGGGGGCTGCCAGGCCAGCAACTGTCCAACTGCCGGCGCAAAGTTGCTGTAAGGGTCTTCAGCGTAGATACGACACTCGAGAGCATGGCCCATAGGTCGAATATCGTCTTGAGAAATAGGAAGTCGCTCTCCAGCAGCAATGCGTGTTTGCAACTCGACCATATCCAATCCGAGGGTCTCCTCAGTTACAGGGTGTTCCACCTGTATCCGGGCGTTCATCTCCAAAAAATAGTATTCGCCAGTCTGCGGGTCCACAAGGAACTCCACTGTGCCAGCATTCGTGTACCCGGCCGAAACGGCCATCGCCACCGCTGATTCGGCCATGGCACACCTCAGAGTCTGATCCAAAGCAGGAGACGGAGTCTCCTCGATTACCTTCTGGTAGCGACGCTGAACGCTACACTCTCGCTCTAGTAGATGGATAGTTTTCCCGGCGGAGTCGGCCAGCACCTGGAACTCCACATGGCGGGCCGACGGTATGTACCGCTCCAAGAAGACACGCCCGTCGCCAAATGCTGCGCTCGCCTCTCGGCTGGCTGATTCCAGTGCCAATTCGAGTTCTTCAATTCGCTCAACTATGCGCATGCCTCGACCGCCACCGCCAGCCGCGGCTTTGATAAGCAACGGGAGACCTATTTCAGAGACAAGATCGTGCGGTTTGTCATCTCCTGGCAACCAGATAGGCGAGCTTGGCACCACGGGGACCCTAGCTCGTATAGCACCATCTTTAGACCTAACCTTATCTCCTAAAAGTTCAATGGTGTCTGGGTCGGGACCGATAAAAACCAGACCGGCAGACGCACAATCACGGCTGAATGCAGGATTTTCAGACAAAAATCCATAACCCGGATGCACGGCCTCCACGCCGGATCTAACGGCAATATCTATAATTTTGGCTCGATCCAAATATGTCTCTTCAGCCGTGGATCCACCCAAAGGATAAGCTTCATCGGCCAGACTAACATGGGGTGCATTTGCATCNGGGTCTGANAACACCGAAACCGTGGNTATACCCATCGCCTGCAGAGTCTGCAGGACCCTAACGGCTATCTCGCCTCGATTAGCAACCAAGACTTTGGAAAACATTATTAGTTACTTCTTCTTAAAACCCAGATCCACGATACTCAGGGACATCACATTCGGAAAACGCCCCAGCGACTCCCGGAGACAGGCACACTCATGGCGGCGGCCAATCCTAGGCCCACCACATCCCTTGTGTCTTTCGGGTCTATGATTCCATCATCCCAGAGTCGAGCGGTACTATAGTACGGACTTCCTTCCTCTTCGTATTTGTCTATGATGGGCCGTTGCAGATCCTCAATCTCCTGTTCCGACAAAGTCTTACCCTGCCGGGCTGCNTGGTCTGAACGGACCGACATCAAGACGCCAGCCGCCTGTGGCCCACCCATTACCGAAATGCGCGAGTTAGGCCAAGCCCAAAGAAACCTGGGCTGATAGGCACGGCCACACATGCCGTAGTTTCCGGCCCCAAAGGAACTGCCGATGATTACCGTGAACTTAGGCACAGCCGCGTTGGTCACAGCCATAACCATTTTGGCGCCGTCTTTAGCGATGCCCCCAGCTTCGTATTCCCTGCCCACCATAAAACCGGTGATGTTCTGCAGAAACAGTAGTGGGATCCTCCTATGGGCACAAAGCTCAATGAAATGAGTACCTTTCAGAGCACTTTCAGAAAACAATACACCGTTACTCGCTACGATTCCCACCCGGTAACCCCAGATTCTAGAGAACCCACAGACCAAGGTCTCGCCGTAGTTCTCTTTAAATTCCTGGAATCTACTACCATCAACTATGCGGGCGATAACTTCTCGTACGTCATATTGCCGCCTAGTATCAGTTGGAATGATCCCGTAGATCTCTTCCGAATCATAAAGCGGAGGCTCAGGATCAAATATTTCCAATCCTGGATTTTCAGGATAAACGAAGTTCTCTGCGATGTTACGGGCTATAGCTAATGCGTGCTCGTCATCTTCAGCGTAATGGTCAGCCACTCCAGATTCCCTGGTGTGTACCTCAGCCCCGCCTAGACTCTCAGCGTCCACCTCCTCTCCTGTGGCAGCCCGAACCAGCGGAGGGCCGGCTAGGAAGATGGTCCCCTGCTCTTTCACTATTACCACTTCATCGCTCATGGCCGGGATATACGCGCCTCCGGCTGTACAAGAGCCCATCACCACCGCCAATTGGGGGATACTAGCAGCCGACATCTGAGATTGGTTGTAGAAGATACGTCCAAAGTGGTCTCGGTCGGGAAATACCTCTGCCTGCAAGGGCAAGAATGCGCCTCCAGAATCTACCAGGTAGATACAAGGTAAACGATTTTCGAGTGCTATCTCTTGGGCTCTCAAGTGCTTCTTGACGGTGATGGGGTAGTATGTGCCACCCTTTATCGTGGCGTCATTGGCCACAATCACCACCTGTTTCCCGTGGATAATACCGATACCAGTGACGATTCCGCCGCCGGGGTTATCGTCCTCATACATCTGCCAGGAGGCCAGGGGACTGAATTCCAAGAACGGGGTACCGGGGTCCAACAGCACTTTCACCCGATCGCGTACCAGCATCTTTCCTCGGCTTATGTGCAGCTTGGCAGCTTCAGATACACCCTGCTCCCGAACAGACTGAAGATTCTCGGCAAGTTCTGACGTCAGCAGCAGCATCTGCTTGGCGTTTTCTTGAAAATCAGCCGCTTGGGTCTGAATATTTGACTCGATTACGTCCATTGGCCTAGTCCACCGCCCAAAAGGATAAAGCTCTAAAGGATAAGTTGATGTATTATGCGTCCAAACCCTGGGATTCCTCAACGCAGCTGATTGAAGATACTGTGCTGAGTTTATAATGGTTAAATGACAAACCCGTCTTAGGGTGTAAGGACCAAATTTAACAACAAATGGAGTAGAACATGGACTTCGAACGTAAGAATTACCCTGAATTGCCTCAACCCGCCGGAGCCTTTCACCACTCCGTACGCTCCGGAAACATGCTGTTCATCGCTGGTAGTACCGCGGGCGGAACCGATGCAGCTACCGGTGACATTGCGGCTCAGACCGAGGCTATCCTCGACAAATTTGAACATATTCTTAAGGCTAACGGCGCTACCTTAGCCAACGTGATCAAGGTGACTAGCTTTGTCACTGACCTGCGCGAAGGCCCGGCAGCGGGAGAAGTACGCCTCAAGCGGTTTGCCGGGAACTTCCCCGCCAGCACCCAAGTTCAGGTGGCCGCTCTAGGCACTCCAGATCTTAAGATAGAGATTGATGCCATCGCCATCCTGCCAGACTAATCCCCACACTCAAATCAGCTCATTAAATGGAGAATATCATGTCAACAGATTGGGGAGACATATATAAAGAACTGGGCGCCAGACCAGTGATTAATGCAACGGGCAGTGTCACTATGCTGGGGGGCTCAACACCGGCTCCTGAGGTGTTGGAAGCCATGGATAGGGCTAACGGCGCCTATGTGCCACTGATGGAGCTAGAAGAACGAGCAGGGGAAGCCATCGCCAAGATGGTAGGCGTCCCTGCAGCCTATATCACCTCTGGAGCAGGCTCAGCCTTGACCCTAGCCACAGCTGCATGTATGGCTGGCGACGACGATGCCAAGATCCAGCAGCTCCCAGATACCACAGGCATGAAGAATGAGATTCTAATACAGACCCGTCAACGCTATTGGTACGACCGATGCCTAGAACTGGCGGGCGCCAAGCTGGTGCAGTTCGGTACTCCGGATGGCACAACACGCCAAGACCTTGAAAATGCCATCGGCCCGAATACAGCTGCCGTCCACTACTACGCTGTGATACAAGAGCCAGACCCCCAAGCTCTATCCCTAGAAGACACGATCGAGATTGCCCACGCCAAAGGTGTTCCGGTATTGGTAGATGCTGCTGGTCAGATATATCCCCTGGATCTATTTGGCAGTTATGTCAGGATGGGGGCTGATTTCCAGTGCACCGCTGCTAAATACATGAGTTCTCCCCAGTCCACGGGACTCGCCTTTGGCAACGCCGATATGATCCGAAAGCTAGCCCTGCAATCCTTCGTCAGCTATGAGGGCCGCCGTGTTAGGGGTGTTGGCCGCCCACAGAAGGTCGACCGACAGGAGATGGTTGGTGTGGTTGCCGCTGTCCGACGTTGGATGACCATGAACCACGAGGAGAGATTGGCGGACACCGAAGCTAAGTGCCGTAATATGCTTGCGCCATTGCAGGGAATACCCGGGGTTGATGCCGAACTGATAGATAACATCATCGGACATCAGCCGTACGGAGTGACACTGGAAGTCGATTCAACGATCACTGGCATTTCCTGCCACGACATAGTTGACCGACTGAAGGCGGGCGACCCACCAATATGGACCAGGGTCAGAGAAGGCGACTCCGGAATCATCCTTCATGCCTTTGGCCTAAACGATGGCGAAGACAAGGTAGTAGGAGAGCGAATCGCAGCGTTGCTCCGATGATCACTTCCTACTAACGACGGGAAATTGGTCGCCCGTATAATATTCTCAGGAATTTAAATGAACTAGCTTCCAACCTAGTCGGAGAGCCGATTAGGTACAGTGAATCCCAAGTTCATCTAAATCTATAGGTCTATAAAGATCGGTCCGTAGACATCACTGAAGCTGACTGATTTCTTCGGGCTGATAGTGAGTTGCCCGAAAAACTCGGTTCACAACTGCATGCTCAGAATCTTCATAGAAGTAGGGGTTTATGTACTCCCACACCACATCCCCCTCTGGTGTGACCTGAAACATCCGTCCGAACATACCTTCGGTGATTAAAGTATTTCCGTTGGGGAGTCGGCGTGCTCCTGAGATATACGGACTGAAGAAATTATAAGGAGGATTATCCGAATACTCCCAAACGACCTGATTCGTTTTTGGGTCAACCTCAACGACACGAGAGAACGGTAAAGCGTGATGAGCACTATGTGAACCGTTGTCATAGACCAATATATTTCCGTTGGGCAGCAGACTCGGGTCATGCTGTTGGGCTAGCACCTCCCCACCCAGTCGCCAGACAATATCACCCGTACTCTTATTTATGATTCCCACAGTAGAGATATTCCTGAAGCTGAACATGACCCGATCATCATCTAATGGGACCACCGTATTGCCATGACTCCATTCATCCCTGGAATCATTGAATGTGACCACGTCAAGTTCCAGGTCTAAATGTTCTGCCGCATGCCATTCCCAGACCCGATTTCCGCTAGAATCTACTTCGACGATGACGTCGGCCCACATGCCGTTTTCACCAGTAATCGGGTTGCCTCCTTTAACCCGGGCTGCCAATGCTGGATCCATCAATTCAACAGTCAAATAGATGGCCCCGCCGGAGGAAGTTCGTCTTGCGTCATGGTGGTGATCTTTGTCACGATGCTCCCAGATCTTGTTACCGGCCCAGTCTACTTCCATCATGACTCCACCCTTGAACCGCTTCCATGATTGGAAGCGGTCCCACTCATCATCCCGCAACTTACCGCTGTAAAACAGATTCCCATTGGGCAGTAAGTACCCGTAAAGGCCAGGCGGATCAGGCATGCGCCAGTGGTGCACTTCTTCTCCATTCAGGTTCAGGATATAAACATCGCCCGGCCCGCTCATTGGAGCGTATAGGACATATCCAGGACAAGCCCTGTCCCGGTCTAGAGCAGTTAAGCCGGTCCTGGTGGACCTCCTGCGGGTTTGACCATCAATCGTCATCAATCATCCATTTAACAGGCTAGTTCTATAATATCCGGTAAGCCGTTGCTAACATCTTGATTTAGCCAATAATACAAGATTTCAATACAATATGCGGTCATTGTCTAATCTAGGATATTTTGGTAGCCGGCCAACGGCCAAATTGACCATAATCAGCCCAAACCTAATATTCAAAAAGAAGACCCCCTGTTAGTTAACAGGGGGTCTTTCTCCAATATTTATTTAGAACGCTACAGCCGGTTATACCGGCCACGGTTTGGTGTCTTCTGGTGGCGGTGGAGCATCCGCTGGCGCTGGCTCCAGCCAATCCTCGGAAATAGTCTCCGTGATACCGTTGTCTACAGTAACGTAATATTCGGGAGGGGTGTCCGGATCCCGTTCCAGAAAGGTGCCGGTCCAATCTTGAAACAGCTGCGGTGCAATTATCGCCAAAGACCCTTTAGCCCCTTCTGATGGTGGTCTAAATGGTCCCCCGTCTCGTACCTTTATCAACACCCGCTGATCAACTTTATATATGTGATGCCTTATAACCATGAGTCCGCCCCATAGAGCTTTACTTAAATAACCTCTGTTAGAAATAGACCAATCCTAATGCATTGGTGAAAAGCTGGAAGGCACCATGATCTTGTTTTCTTGGCGAATCATACCTGGGGCTCCGGAAGGCCAACCTTCAATCTTGGTTCCGCGAACCTCGGCCCGATGAGCCAAGTCTTTGTAAGGCCAAACGTGCATCCACCGGTTCAGTCCGCCGAATTCGGTGTACATACCGGCAGCAAGCGGGGAATATTTCTCTCGATTTTCAATCGCAGCTTCCCAGCGTTTGAGGAGCTCAGGGATTGAGCCCGGCTCATAAGTATAAGTCCTCATCTCATAGATACTACCCAGGGCCTGGTCTCCTCCCATGGGCCTCATGAATGGGGCTGGATGCCAGATCTCCGAGTTCATGTTCAGGATGTTACCAGGGGTGATCTTTGGCGGCCAATTGGGATCTTTCCCTGCAGCAGTCCGAACCTTATCGCGCTCCGCAAGATCCTCATAAGCCCAAACGTGAATAATCTGGTTCAAAGGTCCAATCTCTGTGTGCCAGAAAGCAGCTATAGGACCATATTTCTCCCTATGAGGCAAAGCCTCGGCGAAGGCTTCTTCTGCTTGAGGGATGGCTCTAGGCTTTAGATCGTAGGTTCGTACTTCGTAGATCATATCGTTCTCCGTAGCGAATTATTTCTCATACCTTAAGTGTTAATTGGGGGCTATCATATCCCACTGAACTTCCCGCCCGCCAGTGTATCAAATCTATATCGACCTAACCGAACAGACGAACACTGCCCTTAGGAAAATTTCGTTCATTATTCGAAAACCACGGGCCTGAAGATTCTCTGACGTACCGAAGACGCATGTTAGTCTCGAACGCGGACACCATCACGGCGGCTACGTTTGCGGTCAAGGGAAGACAACGCCATCTTCCGCAGGCGATAGCTCTGGGGGGTAACTTCGAGCAATTCATCATCGGAGATGAATTCCAGAGCCTCTTCCAAGCTCATATTAACAGTGGCGTTTAGGCGTTTTGCTACGTCGGCAGTTGACGACCGCATATTGGTCAGCTTTTTCTCTTTGCAAACATTGATCTCAATATCACCTTCACGGCGATGCGATCCGACTATCATGCCCTCATAAACCTGGGTTCCGGGGTCGATGAACGTATCACCGCGCCCCTGAGCATTCAGCAGTCCATACGTCACAGCCATACCACGCTCTGAAGCAACCAGTACTCCGCCCGGCTGGTCTTTGATCTCCCCTTCCATAGGTTCGTAGGAAGAAAATATGCTGTTCTTAACCCCATCACCGCGACATGTACGCAGAAAGAAAGAGTTGAAACCAATCAGTCCCCGTGTGGGAATCTTATATTCCATGTGGACATAGCCATTCTCGTCGTAGCGCATGTCCTTTAGTTGGGCCAGGCGACCAGACAGGTACTCTGTCAACGCACCTACATATTCATCGTTGGTGCTGATGTTCAGAATCTCATAGGGCTCATGAATCTTGCCGTCAATCATCTTGGTTACAGGCTCTGGTTTTGAGACCTGGAATTCAAACTGTTCCCGACGCATTGTCTCCACCAATATGGACAGGTGCAGCTCGCCACGTCCAGCCACGACAAAAACATCAGAACTGGACGTGGGTTCAACCTGAAGGCTCACGTTGGTACGGAGCTCCCTAAAGAGACGATCCCTAAGGTTCCTAGAAGTGCAGTGCTCGCCCTCTTTGCCCATGAACGGGGAAGTGCTGACACCAAACGTCATACGCACCGTAGGTTCGTCAATATCGATAGAAGGCAGGGCTTCCGGTTCTTCTAGTGACGAAATGGTGTCTCCGATCGAAACTCCCTCGGGGCCCGTAAGAGCAACTATATCCCCAGCTTTGGCTTCTGGAACTTCAACTCTTTCCATTCCCCGATAGACAAATATGCGCTCCAGGGGATGGGACGATGACAAGTCACCCCGACCCAGCAGAGCCACTTGGTCACGAAGTTTCAAAGTTCCTCGAGTAACACGGCCCAAGGAAACCTGCCCAAGGTAGTTGTCATAGTCCAATGCCGCCACCAACATCTGCAAAGGTCCATTAGGATCACCTGTAGGAGCCGGCACCGATTCTAATATAGCGTCGAACAGAGACGACATATCATCACCCGGTTGATCCGGATCCAAGGTAGCGAACCCAGATTTGGCTGAAGCGTAAATCACCGGAAACTCAAGCTGCTCGGCGGTTTGGGCAAGTTCCAAAAATAGATCCTGAACCATCTCAAGAACTTCAGCGACCCGGGATTCTGGGCGGTCGATCTTATTGATGACCACCATCGGTACAACATTCTGTTCCAGCGCCTGGCGCAGCACATAGGTCGTCTGGGGCATAGGGCCGTCAACGGCGTCCACAAGAAGCAAACAACCATCGGCCATATTCATGATTCGTTCAACCTCACCGCTGAAATCAGCGTGGCCAGGGGTATCAATGATATTAATCCTGACACCCTTGTAGGAAACGGACGCGTTCTTGGCCAGAATCGTAATTCCACGCTCGCGTTCCAACGGATTCGTATCCATTATCAGTTCGCCAACGTCTTGGTTCGCGCGAAACACCTGACCCTGCTTCAACAAAGCATCAACTAAAGTAGTTTTGCCATGGTCTACGTGGGCGATAATGGCCAGATTACGGATGTTTGTGTTCTGCATGTTACTCAAATCGATCTACTCCAAACACCATAATAGCACTCAAACTCGCTGGTTGCTGGACTTTACATATTCTGAAACCAGCACGTAACACTCGGTATAATTACATAATTCGTAGGATATACCTCCAAATATACGCAACAAATATTATCAGATAAGAAGATTTCGAAGTCCAATAACGATATAAATTCCAAGAATATCCGAGATGCAAGCGAAGTTTAAAGTCAATTACTCAGGTTGAACGGTCGTCCAGCAGTCAGATCAAAGGTGATAGTTACGCCCTGCACTCAGATACACGTTTGTTCCATATCCTTCTCGCCCATTGATCATTGGCGTCACTGAAGTAACATAAATCGATTTCCAAAAAGAGAACTCTGGCTTGTCATACCCTTAAAAAAACCCGTAAACCACTACACTAATAATCAGGAACACCCATTCATATCATCAGTCAAGCATGCCTCAATCTATACCCGTTATAAGCTGACGCGCATCACATATCAGTCACGGTATATGGCATAATCGCTTTGCAAATTCGAGAATTCGGAATGTTGTCTATTCGAGAGTGTACATGGATGTAATACGTTTCATCCCAGACCACATAACCAAAGTCCACTCAGGTCGCACGCGACTTGTAACGACCGAACCGAAAACCCTCGACAAACCCGGGCTGAATCTCTCAAGAGCCTCATCAACCACAAGAACAACCATCACGACCAGATAAGATACCTGCGAGGGCTAAGACGAGGTCTGGGAGTAGCCACGAGACACCGACGCGGTTGCTGGATTACCCAGCCAATACCCTGGACTTGCAAAGATACGGAGTAACACATGGCCACCACCCAATCTGCCATTGGGCGATCTATCACCAGAGGAGAAGGGCCGGACAAGGTAACCGGAAAGTCAATATACACCGCCGACATCTCAGTGCCAGGAATGCTCTGGGGCAGGGTTCTCCGTAGTCCTTACCCATATGCTCGTATCGTCAGCATCGACACGTCCAAAGCCTTGGCACTACCCGGTGTATACGCCGTAGTCACAGGTCAAGACGTCCCAGAGACCAGAGTTGGCCGCCGGATGTTGGACATGCCCATACTCGCCCAGGACGTGGTAAGGTTCGTCGGCGAGAAAGTAGCCGCTGTAGCCGCCGGCAGCAAAGACATTTGCGACGAAGCTTTGTTGCTCATCGAAGTGGAATACGAAGAACTAGACGCAGTATTCGACGCAGAAGAAGCCATGGAACCTTCAGCTCCCGACCTCCATCCCGACATGGACTCCTACACAGGCCTTCCCCAGCCTCCTTCAGGTATCAAGAACACTTTCGCCCATATAACCTGGGAGAAGGGTGACATCGAACAGGGATTCAAAGAGTCCGACATAATCTTTGAACATTCCTTCAATGCCCAGTTAATGCATCAGGCGTACATCGAACCACACGCCTGCATCGTCGATGCCTCGGAAGGGAACCAAGTTAATATCTGGGCTAACAACAAAGACCCATACATGCTCCGTGATCAGGTCTCCGCTGCTTGGGGCGTCCCCACTGAGAATATCGTGCTGCATCCCACTTCTATTGGCGGTGATTTCGGTGGCAAGGGATCATTCATGGACGTACCGCTGTGTTACTACTTATCCAAATACTCTGGCCGCCCAGTAAAAATGGTAATGGACTACATCCAGGAACTAATGGCCGGTAACCCACGTCACCCGGCGGTTATGACCATCAAGACCGGGGTGATGAAGGACGGCACCATAGTAGCTCGCCAAGCGCGAGCAATATTCGACAGCGGTGCCTACGGGGCCTTCAAACCCAGAGCTTACCTGGGAGGGGCCGACCATTTATGTGGCGTCTACAGAATGCCCAACGCTAGAATCGACAGTTACACTGTCTACACAAATAACGTCCCCCGCGGCCACATGCGAAGTCCAGCAAAACCCCAGGTGGTATTTGCAGTCGAATCGCACATGGACATGATCGCAGCAGAATTACACATGGACCCCTATGAATTCCGCCTAAAAAATGTCATGCGCGAGGGCGATGCCTCTCCCATAGGCCGCCACTGGTCCCAGATAAAAGCTTTAGACACCCTTGAGGCAGCAAACAAAGCGGCCAACGTCCGTGACGCAAGACCCGCTAACACCGGAATCGGAATGGCCATGACAGATCTAGTACAGGGCACTGGCCAATTCGCCGCCAAAATAGGTCTTTCTGATGAGGGTAAGCCCGAGCTCCACATGGCCTTCTGGGACACCGGCACGGGCTCCCACACTGTCCTGCGCCAAATGGTGGCCGAGGAACTTACCTTGAACACCTCCGACGTGCAAATTATCCTGGAAACGACGGCCAACATGCCCTTCAGCGCCGGTTCAGGTGGCAGTAGGGTCACCCTCTCAGCCGGCAAAGCTGTGGTAGCTGCTGCCGTAGACCTGCGACAGAAACTGGTGGAAGCCGCCTCACCGTTACTGGACGCACCGGAAGACCAGGTTTCATTACAAAACGGGCTGCTTATGGCCGCCGGTAGAAGCGTCACCATTGCTGAGGTCCTGGCTGCCACTGGAAGCGAGTCATTAACTGGGGAAGCCCACCAGACTCCAGAAGCGCCAGATTTAACATCGTTCTGCACCCAAATCGCCGAAGTACACGTTGACCCTGAGACTGGTGAGATCACAGTCAAAAAGATAATATCGGCACATGATATCGGAGCCATACTTAATCCACTAAACCACCAAGGACAAATAGAGGGCGGCATGATTCAGGGCCTGGGTTACGCCCTGATGGAAGAGCTGGAGTTGGAGGACGGCCACATTTCCAACTTAAGCTTCGGCGACTACAAGATACCAACCTCAGCCGACATACCGACCATGGAGACAGTCCTAATTCAGGGCGACGTCGGGCCAGCCCCCTATGAAAGCAAAGGAATCGGAGAAAGCAGCAACATTCCTGTAGCCGGAGCCATAGCCAACGCTGTCTTCGACGCAGTAGGCGTTAGAATCACAGACCTTCCCGTAACAGCGGACAAAGTGCTGTCGAAGTTGCAAGAGCTTGGTAACCAAAGAAAATAAGCGATTCTCAAGAATTCATCCGAGGATATCTTTACCTGAGTGACAAATCACAAATGCTTAACCTATTGATCACAAACGGGCTCATTATAGACGGCTCTGGCAGCCCAGGATTCTTTGCGTCGGTCTTAGTTGAAGGCGACAAAGTCTCGGTTCTGCGGGGCGATGTTTCGCATCTAGAGGCGGAGCGGGTTATTGATGCGACAGGCATGGTTGTTTGTCCTGGATTTATAGACCTGCACTCACATACTGGACTGACGATCCTGGGGGAGCCACATCATGACCCCAAGGTGCGACAGGGGGTTACCACCGAACTCGTAGGCATCGACGGTATGTCGCATTCGCCATTCAAGACGCGAGAGGAACTGGAACGATATATCTGGCAGGATTCAGGGCTGAATGGCTACCCTCCTCTGCCCACTGACTGGCTGACCGTGGCCGAACAGCTGGACAAGTACGACAATACGGTGGCTGTCAACATTGCCTATATCCTGGGCAACTCGCCAGTCCGTATCTGGAGTGTAGGATGGAACGACCGACCAGCCAGTCCAGAGGAACTTGAGGACATGAAATCGGTAGTACGAGAGGCCATGGAAGAGGGGGCGTGGGGGCTTTCCACCGGTCTCGACTACCCTCCAGGCTCATACGCCAGCACGTCAGAACTTGCCGAACTCGCCGGTGTTGCCGCGAGGTTGGGTGGACACTACCATACGCACACTCGTGCTAGCTTGAAGTCCAACGGGTTAATGGCGCCTTGGGAAGAGGCCCTCGACATTGGTCGCGGCGGAAACTGCCCGGTCCACCTGACCCACTATAGACAGGGAGCTGCAGGCGTAGGCAGTCACCTAGATTATCTAGGTCTAGTGGAGAACGCCATCGACGATGGCATGGACGTGACATTTGACTGCTACACATATCCTTACTCAGGCACCACAGTGACTATCGGCCTGCCCCACTGGGCCAAGGACGGCGGGCCTGAACGCCTGATGGCCGCTCTACAGGACGCCGATGACCGTCAGCGCATGAAAGTTGAACTTTCCAGAGACCGATTAGAAGATAATTGGCTGACCAATTTTAACCAGCCTCAAAACAAGAAATACGAAGGCATGCTGATTACCGACATCGGTGACATGCGAAATCAAGACCCGGCCGACGCACTGTTCGACCTGCTGATCGAAGAGAACTTATTCATCACAACAACTGGACTGGGTACCAACGCCCAAACACTGTATGCATTTGTGTCCCATCCCGCAGGTATGATTGCCAGTGATTCCATCTTGGTCGGAGACTACCCAAATCCTCGCAGCTACGGCTGCTTCCCCATAGTATTAGCCGAGTTTGTGCGTGCTGAGAAACACTTGAAGCTTCCCGAGGCCATACGTAAGATGACATCCTTCCCTGCCCAACGCCTGGGCATCCCCGACCGAGGCCTACTGCGAGACGGCTTCAAAGCCGACATAGTCATATTCAATCCAGAAACCGTCAAAACCCACGCCACAAAATCAGACCCCAAACACTATCCCATAGGAATAGACTACGTAATAGTAAACGGCCAAGTGGTAATCCAGAACGGAGAGAATACCGGAGCGGTACCTGGTAGATCGATACGCAGGGGAAGAGCTTCAACCTAGAAAGATCAACGTACCTCCTTCCTCATTCCAAAGAAAGGGGGTATATGCTAACCAAGCTGCTCCAGCAGAGCACTGGTCGCCTCGCAGTCCTTACAACCCCGGAGGCTGACGGGTGGAGCTTTTAGATCCCAAATACTGCGTGCTTTGCGGAGGAGCGGCGGCAATAAAGTAACGGGCCTGAGTTCTACCGGCACTATATTGGCCTGGAAACCCATCATGAAACCACGGTCATCCACCAAACCCGGCTCTGATGCAGCGTGTATGTCGGTGGCCGGTTCCATATATACCAGAGCCAGCTTAGAGACCGGCCCCAACCCCTGACTCTCTGCTATCAGTGCATAGGAGTTCAGCTGTACCTCATAGTTGCTGTACATGCCTGGACGTTCAGGATTATAGCGGGACGTTTTGTAGTCGACGATCACGTATGATCCGTCGGATAACCTGAAGATACCATCGGCCTCTCCCCGCAGGGTGATCCCAGTCTCTCCATCCAGGACTTTGAACTTTGACCAGTGTGGTGGGTCAACATACGCCTCCGGCATCCCAAGTTCTGCCAGCCAGGATGGGCCACAACCTTCACGGTCAAAATAGTTTTGAACAACCAGCTTGTTATATCGGTCAATGCTGCTGAATATACCAGGGAAGCTTTGATAAGGCAGTTTCTTGATGTGCATCCTGATCCAAGCGCAACGAGAGCAGAACCTGTTCCTAGAATAAGTGCCAAGTTCGGTGGCCGAGATTGTTGGCCCCTCTTGCATCTCATCATCGGTCCAGAGTTTTTCTTGAGCCATGTCTAATGTGACCTTAAGGGAGAATTAATCATCGGCGACGAGCCCGAGTGAACTATTCGCAGTCCGTGCCTCGGGCGGCAGAGAATCTTCCCAATCAGGCAATTGCCTGCGCGAGGACGACGGCAAAAATATGATGCAGATCACTGCGGTCAAGCTCAGGCTGAATGAGAGCAAGACCGACCAGTCGTAGACTCCAGTCCAGTCCCGTAGAAATCCCGCCAACACTGGCCCTACACCCATACCCATTCCAGCACCCGCCATCTGCCACCCGTACGTTGTTCCAGTAGGAGCGTCTCCATAATATTGGCGGTTGATGATTGGGAAGGCTGTCATCTCCCCGCCAAGTCCGATACCAAATAACACGGCAAATATAAAGAATGCGGTCACATCTTGGGAGACTAGGAGAATCAACAACGGGAACGTTTGGGCGGAAAAACAGACGAACATGATCGTCTTTGCACCAAATATATCAGCAAGAACAGGAGTTCCAAACCTAGTAATAGTACTGATTACCGTCAGGGTGATGTAAACCACCACGGAAGTAACGTCTGAAAGACCAGCCTCACGGGCCATATCCACCATCAAGATCAGAATTATGTTGTGAGCGGCACAGCCCCAAAAATGAATACCCACCAAGTTCCAAAAGGCAGTAGTTTTCTGAGCCTGCTTTAGAAATATACGGGTACGAGTCTTAGCCAGCTCATTATTTTGCATCCGCTTAACAGGTTCGTCTTCATTGGCTCCCCACGGTGTGAGACCAAGATCAGCGGGCTCATTATAAAAATATCGGGTCAAGAACAAGAGCAATCCCCCGCCGATCAGACCAGGAATCCAGAACGTGGCTCGCAGACCAAAACGGTCAAATAAGATAAAAACCGTGATTATAGCGACTGCTGTGCCGAATCCTTGAAGACTTTGCAATAGCCCCATTGCCAAACCAAGGCGTTTCTTAAACCAGAGAGTCACGCCAGCGACTAAAGTTACTTGAAAAGAGGCCATGCCAGCGGCTAGAAGAATGCCAAAGTAGATGTAGAACTCCCACAGGGTAGTCATGGTGCCAGTAAGCAGCATTCCTGCTATGAAAAGAATCGCACCAGCCCACATCACCCGCCTCACCCCGTAACGATCTCCAAGCCAACCAGAAAGCGGCGCCAAAAAACCGGATGCCAGCCACTGGATGGTGAAACCAAGGGTGATGAAGCCAATACTCCAGCCGAAGTATTCCTCTTTATGGAACTCAGGGATCAAAAGGCTGGTAGCGAAACGCATTCCGCTGCTGGTCATCCACATCATGGAAGCGATACTGACGATCACCCACGAGTAGTGAACGTTGCGACGACCGAGAGCGAACCCCTCCGAAGTTATTCCGAACCGAAACATGCATCTCTCCCAAGTAGGCGCCCATTGTACACGGTTGGAAACTTCAGGATACTCGCCAACCTGAAACTTTTAGTTATGCGTCTATCAACAGCCCGGGGTTAAGTACACCGTTGGGGTCAAGAGTCCTTTTGACAACTTTCAACGACTGGGCGAACAAATCCGGTCGCTGCTGGTCGTACCAGGGACGATGGAGCCGGCCGACGGCATGATGGTGAGTAATCGTTCCTCCTGAAGCAAGGATTGCATCAGACGCTGCTTGCTTAATCTCTGCGTACATCTCAAGCTCAGCTCCCAGTCGACCCATACCTTCGAAAGTGAAATACGGCGCTGGGCCATCCGTGTAGACGTGGGTAAACCTGCAAGAGACCGTACCACCACCGCAGACCCGATCAAGAGATTCTTGAAGGGCCGCCCGGACCTCACGGTCTAACTCAGGCCAACGGTCCCAAGTAACAGCAGTCTCCATAGTCTCAGTCACAAAACCAAGGCCTGCCTGGTGGTTCTTTACGTATGGCGCGTTCAAAAACGAATCGCGCCAAGCCCCAACGGCTCCTTGGCGTCCAGTTTCTCCCTGGGAACGGCCACCTGAGCCATCCGACACCTTTATGTCACCATCACTGATGGATCCACCCAGGTCGCGAGCAATCTTGACCGCATGTTGAATGAACTCTCCCTGGGGGATTTCAGCAGATTCAAACCCAAGCAGCAACAATGATTTGGTACCGTCCATCCCAGCAGCAGCGGCAGCTTCAACCGAGTCTAGCAGACGGCAATTTCCGGGCCAGAGTTTGGTCTGTACCACATGGCGAGCAGCTTCTGCTCCGGCAGCGAAAGTGGGGAATGTCACTCCCGCCGATGCCCTAAACACCGGTCTGGCTTGAATCCTCATCCAGGCCTCAGTGATGATGCCCAGGATTCCCTCGCTTCCGATTGCTATCCGGTCCGGGCTGGGGCCAGCTCCGCTGCCCGGCAAACGTCTGGACTCCCAGATACCAGCTGGAGTGACCATACGAACCGACTCAACCATGTCATCAATATGAGTTTGGTTTGTGGCGTAGTGTCCTCCAGAACGAGTGGCGATCCAACCTCCTAGAGTGGAGAACTCAAAGCTCTGAGGATAATGACGCATTGTGAAACCATGGAGGCGTAATTGTGACTCCAGGGCGGGACCATAAATTCCGCCCTGTATCCGAGCTGAGCGAGATACCGCATCAATCTCCAGAACTTGATTCAGCCCCTCTAAATCGATAGTTACGATACCATCATATTCCTCAGGTGGCTCGAAACCTGCCACAGTGGAACTACCGCCGCCAAATGGTATAGCTGCGTATCCGGAAGTGGAACACCATTCCAACACAGCCTCCACCTCCCGTTCGTTACGAGGACGAGCAATTACATCGGGAGGGTTCGGGAAATCGATGTTAAACGCGCGTATACGGTCCCTAAAGCTGCGACCATAGGTGTGCACAGCCCGATCGTGGTCATCACTGACGCAGATATCAGCTAAAGCTGAAGGAGGTGTGATGCGGGGTTTCCGAAGAGATAATACCGACGATTTGGGTGGAGATACTGGTTTCAAACTAACCTTATATCTTGCGGCCAGTTCTTCCGCCGCCTTCTTCATTTGTTCAGCGGTCGGTTCGTCTGACGCATTCCCCCAGGCCCAGAAACTTCGTCTGGCCATAGACTTCTCCTATCCGTTACCTTGACCTATCTCTAAGAACATTTCTGAATCGGTTACTGTGTTGTAGCAGAGAAGGTTCTTCCTCAATTGGAACGAGCTCCATCGAACAATAGCCGAGTCTAAATCTTGCTCATTCGACAGTCTCAAGATGAACTTGCAGAGAATCAGTGCTATGGGGCTAGTCGGCCATCTCAAAGCGCTCGTTCTCGGCTGGTTTAGACCACATCTCCCCAGCACCAGCCATAGCCGCCGCGCGCTCGGGGCTGGCACGCCAGGCATCGTATATCTCATTTGAATCCCATGTCACCAAAGTGGATATCTTGGTGGGATCGTCCTGCGATATGAAGGTCAACCGCATGCCGTAGCCGGGAGCCTTGCTCTGTGCCAAACCGTTGCCGTCAAGCATATTCTTGGCTTCTTCGATCTTATCGGGTTTTGCCCAGTGGTGGGTAAGTACGCCAATCATCGTTCTTGGCTCCTGATAATCATATTGGAAACTGTGGAGAACCCTAGTTAGACCACAGTTTTCAGGCGAGAGTATATCACTTGTCTGTACCGTCTTTGACTTTGAGTATACGTCCAAATATAAAGGCGATAAGAGCCGCGCCAGCACTTAGCACCGCACCCATCTTGGCTGGGTCCTGAAACACAGGATCTTCGTAAGCCTTGCCCGCGACAAATAATGCCACCGTCAAACCTAGACCAGCTATGATTGCCGCAACAAATAAATGTCGGACCCCCATGCCCTCTGGCAAAGGGAACCCAAGTTTTACCCCAACCCAAGAAAATAGGGTGATGCCAATAGCCTTACCGACAATCAGAGCCATTATCACAATCAACGTGACTTCGGTAATGCTACTAAACGCCACTCCAGCGTTTGCAAACGCGAAGAAGAACAAGCCAAAATCCACAGGCAGCTTGAGCTGATGTTCAAAATCGTCCAGAGGCGCATGTTGATGCTGCAAACCCACTGGTTCACGAACATCACTCTCGTCGCTGGGATGGCCGTGTTCTAACTCATAACTGTCATCTTGATACAAATCATGGCCATTCGAATGGCCCGGCAAAAACGGGACAATGACCACCAATGCCAAAGCTGGCTCAATTCCAGACTTCACTAGGCCAACCCAACTTAACCCACCGGCAATCAAGATGTAGAACGGCCAAGATCTTACGCCGAACCGCCGCATGGCATAAGCCGCCACCATGCCAGTAACTACCAACAGAAGCCAACTTGGAGCCACCGGATGGTCGGGATCCGGATAGAACACAGCAATAATACCAAGACCTATAGCATCGTCAGCCACGGCCAGCAAGAGGAGAAAATTAATCGCAGGATGACCGTTTCCAAAAATAACTCGCGCCACCAACCATGCTAGAGCTATGTCGGTCGCAGTGGGTATCCCCCATCCGTTGGCAACAGTGCCAAAATCACCAGACCCACCATAGAATATCCATGCCAATAGAAAGAACGTCCCCGCCGGTCCAAAGACACCTCCAAGAGTGCCCATCAAGGGATTTAGAGCCTTCCGAATGGGATTCAGCGCACCGCCTGGCAGGACAGACTCGGTAATTTCCTTGGTGGCAATACCAAAAAAGAACACCATGAAAATCTCATTAATGAGAAAGTGGACGGTTACTGACTTACCGAATATCTTGGCTTCGTCACCAAAGATATGGAAATCCACCATCTCTTCATAGGCGTGGATATCAACGTTGGCAAAAACCAAGCCAGCAATCACTCCAACTATTAGCGGGACTGAGTACTGTTGCAGTAGGTTTATATAATGAGCGCGGAACAGGATAGTGTCCTAGTAATTCATAGAGCCAAAACGATTTCGAAGGCTCTTAAGTATCGAATCTGTTTATGTCATTCGTCCAGCCGTCAACCACTCAAAAATAGACGGACAATCCAAATTATATCATCCAGACCCCAGATCATATAACGACCTCATCCAAATTCAAGCTTAAGTTGAACCCAGTTTTAATCGGCCTGTTTCAAACATCTTATCTAGGCTCGCTAAGACCTTCATGCAGGCGTGACGCAAGTTGACATCCCATAGGGCCTTTGTTACCATCACGCCCACCCCTTAAACGCTGATGTAGTACCTATTTGGGCTTGTGCGCCGGCCATAATTGGCCAGGAGGAACCGAACGCGGTGGCTTTCATAAATGGACTAAAATGTCGCGAATGCGGCAGAGAATATTCCGCAGAACCGCTGAACGTATGTGAATTCTGCTTTGGCCCTTTGGAAGTGGTCTACGATTACGCAACCATCTCCGAAGTGGTCAGTCAAGACAGTATCGCCAAGGGCCCCCTCAGCATCTGGCGATACAAAGACCTGCTCCCGGCACAAGGCGACGACCCAGTTGACATCATGGCCGGGTACACGCCCTTGATTAAAGCCAAAGGGCTAGGCAAACAACTAGGCCTCAACAACCTCTATATTAAAAACGATAGTGTAAACCCCTCGTTCTCATTCAAAGACCGCGTTGTCTCAGTTGCGGCAACCAAGGCTCTTGAATTTGGATACGAGACCATAGCATGCGCTTCCACCGGAAACTTGGCGTGCAGTGTAGCAGCTCACTGCGCTCGCGCTGGAGTTCGGGCCGTGGTATTCATCCCCTCCAACCTAGAACGAGGCAAGATCGTAGGTGCTGCTATCTACAATCCCATCCTAGTTTCTGTCGACGGCACATACGACCAGGTCAACCGGCTTTGCAGCGAGTTAGCCGATGACTATCCTTGGGCGTTCGTAAATATCAACATGCGCCCCTACTATGCAGAAGGCAGCAAAACCCTGGGCTACGAGGTAGCGGAACAGTTAGACTGGAGACTGCCCGACCATGTAGTGGTACCTTCAGCATCCGGAGCCATGTTCACCAAGATCTGGAAAGGCTTTAATGAACTGGCTTGCCTTGGTTTGTTGGACGGCGTGGAGTCCAGCTCCTTCGGAGTGGATCAGAACACCGTCCACCACCCAGCGGTAAAAACCAAGATGCACATGCAGCAGGCCGAAGGATGCTCGCCCATAGCCACCGCCTGGAGCAATAAACAGTCCCAGGTCATCCCTGTCCAACCAGACAGTCTGGCCAAATCTTTGGCCATCGGCAATCCAGCCGATGGCATCTACGCTATAAAAGTGATAGAGAAATCCGAAGGATCCGCCTATGCAGTCCCGGAATCTGAGATAGTCAACGGCATCAAGCTTCTGGCCGAGACTGAAGGTATTTTCACCGAAACAGCTGGCGGTGTCACGGTCTCAGGGTTGAAGAAGCTTGCCGAATCAGGGGCAATCAAATCAGACGAATTAACCGTTGTTTATATCACTGGCAATGGTCTCAAGACCATAGAAGCGGTGGAAGAAGTAGTGGACCCATTAGACATTAAACCGAGCATGCGTTCTTTCGAAGAAATGTTCCAAGGGGCCAAGTAACAAGGCCTATACAACACGAGAATAAGCAGAGGGGTGTTCGTGTATGGGTAAGCAGCGTGTGAAGTTCACCTTTGAAGAAACGTTGGTCAAGGAGCCAGTGATCTACGAGTTGGGTCGCAAGTTCAAGATCGTGACCAATATTCGTCGAGCCGAGGTCGGCGAAACACTGGGTTGGGTAGTCTTGGAACTAGACGGCGAAGAATCAGAGATCCAGAGTGGACTGGAATGGGTTAGTTCTACAGGTGTAAGAGTAGATCCACTTGGCGGGGATGTAATTGATGGGTAGAAATCGATTCTGCCTTGGGCGCCTCTTCAAAAGGCGCAAAATAAGTGCATAGTAAGGCGATTGAACCAGCAGGAGGGTTTTCCAGATGAGCGTCGTGGTCCGAATTCCCACGCCCCTAAGGCGTATGACCAACGGTAAAGATAAAGTTGAAGTAGAGTCCACCGTTCTAGGTGAACTGGTTGATAAACTAAACGCAGAATTCCCCGGATTCAAAGACCGTCTGGTTGACGAAGAGGGCGAACTCAGATACTTCGTGAATATATACTTAAACGGCGAAGACGTTCGGTTCATGGACGGACTGGGTACTGCCACCAGCGACGGAGATGAGATTAGCATTGTCCCTGCGGTTGCCGGCGGCTTCTGATATCCCAAGGTAGTGACCAAACTAGGTTACTACGGTCAGAAACCCCTATACGTACTGCCTGCAGTAGAACGATTAAACAATACGCGTCCGAAGCTTATGTTCGTTCTGACGCTGCCTGGCTACCTCGTCTGCAGGCTTATAAGAGCTCATGAACTCCCTATGGAAGGCGCCAAACCTATCTTCCAATATGGCCGACCTAATCTGGTCAATCAGAGACAATACAAACCGCAAATTGTGGATACTGGCCAATCGCAATCCCAACAATTCTTTGGCCCGGAACAGATGGCGCAGATACGCCGCTGAATAGTTCTGACAGGTGTAACAATCACAAGTCTCATCCAATGGGTTCTGCTGTTCCGCGTAACGCGCCTTGGTTATATCCACCCGCCCTTCTGGCGTGAATAAGCTTCCGTTCCTAGCAACCCTCGTAGGCAATGCGCAATCGAACATGTCGATACCCCTAGCAACGCCTTCCACTAGATCCTCGGGAGAACCCACTCCCATCAAGTATCTAGGTTTGTCTTGAGGAAGCAACTCCGTAACCTGACTAGTGAACCGATACATATCCTCTTTGTTCTCACCCACAGCCAGCCCGCCAACCGCATAACCGTGAAAAGGAATCTCGGAAACGACGTGAGCCGACTCATCCCGTAGAGATTCAAAAGTTCCACCCTGCACGATACCAAACAAGGCCTGGCCTGAATCAGCTCCTGTCGGCGACACTTGATGGGCGTCGTAACACTCTTTTGCCCAGCGATGAGTACGTTCCATAGCCTGATGAACTTCTTTCTCAGTGGCGCCATAGGCGATGCATTGGTCGAAGCACATTGCGATATCTGGAGCCAAGCTCTCCTGGTTGTATGTGGCCAGTTTAGGTGTGAAGTTATGCTCGCTGCCGTCTATATGGGACCGGAACTTGATGCCGTCGTCGCTCACCTTACGCAGCGGCCCCATACTGAAGGCTTGAAACCCACCGCTGTCGGTGAGAATCGGCCCGTCCCAACCCATGAATTTATGCAAACCGCCCAGTTTTTTTACCGTCTCTACACCTGGCCTAAGATAGAGGTGGTAAGCGTTACTCAAAACGACCTGAGCGCCGGCGCCACGAACTTCTTCCGGCGTCAACCCTTTGACAGTGGCCTGGGTTGCCACCGGCATAAAAAATGGGGTGAGCGCTTTACCATGGGGCGTTTCAAGCTCACCGGCCCTAGCAGTTCCGTCAGTGTTCGCCAATTGGAAATTAAATTTAGTACCTGGCATACGGCCGTTGTCCTGAGGGTGGCTGGTTTACTCTGTTACGGACGTCATTACGAATAAGAGTTATAAGACCGGACTATGGTATCCTCTACGAGCCGAGGCATTCAACCATCCTAAACACCGACCAGGCCATAAACTGACTCATTACGATCAGAGGTTAAAGACCTTCAGGTCAACGCCCGGTCGCCCCACGATGAACGAGTTCCTAATCAATTTTAGCTCCGACCATACCTTTCTCTGGGCATTCCTAATCATTGGGTCTATTGGTGCTTCTGCAATCGTCCTTCATTTTTCTTGGACCGGTGTCTTCCGAGTAATTGACCTCCTGCGTGGCAACAGGAGCAATAACGATAGGAGTGACCCCTAACATGTGGTTCCCTAACGCAGAGGTCACCGTCAATCCAGCGCTCTTACTGCTATTAGGAGTGATGGTCGGAACATTGAGCGGATTCTTTGGCGTAGGTGGCGGGTTCCTCATTACAGGTGGACTACTCGTCTTCGGAGTCCCTCCAGTATTTGCCGTAGGAACCGGTTTAGCCCTAATCATGGGCTCATCGATAATCAACACACTCAAGCATAGACACCTAGGCCACGTGGACCTTAGGTTAGGGATGCTGATGCTGGTCGGGACGATTCCGGGCGTATTTCTTGCCGAGCAGTTGAACTCCGCTTTGGAAGAGGCGGGCGTCATGGGTCCAGTGATTCGTTACGTTTACATCCTGTTTTTGGGAGCCCTGGGAGGATTCATTGTAAATGATTATTTCAAAGTTCGGAGAGCTTCCAAATCTGGCGGAGAAGTGATCTCCACAGCGTCGTTAGCCCTACGAGTCCAGGCCATGCGGATCCCGCCCCATTCCTTATGGTTGCCAGGAAAAGGGTCTGTCTCTACCTACGTATCTCTTCCTGTATCGAAAATAGAAAACCTATCAATGTTCATTCCGATAACAGTGGGGTTCGCCGTGGGATTTTTCGCCGGCTTATTGGGCGCCGGCGGAGGCTTCCTACTCATGCCAGCGCTGATATTTGGGCTAGGCGTGCCCACAACCGTAGCTATTGGAACCGACCTTTTTCAAATCATCGTAACGGGTTCCTGGGGAACGTTCATATACGCCATATCACACAGCGTAGATCCAAAGATGGCTATCTTCATGCTCACAGCAGCGTCAGTGGGTTCCCAATTAGGAACCACTGCCACAAACTTCGTCGAACCAGCACGAATTCGCATCCTCTACGGCATCACGATATTAGGCGGCGGATTAGCAGTGGCCCTAGAGCAGGTTTCCACATTCGCGGAAAGATTGGGGTTCTTTTCCAACTTAGCCTCAGTCGTTCTCCTAAGTATCGCCGGGGCAATGTGCTTGATCATCATGGCCATGATGATCGTAGCCAAACGAGAGAAGCAGTAGTAAACGTTTGTCCCAGCATTACGTTTAACTGGCTAACCCTCGGACAGTCCTCTCCACCAGTTCCTCGGGAACATCAGTCCTGACAACCGATCGACCTACATCTTCCAGCATTACCCAACGCTTGGAGCCGCCCTGAACTTTTTTATCTAGAGACATTCCTTCCAAGATTGCGTCCACATTCAATCCCTTGGCTGAAGTCGGCAGGTTGAACCGCTCAAGGATGACCCGCTGTCGATCCACTAGATCTTGCGAATGTAACCCCATCTCATGGGCCATAGTTGCAGCTCCCATCATGCCAACGGAAACACCCTCTCCGTGGAAAAACGTGCCATATTCAGTGGTCGACTCCAGCGCATGCCCGATGGTATGACCGTAGTTCAGCATAATACGAATGCCCAAAGTCTCCCGTTCATCCTGGCTAACAACGTCGGCCTTAATTGCCATGCTACGGCGAATAACGTCAGTCGAAATCTCTGGCTCCACGTTCATCAGGGCTTCAGCATGTTCTTCAAACACGTCTACCAAGCTAGCATCGAGAATAAAGCCATGCTTTATCGCCTCAGCCCACCCTTCAGACAACTCTCTTTTGCCAAGGGTGGAAAGTGTCTGAACATCAGCAAACACTCCTTTTGGTTGGTAGAATGCGCCGACCAGATTCTTGGCCTCAGGTAGGTTGATAGCGACCTTGCCACCGATAGACGCATCGACCATTGCCGCCATACTGGTCGGAACTTGGACGAAAGCCATTCCCCTCAGATAGGTGGCAGCGACAAAACCGCCCAAGTCACCGGCGACACCGCCACCAACACTGACGATGGTGTGACCGCGCTCGGCCTTCAGTCCCGCCAGCCAGGTATAAATGGCTTGGGCCAGATCAAAGCTCTTGCTCGTCTCTCCGGCAGGAATAATGAAACAATGGGCAGCGATACCTCGCTTTTGTAATGCACGTTGCACGTTCCGACCATAAAGGTTCATCACGTTAGAATCTGAAATTATATAAGCTGTGTTGGTCAATCCAAGGTCCGTAAACCGGTCACCGAGGGAATCAATCAGCCCCCAACCAGCAACCACCGGATAGGAACCGCCTGCGTGATGTACTTCTGCCGCTAGATCTATGTCTGCCATTTTATGGTCTCCGTAATTTTCAGGTAGGGGAAGGTTCCGAGCCTTATACCGATATAGAAACGATACATGAACCTTAGTCGATTTAATACTACCTGGTTCAATTAACAAACTACTGATGGGGATTATGTTCCGCCGATCGCGATGGATGTCTCACGACTCTAGCTATAAAACGCACTAGAAAACTGCAGGCCTAAGGCTCTTTCAGAATGTGATGGTGAAGGCAAAAATAGTACTATAAGAATACGCCCACTGAGATATGACACCAAATCATATGTATTGTCGGATTCCTGGCCCACATATCTTCAAAACTACCTGAGCCACCTGGTCTGGAGTTAGTCCGTCTGTCTCCACGGTATGGTGAGCCTGGGAATACATCGGCATCCTTTCTTCAAGCAGGTCTACGATCCGCTGCAACGGATTACCAGCCCCTAGCAATGGACGCACCGGGGCATTTGGATTACCTCTAGTCACTCGATAGTGAATTGTCTCTGGACGGGCGCTGAGATAAAAAACCACGCCGCGATCCAACATCGTCCGTCGGTTAACGTCATCAATGAAAGACCCGCCGCCAACCGCTACGATACGGCAACTCTCTGAGCAGATGTCGGCCACAACTGACCGTTCAAGTTCCCGAAATGCGTCCTCTCCCGAATCCTTAAAAATCTCGGCGATGGGTTTCCTGGCCCGGGCCACTATCTCTTCGTCCGCGTCAATCCTAGGCCAATGGCAGCGGCGTGATATTGCCCTGGCCACACTGCTCTTGCCCGAGGCCATGAAACCTACAAGGATTATGTTCCGCACTTGATCTGCTTGCATAGTTCGAGCTCAGCCCAAAGGGTCACCGAACTAATCCGGCAACCGAGTCAGGTGCATCCGTGAGCCCATACTAGTATCGGTCTCAAAGTAAAGCACTTGCTGGCCGACGCCATTGGTGTTCGGCGTATCCGAAACGAATTTCAGACCGTTGGCTTCGCACTGGCCAATGCAAGACGGGATATCCCCGACAACGTATCCAACATGGTCCATGACATGGTCGTTGCCCATACTCGCAGGGTCGCCAGGCTCGATTAATTCGACCTGCACTTGGCTGAAGTTCACGAAGGCGTTCCGACCACCGGACCGGGAAGGGCCTCCGCCAAGAAGGCTACCTTGAAAATTATCCACATACCACTTGATGGCTTCCTCCAGGTTCTTAACCCGGTAACCGGCATGGATGATGCGCTCAACTTCCAAGCCGTCATTTGCGTCGGGCAGCGCATCAGGCAGCTGGGTGATATGCATCTTAACCCCATTGGTGGTCGAAGAATCAAAGTACAATAACTGGTGGCCGAGCACGTTGACGTTGGGTTTATCCGCGGCAAATTTAAAGCCGCGGGCCGCCAAGTCATTAATAGACTTGTTGATGTCAGACACCACGTAACCGACATGGTGCATATCTAAGACCTCACTGGAAAGCCCTGCCTGATCCACAGGCTCCAGTAGTTCAACCTCAGCATTACCAAAACGCACATAGGCGTTGCGGCCACCGCTGGGCATAGCATAGCCCGGATTCAATGGACCACCACCGACCCGAACACCATTGAACGACTCTTCAAACCAGGCAATTGCGCGGTCCAAGTCCGGGGTCAAATACCCAACATGTTGAATCTTCTCGAACATGATCTCTCCTATATCACGACAAGCCAACCAAAACGCTAGGGCCAGCTTAGAACTGAGGCAGGTGCAACCCTCTGTACGGGCTAAGCGGGACGGCCAGGGGCCGGGAAGTAACCTGAGCCAGTGCAGAACTCGACCCGGTTACCGTCCGGGTCGTTGATAAACATGAAGCCTTGGCCGTCGAACCGCACACCGTGGCGCAAAATCTCAAAACCATTCTCTTCAAGAGTCTTCATGGTCCCTTCAAAGTCCTCGACCTCAAAAGCATGATGGGTATTTTCCGGCTTCACCGGAGCATCAGGTGTTTCAATCAAGTGCACCATGATCCCATTTTCCAATTGCAGCCATGTAATTTCCGGATTCGGGACCTGACTCTCAATCTGCTTAATGCCCAAGAGTTCATTGTAAAACTTCATGGCCCTTGCGGTGTCCTTAACCATGGTTGTCACGTGGTTAATCTGCTTTGTCTTAATCTGTCCTGGCATGAGACTCCTATTATCTGGGAAAAATCTGCGCTTAATAGCACTATCTTTGGTGCCTAATTATGCCACAAAGGCTGTCGATTGGGCAGACGTACTAGAGAGTGCTGCCTATGGTAACGGTAATCACGCCAGCCACAGTGATCACAACACCCAAGAACAGCCATCTAGTGATATCTTCCATCCTGGAGATGAATACCTGAGCCAATATCAAGGTGAAGATTGGATTGGTAGATACGATTGGGGAGACCACAGTCACGTCCGAGCGCTGCAATGCGAAATATAGTGCAATGACTCCTGTGGCGGCCGCCAACCCAGATAAACCGGCTGACAACGCGAACATAGGGTTCCCTTTTAACGCCTTTACCTCACGAATGGTGCTGGCACCTGACAATGGCGACAACAATATTATTCCAAAGAGCAATCCCAACGCAGAGACCATAAGCGGAGAGCCGTATTCCTCGGTCAGCTCTTTGGCAATAACGTTGGTGCCCCCGTATGAAGCCGCAGCCACTAGAGCCAGGCCAAACCCTATCAAGGCTCCACGATTGTTACTCACTCCTTCACGGATCGAATTACCGAGGGCAGTAGTAAGACCTAAAACTACAATAAATGTGCCCAGCAGAACCACAAAATGTGGTCGTTCTCCGGTGATAGTAATGGCGAAGACAGCTGCAAATACCGCCGCCGTGCTCTGAATAGCTGCCGTGCGAGATGCTCCAATTCGCCCGATCGCCTGGTAACTGCTGGTCCTTCCGCCCAAAAAATTCAACACACCCAATGAAAAAAACCAAATTAGAGCCATCGGAGGCAAGTCTCTGATATCCGAAAAGGCAAAGACCAAAGCTAATAAGGCGGTAGGACAAAAACTGACCAACACTGACAATAACGTGCTGGAAAGAGGGCTCATGCGTTGCATTCCGATTCTTGCCAGAATTGCGGCGCTTCCAAACCCAAAGCCAGACAACAATGACAGCGCTATCGCGTCCATTACTAACGGGCCTTATTTCCTGTTATCCGAATCATAACTGGCTGCCTAGCACGACCAAGATCACTCCAGAGACAGCCATCAACGTTCCCGCAACCAGGCCCCGGGTGACATTTTCCAGTCTGGCAAGAAAGATATGGGCCAGTAAAAGAGTGACAATAGGGCTGCTAGCAACAATCGGGCTGATCACAACGACATCGGCCTTCTGCACCGCAAAATACAGAGCGTTCACGGCAATTCCAGAAGCAAGGCCAGCAAGTGCCACGAACCGCAGGGAAAACAGAGTTTGACCTAGTCCCTGACTTCCTACACGCAGAACACCAGTCTTAGCGGTGGTTACTCCAACCAGTGGAGCGATAATCACCAACCCGACCAGCATGCTAAAAGCTGTCACCATCAACGGCGAGTCATATATTTCAATCGCTTGTTTGGCCATCACATTAGTAGCCCCATAGGATGCTCCCGCTGCCAAGGCCATCAGATAACCAAGTAGAAATACTCTGTCTGTCCGCCAACCTTCCAAGATGGATCTGCCACTGGAAAATAGCAGGCCGCCGACCACACCAATTGTGCCCAGAGCGACCAATATATGAATGGACTCTCCAGCAAAAGCCACCGCAAAGAAAGCAGCAAATGGCGCTTGGGAGGCGATAAACAGACTGGCGCGTGATGCGCCAATAAGATTAGCGGCAAGAAAATTCTGCGTGCGCCCACCGAGAAATGTGATCACCCCTAACCCGACTATCCAAAAGACTGCTGTCTGAGGAATATCTCCTATATCGTCAAATGCGAACACCAAAACCATACTAGACGAAAGGACGAAACTAACAAACAGCGAAACTATGACACCAGGAAGGGGGAAGACTGACTGCATACCCTGACGAGCCAGAATCGCAGAACTAGCAAATCCGAAGGCGGCAAGTACCGATAGGCCAATGGCCGCCATCAGGCTGGCTAGCTCCGCCTACAACTTTCGATAATCGACTCGAATATCAGATTGCCATCGGTACTACCCAAGATCATTTCACAACTGCGCTCCGGGTGAGGCATCATTCCCAGAACATTGCCTGATTCATTAATGATTCCTGCAATGTTGTTGGCCGAACCATTGGGGTTGGATTCAGGAGTAGCCTTACCAGAGGCGTCAGAATATCGGAAGATTACCCGCCCTTCTTCTTCAAGCTTAATCAACGTTTCACCATCGGCAAAATAATTACCCTCACCATGGGAAACCGGGACATTAAGTAGTTGCCCTTGACTGCATACCGTGGTGAAGAGCGTATCGGAACGCTCAGTGCGCAAATAGGTTGGTTGGCAGCGATACTCCAAATCTTTATTTGGGAGTAAAGCTCCAGGCAATAATCCAGACTCGCAAAGGATCTGAAACCCGTTACAAATACCAATGGCCGCCCTGCCGGTAGTCACGAATTTGTCCAAGGCTTCCATCACCGGAGAGAACCGAGCCATGGCTCCTGGTCGCAAGTAATCGCCATAGGAGAACCCTCCTGGCAGGATCACCGAATCAAAACCGTCCAGACTGGTCTCGTCATGCCAGACGTAATCAGCGTCTTGCCCCAGGATGTCTTTCACCTGGTAATAGCAATCTTTATCGCTCCAGGTACCAGGAAACACTAAAATCCCGAACCTCATACTCAGTAATCCAGAATAATCAAGATAGCGACTCCAAATAAACTGTAGCCATTTCATTCACCAAGGTGCCATCAGCTTTGCCGCGAATCTGGGGCATTAATTTGCCCATAAGTTTACCCTTGTCCTGGATAGAGGCAGCTCCAACTTCAGCTGCAGTAACCTTGATAATCTCAGTCAGGTCTTCAGCAGACATCTGTGGTGGCAGAAATTCTTCTAGAACCTTGAGTTCCGCAGCCTCTTTAGCGGCCATCTCAACTCGTCCACCTACTTCAAAGGCCTTGATGCTATCACGGCGGTCGCTAGCCTGTTTGGTAGCTACATCAATCACACCAGCGTCGTCCAGTTTATTTTTTTGTTCCTTCTCAACCGCAAGAACAGCGTTCTTAAAGAAACGCAAGGCATCTAAGCGTGCCTGATCGTGGTTCCGCATCGAAGTCTTAATATCTTCTTCAAGTTTTTCTCTCAAGGCCATGATAAAACCGATCCTATTCAATCGCCGACTTGAATCAATGTAAACAAGCTAGCATGATTTTTTGCCGTTTCGCCATGCCCCTATTCTACTCTCAGAATCGGAGCGCGGCGATTATATTCGGCATATAAATTTTGTGTCAAACGCACAACCCTTTATTGGATAAATATCTGAACCGAAACCAGCTAAATATGAAACTGGCCACCGTTGCCTAATTTCACTTCCCCATGGAAAATGATTTTGCTATACTTCTAGTGCTCTTTTCCGTTACTGGGGACGAGTATGTTTTTTTGTAAGGCAGGCTATTAGGAATGCCGGCATATGCCGTTATTGGCGGGCAATGGGGTGACGAGGGCAAGGGCAAGATCATTGATTACCTTGCTGGAAGTGTTGACAGCGTAGTTCGATATGCGGGCGGCAACAACGCCGGGCACACTGTAGTCAACGATAAAGGTACTTTCCAACTGCATCTGGTCCCTTCGGGAATCTGTTGGCCAGATGTCTATGGAATCATCGGCAACGGGGTTGTCGTAGACCCAGATGTATTAGTCAGCGAACTCCAAGAGATTGGATCGCGTGGCATCGATACCAGCAAACTATTCATAAGTGAACGCGCCCACGTCATAATGCCCTACCACGTAGTGCTAGACCGATTGGAAGAGGAAGCAAGGGGTAAGGCAGCCATAGGTACCACTGGGCGTGGAATCGGCCCTGCATACATGGACAAGACCGGCAGAATGGGAGTCCGTGTAGGCGATCTGTTGGACTGGGACGCCTTGGTTCCCATGGTGACCCAGATCTTAAAACACAAGAACGCCTTGATTACCAAGATCTACGGCGGAGAACCCATATCACTTGATCACGTCCTAACCAAGTGCAAACTATGGGCCGAACAAATGAGCCCTTACGCCATGGCCACTGAGCAACTGGTGCAAGACCTTCTGGAGCAAAACAAGAAAGTTTTGCTGGAAGGCGCCCAGGGCACTCTTCTGGACGTCGACCACGGCTCCTATCCCTTTGTAACATCATCCTCACCGTCCATCGGAGGAGCCTGCACAGGATTGGGGTTGAACCCTCAAGCCATCAAGGGTGTGCTGGGAGTTTTCAAAGCTTACTCCACAAGAGTCGGAGGCGGTCCCATGCCCTCAGAGGTTCCTGATCATGAGGCTGACGAAATCAGAGAGAAGGCCCACGAATTTGGTGTCACTACCGGAAGAGCCCGCCGGATAGGCTGGTTTGATGGCGTAGCGGGGAAATACAGCCAACTGGTCAATGGTTTCACCGGTATCGTATTGACAAGGCTCGACATCCTAGATGACTTCGATTCTGTCAAGGTATGCATCGGTTACAACGTGGATGGCAAGCGGATAGAGCGATTTCCGGCCAACACAGGACTCCTAGCCCGATGTGAACCCATCTATGAAGAGCTGCCCGGTTGGGACCAGCCTACAGCCAGCGCAACCAAATTATCACAACTGCCGGCCAATGCCCTGGCCTATGTGCATAGGATAGAGCAGTTGGTTGGTTGTAAAGTTCAGATTATATCCACCGGACCTAGACGTGACGAGACCATTCAAGTGGAGCCGATATTTACCTAGCCTACTCAACATTGGCAAATCATAGATCCACCGCTACGGTTGGCGATTATGGATAACCTTGGTTTGCGACGTTTAAGCGGAGATCGGTAGATCGATATCGTACTCTTCCAGTAGCTTATTAATCTCGGTCATTGCCTTGGCGCTGGGCGGCACCATAGGCAACCTGGGTTCTCCAACATTCAAGCCAATCCGGTTCACCGCGTACTTCACTGGAATAGGGTTGGACTCGGTAAACATACCCAGGAATATAGGCAACAAGCGACGATGCTCAGAAGCCGCACCCTCAACATCCCCCTCCAACAGCAGACCCATCATGTGTTTGATCTGACTGCCTACTAGGTGGGAGACCACGCTGATCACACCATAGCCTCCTATAGACATCATCAAGAACGTCTGATTGTCGTCCCCGCTCCAAACTTTGAAATCTGGTCCAGCGGTGTTGATAATGCGGGCAATCTGGTTCATATCACCGCTAGCTTCCTTAGTGCCGACAATGTTATCAATCTCACTCAGTCGAATCGTCGTCTCGTCTGTCATATTTACGCCGGTACGACCCATGATGTTATAGACAATGCACGGCAAGCTAGTCTTGTCCGCTATTGACCTAAAGTGCTGATAGATACCCTCTTGCGGAGGTTTATTGTAATAGGGCACAACCAACAACAAGCCATCGACACCCTGCTTCTCTGCTTCCTGGCTGAGTTCGATGCTCTCAGCAGTGTTGTAAGTACCAGTACCAGCTATGATCGCGCCCTTATCCCCGACCGACTCCTTCACTTCACCAAATAGGCGCATTTTCTCATTGGTAGTCAGAGTTGGAGATTCACCCGTGGTTCCTGACAGCACAACGCCGTCGCTTCCAGAATCGAGGAGGGCATGGGCTAGGCGCTTAGCTTGCTCAAAGTCAACATCACCCTTCTCGTCAAACGGGGTAACCATCGCTGTAAGTAGCCTTCCAATCTCTGGCATGTCCGCCTCCTCCTGTTGCCACTTCGACACGTTGATAGGTCTCTAAAAGTTTTTGCATTATACCCGTCAATACTCAACATAGCATCCTTAGGCATCAGGCAATACAAAAACGGCCAAATGATGGCCGTTCGAAAGAGTCGATCAACGAACCTAGCCGGTCAGTTCACTAGCAGACTTCGGCTTTAAGCGGCCACGGTAGACCAGTTCCTCCGCAATCTGGAGAGAATTAAGAGCCGCGCCCTTACGCAAGTTGTCAGAGACAATCCACATCACCAGGCCATTTGGATGAGACATATCCTGGCGGATGCGACCGATAAACACATCATCCTCACCCGCCACGTCCCATGGCATCGGGTATTCACCAGTATCCTGATCACCTAACACTGTGATACCAGGCATGGCATTTAGAAGTTTCGTCGCTTCTTCCACCGCCATGGGCCGTGTGAACTCGATATGAACTGAGGCAGAATGAGAGATGTATACCGGAACTCGCACGCACGTGGCTGAGATTTGAATCTCAGGAGCATGTAGGATTTTCTGCGACTCCTGTCGCATCTTCTGCTCTTCGAACGTGTAACCCGTTTCCATGAACCGGTCTATCTGGGGGACGACATTGTAGGCGATTTGACCTTCTTCAGACTTGATGGTGAGATAATCAGAGTCCATCAGACGCTCCGTCTGTTCCCGCAAAGTGTCCATCGCCCCACCTCCAGCGCCAGATACCGATTGGTACGTGTCGGCCACTATGCGCTTGATGGGGTTCACCTGATGCAGAGGATGGGCAGCCATCACTAATGGCGTGGTCGAGCAGTTGGGAATAGAAATAATTCCCTCGTGCCATTCAACATCTGAACCGTTTACCTCCGGTACGACCAAGGGAACTTTATCTTCCATGCGGAACGCTGAACCGTCATCGATAACCACGGCGCCAGCCTCAACCGCGGCCGGAGCTAACTTATGGCTTACAGCAGAACTAGCAGATATAAACGCTATGTCTACATCATCGAACGAATCAACAGCTGCTTCTTCCACCACTAGGTCCTTGCCACCCACCGTGATTATCTTACCTGCGGAGCGGCTGGAGGCCATCAGCTTTAGCTTGGGCAAGGTGGGATAACGTGTCTCCACTATACGGAGAAATTCGGCGCCAACCGCCCCCGTAGCGCCAACGACCGCAATAGTCAAATCCTGCACTGGTAGTTCTCTGTTCTAGATAAAATTCGTACCTGTAAAAAGCTCTTACCTTGATTAGAGCCCAAGCACATTCTCCAAGCCTATCACAAGGCCACGACACGTCACAACGTCGTTGATGCAACGCACCACACCAGGCATGTAACAACTTCGGTCCAGGGTGTCATGCTTTATGGAAACCGTCTGGCCCGCTAATCCGAATATCACCTCGTGGTGGGCGCTCTTTCCCGGCATTCGAATACTGTGAACTGAGATGCCGTTATACTCACCGCCTCTGGTGTTATCCAGGTTCTCTTTCTCTGGCTGGTTGCGAGTGTAATGCTTCCTCTCGCCTAGACTGCGCATCAAGTTCAGCGCAAACCCAGAAGGGGAATCGATTTTGGCCTCGTGATGTGACTCCACAATATCCACGTAATCAAAGTAGGGAGCCGCTTGTTCGGCCAATTTTTTGAGAACAACGGCTCCTAAGGCAAAATTCGGCGCCACGATTATGCCAATACTATTCTCATTGGCCAAAACATCAAGTTGTTTCAATTGCTCTTCCGAAAAACCACTTGCACCCATGACGATGTTTATCTTTCTGGCAGCGGCTTTGACAGCCGCGTCCATGCCTACAGTGGAATTAGTCAGTTCTAGCATCACCTCGGGCTGAGACTGCTCAAGAAGGGAGTCTAGGTCTGTGGACAAAGCCACATTGCCAACTGGAGTAGCCAGGGTTGGCCCACGGTCATGGGCGCACGTACCACCAATCAATTCCATGTTTGTCTCACTCGAAACAGCTGCCACCGCCTCAAGACCCATCTTACCGGTGATACCACTGATTAAAACCTTTATGGCCGCCATGAAAACTCCTCTAAACGTTCCAACTAGTAACCGTCTTCCGGAGAAAAACGCAATAATCAGGAATCGGTCGGCATGATATCTATTACGCTACCCAGATTATAGTCACGAGCGTGCAGCTCGCCAGCCTATAACCGAACACCCTAATTTAGTTCGCTTCTGATGATAGCACGGAGGTAAAATCGTGGCGAAACAAAGGCCCCCGAGTAAACTCGGGGGCCTTTGTTTGCTACTTAACAAAAGATTGACTAGCGATTTCCACCCTGGAAACGTCCGCCGTTAGGACCACCAGGACGACCACCTCCAGGGCCTCTACCAGATCCACCCGGCCCTCGTCCACCGCGATTGCCGCCAAAACCACCCCGGTCTCGAGGCGGTCCAGAATCAGGCCGTGGAGACGGCGGACTGTCATCGCCAAATAAGGCTTTGCGGGACAGGTTGACTCTTCCTTGGGAATCAATCTCACGAATCATAACTGTGATTTCCTGGCCCTCAGCCAGTTCTTCTTCCATATCTCCAATGTCGCCGTTACGAATCAGCCCATCCTTACCTGGAACCAGTTCCACGAAGGCACCGAAGTTTGTCAGCCTGACTACCTTTCCAGTGAAAATATCACCTATGGCTAGATCTCGGGTAAGTGCATCAACCTTAGATTGGGCTAAGGCCAACATGGAAGAATCTACGCCACCGATGGTTACAGATCCGTCATCGTCGACATTGATGGTTGTACCGGTCTCTTCGATAATGGCCCGGATTACCCGGCCACCAGGGCCGATAAGTGCGCCGATTTTCTCAATTTTGATCTTCATACGGATCATCTTGGGAGCGTATTCGCTCATTTCGCCACGAGTCTCCGAAATCGCTTCGTTCATCTTGCCCATGATATGCATTCGACCCTGGCGCGCTTGCTCCAACGCTTCCTTCAATATCGAAGGTGTCAGGTACTGTGTCTTAACGTCCATTTGTAGGGCGTTTACACCCTCAGAAGTGCCAGCAACTTTGAAGTCCATATCACCTAGGAAATCTTCGATTCCTTGGATGTCACTTAAGATAGCGTACTCACCATCAGTGCCCGTAATCAGGCCCATTGCAATACCTGCCACCGGGGCTTTAATCGGGATACCAGCATCCATCAAACTCAGTGAGCTACCGCATACGCTACCCATCGACGTACTTCCATTGGAACTTAGACACTCCGAAACGATTCGTATGGCGTATGGAAAGTCATCTTCCGAGGGAAGTACCGGCAGTATCGCCCGTTCGGCCAATGCACCGTGACCAATCTCCCGTCGCCCGGGAGACATGACCCGCCGAGCTTCACCTGTGGAGAACGAAGGGAAGTTGTAGTGGTGCATGAACCGCTTGGTGCTATCCGGTCCAACGGTATCCAAGGTCTGCTTCAGAGCTAGAGAACCAACTGTCACAATAGACAAGACTTGAGTCTCCCCCCTTGTGAACAATCCGGTACCATGGGTGCGCGGCAAGATACCGGTATCGCAGGTGATCGGCCGAACTTGATCCAGCGCCCGTCCATCAGAACGGACATGTTGCTGTAATATGCGACCTCGTACCGCCTCACGGAAGACAGTTTTGAAACCGTCTCCGATAGCAGTCTTGGAGTATTCATCCTTGAGCGATTCTGTGACCAGAGCAGAGATTTCTTTCTCGCCGTCGTCCATCTCGTACATGCCGGGATTACGGCTAAGAAGGTCATCCCACCTTGAACCAACCACCTCTTTAATTCTTGCTACCACTGCCTCAGCGGCAGCGGGATCATATTCGAAAGAGGCCTTAGGCTTGCCAACCTTGCCGGTTAAATCTTGAATCAAGTCTATGGTCTCTGAATTTGCTTGTTGAGCCTTAGCAATGGCTTCCAGAATTACTTCCTCTGAAACCTCGTTGGCACCCGCCTCAACCATGAAAATAGCGTCTTTGGAACTGCTAACCACCATGCTTAGGGTGCTTTCAATGCTCTGCTCGTACGTGGGGTGGATAATATATTGACCGTCCAGATAGGCTATGCGGCAGGAAGCCACCGGCCCATCGAAGGGAATCTGGGAAATTGAGAGAGCAGCTGATGCTCCGATCATTCCCAGAATTTCAGGTGGGTTTTCCTGATCCGAGGAAAGCACAGTTAAAGTGATCTGAACGTCGTTATGCAGTCCTTTTGGGAACAACGGTCGAATTGACCGGTCGGTTAACCTGGAGGCCAAGATACCGTCTTGACCGGGACGGCCCTCTCTGCGGAAGAAACTTCCGGGTATCTTACCCACTGAATAAAGACGCTCTTCGTAATCAACTGTCAGGGGCAGGAAGTCTATGTCTTCGGCTCTCGGCCTACTGGACATCACTGCCGTGACTAGAACGATTGTCTCTCCTAAAGTGACAGTTACACTACCATGAGCTTGGTTCGCCAATTTCCCGGTCTCAAGAGTGATTGTTTTGCCGTCGATTTGGCTAGATACCGACGTGGGGGAATCTGCTTGTGTAGCCATAATGTGCCTAGGGCAACCTCGCAATAAATAACGTGCGCAATCGATAGATGGGGTGAGAGCTAGACGACAAACAACACCCTATCCAGGGTGTTGTTGTAAGGGGGAACTTATCTGCGTAGACCAAGCCTAGTGATAAGTGTTTGATAGCGGTTTACGTCTTCCGCATTGAGGTACTTGAGGAGTCTGCGTCTCCGTGAGACCATTCCAAGAAGTCCGCGTCTTGAGTGTACGTCTTTTTTATGTTCCCGCAGATGTTCGGTAAGGGATTTTATATTTTCCGTAAGAACAGCGACTTGAACTTCGGCAGAGCCAGTGTCCTTGTCGTTGATTTGATATTCCTTAATAATCCGTGCTTTTGTGTCTCCGTCTAGCATCAGGTGTGTTTTAGCTTCTCTCTCTTCTCTTCTTTTACGTTAATCGGAATTATAGCATACGCACATACGGCATTCAACGATATGCACGTAAATGGTATCGGTCGAACCCTCTTATGGTAGGCTTTGAGTCGGTACTATCCTACTCCGAATTCAGATTACCAATCAAACCTCGGGAAATCCGGGATATGAAAACCAAAGACAAAATCAGAGAGCAAGTCTGGTCAGTCATCGAACAGGCTGGAGCCGCCTACACTAAGACGGTGCACGACCGCATCCCACACTTTAAAGGCGCGGAAGCAGCTTCCCTCCGGATATTCGAACTTGGTATTTGGCGCAACTCCAGGGTCATCAAAGGAAACCCTGATCAACCTCAGAGGCCGCTCCGCCAACGCGCTTTAGAAGAAGGTAAGATTCTCTATATGGCCGTGCCAAGACTACAGGAGGAACAATGCTTTGTGGAGCTAGACCCGTCGGTGATGGCCAGCTCCCCCGTAGAAGCGTCCACCATTTCTGGCGCATTCCAACACGGAAGGTTGGTAAACCTTGCAGAGATGCACCAAGTGGACTTGGTAATCTCCGGGTCAGTAGCAGTCAACCGCTCGGGTATTAGGATTGGCAAAGGCGGCGGGTTTGCTGACTTAGAGTACGGGTTGGCGGTGGCAGCTGGGATCGTGCAGCATGATACTCCGATTGTTGGTACAGTCCACCAACTACAGGTTCTAGACCAAGAGCTACCATGGACCCAACACGACGCGTGCTTAGATTACTTCGCTACGCCCGATGAACTGGTTAAGTGCAGCCCAACCAAGCCCAGGCCCACAGGCATCTACTGGGAAGACCTCTCTCCGGCCAAGATTAAACAGATCCCCGCATTAAAGAAATTACGAAAGTTCCTTTAACTCAGCACCGTGAATCCTCTAGCTAGGCCGTCCCTTCCGGTGGAGGACAAAATCAGATCCTGAGCGTAACCCCGGTTCAAGGCCAACTGGCCTATCATTTGCAACGTGGTTTCCATGCCTCTCCGGGGCGGGCTTGATTCCACTCCAAGGGCTTTGGTCAAATCCATAGTATGAATTATTAACTCAAAAGTGCGGGTAGGCAGGTAATCAATCAGGCGCATTCCCCCAGTCAAGGTTCCCATGATGTGGTCGTCACTAAGTTCTTCCAACTTATTTTTTACGTACATGGCAAAGCCACGTACCATCATCTTAGGATCCTCAATTATCTCCAATCCAGCGGCCCGCCCCCGTTCTGCAATGTGACCGTGGTTTACATCACTAGACAGCAACCTCAAGAAATAGTCCACTGGCCTCTCAAAATCTACCTTATCGGACGGAACAGCGGAATAGCTAAGTACTGTAGTAAATGAGCGATATGTATGTCCGACAAGGTCTCGAACACACCATTCACCCAGAGCCGGAGCGTCAAAGGCGTCAATTTCTATCGAATCGACTATACTGACAAAGTAATCGCCAGCCTCCAAGTAAGTCTCCCTGATCTCTTGACTGCTCATCAAAGTCACCCAGTGGGTTACGATTGCTAAATTTCGATACTAGGGCGTACCGACTTCATTCTCAACATTAAGAGATTTCATCAACTCTGAAAGCTCAGCCCAAGTCTGGTCCTCCACAAAGATGCCTTCTTTGCGACGCTGCTGCTCTTTATTCCACTCTATTTCGCCTGGATAGAGCACTTCATTGAAGCCCTCAGCGGGTGGAGAGTCCTTGATGTATTCGACGAATCCATCCATGTCTTTTTTGAACTCGTCCACATCCCTGAAGTGGGCCAGGTTGAAAGCAGCAATGAACACGCCGTCATTATGACGTCCTTCAGGGTCGATTCCATAACCCAGACCCGTGAGCAGACCAGAGAAAACCTCAACCATGAACGAAAGAGCATAACCTTTATGGCCTTGGTCAACGCCAACGGGCAGGATAGCACCGCCGGAATAGTAATCATTGGGGTTGGTGGTAGGGTTGCCGTCCTTGTCCACGATCCAACCAATCGGCACATCTTCCTTCCGGTTCCTAGCCAATGCAATCTTACCCAGTGCCACTGTACTGGAGGCCATATCCATCAAAACTGGACCGTCCAAGTTGCTCGGCATACCGATGCTCATAGGATTTGTACCCAGCTTGCGGGCTACTCCCCCAAAAGGAGCAACGTGCTTGGGCGCAGCGCCGGAGTCGGCTGTTATCAGGCCAATCATGTTCTCTGCGGCCATCATGGTAGGGTAGTCACCCAATCGGCCGATGTGACTCTGGTGATAGACCGTGATTGCGCCGACACCGTTAGTCTTAGCCTTCTCGATTGCCAATTTAGTAGCCTTTTCAGTCTGTACGAAGCCAAATCCCCAATTGCCATCAATAACTGCAGTGCAGGGGGCTTCTTTGACCACGTCGAAAGACGCACCAGGAACAATATGTCCAGCGTCTATGCGGTCGACATAGGTAGGTGTCTGAATGATTCCATGGGAGTCGTGTCCGCACAGATTTGCCTTAATTAAATGCCTGGCCACGATTTCAGCCTCATCTTCCGGAGTGCCTTTGGCACGGTAAATGTGATAAGCGACTTTATGAAGGTATTCTGGCGTAAAAACGGGCATGGTTAAACCTCTCCTGGAAAGTGACCTTAGTCTAGTGTTCAGCACCAGGATTTGTCCACCAACGGACAATCTAACGTTTGCTTGTTGGCCACTTAACAAGCGTGATATTCTGGGTGCATAACATGCCCCTGTAGCTCAGTGGATAGAGTGCCGGCCTCCGGAGCCGGAGACGAGAGTTCGACCCTCTCCGGGGGTACCAGAACATACGAAGCTCACTTGTATACACTAATCTAAAGACCCTGACGGAGAATGGTCAGGGTCTTTAGATTAGTAGGGTTTATGACATCAATATGAGCCTCCGTAGTCAACGAGTTTGCCCTGTAGAAGCTGTTAATCACAGTGAGTATCACTATTTTACTGCTTTATTAACCTGATTTACGTTCCCATGCGTGATAAGATTGCATCCACGAACGGGGTGTAGCCCAGCGGTAGGGCGCCTGCTTTGGGAGCAGGAGGTCGGGAGTTCGATTCTCCCCACCCCGACCATTCCATTTATGCCTGAAATATCTTTTTTCCTTCCCACTCCTCAAGCGTCCAACACTAGCTTTCCCGACATAGGTCAGAAAGTCGACGAAATTCCATCAAGACAGCCTCTCTTCTACAAATTTATTTATGGCGCTAGCAGTATCAAGCCTGTTGTCGGGACTAGCAATCGAGACCTTCGCTAACTCCAGCTATGTTGCCAAGTAGTGGATAATCCCATGATACTAAGCTGCCGGATAATCACCATAGATGTCTATTAGTCGCGTTATTGCCCTGACGGTCGTAACGAAACGGTCATCCTAGTTCAAGAGTCTTTCTAGTAAATTCGTTGTTTTATCTAATGTCTATAGAGTGTTCTATGATTTCTCCCTACTATGCGAGGTAAAACCTCTACAAACCTCGTATGCCTTAGAAAATTCAGGCGAAAATAATTCGATCCACATAACGTCGTTCGATATTCCAATATTATCTAAACGATTTCCATATTATGTACGAACTATGTTGAACTACACGTTTGCTCAACCAGATATTCATCTTAGAGGCATTATCATTGGCCTTCGCGACTGAACCCGCTTCAAAAAATAGACCTAATTGCTCAAGTCCTCCACGAGTTGTGATTCTAGGAGGTGGATATGGTGGCGTATACACTGCTCTTGGATTACAAAAAGCAGCGCGTAACGGCCTCATTCATCTCTCAATCATAAGCCGAGAGAATTTTTTCCTCGCTCAGCCTATGTTGGCCGAAGTGGTGTCGGGAAGTATAGAGCCGCCTCATATAATCAGCCCTATACGAAGACTCTGCCCAAAAAGCAATTTCCACCAAGCCGAGATAGAAGACATAGACTTAGATAAGAGACTTGTCGTAGTCCGGTATCGTGAACAACCCGACTTTCACTATATTCCATTTGATCACCTTGTTCTTGCTGTTGGCTCATCCACAGATTTATCTGGGACTCCAGGTGTAGCAGCTCATTCTTTCTCGTTTAAAACCCTAGGCGACGCCATTGCTTTGCGAAGTCACTTAATCTCTATTCTAGAAAAGGCAGATGTCGAACCAGATGCGAATCGTAAAAATAGTTTACTTACATTTGTAGTAGCAGGTGGAGGCTATACTGGAGTTGAAGTATCAGCTGAGATTAACGATTTCGTCAAAGAGGCAAGTCAAAGCTATCAACACATCGAACAAACAGAAGTAAACGTGGTCTTGCTGCAAGGATCTAGCCGCATATTGCCTGAACTAGATGCCGAATCCGCTGACTTTAGCCAAAGAGTCTTAGAACGAAAAGGTATTGAAGTCAGACTTGATACCAGAGTTACTGGTGCCACTTCTGAATCAGTAACCCTTAAAAACGGGTCTAATATATCAACTAGAACATTAGTAGCTGCTATAGGATCGGTCGGTAACCCTTTGTTAGAGAAACTTTCATGCGAAAGAGACCTGCGGGGTCGGCCGGTAGTTGATTCAAATCTAATGTTAGTCGGCAATCCTAACGTCTGGGCTGTTGGGGATTGTGTTGCTATACCAAATGCTGTTAGCGATCAACCCTGTCCACCCACTGCCCAGTGCGCTATAAGAGCTGGGAAACATCTTTCTAAGAATATTTTAGCAACCATTGCAGACCAATCAGTTAAATCTTTCGCTTATAAAGATCGCGGCGTTTTTGTACCATTAGGCCGGTTCTCTGGAGCCGCACGCATCATGGGATTTAAGGTGTCTGGGTTCTGGGCATGGTGGATGTATCGAACGTTTTTTCTTTTACAACTCCCACGACTCAAACGCAAAATACAGGTTTTAATCGATTGGAGTCTAGAACTAGTGTTTCCTCGGGATATAGTCAATCTAGATATTACAAAGAGCCACCAGACGACCCAGTCACACTACGATCCAGGACAAATAATATTTAGTCAGGGGGATTTAGCCCAAGGATTTTTTATTATCTTGGACGGCCGGGTCGAAGTGATTCGCGAAAAAGACGGAGGTTCGATATCAATCGCCACATTAAGTACTGGCGATTATTTCGGAGAGATGTCGTTGCTTTACGGGGTACGACATACGGCTACAATAAAAGCTATTACTGCAGTAGACGTCGTAATAATGAACGCTAATGATTTCACCATGTTAGCTAGTTCGTCTTCTGACTTTAGGAAACTCTTTAGCAAAGCGATGACGGAGAGGCTTTCTGGTCTAGGTATAGAAAACCCTAATGAAATCTCTCAATCAGAACATGAGCAGATAAACGATAACGGTAAAAGTTAACTCAACTCATCCAACCTATTCCTCTAGATTGGTTAGTGATTCCAATCCTAGACCATCGAGGTAGTCGGGCTGATTGTCAGTCATGTTAGTTCGTTAATAACAGTCAGAAAACCGATAATAGACCAAGGTTATTTAACACAATAACACTCAACCGTTGCTCCAGTCAGGGCAAATATATCGCCACATCTCGGTGGACATCAACATACCGCAAATACAAAGGGAGATTTTTATGCAAAGTAAAATTCTGGATGGAAAGATCGCTATTGTAACGGGGGCCGCCAGTCCTCGAGGATTAGGCCGGGCTATGACTGAAGCGCTAGTCAGAGCGGGTGCTAGAGTATCGATGATGGACATCAATCAGCAGTGGCTTGACGAAACCTCGAATTATATGCGTGAGATTGGAGGCGACGACTGTGTCATGACTCAGGTTGTTGACGTTACCTCCATCGGCGAAGCAGAACAGTCCATTGAGCGCACAATTGAAGAACTAGGTGGACTGCATATCCTGGTTAACAACGCAGGAGTTGCCCCTCCGAAGATGCTGTTAGGCGGCGCAACTGAAAACAAATTCTGGGAAATATCCGCAGGGGAATGGGACCGTGTTGTCGCGGTGAACAGCAACGGCCCCTTTTATATGACACGCACAGTTGTACCCCATTTTCTGGCCCAAGGGTGGGGTCGCATCATAGGTGTGACCACCAGTATGAACACCATGTATCGAGCTGGCGCAGCGCCCTACGGGCCGTCCAAGGCAGCCCACGAAGCCTTGATAGCCATGGCTTCTCGAGAACTAGAAGGCACTGGTGTAACAGCCAACGTACTGGTGCCAGGAGGCATGGCTAGCACGGACCTGATCCCCGATAATACGGATTACGAGCGCGAAACCATGATCACCCCAGATGTGATGATGGCGCCGGTGGTCTGGCTATCTTCCGACGAATCAAACGGTACAAACGGACAACGGTTCATTGGCTACTATTGGGATGAAGACGTGCCTTTAGAAGAACGCCTGAAAAAAGCCGCAGCCCCCGCTGCTTGGCCCCAACTAGGCGCCCAGGCTATTCGGATGGGTTCACAAAACCAGTGACCCTTTTAATTACGCCTGAAGACTAAAGTTTGAGAATTTCACTTGACTCTTCAAAAGTTCGCGGTCTCTACACTCTCGGGAACGGGTTTTAAAGCTGGCGACAACGAGTCATTACATCAGCACGGGATGATCTGTCATCTGTGATCAAATTTCCTTGCTCGCCGCGGCCTTACATGGTTGTCGGTGGTGTATAGAGCGGGTGAGAAAACAGCCTCAACTAAAATGCCTTATCTATTGCCACTTCAAGTTACCTATATTCTGCGGAATAACTAATACCAATTATTCTAGTTATTGCATTGGACTACCGGGATTTTATCTAATTCGGTATTCCTAGCAGTAATCAGTATCAGATTGCCAAAATGTCCGGCATAATTCCTTTTAATCCCATAAGAGTTTCCTTAGTTCCGGAATAAATCGACGTTCCAGGTCTTCTTATAGCAGCTATATTCATACTCACACTTCCAAACCCCATTTCCTTTAACGATCTGAATTTCTCCAAGCATTCAGACGGGGTTCCGGCAATGGTAAACAAATCTATCAACTCTGGACCTACCAGTTCATTTAGGTCATCCGGATAAGTTACGTCGGGTTGAAAGTACCAACCACTAGCAAGCGATGCTGAACGCTTGATTGAATCGTATCGCCACTTTTCCATGATCGATTCATCGTAATCGCCCAGAGTAGAATAATGGGCGGTATAAAGGACCACGCTTTTCAGAGCAATGTCACGGTCTTTAGAAATGCAGACAGTGACCCTGGGCGATATCGTTACATCATTGTGGGACCTGCCCACTTCGTCGGAAGCCCCATGAATCCAAGATACGTATTTAGAGAGCGCATGATCAGAGATTTCTCTGGTACCAACGACCACTTCATCAGCCAGCCTGCCAGCCATTTTACAAACGCGCTCACTTCTACTACCGACGATAATTGGAACTTCTCCGACAATGTCTTTCGGTAAACCTAAATCCCCGACTGAAAAGTAGTTACCGCTAAATGCTGCACTGTTTCCATTTAATAGCGCTTTAAACGTTAATATAAATTCTTCTAATACCTCCGCAGGTTTTGATTTAACGTAACCTAGTTGAGATATCCCGGAGCCGACCCCAATCCCCAAAAACATTCTTTTGTTAGATATTTCATTGAGAGTAGCGAAGCTTGCCGCAACAGAAACAGGATGTCTTAAATAGGGATTGGTTACTAATGGTCCTATCATTACGCGATGAGTGTGCTCGGCGCATATAGCCATAGTTGTATAGACGTCCCTAAAGAGTACAACGTCCGAAATACCAAGGCGGTCTGCTCCAGATTGATCAACGATCTGGGCTAATTCTAATGTTTCAGCTGTGCTTGAAACAGGAGTTAATTCAATCTCGACTTTCATACAAGTTTTAATCCATTAAATATTTGTAGTAAATAACCTCGATTAACCGGAAGCCTAAAATAAATTTAATTTATTGATTAACCTCTATCAAACCATGTAACGCTACCATGCATCATTTAATATTTGAGATGCTCTTTCAGCCAACGTACGAGCAAGTGGCTCAGAGCCGTGAGAATTTTGGTTACTAAATTCAAACGACAATCTGTCTAGTCCATTCTTGGGGACACCTACGTCGCGTAAGCGAGTCGGCAAACTTAACTGGACAATAAGATGTTCCACGCGGTCAATCAAACTAATTGACTCGCCCTCGTTGATTTGGTCAGAAACATTATGTTGAAAACGCATCAGGTCACTAGAAATCTGGTCAATCCGATTTTTAAGTGTCCGATCACGATCCGCATAGTGTCGTAAACACGATACTAGTGTGGTCGCCGCAATCAGACCGTAAGGGACCTTGTATTCTGCCGCGATTTGATAAGCAAGCGCATGACCATACAGAATATTAGGGTTGCTGGTTCTAGGTCTAACACGCATTGGAGAATGGTCTGCCATCCAACTCGCAACCTGACAGAACTCTCTAGCGGCGTCTATGTTAGGTGAATCTGGAACACCTACACTAACAGGCAGATGTTCCAGTAGGTTTGCAGCCGATGTCAGCTTCAATGAATCGGAAATCATATTTGGTGGAGACGTAACTAAAACTTCAATTGCATGGTTCAATGCCATCACTCCACTGGATGCCCAGAGCTGAGAAGGAGTATCTCTAGTCGCAACTGGGTCATACAATATAGTCTGCGACGAACAAAGGGATTCTGTGAGTGATAGTTTCTTTTTATTAGAGAAATCTGTAACGCTGAAACTCCGCGTATACTCTGCTCCAGAGAGGGTAGTCGGGATACTAATTTGGGTACAAGGCGGAGTATCCAGGGTATTCGGTGAGTGAATGAAGTCGACAATCTCTTTATGATTACGCATCCCAAGAGCATTGAAAACGCGCAATCCTTTCGCTAGGTCGATTGTACTTCCCCCTCCCAAAGCTATCACGACATCAAATTTATGCTCCCCAATCTGAGTAATCAGATTTAGTAGCGCTTCTATTGGTACATGTTCCGCTGAAACCGAAATCTGATTTACTGTTAGATCTTTAAGTAACGATTTTATGAGTTCCACTATTTTGCTGGACTTCATAGAATTAGGTGTGATCAACAGAATTTCATGAGCACCAGTTAGATTAATCTCAGAAGCGAGAGATTCCTCAATCACATTTTTGCCAAATAAAATTGTTGAGACAGTTGGTAAAAACTGCACTGTCCCACCTTCAATATCACCGAACCGTACACGATTAGAAATCATAATTGGTTTTCAAATCTCTTTTGAAATTAAAAAAACGACTATCACTTGGCGATTACTATATTCGCTTAACTACCTGAACAAGCGAATATAGTAATCAGAAACATAAATTCACCGCTCAGCAGGATATACCACCTGCAGCACCTCAAGTCTCTAGTTAAATAGTATATGGGTGCTCGCCTGATTTAAGTTCATAAGCTATAGCAGTTCTGTAGTGGAGTACTTATTCTACGGGCCGTTTGTTTTGGCGAATATAAATATCGGCCAATACGACAATCCAGTGAGATATTTATTGCATCGCCATTCAATAACGAGTCATGCGAAAAGTCGATTATTACGCAGATGTTGGCTCGTCGTTCAGCAACAAATTCAATTTGTGTTGTCGATAACTGAATATACGTTCTATATCTCGTCGGACAAATAATTTATCAACAATTGACCCGCCAGGCGAGTTGTACCGCACGGTATCCCTTACTAAAGTTGCTCCTCCCGATGGCTGAAATTCATGCGTGTGTTCCCAATGACGATACGGACCTTTTTTCTGTACGTCCACGAAAAAACGTGGCGGGTCCCATTCAGTGATTTCTGATTGCCATCTAATTGGGATCCTGTGAACACGGAGCTTGTAATCTATAATTGCCCCTAAACCAACGCTGAGCGGTTGGGGAGAGATGATCTTAAAATTTAGCCAAGGCGGGGTAAGCTCTTCCAAGTTTGCAGGGTCTGAGAAAAACTCAAACACCTTATCTATAGCCACATCGACCAACATTTCAGTTTGAAATACTTTCAAACCATTCTGGTTACGCTGTCCTCTCTGGATAAGGTCTGTTAATGCTTGAGACAGAGAAGGAAACAAGAACTGATATCCACTAGTACTACTTGTTGCTCTACGACTAGATATTAGTTCACACGACATCTCGCCGATTATTGCTCGCAATAGGAATTTAGGAATTTGAAACACTCTAGGCCGACTCAACACCTTAGCTAAAGTGTCTGCAAATTGAGTTTGGGTGACTTCCTCTGGGGCAACAGCGTTTATCGCAGAGGTTGGTGGGTCTGTTTTTAAAGCATGGTTGATTATCCCTACAGCATCATCGACATGAATCCATGGCCACCACTGAGAACCATCTCCGATTTTTAATCCAAGGCCTAAGTTCCATGGCAATAACAGCTTTTTTAAAGCACCTCCTCGATCACTTAGAATCATGCCCAATCTGAGTGACGTACTTTGGATTCCGGCTTCAGTGAGTGGTTCCAGCGAACTCTCCCATCTATCTACCACATCAGATAGAAAACCATGACCACGGTTTGAATATTCTGTAAGTTGTTCATCTCCTCGGTCGCCGTAATAACCCACTGCACTAGCGGATACCAGCTTAGTGGGAGGGAGGTCCATAGACTTCAATGCCGAAACAAGGTTACTTGTACCCAATACTCGACTTTGAAGTATTCGATCTTTTTTTGTTTTAGTCCATCTCCCCTGAACTGATTCTCCCGCTAGATGAACAACGGCATCTGATTGTTCTAAACTTTTCAGCGGAGGCATGCATTTAGAAGGGTTCCAATGAAACACGTCAACATTTAATGGAAGAATGTTTTTCGCATGCTGTACATTTCTTGTAAGAACTGCGACCGAATCTCCGTTAATGATCAATTGGGATATTAAGGCCTTACCAAGTAAGCCTGTGGCTCCTGTAACTACTACTCTCATAGATATACCTGTTCTTGATTTTATTCATGACCACCTAACGTCATAGGCATCGATCACCAACGGGCTTTAATTGATTCTCTCATTTATTTTATTAAATCTCTAAGAGTATCGATGCAAATATAGTACCTAGTCGGTATTCATCTCATTCAGTGGTTTGATAATGTGAGCAATTATTTAAGGCCAACTAATATCGATATCAGAGCAGCACCAGTACCCAGTCGAACCCTAATCAGCGAATCATAATCAACTCCCGCCATTGCAAATCGAGACTGCTACTACGCGGCTAAATCCAGCTACGAAACGTTTTTACGATTGATCTACAGCATCAATTCAAGCACATAATCGCCGGAACATTAATCACAGACCAGCTTGTTTGATATTTAATATTGACATCCTTTGATGCAAATTATTAAATGTCGTCATATTTCTCGATCAAAACAGTCACAATCACTTTAGCTAACAATAAAACAAACGCTCTAAACCCCATTTGGAAGGAGGAATGAATGCCGAATCAAGATATAGCTTTGATGGCCCACCTTCTGCGCCGCGCTGGTTATGGCGCAAGTCGAGATGAAATCGAATCCAGAGTCGCCCAAGGCTACGACAACGTAGTCGCAGAACTTTTAAACCCAGGAGACGACCCCGGGATAGACGAAGACCTAATGTATCGTGCCTACCCTTCCTACTTCGACAAGGCCGCCATTGAAACTGGTCAAACGGAATGGGTCTACCGGATGATCAACAACAAATACCAGCTGAAAGAAAAAATGTCCCTCTTCTGGCACACCATACTCTGCGCTGGCGACAATAAAGTGGACAACGCTCGCACCACCGCGATTCAAATTGACAAGTTCCGAGACATGGGCATGGGTAACTTCAAAGAGATACTAATGATGTTATCAACCGACCCAGCCATGCTCTACTACCTGGACAACATCGAAAGCCACAAGACAGCAGTCAACGAGAACTACGGTCGTGAATTATTAGAACTGTTCTCCATCGGCGTCGGTATGGACGGGGAGTCCAACTACACAGAAGATGATGTTAAGGCCTGCGCACGTGCCTTCACGGGCTGGAACCTGGCTCCTACGATCCCCGTCTTCCCTTATGGTCGGACACCTTTTGAGTTCCGATTCGATCCGGCAGACCATGACTATGGGGAGAAAACTTTCCTAGGCGAGACCGGAAACTGGGACGGCGAAGATATCGTAAACATCATATGCAAACAACCGGCCACCGCCAGATTCGTCTCCCGTAAACTCTACGACTTCTTTGTGGCGGACGAGCCGCCAGTACCAGCTTGGACGTTGAGTCCTCCCAGAGACATGGATGCCATCAAACAATTAGAGAAGGCTTATTTCGACTCCGGATATGAAATTACCGCAATGCTCACTGTCCTCTTCAACTCGGACTTCTTCAAGGATGAGGCAGTCCGGTTTGCCAAGGTAAAGAGTCCCGCTGACGTAGTTATCGGGACCATGCGCATGGTGGGGGACCATATGGAGCCCAAACCAGGCCTGTTCTTTGTCGCCATGGAACCCAAGTACATGGGTCTGGATCTAATGAACCCACCCACGGTCGAGGGGTGGCATATGGGCCGTGAATGGATAAACAGTGGCAGCCTCATCGACCGCATCAACTTCGCATCTTCCATGCTCGGCAATACTGAACTGCCAGGTGTCCGGTCTATTATCGACCGACTTATGGCCTTGAACGAAGTCCCAAGCTCTGAACAGTTCCTAGATGGCTGCCTCGATCTAGTAGGCCCGATGTCCCTGGCCGACGAAACCCGCAATCAATTGAAAGAACACCTGGATGCCGGTGGAGCCCTGAATCATCGCACTGATTCTGAGCAAAAAGAATTCTCTCGCCGCGCTGGCGAAACTTTACAAATGATTGCTACAACCTCGGAATTCCAATTCGGTTAGAGCCCAAGTTAGGCTACTCAATTATAAAAACAAACCCAGATTAAACCAGCCATAAGGCTGCGGGCCGGAGGATTAAAGATGGTATCAACAGTAAAAGATCCGGTATTGGCAGTGATGTCACTGTCCGGCGGAAATGACGGACTGAATACGGTTATTCCTTACAATAATTCCAAGTACCGGGATTATCGCCCCTCTCTCAGCATCGCCTCAGAGTCAATCATCCCAATCAACGACCAATTGGGCCTCCACCCAGCCATGGCACCACTGAAGAAATATTGGGATGAAGGCCATCTGGCAATCATAGTGGGCGTTGGCTACCCCAATGGCAGCCTATCGCACTTCCGCTCAATGGACATCTGGGCCACCTGCGAGCCTGACGAATTAGGACTCACTGGATGGCTAGGCAGCGTTATACACGATGTAGACCCCAGGGGCGAAAATGTGCTTACTGGAGTTAACTTTGGTCGCGGTCTACCCAGGTCATTGGCCAAAGAAGGCGTGGCAGTGGCCTCCGTTGGTGATCTCAGCACCTACGGGCTACTAACAGATATGGGAATCGAGGACCAACGAGCCGAAGCCCTCGACCTCTTCGGGCGCATGTACGCTCCGGCCATCGGCCAAGGAGCAGTAGACGACTATATCCGCCGAACCGGGATAGAGGCCTTACAGGGAGCTGACATACTCAGTGCTGCTCCCGGCCTGTACACGTCAGATGTTGAATACGCCAGCACTGCCATGGGCGGCTACCTGCGGGATATGGCACAGGTGCACAACGCCGACTTCGGCACCAGGGTGATGTTCACCACTGCCCCATATAACATTTTCGACACCCACGCCAATCAATCGGTGGGTCACGCCAATCTATTGCAGGACGTGTCCGTTAATGTCGACGCTTTTATCACAGACCTGCGCCAACTAGGGAAAAGCGACAACTTAACATTATTCTTCTATTCTGAGTTCGGAAGGCGCGCTATGGACAACGGGTCCGGAACCGACCACGGAACCGGCGGGGTGGCCTTTGCAATCGGTGATCACGTAAAGGGCGGCATCTATGGCGAATACCCATCGCTAGAAGAAGGCAAGTTGGAAGATGGCGGCAACCTTCAACACAACGTGGACTTCCGTTCCCCCTACACCACGTTGCTTGACCGCTGGATGGGCCTGGATGCTAAATCAATCGTCGGCGGCGACTTTGAAACCCTTGATTTCATCTAAAGAGTTGATCCTCCCAGAGATTTATAATCTCCTGGAAGGACAGCTCAACAACGAACAGGAGAATGGAAATGGCTAGTGTATTCCTGGGAATCAATGACCGGACGTTCACCTACAGCTTCACTGCTGGGCGCTCCGAGTTCCAGGGCACCGGATTCCGCAATCCAATGGACTTTGCATTGGGGCCCGATGACCTGGTTTATGTCGTAAACCGTTCCTATGAGTCACGCTCAGACGGTACTCGAATAAACTTGTTCCGCATTGGGGAAGACAAAGAAGAATACATCACTGAATTCGGCTCCTACGGGGAGGAAGCAGGCCAGTTCATCTGGCCGATGTCCATAGCCTTAGACAAAGACACCAACGTCTACGTGACTGATGAGTGGACTCACCGTGTCACCGTATATAACAAGGACGGTGAATACCTCAACCACTGGGGCATCCATGGATCAGGAGACGGAGAGCTTAACCGGCCATCCGGTATCACCATCAGCCCTGACAACACGGTCTTCGTTGTGGACAGCCGCAACAACCGAGTTCAGAAGTTCACCCTTGATGGCGCGTTCCTAGGCAAGTTCGGCCACAAAGGTTCAGACGACGGCGAGCTGGACACCCCCTGGGGGATTTGCCTGGACAAAGACGGCAACGTGTTCGTAGCCGACTGGCGAAACGACCGAGTTCAATCATTTACTAGCAACGGAAAATGGCTAGCATCCTTCGGGAGGCCAGGCACAGGCGGTGATTGTACCTTCGCCAAAGAGCAGGGCGGCATGGTCTACGTCGATGCCCCTGTTGGTCAGTTCAACCGACCTTCAGGCGTTTGTGTCGACAACGACGGCGATATCTACGTCGCTGACTGGCTCAATAACCGAGTTCAAGTATTGACTGCCGAGGGCCGCTTCATAACAGAGTTCACTGGCGATGCTGCACTATCCAGCCTAGGAATCGACAAGATCAAATCCAACCCAGACATGATTCGCCAACGGAACGGAGTACGGGACTTCACACCTGAGAAAGTGCTCTGGGCACCTTGTGCAGTACGCGTAGACCACCGTGGCCGCGTCCTCATAGCAGACACATCCCGACACCGATTCCAAGTGTATCAAAAAAATACGGAACCTCAGCTGATTTAAACGGCAACAGTAATCAAAATGGCAACAAACAGGTGATTGGATAAGTGCACTCAATCACCTGTTTATATTTAACGAAAATACACTAGTTGCCGTCTGCCTTTCCTACAACTAAATTCACTCAACTTATTTCGCTATGCTCACAGACCGAAATATAAGAATGATGTGAGCCAAATACCTGAGTAAGCTTCTCAAGGATTTCAGACAAAACAAATTAGTGCAGTATTAAATAGATTCCTTTGATAAAGTCAGAGAGAACCCGTATACCAGTCTCAAATTATCATTTCAGATTCGATTATTTGGCCTAGATTTATTAACAAAAGAGGGATATATTTCTCAGGCTGCAAGTTGCTCTGATTTCGTTTCTGATCCGGCCTCCAAGGAATTCATCTGCAAGGTTAGCTCTAAAATGGACGCAGCAATCAGACAATTTGGGGCTAGAACACCCATCCAAGACTAGCAGGGCCAGGCCGCAGACCGGCCCCGCTTTCCCCTCTACATAGCATGCCGTATAATGTAGTCGCCTCTTTTATAAGGGGACTAATCTCTATTCCGATTGACCATGCCCATCGGACAACCCAACGGAAGTGACCAATAATGGAAGTAGTTTTCACCCAGGACGTCCCCAACAAGGCCAGAGCCGGAGAGGTTCGTCGTGTGCCGGACGGGTACGCCCGTAACTATCTTTTACCCCAAGGCCTGGCAGAGATTGCCACAGAAGAAGTAAAAAAGCGGATTCACAAGATTACCGCCGTCGGTGACGAGATTCGCGTTCGCGAAACCGCCATTATGGAAGAACTGGCAAAGGGTATGGACGACGTTACCATCACCCTCACCGCAAGAATCACCCCCAATGGACGTTACTACGGCGCCATTACCAGCACTCATATCGCCATGGAACTAGCCGAAAAGCTTGGCAGAGAAGTGGAGCGTCGATGGATTGAGATAGCAGAACCCATCCGGGAACCCGGTGAGTATGATGTAACCCTCCGGTTCTCGACCGAAGTCAGCGCCACGATTCACGTCAACGCGGAGATAGAAGAATAGGAAAATGTACGCGGAGAAGCTGTTACCCCATGACTTGGAGGCGGAGGAAGCGGTTGTTGGGTCGGTTTTAATCGATGGGGACTGCTTCTCCCGTATCGCGCCGCACATCAAAGCAGACGATTTCTACCGAGAGAGAAATCAGCTTTGTTTTGCCGCCTGCGAAGCCCTATTTCAGCGCGACGAGGCCATTGACCAAGTAACTCTAGCGCGTGAGTTAAGCAGGGCCAGCCAGCTGGAAACAGTGGGCGGTATGGCGTATCTCAGCCACCTAATATCAGTAACTCCCACCTCGGCTCATTCAGAACACTACGCCAACGTGGTCGCCCGCACTGCCACCATGCGGAAGCTCATCGACGTCGCCTCCCGCATCTCCAACCTGGGCTATCAGGACACCGACGATGTGGACGCCACTCTCAGACAGGCTGAAGATGCGCTCTTCACAATACGCGGCCCAGGGTCACAGCGCGGCTTCATGCCACTCCGGCAGATCTATGACCAATATCTGGAAGACCAAGCCGCCATAGCTGACCCCGTCATGGAGAACTCAGGTCCGGTGATAGCCGGGTACACCGACCTAGACGAACTACTCGGCGGCATCCAGCGTTCTGACCTGGTTATCCTTGGCGCACGGCCTTCCTTGGGTAAAAGCACCTTAGCCTTGAACATTTGCCTCAACGCTGCCAAAAACGGCTCTTCAGCTGGAGTCTTCAGTCTAGAGATGAGCAGGGAACAGCTGGCTCTCAGGATTTTGTCGTCCGAGGCTGAAATCGACTCTCACCGGTTACGCCTGGGCCTACTCACCGATGCCGAATCAGAGCGGATCACCGACGCAATTGGTCTGCTGTCAGACCTACCTGTATACATCGATGACACACCCTTCCAGAGTATGGTTGAAATGCGAAGCAAATCGCGCCGATTGTCCTTAGAGCACGGGCTGGACTTGTTGGTCGTCGACTACCTACAACTCATTCAAGGGCGCAGCGGGCGCAGCGACAACAGAGTCCAGGAAATCTCAGAGATATCTAGATCTCTCAAGGTCATGGCAAGAGATCTGAACATCGCTCTAATCACTTGCTCTCAGCTTAGTCGCGGTGTTGAACAGCGCACTGGACACAAACCCATGCTATCTGACCTACGTGACAGCGGCAGCATAGAGCAAGACGCAGATGTCGTCATGTTTCTGCACAGAGACGATGTCTACGTATCAGAAGAAGAATGGGTCCAACAAAACCCCGGTCAACCGTATCCAAAGAACGTGGCCGATCTGATCGTAGCCAAACATCGAAACGGCCCAACTGGCAACCTACAATTGTTCTTTCGTGACAACTTCGTACGGTTTGATTCATTCGCCCGAGTGGACAGCTTTTAAGAGTGACTCTTCCAGGGGCTTCCTCAAGATTCGAGGGTTTCACCGGAAACACGCTTTACACTCCGGTACCCAATCCAATGTTCGGTCCCATTTTGGAGCAAATCCAAGACCTGGCTGAACTGAAGGTTACTTTGCGTGGTCTATGGTTGTTCCACCGTAAAAAGAGCGCAATCAGAGCCGTGTCGCTGAATGAATTTTTAGCCGACCAATCATTGGCCAAAGGTCTGAAATCCGAAACTGAGTCTACTTCAGAAAGAATACGGCAGGGCCTGCGACTAGCGGTCACTCGGGGGACATTCCTGACCATTCAATTACCAGATACCGGCACGGTATTCTTATTGAACACCGAAGCCGACCGACGTGCCGTTACAAAACTCAGCCCAGCCGAGATATATAGAGATATCGACCATAAGCAGATAGATGACGCTCCCAAATTGGAAAAGCCCAACATATTCTCACTTTACGAGGACAGCATCGGATCGCTGTCGCCCTTGTTGGCCGAAGAGTTAAAGGAAGCTGAAGGACGCTACCCCGAGACATGGCTCAGAGAAGCTTTCACCATCGCAGTTGCTGAAAACAAACGTAGTTGGCGTTACGTTACCGGCATCCTGAGGCGCTGGACCGCCGAAGGCAAAGAATCCAAAGGTGGCGCCGGAAGGGGGGAGAATGGAAAGCCTGGGCGACATACTGAGGCGGATAACCGCCAGAAATATCTCGACGAATACCAACGGCGACGGGGTTCACCTTCCGGATAGCGAGCCGGACGAGGTACTTTGCCATCAATGCAGTGGTAGCGGATGGGTGACACGACGTGTCCACGTTGGCCATCCTGAGTTTGGACAAGCGATTCCCTGCACCTGCCAGGAAACCCAAGACACACACACTCGTGCGGCCGCTTTGCGCCGTTATAGCAATCTTGGGCCGCTCTCCCGTATCACGTTCGCCACCACCAATCAGGAAGGTCCTCAATCTGACGTGCCAAACCATCAGATGTTCACTGATGGCATGGCTGTGGCCGCCCAGTTCGCTGAGGAACCTAGTGGCTGGCTAGTTCTAACCGGTCCCAGCGCCAGTGGCAAAACCCACCTGGCCGTAGCAATCGCCAATCGGTGCATCGAGAGAAGTCAGACTACATTCTTCATCGTAGCGTCAGACCTCTTAGACCACCTAAGAGCAACCTACTCCCCTGACAGCCAAGTTTCCTATGACGAATTATTCGAACAGGTACGCAACGTTTCTATGCTGGTCCTGGACGACCTAAGCATGACTAATGCTACTCCGTGGGCCCAAGAAAAATTATTTCAAGTGATTAACCACCGTTACAACAACGCACTGCCCACCGTAGTCACAGTTAGGGGGCCACTGCAACGCCTAGACGATGCGCTGCGCACCCGATTGGAAGGCGCAGACAACACCGCCAAGGTAGTCCAACTGGGGAACTTCAACAGCAGAATGATTCAAGGCATCGGTGAAGTACGTGCTGAAATGCTGCAACGGATGACCTTTGAGAACTTCGACACCTTGGGCGGCGCTGGAGCATCCCCACAAGACCAAGAATCCTTAGATCGGGCCAAACACACCGCAGAAGAGTTTGCTAGCAACCCTGAAGGCTGGCTGCTCTTCAACGGCCCACGTGGATGCGGTAAAACCCACCTGGCAGTCGCAATCTCCGGAGAACGAATCAAAAATGGCAGCCAGGTGTTCTTCGCATTTGTTCCAACTTTACTAGATCACCTAAGAGCCACTTTCAGCCCCGACAGCCAAGTTGGTTACGACGAACTATTTGAACAAATAAACTCGGTACCATTACTGGTCTTAGACGACCTAGGCGCAGAAAGTAGCACGGCCTGGGCCGAGGAAAAACTCTACCAGATAATCGTCCACCGCCACGAAGCCCGCCTGCCCACCGTAATCACCACGGTCTCCACTATAGAAGAATTGGAAGACACAAAATCCCGTATCGCTTCCAGACTAGTGGACGGGTTGGTAGTAGACTGGTTACCAATCATCGCACCCAACTACAGGGACCAGCGACGCCGGAAATAGAGTAGTTGCTTAGCATCGAAAATCCCTCCAGCTGTGCGGACTGTGTTTACACCCTTTGTCCTTCGACGAAATAATTTTAACGTCCCTGGCCTAGAAGGCCATCATATTAGGGAATTTAATATTTAAATTCTTCCCGAACAGGGCTAAAGATATCCAAAGCTATGGCTTTGACATCGTAAGCCTTGGCGTAGTGCTCCACATTACCTGGGATGATATACATATCACCTGGCTGAAGCAGCTTGACTTCGCCATCAATACCCATCTCCAGTTCTCCCTCTACTACTATCCCTCCCTGTTCATGAGGGTGAGTATGCATCGGGACCAGTGCGTTGGCGTCTACTTCAACCAATGAAAGCAGCATCTGCTCTCCCCAGAAAGTCTTGGTCCTAGCCCCAGTCGCTAACTCCTTGGTTTTCCGGTCACGCGCGTCAATAAAATACGCCATGATTAACTCCTTGGTGTTTCCGGCAAAGTTCTTCTGAACCTCAGCTCGTTTTCATGCTTTCTCGCGTAGTACTACTCACTGCCAATCACCCAATATTCGAGACACCCATTCACAAAATCTTTTATTCCTGTTATGCAATTTTTTCTAGGTGAGAATTTTCGGAGGGATTGCTGCCGCTCACTACGAAGCCAGAATCAAGAGTAGTCTCTGTTAGGATAATAATAATTTTTGAGGCTTAATCTAAAGTAGATTTTAAAACTTAGAGTACTGGCCCTCGTCCCTAGTTATAAATTCCAACACCACGGTATTTCCAGCCTCGGTCTCAGTCACACCCCTTTTGATAGCGCCTACTATGTCGTCTGGAGCAGTTATCTGCTCAGTATAAGCACCCATTGCCCGAGCGACCTCAACAAACTCACCAGACAAGCCCTTAATATTGTACTTCTCCATGGCCACCGGGAATCTACTGTTGTCGTAGATGGACATATAGGCGTTGTTGATGATGATGGTCATCGTGGGAATCTTACTGCGTACAGCGGTCTCCACATCCAAACCAACGGTACTGAAGGCTAGGTCACCCATAACATTGATACACAACTTATCCGGTTCTGCCATCTTGGCACCCATAGCGAGGCCAAGGCTGTAACCGAGCTGAGTGGACTTACCCCAACCAACAAAGCTACGTGGTGCTCTAGCCTCCCAGAATGGAACAAGATACTCCCTAGCACTCCCGGATTCATGGGTGATTATAGTGTTATCGAGGTCGACAGTGTTCATCAGATCCCAAACCACCCTATAAGGATTCATGGGCACTTCATTAGAGGTCAGTTTAGGCATCCATTGGGCGAGCCATTGCTCTTTCACCAACTTGATATCATCGACCAGAGCCTGGTTCGTAGACCGACCGCTTCCGGCCTGGCTCTTTAATTCATCCAATAGTTGACGCAGAACCAGTTTGGCGTCACCTAGCATGGCCAAGTCTGTTTTGAACTCCCGTCCGATGGCATCTTCATCGTTAGTCAGGTGGACTAGTGTTTTACCATCAGGTATAGCTTGAGCAAAGTTGGTTTTGGTAAAACTACAACCCACACCCAGAATCAGGTCAGATCCTTTCAAGTACTTGTTCACCATTCCAGTAGTGCTCGGTCCGCCAGCACCTAAGGCCAACGGATGGTTCTCCGGGAATCCGCTCTTTCCAGATAAGGTGGTCATCACGGGAGCTTGCAAAAATTCAGCCAACTCCACCAATTCAGCCGTAGCCTCGGCATAAAGCACTCCCTGACCTGCGTGGATTATCGGGTTTGCAGCCGCGAGTATCGCCTTGGCAGCACGATTTACATCAGCCGGGTTCGCCTGCTGCAACACCACTCTAGGCGGCTCATAGTTAAAGAGTTCCTCGGGTAATTCAGCAGCTGCTATATCAGCCGGTATTTCCAGTAGTACTGGCCCCAAACGTCCGGAACGCAGCTTGGTAAAAGCGCGGCGCATGAGGTCAGGTATCCGCTCCACCGTATTCATCTCTTCCGACCATTTTGTGATGGTTTCGTAGCTCCTGGTCGGATAGAAGTTCGGGTGGACTCCCCGTTTCTCTCGGGCCATTCCCGCTGGCAGAAGAAGTATGGGTACCGATTCCGAATAGGCCTGTGCCACACCGCCGAAGCCGTTCTCTGCTCCTGGGCCATTCTGCATCATGAATACGCCCATACGTTTGCCATTGGTCACTCTGGAATAACCGTCCACCATGTGTATCCCGGTGCCTTCTTGTCGAAATACTATGGGCCGAATTCCAGCTATGGCCGCCGCTTCTAATAAAGGTTGATACGGGACGCAGCCAATAAATTCGACTCCCTCCAAACGCAAAATATTGGCAATCGCTGTGACTCCGTCCATCGGTTAACTCCTATATATTGCGCAACCTAGATTTGGCTCGCATGAGGCGTGATTTCGGGCCAGTGTAGATTGCCTGCAATTTAGTGTCAACTTAACGAAATAGTCATGGAGAGCATTCATCAAGGTTCGGGCTGAAAACTCCAGGGAACAAATCTCGAGGGAGTTATCTTGATAACAGGGTTTGCATCCAGGTCCATTGACTCATATTGAGGGTATTTCTGGCGAAGAATAACTATGGCCTCAGCCCATTCCTGGCCTGACTCCAGCAGTTCTGCATTTCCGATGATTAGTATATATCTAAGCTTTTTCCAGTCTTCATCATAATGGTCTACAACCAGTGAAACCCGCGGATTTGACAGGATATTTCGCACTCTGCGCAGTTTTCTGAGAGGAGTGGCCTTGGGTTTAGCGTCGAGCACCGAGTAAATTGATTCACCATCGAAGGCATAGCACACGGGGATCACATGAGGCTGACCATTATCATCTGCAGTTGCTAGATGACCGTTACGTGCGGATCGAAGAAAGCGGTCTTGGGCCAATGATAGCGCGAGCACTAGGTTCACCGAGTGCTACAAGCCACCGAGGTAGCCTTCTGGATCGTCGTCAAATTCCAGGTCGTCCAACTCCAAACGGGCTGCTTCCCCCAGGTTGGAATCACCATCATTCACTAAAGAAGTGAGCACTTTTTTAGCCAATGGGCCACCGATTTTACCCAGGGCTGCTACTCCAGCGAGCTGAACTTCTGAGTCGTCATCTTCCAGAAGCAATATCAGGTGTGGAACGGCATCTTCTTCCCCCAACTCGCCGCAAGCATGGGCTGTCTCGTACCGAATGGCGGGCTCGTCATTCTCAAGCTCTTGAAGAAGGATCGGAAGCCAGCCAATTTCGCCAGTACGTCCCATAGCAAATATCGAACTGGCACGAAAATCTGGATCTAAACTCTCGTAAGCCAACGTTATCCGCTGATTAATCTCCATGGTGTTAAAGGGGGCCACTGCTTCCATACACCTTCGCCGCACATCCAATGGTTCTTCTTCGTCTTCCAGAACCTGCATCAAGCTATCATGGACAAATTCGCTGTCTTTGACTAACAGCTTATTTTCTTGGGCTAGCACGGAAAAACGACCCAGAGCACTTGCCACTGCGGAACGAACTATATACCCCTTATCTGACCTCAGAACCTCTACCAGAGCCGATATCACAGAACGGTCTTCCTGCTCCCAAAGGCCATCAATCACAATTTCCAAAAGGGGTTCATCATCGCCTTTAAGGCACATTTTATAAATGGAAGTGAAGTCCAGTTCTGGGTTGTCTTCAGCAAGGTCTACCATTGAAGAAGCTATGGTCCGCTGCCGCTCTATAGGCAACAAATCCCATGCGGACGTGAAGAGTTCCATCTCCGCAGGAGAAAGATCGGAAATCTCATAGAAATCTACCGATGAGATGCGGCTTGTGGGGTCAGAAACGTTCTCGAGAAAGAATTCGAAAGACATTTATCTTCGGTTCCAACTGAGTTATTAGTACCGATAACAACGCTGGTTTACGGGCGAATCAGTCACGTTTCCAGTATATCATAAGGTCTTACGGGCTTAACCCTGCCAGAGTCTAGTAGTTAACTTTCCATTTCCGTAAACGCTGAAATGTATCGGGTATCTGGGACAACAAGTCTGACGCTGCCAGGCCGGTGTCCCCATGGTTATCAACCACATCCCGACCGGCCTCACCGTGCAAATAAACGCCGCAAGTAGCTGCTTCGATCGGAGGCAAGCCTTGGGCCATTAATCCGCTGATAACCCCACTGAGCACATCTCCAGTGCCCCCAGTCGACAGGCCAGGGTTTGCCAAGGGTGCCAGCCTAACAACGCCGTTCGGCTGGCTGATAATAGTATTCGCGCCTTTAAGAACCAGGCATACACCCCAGCGAACCGCATATTCCCGAGCTACTCCAACCCTGTCTTGTTGAATATCCACAGTTGTCAGGCCGGTGAGGGTAGACATCTCTCCAGGATGGGGTGTGAGCACCATTGGACCCCTTTCTCGCTCCCACCAGCGGTCGATTTTAGCCAAATTGTTCAACCCGTCGGCATCAACCAGTGCTGATAGATTCGTGAGATCCGAAAAGTCAGAACTTTCCCGATTGAATAGCAGGTCTTCAACAAACGCCATGGTTCCATCGGAAACGCCAAGTCCGCAGCCCACCAAGATATTCGTATAACGGCGGGTACAATCACGGAGTGCCTTGGCAGCACCGGCCGCAACCATTCCCTCAGAACTCTCCTCCAAAGGCAGATGAATAGCCTCAATGGATTTAGCAGCTACGGTGGGGTAAATGCCTTGGGGAGTGGCCAGTGTAGTGAGGCCGGCGCCTACTCGCACGCAGGCCTGTGATGCTAGATAAGCAGCTCCAACATAATTTTTGGAACCAGCCACCGCCAAGACGTGGCCAAAGGTACCCTTATGAGAGTCCATAGGACGAACGGGCAAATGTTCCGCCACCCAACCGAGGTCTACAGTCTCAAGCATTATCTCTGACTCTTCTGAGAGGCCTACCGGAACTCCGATATCCAACACCTCTAGCTTGCCAGCGTAAGCAGCACCTGGAAAATTTAATAACCCAGTCTTGGGATAACCTAGAGCAAACGTCACGTCATAAGGTACGGACGAGGAGTCCAATGCTCCTGTATCACTGTTCAGGCCGGTGGGCAAATCTAGCGCAAGTAGTATCGGAGGTTTGGGAATGGACCTGGTATTAGACAAAACCTCCATGGTCTGCTTTATGATGCCTTCCAGCGGACGTGTTTGACCAGTCCCTAAAATCGCATCAATTACCAAAGCTGACCTCGCAATCATCCGGTCCATCATGTCAGGGCTCGCCTCGTAAATTAATCCGACACCGTATTCAATTGCCAAGTTCAATTTAGGGTCTTCTTCAGGTCGTCCTCCCAGAATAAAACAGGTAACTTCCGCGCCCCACCGTCGTAAATGCCGAGCCGCAACCAAACCGTCCGCGCCGTTATTACCCGGACCGACCAAGACCGCAATCCGCACCCCTGCGGCTCCGACCAAACTTCGTACGCCCTGGGCAACGGCTAGGCCCGCACGCTCCATTAGATAATCGGGACTGACTCCAGATCTCTCCGATGCTGATTCAATAGCCCTCATCTGCGCAGCTGTAACGATCTTCATCAGTTATTCCAAGATAATATTCACTGATTAATCTTCCCGTTGTGTAACTACAAAAGCAACGGCGAATTCTCTCGAATGGGAAATGCTCAATGAAAGTTCACTAATCTGAAGCCGCTCCGCCCTACCTTTAGCTCTGCCATGAAGTTTCACACTTGGGGCGCCACTATCGGCACGAACAACTTCGATGTCTTTCCAACTAACACCTCGTACACCGGTACCGAGAGCCTTCATGGTAGCTTCTTTGGCAGCAAAACGACCGGCCAAATTTGGCGCCCTACCACGACAATAAGAAATCTCAGCTGCAGTAAAAATTCGTTGCAGAAACCGGTCACCATATCGGTCCAGCGTTTGCTGGATGCGAGAAATCTCGATGATGTCGACACCTGTTGTAAGCATCGTGGTTAAACGCCGGATTATAATACCGAACTAATCTTGCCGCAGGTGCCCAGGAATCATGAGATTATCTAGGATTCGAGATACCGAGTAGCTGCGATTCAACACGTAGAAGTGAACACCAGGCACACCCGCATCCCAAAGTTCTCGCACTTGTCCGGTCGCGTACTCTACACCCATATCCCGGGCACTATTATCGTTATCAGCATACTTATCCAAAAGTTTATCCAGATCAGGCGGTATATCCGATCCGCAAAGGGAAGTGAAACGGCGAACCTGGCTGGAATTCAAAACGGGCAGCACCCCCGGGATTATTGGAACTTCAATCCCAGCAGAACGAGCCCGATCAACAAAATCAAAATAGTGTCGATTGTCGTAGAACAACTGAGTGACCAGGAAGTCGGCCCCGTTGTCCACTTTCTGCTTAACGTATTGCAAGTCCGAATCAAGATCAACGGACTCCGTATGGCCCTCTGGATAACACGCAGCAGCTACGCCGAAATCAAAGTTTGCCTTTACATGTTCCAACAAGTCAGAAGCGTGTTGGAAACCACCTTCAACTCCCACGTATTCAGAATCACCCTTAGGGGGATCGCCCCGAAGTGCAATTATATTCTCCACACCCTCTGCGTCTAAACGTTGAAGAACGCCATGGATCTCTTCTTTGGTTTGGCCAACACAGGTCAAGTGAGCCATGACCTCTACACCAGCTGTCCGTTTGGCTTCAAATGTTATTTCTTCAGTGAAACCTCGCGTTGAACCACCGGCCCCATAGGTCACTGACACGTAATCGGGGCAATAGGCCTTCAACTCATCCAACGTTTCAAGCACCGCCGGTATGCCGTCGGCAGCCCGGGGAGGAAAGAACTCGAACGAGACAGGACGTGTATTAGCCAGGATATCTTTTATCTTCAAGCTGGGTATCCAATTTCTGCTGAACAAGGTGAACTGATGGAGAGTTCAGCAAAGTCCGATTCACTAATCAAATTATGGCCCGCAAGCATAGGTCCCCTCGGGTCATCACTCCAAATGATAGCACGTTACGGATAGTGGCCAGGTCTTCCAAGTATAAATTCTTCGGGACCCATATCTAAAACTCCGGCTGTCGCTTTTCCAAGAATGCCTTGATTCCCTCTGCAGGATGGGGGGAAGTGGTCAAAAATCTGGCAAAAGCAAAACTCTCCAGGGCAATGCCATCTTCCATGGACAGGCCCATACCCCGCAAGGTGACGGACTTGACCAAAGCCAAACCATCTCGACTTTTAGTACGCAAGGGACCAAGTATTAACTCCAGTTCTTCGTCCAATTTTTCCAACGGAGCAGCGCGCAAAGCCAGGCCCCATTCCACGCCTTCAATCCCAGAAATCCATTTACCGGTGGTCAATAGTTCCATTGCGCGTTGCAGACCAACTCTGCGGGGTAGGCGCTGGGTGGAACCGCCACCGGGCACAAGACCAAAGTTCACATGTTGGTCTCCAAGGCGGGCATCTTCAGCGACCACTGACATATCACAGGCCATCATCAACTCAAGACCTCCCGCTAGGGCAAAACCGTGCACCACGGCAACGGTAGGAAATGGAAGATTCTCTATCTGGCTCAGAGCGTCGTTGATTTGGGTTATGTAGTCAGGCAGGAGTGTAGGGTCAGCCAGAGCTTTCTGAAAATAAGCCAGGTCGGCTCCAGCGCAGAAAGACCGCCCCTCGCCCCGCACCACCAAAGCCTTGATGGACTCATCCCCGCCGACATCAGTCAACGCTAATGATAGCTCCGACAATAAATCGGGACTCAAAGCATTCAAAGAATCTGGCCGGTTCAGCAGAATTGTCGCCACCCGGTTCGCTTTCTCTAATTTTATGTTGGTATATTCCACTGGATATTACCTCAACCAAGTCTGTGCACGGTCGACAACGGACTTAATATACCAGAGTGAATTTGCAAACGGCTTGAATATTCGTCTGGCCCATACTTTTCTATTTTGTTTAGCACCTATCATTGAAACTATAATTGGTAAGCCAATATATTCAACCTAAAACTTGCAGATACCTGTCCCGCTAACATCCTCTCGAACTAGGTGGGCAGAGTTTATAGCGACACGCCGCGCCTACGAATAACCACGCCACCTATTGGCTGCAAGGTAAACATCGTCAGCATCACACTGTTGGCAAAACATTGAGAAACAGAAAATCTCAGATAGAAAGCAAACGAGGGAACAACCTCGGATGAAATTGGTATCAATAAACTCTTTAGCTGCACAAGAAATCCTCTTCCGAATAAAAGCCACTATCAATAACTAACTTAATGAGGTCTGAAGAAGCTTTGAAAAGAATGAACTTTGACTGGATTTTACAAAACGAACTGGCCGGATCCCAGGGACCTGCCAGTTTGGAAGACCTCTCGTACCTGCACCACCAGGGAGTTAGGGCAATCATCAGGATGGAGAAACAAACAATAGCCGCCGACACCGAGAACCTTGTGGATATGGTTGACATGTTCGAGATGGTTCCAGACTTCACGCCTCCTAAATTGGAGCAGATTAAGAGAATGATTGCATTCATAGACGAACAGCTCAAGGCAAACCGTCCAGTGACCGTTAGTTGTTACGCAGGAATCGGCCGGACAGGGACAGTGCTGGCCTGCTATCTGGTTCATCGTGGTGCAATTCCTGATGACGCGATTTATAGAATACGAAAGTTGCGCCCAGGGTCAATTGAGACCCCTGAACAGGAAGAGACTGTTTTCCGGTATGCCCGATTGGCTAATTCCCAATCTGACAACTTTATGACAGAACCTGACTGTTAGTAACAACGACGGTTTCGAACTTTCTATCATCTGCACGGTAAATTCATCGGACCCTGACCTATATGAACCTAGATACGAACCTATCCTCCAACTATTCATGGAATCGCCGATTACGCTGTTCACTCTAGGATTCCTCTGATATATTCAACCAACGATTATGTGTCTTATCTCTCTTTAACGATAAACCCCTTGTTTTCCCGATCTTCCAGCGGAGTTAACCTACTTGGTCCAGATTAAACAAAAATTTATCGACGAAATGGTTGCCCACTCCAAGGCTGACCTTCCCAATGAATGTTGCGGTATTCTTGCTGGTCCCGACGGACAGGTGATGAAGACATACCCCATGTCCAACGTGGAGGCCAGCCCGTTTCGTTTCTCTATGGACCCCGTCGAATTGGTTCAGGTAGATTCCGAGGCGGGCGAGAACGACTGGGAACTTCTGGCTATTTACCACTCCCATACCGGCAGCGAAGCCTACCCATCCGACACGGACGTTCGAATCGCCGCCGGCACCGCCGGACTCTGGCCGGATGTCCGTTACGTTCTAGTGTCACTGATGGACATGAACAACCCGGTCGTTCGCATCTTTGAGATATCTGACGGTAGAGTTATTGAAGAGCCACTAGAGGTCGTCTAATCCGGGCCATTATGCTTCGCTGGTTATTTGTACCCATTATCAGCGTATTCGTCTCCGCCTGTACCAGCGCAGTGCCAACGCCTGCTACGCTGTCCATAACAACTGGTGACTCACCCACAACTCTCCCTCCTCTCACCCAATCTTCAAGCCATTTAACACCTGTCCCGTTGCCCACTCTACATACAGACACCACATCGTGGGTGGAAGAACGACTTGACGCAGTAATCGCTCTGTATCAACCCACCACTGCTGGAGAGGCATTACTACGTAGTATTGACCTCCGGCAAATGAAAGGCGAGCCCGGTTACTTTGGAAGCTATGGGTTTTCTAAATGGGCTGGGGTTGGTGAAGCTAGCCCCATCGGTGTGATTCATGAGCTGGGCCATTCATATTGGGGCGGGTTCCCGGTAACGGGACAGCCAAACCTGAGTTGGAAAAGAACCCTGAACAATGGTCTGTCCACAGCGATGCAAGCCTACCATCGGGACATATTGACCTTCATGGCACAGCCTCCCGACGACTTTGAGTTGCTTCGGCAGCGCTTGCGAAACCTCCCAAACCTGTCTAGTGACAACCCCGAACCATTATTCCACCATCTAGAAGCTGACATACCCTACACCACCGGAGGGAGCCTGAATTTAGTCCCACCAATATTGCGCAAGTATTGGGATAACTTCCTACCAGCCGGGCGTTTTATCGATTGGTACGAAGCAGCCGGATGGTTCCAATCCCTATCCAGCGAAAACGTAGCGGCCACTGGCAAGTGGCTGGGATTTGAACACCTAGATCTTCGGCAATATCCATCACTGGAACAGGCAGAGCCGACAGAGCCGATACTCGCCGTTGCCAAAAATGTGCTAGATATTGAAGAACGACAACGCCTCCGAGACTTAACCTACCAATTCGATCTACTTATTGGCGATCCGCAAAACAAAGAGGATTTCGATTTCTGGCGGAGATACCTGCTGGACAAGATTGCCCTCTACAAGACCCATTCTTCATACCTATTGAGTCTCTCCCACCCACGAGCGGTCGAATTGAATTCCGCCCTAGCATTCCTCTCCAGTCAGACTTCCGGCACTCCTTTAGAAAAATCACAGATTTTAGCCGCTCAACTGTCCAAGGAACCATTCTTGGTTAACTTTCTTCCCGCTGTCGACAACCAAGTACTAGTGGAACTCTTCTCCGTAGGCGCAGAACTCCCCACCGGCGAAACCCTTCAGGCCACTGCCAGCTTCGTAGAACGCCTAAAAGTGTTTAGCTCAAAGGTTGAGTCGGTATTGAACTCCGGAAAGATGTCACCCGCCCAGGGAGCCGCCGAGCTTGAGGTCTTCATCAATCAAATTGGTCTCGACCAAACAAACGACCTTAAACTATTCTTTGACCTTTTACGAGACAAAGACCCTGAGGCGTGCAAATTAATCACTTCGAACCTCCCAGATAAGGTTATCCGCAGCCTAATGACGCCTGTACCAAATCAGCTCAGAGCAATACTCGGCCCAGAAGAATTGCTACCTAAACTCGGAATCACGTCTGATGATCTGGAAACTATGAAGACCGGAATTGCCCTATTGATTAACGAGCCTTCAGGCAACTTTCGAATTGATGAGCCCTTCTTGAAATACCTTTATTGGGTTATGGCCGACAAGTCAAAGAAAGAACCGGGAAAAACAGCACGGATAATGTTAGATACCCCTTTTCCGCTGGAAGGCTTCATATCCGCCGAACCAGAGGGCACTGCTCGTATATTTGCGGAAAATATAGATATTTCATTGGCATTGATACAAACCAGTGATCCATTGCTAGCACCAGCGCCGAGAATCATATACAAGCTCATAAAAGAGAATCCCGGCCAAGCTGCTTACATATTGACCCAGTTATATGAGCAGGATGAAATCGATACGATATCTGAAAGCTTAGCCCATCTTGCCTACGACAAAGATAGATTGAAAAGGTCCCCGCAATTGCCGATTTCCATGGAAAGCAACGTAGATTTCTTAACAAGGCTTCTTGATCTAAAAGGAGAAGATTGGCTGGAGACCAGACTTAGCGAATCAGTGAACCTGTTCAGAATGCGCTCAATCAACGGTGAAGTAAGCCCGGACTTCCTACTACATTACCGGGAAAGTTTGGAGTTTATAGCGAGCATCGGTAGCAGCAATGAATCAAGGCGTCTGGCTCAGATTATCCGTCACTCATTTGAGATAGAGTGATATCAAGATTTCCACGGGCTCACCTTTAAAATTCTTATTCTTATTATCCTCCAAGTGATGCCGCAAAAATAACCCCGGTAAAGTACACTCCAACCATCAGCGCCAACCCCGCCATGCACAAGCCCGGGTTGATTCGCATACGCCCGACGATTAGCACCAGACTTATCACCATCAGCGCCAGCGCACTCCCACCAGCCACAAAATGAGCCGGCTCAGCTTGATTGATCAATATACCATCGCGATAGAATAGGTCGGAGTAGAACAAAATTGTTGCGTTGAAGCCACAGCTACCGAACAACCCTCCAACACCCAAATCTGCCGCCCCCATGCGGGCTGCAGCAACTGTAGAAGACACCTCAGGCATGGAAGTCACCACAGACAACAAGAGTATACCCAAAGTGCTGGATGCGACCCCAGTGATGCCTGCTATTTCATCGGCACTCCAGGCAAGAAAAAATCCCGATATGACCACCCCCGCAGAGACCAAACCAAAGAGGATCCAAGCTCGCCCCAAACTTATGCTGATAGCCTCATCTGACTCTTCACTTTCCCCAGGTTTGGTTTTGTAGACCAACCACATGCCGACAATGAAGACCATCAAAAATGCGAAAGATGAAACACCAACCTCCCAAATCGACGCTCCTATCTTCAAACTACCTAGGAAAAGAGCCAACCCTGTCAATACCGCGGCCACAATCACTAGATACTTTTGCTCGGGGGCAACCTTCACCAAGAAGCGTTTACCTCCAAAAACCAACGCGACGGAAGCTAGGATGAACACGTTCAGCATATTGGAACCCAAAATATCGCCAAGTGCCAACCCTGGGTTAGGTGGATCCAAACGAACCGCCGAGATATTGGTGGATAATTCAGGCAATGACGTGGCCAAGGCAATCAACAGACTACCAACAAAAAGCCGCCCCAATCCGGTGAGCGAGGCCAGTGCATCACCATACACAGCGAGCTTAGCACCACAAAACATCACTGTCCCTGCGCTAGCTAAGAAAACTAATATGGCGACAGATAACTCTTCGCCCATGTCGACGTGACCTCTTATAAGGTTAGATTATGCGTGTATGAAGCCTCGGGAACACCCCCTTTTTGGAGAAGATCTCGAAAGGACTACACCTTCACTTAAACGTAGAACGTTTCCTAAGAACTAAGAAATGAACTAGTTGCCCCTTTCGATTGCGGCCACGACCAAGTCACCCATCTCAGAAGTGGTAACGTGTTTGTCTTCGCCGATGACCAAATCCGCAGTACGAGCGTTTTGTTCCAGAACCTTGTCCACTGCCCTTTCAATAGCCGCGGCTTCTTCAGTTAAGCCCAAAGAGTAACGTACCATCAAAGCGACACTCAAAATAGAACCGGTAGGATTGGCGATTCCCTTTCCAGCAATGTCCGGTGCTGTGCCATGAATCGGCTCATACAATCCCCCAGAGCGTTGTCCCGCCTCCGGAACGCCCGCCAAACTAGCCGACGGTAGCAACCCCATGGATGCAGCAAGCATCGATGCCTCGTCGCTAAGAATGTCTCCAAAAGTATTCTCCGCTACGATCACATCGTAATCAGTGGGTTTTTGGATCAACTGCATGGCGCAGGCGTCAACAAGCACGTGTTCCAGTTCAACGTCTGGATATTCTTCTCCCAGTCTGGTCGCCACGGTTCGCCACAAGCGAGAACACTCTAGTACGTTGGCTTTATCTACAGAGGCCAGCTTTTTGCGCCGGCCGCGGGCCAATTCAAACCCAACTCGGATCACCCGCTCGATCTCACCCTCGGTGTAGCGCATAGTGTCTTCTGCCACAATGCCATTAGGCGTCTCACGCCTGCCCCGAGGCTCCGCATAATAGAGGCCACCAGTCAATTCTCGAACAACCACCATATCTACGCCGTTAATGACATTGGGCTTGAAGACGCTGGACTCTGCCAGCCAAGAATAAACCTTAACCGGCCTGATGTTAGCAAACACACCCATATGGGCGCGCATATCCAACAATCCCATCTCCGGTCTCACCTTCGCATCCGGAGAATCCCACTTTGGGCCACCCACCGCGCCAAAAAGAACCGCGTCATTAGAATCCAACAATTCCCGAGTTTCATCAGTTAGTGGGATTCCGTGTTTATCGATGGAAATCCCACCGATATCACCATAATTGAGATTGAAGCTATGCCCGAATGCACGGCCCACGGCTTCCAGGGAACGAACACCCTGTTCTGTCACCTCTGGACCGATGCCGTCGCCACCTAATACGGCGATATTGAACTCCACGTGATTCCTCCTGTCTGGCTAAATTAAATAACGATTGATGCGGCTCAGTCCAAAACTAAACCATTCTTGACGCAAATCCCGACCCAGTATACCCATAAACAATAAGGCCTACAAACACGGTATGGTCGCACAATGAGTGTTTCATCTGCCCTAAATTAGCATTCGAATAGTGATATCTGCCTAGTCTGGCAAACCCTTTGGTTTTGCTCTAAAATCTCACCTAATCTGATCATAAATATGGCTTCAGAAATGGAATTCAGCGTTTTTTTAAAAGGCCTCCAAAGGATCGTCGGCGAACAGAACGTGGTTTACCACTCTGATGATTTACTCGTTTTTGAATACGACGGTTCAATAGATCGACGAGTGCCTGAAGCTGTAGTGTTTCCAAGCAATACCAGAGAAGTGAGCGAGGTTATATCCCTGGCGTACAGCGTCGGAATCCCAGTTGTGGGCCGCGGAACTGGCACCGGCCTCAGCGGCGGGTCAGTCGCCCCACCAGGTGGTATCCAAATTGCCTTCCCACGCATGAACAACATCCTAGAAGTAGATACAGACAACCAAATCGCTCTAGTAGAACCCGGAGTCATCAACCTGCATTTGGACACCCGCGTCCGAAAAGACAATCTCCGCTACGCTCCAGACCCCTCCAGCCAAAAAGCTTGCAGTCTAGGAGGAAACATCGCCGAGAATTCCGGAGGGCCTCACTGTCTGGCCTATGGGACCACTACCAACCACGTACTTGGAATGGAAGTCGTGTTGGAAGACGGTTCGATCGTGAACCTCGGTAGCCTGGCCCGCGAGACCATCGGATACGACCTGCGCGGCGTATTCACTGGTTCCGAAGGCACATTTGGAATCGCCACCAAGATTGCTGTGAGACTACTACCGGTTCCGGAGGCGGTGCGAACATTCCTCGGAATTTTCCCAAACGTGGAATCTGCCTGCACCGCGGTCTCAGCAATCATCGAGCACGGCATAGTTCCCGCGGCTTTAGAGATGATTGACGCTCTCACTATCCAAGCTGTCCAAAATGTCAGCGACGCTGGTTATCCAGACGACGCCGGAGCTGTACTGTTAATCGAGCTTGAAGGTCTGAATGACGAAATCATCGAGATTGGACATGAAGTTGAAGCCGCCCTCTGGGACACGGGAGCAACCCAAGTTCGCACTGCCGAAGCAGCTGAAGAGCGCCAAAAACTCTGGGCTGGCCGAAACGGTGCTTTGGGAGCTCTAGGGAGTGTCGCGCCGAATTATTTCCTAGTCGACGGCGTGGTTCCACGAACTCAATTGGCTCGCGTTCTAGGAGAGGTGACAAAGATCAGTAATAAATACGACATACCGATAGCCAATGTCTTCCACGCAGGTGACGGCAATCTCCATCCCTGCCTCCTCTTCGACGAACGACAGGCTGGAATGTTGGAACGAGTCATGGAAGCCGGAACCGCCGTATTGCAAGTATGTGTTGACGCCGGAGGTACACTTACCGGCGAACATGGGGTAGGCTTGGAGAAAAAGGAACAAATGCCATTAGTGTACTCGGATGAAGACATGGCTGCCATGGTCATGGTTAGAGACGCCTTCGCGCCGAATAACACCCTGAACCCCGGAAAAATATTCCCGGACGGCGTAAAATCGATACCACAATCCCAACCCACATTCCCTGGCATGCCGGCCTAACCAGGCTCATTTACACAGGAGTTTTTGTTGGAATCTCCCCTAAGCGATCGTCTGGCTGGACTTTTAGGTGGTAATGTCGTGTTACCCGTTAGCGACATTGAGATTGACGACATAGTGCCACAGGCGGTAATTCGCCCCACAGATAGACTACAAATCTCTGAATTACTCCTCTGGGCGGCCTCCGAGCATATCAGTGTCATGCCTCGTGGTGGCGGAACTCGATTGAACCTCGGCAACTTGCCAAAGAGCGCCGACGTTGTTCTTGACCTCAGCGCCATCAATCAGCTCGTTGACTACCAACCCGCTGACATGACAGCAACAGTTGAAGCAGGGATGACCCTATCCTCATTCCAAGAGCGCCTAGCACCCGGACGAGAATTTGTACCTCTAGAGTCCGCTGAAGCTGACCGATCTACAATCGGCGGCATTCTATCTGTAGGGGCTAGTGGACCTCTGTCCTATACCTACGGATTACCTCGGGAATGGCTCATTGGCATAAGCGTGATTGGCACTGACGGAGTCGCTACCAAGTCAGGCGGAAAAGTAGTCAAAAACGTAACTGGTTACGACCTAAATAAACTGTACACCGGATCATTAGGCACCTTGGGTATAATAGTTGAGGCCACATTCAAGCTGCTGCCTATCAACCCACACAACGGGATCCTATTAGCTTCGTTCTCGGAATTGTCGAGCTCAGTTGTAGCCAGTAGGACTCTGCTTCACTCTCCAGCCGCACCAATAGGATGCCTTAATGTCACCTATCAGATCTCCAGGAGACTCCAGGACTCGAACCTAGCCGCATCACACAATCTAGGGCTCTTGGACGAGGGAACCGCATTATTTCTAGCATTTTATTCGGGCCGCCCTCAAGCTACCAGGCGGCGGTTGGACGAGGCAGAAAAGACGCTTCTCGCTAAGGGGGCCAACGCAGTTCAACGTATAGAAGGCCCAATAGCCAGAGATACGCTCCGGTGGATTACAGATATACCAACCCAAATCTGCAATGATGCAGCGCTGGTTATGAAGGCGTCTGTCCAATCTAAATTAGCAGCAAAAGCCTCCGCAGAATTCAGCACCGTTACCCTTTTCGGAGAATACCCAGATCAAATCGCCGACTCAGGGTTTGGGAGCATACGCTTATTCTGGCCCAAGTTCGGCGATCTCCAATCCACCCACTCTATGGAACCACAACCCATAATAGACACGATCCAACAGGTTCGGCAAATAGTCCAACATTACGATGGCTCTGCAGTAGTGGAACATTGCCCAGTAAGAGTCAAATCCCAAATAGATATCTGGGGTGATTACCCAGACAGCTTGGCAATCATGCAGAACATCAAAAAACGGTTCGATCCCAACGGCGTCCTCAATCCTGGTCGCTTTTTAGGCGGTATATAAGATGGCTCAGTCCACATCAGAACCATTGAATCCCATCCCAAGAGGATTCACCGGGCCTGATGCTCCGGCAGAATCCGACCTGTATCGCTGTGTTCATTGTGGTCTCTGCCTTAGCTCGTGCCCCACATATGTAGAAACAGCTTTAGAGATGGAATCACCTCGAGGTCGGTTGGCACTAATGAAAGCTGTGAACGAAGGTCGCGTAGAAATCACGCCAAGGATAGTCTCCCACTGGGAAGCCTGCCTCCAATGTCGCGCCTGCGAGGCAGTGTGTCCTTCCGGCGTGCCCTACGGAAGAATCATGGAACGGACACGTGCCCAAGTGAAAACCGCAGGACTGCAATCTAAGGAGCTAAAACGGTTTAGTCGATATTTCTTAACAACCGCCTTACCTAAGCCCTCGCGTCTCAAACTCGGAGCTCACCTAATCCGTATTTACCAAAGGTTTGGCTTGCAAAAACTTCTTCGGCTTTCCCGCCTACTCCATCTGGTTCCAGGCGGTGTAGCTTCGCTAGAGTCACAATTGCCGGCATTAAGCAAAAAGTTCTTCACTCCTACAGATGTCACCCATCCAGCTCAAGGCGAAAAGAAAATGACTGTAGCCCTGTTATCCGGTTGTGTCATGCCACTGATGCAAGGTCCAACTATGGAGGCAACAGTACGCGTTCTCACCCGGAACGGCTGCGATGTGATAGTGCCTAAGGGCCAGGGATGTTGCGGAGCGTTGAACACTCATGCTGGCGACATGACTAACAGCCGGGCAATGGCCCGCACCAACATTGATACACTAATGGCCGCCGGAGTGGAACAGATCATCACTGCTTCTGCGGGTTGCGGTTCCAATATGAAAGAGTATGCAGAACTCCTCAAGGATGACACCGAATACCGGGACAAAGCAAACCAATTTAGCGCTATAACAAAGGACGTAACCGAATTCCTGGCTGAATTGCCCTTAATTCCTCCAGAAACAACTATCACCCGAAGGATCACATATCAAGATCCTTGCCACTTGGCTCACGCCCAGAGAATCACCGCTGCACCCAGAATGATCTTGAAATCCATACCAGGCTTGGAGCTAATAGAGATGGAAAACTCCAGCCTATGCTGTGGCGGTGCCGGAATCTATTCCTCAACGCAGCCAGCACTCTCCAAGCGTCTAATGAACCGCAAGATGCTTAGCATAAAGGCAACAGGTGTCCAAGAGGTAATCACCGCCAACCCCGGCTGCATGCTGCAAATTGAACTAGGATTCAAATCCCAGGGGATACAGAGCAAAATCCGCCACGTAGTAGACATTTTGGATGAAGCATACGGGCTGTAGTAGGTCACACATCCCACAAAGGATTATCTCTACTTACCCTGCGTCCTGGTGAACCATAGAAGCCACACTATCCATACATCTATGATCTAACAAACCCGGGGAGTACAGCTATGTCTGATAGAGTCCACGATTACCATGACGGCAATAGATATTATCAAGACCTTTTCGACACCCGGCGGCTAGCCGACTATATAACGAAAACCAGAGTTCAAAACAGAATTGATGAAGTCGCCAAGAAAGTCATACAGGACGCCGATATGTTTTTCTTGGCGACTTGCGATCACAGAGGGTTGCCCACTTGCTCCTACAAAGGAGGTGATCCTGGGTTCATACAGGTGCTTGATGAAAAAACATTGGCCTTCCCAAATTACGACGGAAACGGCAAATACCAATCCATAGGCAATTTGCTAAAAAACCCAAATGTCGGTCTGCTGTTCATAGATTTCGCAGATCCCAGTCGAATACGGCTCCAAGGTACCGCTACAGCTCACGAAAATGATGAACTACAATCACAATATCCTGGTGCTCAATTTATGGTTCGTGTCCATGTATCAGAGGTCTATGTAAACTGTCCTCGATATGTCCACAAGTACCAACTTGTCGAACGATCTGCTTTCGTTCCCAGGGAAGGTGTGGAAACTCCAGTTCCTGCTTGGAAATTGGAGCCAGAACGCAGACCATTATTGCCAGCAAATGATCCAGCGCGGGAATCGCCAGAGACTAACGAGCTTAGCGATTAAATAAACAAGGTCTCTAATCTTCGTTGCTCTGTCGAACCGCCTCAGGTGGCAAATCGAACCAAGCTTTTATGTAACCGAATGGCTCATTCGCACTCTTCAAGTGCATCCAGGACAATCTAACTTATTCAAGGGGTAACAAAAAGGCGGGGATTTATTCCCGCCTTTTTTAATGCGCTACTAGATAATTTTAACGCAGCTGTTATTCATTATAAGTTGCTATGGCTCTTTGGGCTGCCGATAGGCTAGCTCCAAAAGCCACTTCATAACCTTCTTTCGAGAGTATGGTCTCCAATGCCGATAGCACTGCGAAAACATTCCTTTCTCGAGCCGATTCGCCCATAAGTCCAATCCGCCAGGCCTTACCAGCAAACTCACCAAGACCACCACCAATCTCGATATCGTAGTCGTTCAACAACGACGCTCTTACCTTGCCGTCTTCAATCCCTTCAGGAATCGAAACGGTGGTCAGGGGGTTCAACCGGTGGCCTTCTTCAGCCAGTAGACTCAACCCCAACGCTTCTGCACCGGCACGAAGCCCAGCAGCAACACGAGCGTGCCGATGGATTCTATTATCCAAACCCTCTTCCATCATCATCCGCAAGGACTCACGCAGAGCATAGGTCATATTGATGGGCGAGGTATGATGGTAAGCTCTCCTAGTTTGATTCCAGTAGGCCTCCAGGTCCTGTAGGTTGAAATAAAAGCTCTGAACCTTGGTTGACCGTTTAGAAACCACATCCATCGCTGACTGACTAAGGCTGATGGGAGCCAACCCGGGAGGGGCACCTAGGCATTTCTGGGTCGCACTATAACAAACGTCTATGCCCCATTCATCCATCCTCATATCGTGGCCACCCAGAGATGTGACAGCATCCACTATGGCCAGCGCACCAGCCTCATGAATAACGTCAACCAATTCTTTTACTTCGCTCAAAACTCCGGTAGAGGTTTCAGCATGAACTACGCCCACCGCCTTAAGACCCGGATGTTTCTTAAGTTCGTCGCGAAGCATCTGCGGATCAACCGATTTGCCCCAAGGTGTATCCAGTAGATGAACTGTAGCACCACAGCGCCCAGCTATGTCACCAAGGCGGACACCAAAATAACCGTTACGGGCGATTAATACCTCGTCACCTGGCTCGATGACATTGGCGCACGCGGTTTCCATAGCTCCTGTTCCTGTAGACGATATGGGCACCGTCATTTTGTTTTCAGTATGGAACACCATGCGTAGCATCTCGCATACGTCATCCATAACTTGGAAGAATGCCGGGTCAAGATGACCCATCACGGGACTAGCCATAGCCGCCAGCACACGTGGGTGCACTGTGCTTGGTCCGGGTCCCAGCAGCACTTTTTGGGGTGCGCTCAACTCTGTCATATAAGAGCTACTCAAGTTCGAAGACCTCCGGTCATTTAGACCTTATGTTTATATTTAAATTTAGGCCACACTGACCTTATTTAGCGAATGTTAAAGAACCGCGGAAGCACCACCATCCAAGTTAACCGCTATACCCGTCAGATAGCTAGCGCGCTCAGAGGCTAGGAACGTAATCACATCTCCGGCCTCTTCAGGTTCAGCAACTCGGCCTATAGGCACTGACCGCCCTTGGGCCAGCTCGGAATAGAATGTATCCAGCGTCAGGTTTGGTTCCTTCTCTATGCGAGCGTCATATCGGCGTTGGTGCTGGCCGCTCTTAACCAAACCGATACAGACGGTGGTTACCAGGATGTTTTCCTTGGCCAAGTCCTTAGACAAGCCCTTGGTGATGGCGATTCCTGCTGCGCGGGAGATGGAAGTAGGCATGGAAGCGGGGCCAGGAGTCCTGCCACCAAGGTTGGTCACGTTGATGATGCGACCGCCACCAACCTTACGCATTTCCCCAATCGAATCCTGCATCAGGCGAACCGCAGCCCAGACTTTCAATTCAAAATCTCCCTGCCAATCCTCCTGGCTAACGTCCTCAAATGGCTTTGCCATTGACGTACCGGCGTTATTAACTATGATGTCCAAGCGACCGAAATTATCGATGGCCGTCTGGATCATCTTTTTAGACGCACCGTCTGTGGTAATGTCTAGCGCCAGGGAAACTACTGAACCTTCTGTCGCCGTCTTGATCTCTTGAACCGCTTGGTCCAAAACCTCTGGTCGACGTGCCACGATGACTACATTGGCGCCTTCTTTGGCCATGCTCAGCGCAGCTGCTTTGCCGATGCCATCACTACCACCAGTGATGATAGCAACCTTGCCCTCTAATCCCATGTCCATAACGGTGTCTCCTGCTAATTTTAAGAAATCTTCAACTTAACATAACCAGAGAACACTCAGGCATGGCTCTGGCGAATCGGCAATCATTGTAGCACAAGGATTTCTTCTGGATTACGTTAGGAATATCTTCGAGAATAAATACCATATACAGAGGGTGATTCGTCTAAATCTGAAGTCCAGAAGACTGGGCCACTATATCGATATCCTTGTCTCCGCGTCCACTAAGACAAACTAAAACAACCTGATCAGGAGTAAGTGTCTTGGCCAGATCAACAGCTGCAGACACTGCGTGAGAAGACTCCAAGGCCGGAATGATACCTTCGGTGCGGCACAGCAGATGAAAGGCGTCCAAGGCTTGACCGTCTGTTACATCACGATATTCGGCCCTCCCCGAGGCTTTCAGATAGCTATGCTCCGGGCCTACACCGGGGTAATCAAGCCCGGCTGATATACTGTGGGTCTCCATGACCTGACCGTGTTCATCCTGAAGGAGGTAAGACATCGCACCATGCAACACTCCAGGCCGCCCTGCGCTGAGGGTAGCCGAATGATTGCCTGTTTCAACGCCTTCTCCTCCAGCTTCTAGACCAATCAGCTTTACATCTTCGTCAGGCACAAAAGGGTAGAACATCCCTATGGAGTTGCTTCCTCCGCCAACACAGGCCAATACATAATCAGGGAGTTTACCTTCAATCTCTAATAATTGAGCGCGGGCTTCCCGTCCAATGGCCGTTTGAAAATCACGAACCATAACAGGATATGGATGAGGGCCGACAACACTACCGATCAGGTAGTGAGTAGTCTCAACGTTGGTCACCCAGTCCCGAATGGCCTCGTTAATGGCGTCTTTTAATGTCTTGGTACCCGAATCCACAGGAATGACTTCAGCCTCAAGCAACTTCATCCGAAAGACATTCAACGATTGGCGTTTAACGTCCTCACTACCCATATACACGATGCATTCCAGACCAAGCATAGCGCAGGCGGTAGCCGAGGCTACGCCGTGTTGGCCAGCACCGGTCTCCGCAATAATTCGATTCTTGCCCATGCGTTTAGCCAGTAGCGCCTGCCCCAGGGCATTATTGATTTTGTGAGCTCCAGTGTGTGCCAAGTCTTCACGCTTGAGGTATATCTTGGCACCTCCGCAAGCTCGCGTCAGGTTCTCAGCTAAATACAGGGACGTGGGTCGTCCGGCATAACTGTGAAGCAAATTAGCCAGACGAGTTTGAAAGTCGTCGTTTTCTTTAGCCTCGGTATAGGCTGATTCAAGCTCGGACACAGCCGCCATCAAAGTCTCTGGTATGAATTTCCCACCAAAGTCTCCAAACCGGCCTCTGTCATCTGGAAAAAGGCGATTTGCTTGGTTTATATCAACCATTAATTGTTCCTTCCTATGCCTTAAAGCGACTTACCGGCGGCCGTTCTAGCATTGATTAAAAACTGTCTGATTTTGCCATGGTCTTTATTGCCATCAGTTTCTACTCCGCTGGAGACGTCTACGCCCCAAGGAGCAATGGTAATAATGGCTTCGGCCACATTTTTCGGTGTTAGTCCACCGGCCAGTAAGAACGGGTGACCAGCCAAAGACAGTGACGCCGCTACTCCCCAGTCGAAACATTGCCCTGTTCCGCCTTGGAAACCTTCGACTAACCTATCTAAAGTCACCAGATGACCCAGCCCACTAAACTCTTTAACTCTAGAAACCGTTCCGGCATCGTCATCAACGGTCGCCGACTCGGCCACGTGCACTACCTTAATCACATCACAGCCAAGCTCCCCTGCATATTTAACGGTCTCTTCCCCGCAGAGCTGAACAAGATCCAGGCCGCAATAGTCAATGATACCGCAGACTTCTTCCGCCGACTGGTCAGCAAACAACCCTACCATCTTCGGGACTACGCCTCCCGATCCGCGGACTCCATCAACTATGACTTTGGCATCTTGAGGGCTTACCCGTCGGCGACGTTCTGGCACAAATACCATGCCTATATAGTCGGCGCCGGCCTCAGCGGCAACCAGTGCATCATCCAAGGCACGAATACCACAAATTTTAACTTTCAGATAATCGGAATCCATAACTAAGCCGTAGGAGCTCTCTGACCCGTAAGTTCCCGCACTTTCTCGCCGACATCCGGCGCCGTAACAAGAGCTTCACCCACCAGAACTGCATTGACCCTAACTTTGTTCATCTGTCTAATATGATCCCGGGTGAAAATACCACTCTCGCTCACAATCTGCTTGCCCCTCGGAATCAACGGCGCGATGCGCTCTGTCACAGACAGATCAGTGGTGAATGTCCGAAGATCACGGTTATTAATGCCGATGATCTCAGCGCCAGCTTCCAATGCGGTTTCAAGTTCAGTCTCGTCGTGGACCTCAACTAAGCACTGCATCCATTGTGATTGGGCCGCTTCCAACAATTCTTTCAATTGGGTCCGCCCCAAGATAGCAACTATAAGCAGCAGGGCGTCTGCACCCGCAGCTCTGGTTTCCGTCACCTGGTATAGATCAAATATAAAGTCCTTGCGGATGACCGGTGCACGCTGCGACGCTCCAGTTTCTTTGATTTGACGTAAAAAGCTCAATTCACCCTGGAACCTCAGGTCAGTCAAGCACGATATGGCCGCCGCGCCGTTGTTGGCATAAATCTCGGCCAGCTTTAGGTGATTAAACTCAGGCATCAACAAGCCCTTGGAGGGCGATGCCTTTTTTACCTCTGCAATCAAACGCACACCACCACCCAACAGGGCCCCAGACAAATTTAATGGACGCGGCAAGTCTGCAGAGGCCGACTTAAGTTCGGCCTCTGATATTTGTTTCTTACTCTCAGCAAGTTCAACACGTTTGGCGGCGACTATTTCATCAAGGATGGTTGTCATGTTTCTTCCATTCTGGGACTGATCCTCAGGCACTCATTATACTTAGTCCAAGAAATGTAAGTCAGATTAGCAGCTCTGGCTAACTTCAATCATGGATTCCATGCGGTCTTTAGCGGTCCCGCTGTCGATAGTCCGTGCCGCAAGTTGCACCCCATCTCGGATGTTGGAGACCAGATCTCCAACCATCAGTACCCCGGCGCTATTAAGAAGGACGTAATCGCGCACTGGCCCGCCCTCACCATCAAATAGAGCCCGCATGGTAGCTGCGTTGGCTGTCTTGTCGCCTCCTTTTACAGCCTCGATGGGTGTGACTGGTAAACCAGTGTCGGCAACCGACAGCGTCCAATTGCTTACTTGACCCTGTTTCACTTCTGATACGAACGTGTCACCTGATAGTGTCATCTCATCCAAACCACCGTCTCCGTGGACAATAATAGAATGGTGGGTCTCCATCAGACGCAGCACATCAGACATCTTCTGCCCCAGTTCAGGGAAGGCCACTCCAACCAACATAGACTGCGCCCTAGCCGGGTTAGTAAGCGGTCCCAGGATGTTGAAAACCGTTCGGATTCCAATATCTCGCCGGACAGGGCCGGCATGGCGCATAGCCGGATGAAAGGATTGAGCAAACATAAACCCGATTCCACTCTCCTTGATACACCGTTCCACATCCTCCGGCGTCAGCTCAATCTTGACGCCTAGCTCTTCAAGAACGTCGGCACTCCCACAGGTGCCAGAAGCTGCACGATTACCATGCTTAGCAACCTTTAACCCAGCACCCGCAGCAACGAAAGCCGCTGCAGTAGAGATATTGAACGTATTTAAGCCATCGCCCCCTGTTCCGACTGAGTCAACTAACATGCCGTCCACACTGACCCGCAGGGAGAACTCGCGCATGACCATGGCCATACCGGCAATTTCCTCGTTGGTCTCGCCCTTTAGTCTAAGGGCAGTCAAGTAAGACCCTAATTGAGCGGGTGTGGCCTCACCGGACATGATCTGGTGCATCACCGACCCAGCTTCTTCCATTGAAATGGAATCCCCAGAAGTAGTTACGTCTATAGCTTCTCTGATATCCAATTTATTCTCCTATCGATTGGCTAAACAGCAGCCGCAGTACTGACCTGATCCAGGAAATTCTGTAACAGATGTTTCCCATCTGGGGTCAATATGGACTCAGGATGAAACTGGACGCCCTCGATAGGATATTCCTTATGGCGCAACCCCATAACCAGCCCATTATCAGTCCTCGCGGTCACTTCCAAAGTGTCCGGTATGGTCTCAGGATAGACCACCAATGAGTGGTATCTGATAGCTTCAAACGGGTCGGGCAAACCTGCCAGGACTCCGACCCCGTTGTGTGTCACCATGGACGTCTTGCCGTGAAGAATTTCGTCTGAACGGTCCACTTTGGCACCATAAACGTAGCCGATACACTGGTGCCCAAGACACACCCCCAAAGTCGGGATGTTAGGTCCGAAATGACTTATCACATCGTTGGATATTCCTGCCTCTAGTGGAGTGGACGGCCCAGGAGAGATGATAATCCCTTCGGGATCCATATCAGTAATCTCTTCGAGAGAGATCTTGTCATTGCGTACCACCTCTACTTCTGCGCCCAATTCACATAGATACTGGTATAGGTTGTAGGTGAAGCTATCGTAGTTGTCGATCATTAAAAGCATAATTACTCGAATACATCTGATTAGTGCTCAAGAGTTTAGAGAAGCTCGATGAACTCCAGCCAATTGCCATCGGGGTCTTGTGCATAGGCAGCCTTTCGCAACAGATTACCATCGTCGTCGAACAACGATGCCGGAGGATTGTTATAGGTGATTCCCTTATGGGAGGTCTCTTTATAGAAAGTCTCGATATCTTCAACTAGAAATGCCAAATGGGACGCTCCCAGGTCATTCCGGTGCAGCTTGTTCTCTCCACTGGCCGGGGACAAGTATTGGATCAATTCCAATTGATGCCCGTCCCCCATATCCAAGAACCCTCCCTTTATGTGCGCATCTGGAAAGGCCAACATCTGCTGAGCAAACTCTCCTTTACGTTCGGAGCGGCCAGCTATCCGCATACCCAATACATCGGCATAGAATTTGACCGACTCCTCAATGTTCTTTACTACAAACCCGGTATGAAAAAATGACTTCAACATTTTTACCTCCAAGTATTTGCTAAATAACTAGAATTCCTCTCTAGTCTGCACCCTCAGCCAAATCGATGGCACGCATCAAAGCTCCGGCTTTGTGGCGAGTCTCTTGGAACTCATCCTCGCCAACGCTATCGGCTACGATACCACCGCCCGCCTGCACATACATGACGCCATCTTTGTATACGCCTGTGCGCAGCACCAACGCGGTGTCCATATCTCCAGAATATCCAAAGTAACCCACAGCACCACCATACGGCCCCCGTTTTTGACCTTCGACTTCGGCGATTATCTCCATGGCCCGAATCTTGGGCGCGCCAGACACGGTACCGGCAGGGAAGCAAGACCGAAGAGCATCGTAAGAAGTCATACCATCACGGAGGTCACCTTCTACATGGGATACCAGATGCATCACGTGCGAGAATTTCTCTACATCCATCAACTGAGTGACTTCCACCGTGCCTGGTTTGCTAACTCGACCGATGTCGTTACGTCCCAGGTCCACCAGCATGATGTGCTCCGCTCTTTGCTTTTCACTACTCTTCAATTCAACTTCGTTCGCATCATCCTCTCCTGGGGTCGTGCCCCGGGGTCTAGTGCCTGCAATGGGGTGAGTCGCTGCCCTTCTACCATGTACCGTAACGACTGTTTCGATCGCCGCTCCCACGATTTGGAAATCATCCAAGTTCAAGTAATACATATACGGAGAGGGATTGATGCTACGTAACGACCGGTAAATCTGAAATGGATGGGCATCTGTACGACGGGAAAACCTCTGGGAGTTAACGACCTGAATCACGTCACCGGAGTAGATGTATTCGACGCATTTGTCGATAATCTTGCCATAATACTCTGGTGTAAAATTCGATTCGATATTCCCAGGGACCATATTGGCCCTCCTATCAGGCAAAAGCTCTGGCGATAATACCAGCGGTTGAGCCAGACGGCGGACCATTTCGTTTATCTTGGCTATAGCTGTTTTGTATTCAGTATCGATATCACCATCCAGTTTGACATGACTCACCACCTTGATGTCGTGCCTTATGTGGTCGAACACTAACAAGGTGTCACAGAACATGAACACCGATTCAGGTACGCCCACCGGGTCCTCCGGCATCTCCGGCACTCTGGGCTCAAAGTAGCGAATGGTGTCATAAGCAAGGTAACCCACCGCTCCGCCATGAAAGCCAGGTAAGCCTTCCACTGGTACTAACTGAAACTGATCCATCTCTTCTTGAACCGGATTTAGTGGATCTATCTCACCTAGTTCCTCATTGACACCTGTCTTGACCACCCGGTAGGGATCTGTGCCAATAAAACTGTAGCGGCTAATTCGCTCTCCACCCTCCACGCTCTCCAAAAGGAAAGAATAAGGTCCTCGGGCTACCTTGAGATAAGCAGAAACAGGCGTTTCTAAGTCTGCGTTGATCGAACGGTAAACCGGAACCAGGTTTCCCAAATCGATCATGTCCTTAACTTGCTCTAGTGTCGGTGTGTACATCTTACTGATCCAGTTCCCAGTTTATTGGAAAATCCAAATTTTGAACCAAAGGCGCTTAGCTGCAACATAGCCAGTTACATATTTCATACACTCTCGGCCAAATAATATTTCTCATAAAAAAAGACCCGTTCCCAACAAGGGACGAGTCAAATTCGTGTTGCCACCCCATTTTGCCGGCGGTTCCCCTAGTTGTAGACGGGGTGACCCAGCTTCTCAATCGGCGGGGAGAGTCTAGCCTACGTTGTACCCTCATGCCGTAGGCTTTTAACAGTGCCCAACCGTCACAGCCTAGCTTGATCAAGGATCAGATCGGCCTGCAGCTCCAGGGTCCATTCGTTCTTCTGCTCAAAGCACCGGCTCGCACCAAACCCGGCTCGCTTAACTCCGCTGGAAGACTACTACTCCCTTTCACAGCCTTTTTACATATTATATTGTGTGATGACGAGTATAGAGCTCTAAAATTTTTGTTGTCAAGCTTCTCGTATTCAACGTCCCGGATTACGATCTAAACCGTCGCACTTCCCAACCCGCCGTACTCCACAATCACCGCCTCATCCCCGCCTGGCCAAGGCGGAGTAGTATGACAAATAAATTTCAATGAACCGCCAGTATCTGCACTAAACTGGAAGCTCCAACCGACGGGGATTGCCAAGGCATCACCTGGGGAAACGGGAACGGCAACCACAGACTCCGGTGCGACTCCCATTGGACAACGCCAAACTTTACCGCTCCCTTCTAGTACATACCAGATTTCTTCGACCGTATTGTGCTTTACTGGTCGGGTGACTTCTCCGGTGGCAAGCGTGACCTCAACCACACTGCTTTTAGTCGCGCCGTTCTCAACTCCCACCAAATACCGTACCTCTGACCCGTCAGGGGCAACAACGTCAGGGGTTGGGGAACTGTGTCCTATGGGATGAACAAGATTGCCAGAGATCGCACTCATATCGCCCTCAATAAAAAAACACTTTCACTGTGGTCTAAAGGGTTAGATTTTCGCCTATCAGATTCCAATAAGGCAGCACGATGATGAATAACACAGCAATAGCGATCGCCGTCATCGCAATGCCCATGCGGACCACCTCCGATGCCCTGATCTCGGCACGTTGATAAATGAACACGCTACCAGTTGCACTGGCCGGGTAATACACCACGGAATCCCCTACAACCGTGACCGCCAAGCCACAAACAACTGGATTCAGCCCTAATGCTGCACCAGTAGTCATAGCCACGGGGATTATGAACGCTAGATATCCAGATATGTTCGGCATGATGATCCTGACCGCTGAGGCTGCGAAACACATTGCCAACAATACTAGCGTTGAGTGGCCTCTTAGACCTTGCACACTCCCCACTAACGTTTCAGCAAACCACTCCGCTGCTCCGCTGACAATCAAAGCATTGGCCATAGATAATGAAGATGCAATAACAAAAAAATTAGTCCAGCTCATGTTGGACTCAAATTCACGCCAAGTAAGAATTCCGATACCAGGCATCAGGATAACCGTCATAGCAATCAGTGCTGGAACTGCTGGATGCAGCCCATGAGCAAAATCTGTGAACCAGAGTAAAGCCGTACCCACAGCGATCAACCCAGCCCTGATCTCTCTACTTTGAATCGGACCCGTCTTTAGCTCCACCGCTTCCGCTTTATCAGGCAAAGTGAAACCGGAACGATACGCCAAGTAGACCCATAGTCCACCAAAAATCAAGATTAAATAGAAAGGCACGGCCATCAAAATGAACCACTTGGTCCACGAAAAATCGTCGATCATACCAAAATCGGATATCAACGCAGATGCCACTACCGGCGTTATCCCGCCGGCTAGAAGAGCCGTAGAACCAAGACGGTTCAGGCCACCCATAGCAATCATCACTGCCTTATTCAGTGGCGAAGCCTTTTCCACTCCCCAACGTTCCATAACCTCTTCATATATATGAACCATGATGGCCCCGCGGGTACTTGCCGACGGCAGAGCAAAAGTCAACCCAGCAAATGTTGCCAGCATCTGAACATAAAGAATCTTTGGACTCCCGCCAGCAAACCTGATGATATGAACTGCAAGGCGCTCAGCCAGACCAGACTGATGTACCCCAAGTCCAAGAGTTAAGATTCCAACCAGGAAGTAGGTCACTGGCTGGGAAAACCCGTACAATGCTCCGTTTATATCGTCCACCCCGTCTAGCAGAACGAGCATGACTATACCCAGAACAGCAGTAACGGCTATGTGCAGTGACTCCATAGCCCATAGGACTACTGCAAACGCCATCACAGCCAACGCTCGTTGACCCTGATCTGTCAATCCGTCCGGATTCGGAGCCAGGATCACAGCCAAGAATACAGAGACGGGCAATCCAAATCGCAATGCTACGTCTTTGGGGTTCATTCCAGTGATGATTGAAGAGTTAATCAAATGAATAATTAGACATATTCATAGATGAACGAAATCACTCCAAATCTAAATGGCCGAGAACGATCAATCCAGCTAACTAAAAACTTGACTTGCCTTGTCTCAACACTTACTAAATGGCAAATTATGAAACCCGGGGCTTCCGACCTTTTCGAGACAAAAAGTCCTTAAAGCCATCCTCTACTGTCAGACCCTTGAATCGGCCTTTCCGACCTTCAATCTCTGTTTGAAACTGCGTCTGCAGCGCCTCTCCGGTATGCTCAATTAGAAGCGACTTGATATTAGCTACGCCTTCAGACCGGTTCTTCGCGATACCGGCTGCCACTTCTACGGTCCGATCAATCAATTCGCCGGATGGAACCAAATGGTTGATCAAACCAATGTGATATGCCTCATCAGCAAATACTTCACGACCACTGTAAAGGAGTTCCTTGGCTTTGGGCCACCCAACCATGGTCGGCAAGCTCCAAGTGGCGTTCAGTTGACCGTAGTTAACCGCCAAGAAACGAAAACTAGATTTTTCGCATCCTATAAGGAAGTCCAAACCAGTGGCCATTACCGTGCCACCGCCATAGCATAAGCCATTAATGGCACCGATTATTGGCTTAGAAGATATTGCAAGGTGCCAAGTGTACTCAGCCCGCTGCGCCGCTCCTGCTGCTCGCTCTTCGTCAGAATTCTCCCGGTTTTCATGGATGTCTGCGCCGGCAGAGAATGCTCGCTCGCCAGCACCGGTGATAACAATAGCACCGATACTGTCATCCGCTTCAGCGTCAGTCACAAATTCGTCGAGTTCCCGCACGAGTTGCAGGTTCAGTGCGTTCAAAACTTCTGGTCGATTCAACGTCACTATAGCTACTCTATCCACCTGGTCAGTCTTGATCATCTCGAAGCTCATACAGTCAGTCGCCCCCTAATATTAACCAATCTATCGCCCTCAACCCTACCAGATTATCAGTGACCTACTAACTCTAGTGGGTATTGGCATCAGGATTTAATAAACCATACCAAGCTCACAAAGTAAACTTCTAGCCATTTTCTACCAACACTATTTCTTCGATGATCAAAAACAAATCCCCAATCGAGATCCAACACACATACCCCACGACCCTTAGCTTTCCATCGTGCCTAATCCTGCTGTAACCTACCACCAAACCCCAGCCGAACCTAGGTTGGCTGCATTACAAAACGGGAGACGTATATGAAAACGATACGCGCTTACGAAATTGGCGGACCCGAGGTTTTGAAACTGGAAGATGCTCCAGATCCAATAGCAGGGCCAGGAGAAGCTATAGTTGACCTTAAATCCATCGGAGTCAACTACACCGACGTGTCCAGTCGCAAAGGCACCAACGTACCAGCACATTTTCCATGGACTCCGGGTCGAGAAGGTTGTGGTGTCGTTACCGCCATAGGGGAAGGTGTCACGGAAGTGATAGTAGGTGATCGGGTTGCCTACGCGATGCATACCGGCTCATATGCTGAAAAACAAGCTGTGCCGTCCTGGCTATTGGTCAAAATCCCCGACACAATGGATTTTGCTACCGGTTCTGCTTCCCTCCTCCAGGGCATGACTGCCCATTTTCTGGTCTTCGGTATCGCTCGGCTGAACCCGGGTGACCAAGTTTTAGTCCATGCTGGAGCCGGCGGAATGGGTCTTCTTCTAATCCAGTTGTTGAAACGCCTAGGCGTCCATGTATTCACTACAGTTTCAACGGAAGCCAAAGCGGAGATAGCGACCAATGCGGGAGCTGACGAGATAATCCTATACACTCAACAAGATTTTGAAGAAGAAATTCACAAAGCAACTAATGGCCTAGGCGTGAACATGGTCTTAGACGCGGTGGGTCAGACCACTTTCGAAAAAGGGTTCAAATGTCTTGGTCGCAGGGGCTATATGGTCTTATACGGACAGGCTGGTGGTGCTGTTACAGACACCAACACCCGTGCTCTTCAGAATGGTTCTCTCTACCTAACTCGCCCCAGTCTAGGTGATTACACGTCCACCCGTGACGAGCTTCTCCAGCGAGCCCAAGACGTGCTTGCTTGGGTTCAGTCCGGTGACCTCAAATTACACATAGGCTTGACTCTCCCTCTAGCCGAAGCCGCGGAGGCACACCGCCAACTAGAAGGACGAGAAACCTCCGGTAAAATTCTACTAACGCCCTAATCAAGTTAAGCCTAGACCTGAATATTTTCAATTGATAGGTCTTTTTATGCTATTCATTTTGAGTAAACTTCTTTTAAATTGGTTGGAGCTGGTTTTCCAACAGTAGATATTTAGTGTGTAAAATAGCGCCTGCACCAATTGTGAATGAAGGTTTGTATTAGAGGTTTTCCATGGCTAAGAAGTTTTCCGGAGTACATTGGATGCTGGCGACTCCCTTCCACGAAGATGAAAGCATTGATCTTCAAGGACTGGGAAATTTGGTTGCTAAGGCCGTTTCCTCAGGCTGCAATGGAATGGTCTGCCTAGGCGTGACCGGTGAAGCTGCACGTCTAACAGACAGTGAACGTTACTACATCGCGCAAAAGGTCATCCAAGACTCGGGGGGGCTGCCGGTCACAGTTGGAACGACCGCTGACAGCACGGCGGCCGCCATTGCACGCAGCAAAGAAGCAGAATCTTTAGGCGCCGGCGCAGTAATGGTGTCTCCCCCTAGCATGGGCAAGCCCAATCCAGAGGCAGTCATTGGTCATTACTCCAGGTTGGCAGATGCCATAAATATTCCAATAGTGGTCCAGGATTACCCATCTACATCAGGCGTCCATATGTCCCCTGAGTTCATCGCGAACCTAAATAATAAGGTTCCTACCGCCCAGTATTTGAAACTAGAAGACCCTCCGACGCCGCCTAAAATTTCTGCTATTCGTAAGTTGGTGGGCGATAACATGCCAATATTCGGCGGGCTTGGCGGGGTGTTCTTGCTGGAAGAATTAGCCAGAGGTTCTGCTGGTGCCATGACCGGATTCGCCTATCCAGAGGTTTTAGTGGATATCTGCCGAATGATGGATGAAGGTAATAACAAAAAGGCAGAGGAACTCTTTTCCCGCTGCCTGCCTCTAATGCTATTTGAATTCCAAGAAGGTATCGGCGTTGGTATCCGTAAACACGCTTTAAAGACCCGTGGGTTCATCGAGTGTTCCAAGGTCAGGCACCCCGGGCCCAATCCAAACGCAGAGACACAGACAGAGTTCCACCGTTTAGTTGGATCTGTGGGATTAGAGGACCTTTAAGCTAAGCTATTAACCGCCAACGTAATTTAGAGCAGTTTCTAGTGCATGTTTGTAACAGAAAAATCGCTTTTCAAAACTAAACACGACCGGTTAATCGCGCTCCTCCGATTGATATTCATCTAAGAAAAGTGAACCTGTTGGACCACTAAATCACACGGGTCATTTCCTAACAGAAGTGACCCGTGCCAGCCCGTAGAAGATTTCAAGGCAAACGCTGAGATGAAAAAGCTCTTACTGAGCCGTCCAGCCACCATCGATAACCAACTCGCTACCAGTGACAAAAGAAGATTCGTCAGAAGCCAGATAAAGCACACCGTAAGCCACATCTTCAGACTCACCGTAACGACCTAGGGGTATGCGAGAAATCATCCTCTGTCGCACTACTTCATCTGAGCGCCGGGCTTCGGTCATAGGAGTAATTATGGGACCAGGATGGACTGAATTAACCCTAATTCCCTCGTGTGCATACTGAATAGCAGCTGATTTAGAGAAGATCCTGACTGCACCCTTAGAAGCCTGATACTGAGGACTGCTCTCTCCCATGCCAACAAGACCCAATTGGGATGAGATATTTATGATGGAGCCTCCGCCAGCTTTTCGCATCTCCGGAATGGCTGAACGCGTGCCCAAGAATACTCCTTTCGCGTTGATGTCCATCACCCGGTCCCAGTCATCAGGTGATGTCTCTTCAATACTGCCCCTAGCACTCACACCGGCGTTATTGACCAACACATCCAGCTTGCCGTAGCGTTCTACCGCCTCCCTCACCGCTGCGGCCCAATCGGACTCGCTTGTTACATCCAAATGCACAAATGCTGCTTCCCCACCCCTATCTACAATCTTCTTGGCCAGTGCGTCACCTTCGTCGTCCCGCACATCGCAGATCACGACCTTAGCACCTTCTTGAACAAACAACTCAGCTTCAAAAGCACCCATACCTCGGCTACCGCCACTTATGAGAGCTACTTTTCCGTCCAGACGCATAGTTCGGCTCCTTGAATGATTGATTCAATCTTATAGTTTGTCATTGTTGGGCTGGTTAACATTAGGAATCTCCATTTTAAAAATTGACATTCTCCATTCAAAAAAGAAGATTTAATCTTAGTTTAGAGCGAGAAATCCTTTGTCTCGTAAAGCGAGTAAATTGGCATAAGCGAGTTTCTGACTAGTACCTCGTCTGCTGGTTCATCGGTGTGTATGTACCTGGGTGAACCGAGGTTAGGCCTGCGTCCACCGGGAGGCAGATTCCCGTTATCCAGCGAGCCTCCTCACTGGCCAAGAATAACGCCGCGTAGCCGACGTCCCAGGCGGTGCCTTCTGACTTCAGTGGTGCAGCATCGGACCGAAACTGGCGCAGATCATCGTTCATGCGAGGTGCCACCATCGGGGTATAAACCAAACCTGGAGCAATAACATTAACTCGAATATTATCGGCGGCGTGGTCAGCGGCCATCGAAAACGTCAGACCGATAACACCCGCCTTAGATGCGCTGTACGGTGTGCTGCTATGGGCTCGTAGTCCGGCAATAGATGCGATGTTAATGATCGATCCACCGCCCCCACTGGAGACAATATGAGGTATGGTCGCTTTGCTCGCCAACATAATAGTTTTTAAGTTGACAGACATGACCCTATCCCAAGCCTCCTCCGTAACCTCAACTACGGTCCCTCTCTGAGAGATACCCACATTGTTATCCAGGATATCCACTCGGCCGTAGCGTTCCATTGCCGTGGCTGCCATACGTTCACAGTCGTCGATGTTGGTCATATCGCCCTGCAGGGTGGAGGCGACACCGCCTTCTTTTTGAATCAGTTCTAGTGTTTCTCTAGCACGATCTTCTTGGAAGTCCACCAACAAGACCTTGGCACCCTCTCTAGCGAACAAGATAGACGCTGCTTTGCCATTGCCTACGCCTTCACCACTAGATCCGGCGCCGGTTACAATCGCCACTTTACCGTCTAGCCTAAGGGGTCGGTCTACCATGGATGCACCTCTGAGTTTATTTGTCTTAATTGAATTCCTAAGTTGAAGAACCCGACCCATTTTACACCGAAGGTAACTTCGAACCTAGCGTAAAAAATACGTCCTCAATCGGCGGATATTATCGTCGTGCGAGTGCACCAACCAAACTCAAGCACCGTCATATTTCTTGACTACACATGAGCAGCACTCTAAACTGATATGGACACACTTAGGTGAGCCTAGGACGGGCCACCGGGACGTATTACCTAATGCAAAGTAACCTCAATAACGGATCGGACGTAGCACTATTCATCGATTGGGAAAACTTTAAAATCAGTTTGGCCGTAGGGAACCGAATCCCAAACGTTTCTGCTCTTAAAGAAGAAATGTCTAACCATGGCCGTGTAGTAATTGCCAAGGCCTACGCCGACTGGGTGACAAGAGCTCCAGAACTACGGGGCGCTAGCCAATTTTTGAACGACCCTCCTTCTCTCTACGCCGCCGGTATCGAGCCGGTCTTCGTACCCACTAGAGCGCCTTCCCCCGGCGCAATGAATGCCAATGGAATGCGTACCGGGCGTATCAAGAACAGTGTCGACGTCAAAATGACCGCCGATTGTATCGAAGTAGCCCACACCTACCCAAATATCAGCACTTACGTACTAGTGTCTGGAGACTCTGATTTTATCCATGTAGTAAACGCCCTAAGAACAATGGGAAAACAGGTGGTGGTGGTTGGAGTTTCATGGAGTACTTCTCGCCGACTAGCAGACCAAGTAGATGCCCTTGTGCTATATGACGTTGACGTCGATCCACCGGCATCTGCTGAGCCCGCAGCTCCGTCAACGCCTGCCGCGGACATAGCACCGGTCAGTCCCTCTGGTGGAGACCTACAAGACATCATCCGAGCTATCGAAGACATCATTCGGGATGAGCGAAAAGCCGGCGGAAATCCACTCTTGACTTCCATCAAGCAGCGTCTAGTCCGCAAGTTCCCAGAATTCGATGAAAAAAAACTGGGCTACGCCGGCTTCAAAAGACTGATGGCTCGAGTAGCACAGAACGGCAATATTCGATTAATCACAGCTGGTTTAGTAGACTGGGCCATAATGTCCGATGAGGACATCCCTGAGGGAGCTACTGAGGCCACGTTCTCGCCCTCCGGAACGGGATCCGGTTCCGGATCTAACGGTAGACAAGGTCGACGTCGTGGTCGCCTCCCCCGGTCCCGCCAACAACAGCAGGAAGAGCAACCAACCTCAGGGCCAATCAGCTCTGAACCGGTCAAATCTAACATTGAAGAATCGACAGCTGTTGAAACCACAGCCGACGACTACCAACCCACCTTAGAACCAATATCGGAAGAGGACGCAGTCCTTTCGCACCAAATAAATGGCTGGCAAGACCAGGTGGAGGAAACCGAATCCGCATATCAATACAATACCGGTCAAGCCTCAAGCAACGACCAACCTACTGATGAAGAACCTGCAGAACCGGTCTCAGCTTTTGGAGGCAACCAGGAGCTGGCCCAAGCCCTGCAAGAAGCCATAGACAAACTGGACATGCCAAAAGAACCCGACGATGGACTGTTAGCCGATCGGGTTTCAGACTTGATATTCATGGCCAATACACTTGAAAACCAAGAAGGTATCAGTCATGTGGCCTTCAACTTCCTAGTTTCAGAAATCTGCAGCGCCCTCAGCCAAGGATTAGAAGCAGGGCACGCAGACATTACCCAGCGCTGGTCCAAAGCCAGTTCCCGCACCTACGTCAGCAAGATTCTAAGGAACCTCAGCGAAGGTGAATTCTTCCTGAAAGGAAACCATTCCTGGCGAGATGAGACCTCTGGGCAAAACCGAAGACGCCGTACTTTCAACCTCAACCAAGAACACCCATTAGTGCAACAGGCAATAGCCGTCAGAACAAACGGCGCAACTGAGGTGGCTCCCCAAGAAATTTCGTATCCTTCCGACGATGCTCAACAACTAAAAACATCGGACTACCCGAGTGATTTTGCCAGATCCGTGGCCGCTGATTACGCTGACCCCAATGTGGACGACAATGAAGAAGACGAGGGTATCCAGCCTGGCAATGAGAGTTTGCCTATATACACTGACGACGAAGATGAAGACTATGAAATGGGCAAATCGGCGGCTGAAGCCAGGGCAGAAGCCGGGTTTATGTCTAAACTCTTTCGTCCTCGCCGGAATTAATCTGCGACAACATCACAATGCGAACCCTGTGAATTGGGTAAATGGGTTTTACTAGAAATCCAAAATTAACGTTGACCAGCCAAAGTCTTTGGCCCCCAGTCCCTCTGCAGTGTAAGGATTGTAATACTCCCTAAAGCCGGATTTCTCGACACATTCGATACTTTTGGTGGCGATAATATCAGCCAGTTCTTTGTAACCGTGATTGAGTAGAGCATGGTACAAAAACCAATTCGTATTGATCCAGGAAGGCCCTCGCCATATGAAACCGTGGGGATTGCCCGGCATAAATTTCGGATTGGACGCCGGTACAGATGGCAATGGGTAAGGTGTCCAAAAATGGTCAGGAGAAGACAACCAATCGTTGACCAAACGTTCCACAATTGGCCGAGGGAGATCCTCTAAGATTAGAGGCATAAGCGAACTGATTGTAACCACACGCACCGGTTTCTCTGCGATACCAGATAAATCAAAAAAAGCACCAACTTCTTCGTCCCAGCATTTTTCAAGCAGTGCATCCAGAGTACGCTTCGCCTCGCAGTTGAATTCTGCAGACTCAGTAGAGTCGCCAAGCAACCTTACCAAAGAACGCATCCCCATCACGTAGATAGAATTGACCAACACATCTTCAAAGTGAAACAGGTCTGCCGATAATATTTTTTGATCATCTCCCCGTAGCGGTTCATAGGCTTGGTAGATCTTCCGCAGCGCAGATACAAAGCCTTGATTGGACAGTTCGCCAAGCCCCAATGCTTCATCGTACTTAGGCGAGCAGTCCGTACCAGCTTCCTCAGGCTGGATCACTGCAATCAGACCGTCATTATCCGGATCTCTGGTGTCCCGAAGCCACCGATAGAAGTTCACCAGGACTGGTAATGCCATAGCTTTAAATTCCTCATCGCCAGTTGCCTGGTACACTCTCTCCACAGCATAGGCGATGATTGGCGGCTGCATGGTAGAACTGTAATGTGGATCAGTCTGGCCAACTATGTTCCGGCTCAGAAAATCGCGTTGCTTCTCCATCTCCCAGAAGATGATGTGTGGCATGAATCCGTTTGGCAAAGCCCCGCTCATTAAAGTTCTAAGTTCGGCTTTAGCCTGTTCCGGGTCAAGGTGAAGCAACGCGATGGCATGGAAACAAGAATCCCAGAACCACTGGAAGGGATAACCAGTGAGCGACGGACAGACAAAGCTATACTCTTGACCGTTCCACTCAGCCACGCCCTGGCGTAGGTTCGTCAGCAATATCTGCCGAGCGCCTTTTTCCAGTGCTTCTCGATCCACTAATCTTTCCTCGGTACTTAGAATTAAACAGGTCGGGAAATCAGACTGCGGTCTTGGAATGAAGGTACAATTCTAAATATTTGTCGGCAACTACTGGCCAAGTAAACTTGGTAAGTGCGTAACGTTGCGCCTCTGCGCCCAGATCCCAACGCATTTGGTCATTGTTTACTAGCCTGATTAATTCATTGACAGTAGCACCCTCGTCGAATCTAGGAACGACGACGGCGCCCTGTGACAAGACCTCTCGATTAGCACCAACATCATGGGTCAATACCGGCGTACCGTGCGACATCGCTTCCAGGTAGACCAATCCAAAGGCCTCGTAACGGGAGAAAAGAACGAACAAATCAGCTCCCGCGTACCATTCGGCCAATTCGCTATCTGAAACCTCCCCAGTAACAATTACTTCATCCTGAAGGCTATGCAGGGAGATCAAATTTCTAATTTCAGCAGCTCCACCTTCATCCCGACCCACCAATATCAAACGTACTGGGCGGTTAAACTGAGACCGAGTTTTCAAGTAAATACCAAGCAGCCACCGTTGTCCCTTGTGGCTACCTATCCGACCGACACATAAGATATTCAAAAGCCCACCACGCTCTAATTGGTGGTTTGGTTGCTCACTTTCCGGTTCGGGTTTCTCTTTAATAGAAGTTCCCCAGCCAATAACCCCCAATTTATTCTTTGGTGCTAGGTAAGCCCGGTGTACACCCTCCGCTTCCCGACTGGTCAAAGCCACAACACGGTCGGCTATCTGGCATAAGAAAGCGTTGATCGGCTTCAACCACCACTTGCTGGGTGGCAAAGGATGGTATGACGGTGTAAACACAAACTTTGCTTTGCCTCGGTACCAAATCCACGCCCAAATATGTCCCCAAAACCAACCATCACCGACGAAATGAATAACGTCTGGATTGAATTCAGCCAGGTACTGTTTCAGTTTCAACGGTGAGAACCAAACCAAAGGCACAGAATGAATCGGTAGCGAACGACTGGGAAACCCCGACAACCGATATATCGATATACCTTCTATCGAAATCTCTTGGTCTTCCCACGTAGGCTGAGGACGCCTAGGAAACGAATACTTGGTAGTAAGCACGCCCACAGCTTCAACGGAATCCGACCGTTGCATCTGGAACGAAAGTTGCTCAATAGCCCTCTCGATCCCTCCAAGATACGGCCTAAAGTAGGGAGTCAAAAACAGTACTCTTAGTGGCATGTTATCCAATAACTGCCTCCAGCCCATTGTTCCACCCATCGCTTATCTGCTCGATCGGCAGGTCAACCTGCCCGTCAATCTTAAATCGGCCACCGCCAGTGGTCCCCAGTTTAATCATAGGCACATTCAGATTAGAGGCCAAACTCTGCAAAGCATTCCATGAGCTTTCGCGGAAACTAACCACGATGCGAGACTGGCGTTCTCCAAACAATGTCAAATCCCAACGGTTGCCAACGGGGAACTCGCCTATAAAACCCACCCCAGACTGAATAGAACACTCAGAAAGCGCTACCGCCAAGCCTCCATCAGAACAATCATGAGCAGACATGATTAGGCCCTCGTTTATCCCATCGCGGCACGCCTGCTGAACCCGTTTTTCTAAATCAATATCTATTAATGGACTGCCCGCTACAAGGCCGTGGATTTGCTGAAGGTATTCACTGCCTGCCAGGTCACTGGAATCCCCTTGGTCAGTAACCGCACCTAACAATGCAACCATCAGGCCCTCTCCGGCGAATGCTGACCTGGTAGCTTTAGAAGCATCTTCCATCAGGCCAAGGCCACCCACGATGGGGGTTGGATAAATCGCATGCCCACGTGACTCGTTATACAAACTCACATTGCCGCTGACCACGGGGACTCCCAACACTCTGCAAGCATCTGCGATTCCGAGGATGCACTGTTCAAGTTGATGGTAGATGTCGGGCCGTTCGGGACTACCAAAGTTGAGGCAATCAGTCATCGCCAATGGCTGCGCTCCTGAACAACTCAAGTTCCGGCAGACTTCAGCTACGACAATCAAGCCGCCCTGATACGGATTCAATTGGCAAAAGCGTCCATTACCGTCTATGGTCACTGCAATCGCTTTATCGGTGCCTTTCACACGTAAAACAGCTGCATCACTGCCCGGACCAACCACGGTATTAGTTTGCACTTGATGATCGTACTGCCGATACACACTCTTCTTGTTAGCTATATTGGGTGATGCCAACAAGCGTAGTAATATCGCTTCAGGTCCGTCTGTAGGTAATGGAACTGACCCCAATTCCAGTTTTTGCCTGTCCCTATCTTCCAATGACGGCTTACCTTCGAGTCGGTATTGAGGTGCTTCCGCTAAAGGTCCAATAGGCAAATCAGCGACCAAGCTAGCTCCCATAGAAACCTGGGCGATCTGATCAGCAATCACTTGTCCAATCTCATGACAGGCCACGTCCCATTTCTTCATAACCTCTTTGATTGCTGAAACGTTTTCTGGCGCCACCACCAGTAACATACGTTCTTGGGACTCAGAGAGCATCACTTCATAGGGGCTCATATCCAGTTCCCTCTGGTGAACCTTGGATAAATCCAAGAGGATGCCCCGACTGCCACTGGCTACGGACTCAATAGCGGCACTGGTCAACCCTGCTGCTCCCAAGTCTTGTATCGCATTCACCAAACCAGTTCCCAACGCCTCTAAGCAGGCCTCAATAAGAACCTTTTCTAAAAATGGATTACCCACTTGGACCGTAGGCCTGAGCTCCACCTCTTCTTCAAAAGTTCGTGAGGCAAGACCAGATGCACCGTGGATACCATCGCGGCCGGTTCCGGCGCCAACCAGAAGCATCACGTCACCAACTTCACTCGCTGCAGAGGTTGCTATATTGTCAGCCTTAACCAGGCCAACGCACATGGCATTCACCAATGGATTCCCTGAGTACGACTCATCAAAACAGATCTCACCCGCAACATCAGGCACACCGATGCAGTTGCCGTACCAAGAGATTCCACCAACCACGCCATGAAAAAGGTGTCTATTTTGCGGGTCATCCAAAGTGCCAAAGCGCAATGAATTTAATAGGGCAATAGGCCGGGCACCCATGGCCAAAATATCTCTGACAATACCACCGACACCAGTGGCCGCGCCCTGTAGTGGTTCCACAGCGGAAGGATGATTGTGTGATTCAACCTTGAACACCACAGCAAGTCCGTCACCGATATCCACAGCGCCAGCGTTCTCCGCGCCAGTCTGAGAGAGTACTCGATTAGACGTTTGGGTCGAGTCATCCTGAGCAAAAAGGCGTAATAGGGGTTTAGAATGTTTATATCCGCAATGTTCGCTCCAAAGAGCACCAAACATGCCTAATTCAACAGGAGTCGGTTCACGATCCAGCTGCTCGACGATTAGATCATATTCGGCTCTCGAGAGTGCAATCTCATCCAGTTGTTCTTGAGTCACAGCCATCTATTCCAAACCTTCTAACTATTCCTTATAACAAACCCATAGACTATTACCTGAATCTCAATGATGTATACACCGGTCACACCGATTCGTCGATAGCCTGGTCAGACTCAAAATCATCTTCCTGACTCGACACAGGATATTCGGAAATGTTTCCATTCTGATCCGAGTGCCAAATCTGTCCTTTTGATATGTAATGATAATTGGCGCCAGCGCCAAAAAAATCGTTCACCTGATTCAAATCGGTGGTTGTTATCAACACCTGTTCATAACGGGTAGCCTTTTCAAGCAACCGGTAGCGCCTTGAGCTGTCCATTTCAGAAAAAGCATCATCAAATAACACTACCGGGCCATCCCCTCTTATAGATGACAAAAATTCCGCCTCGGCCAGTCTCAGTGTGAGGGCCAATGTGCGCGCCTGACCTCTTGAAGCGAACACACCCATATCCGCACCGTCAATCATCAGGTAAAAGTCATCTCGGTGTGGACCCACTGCAGTAACCGGCCTGGCTCGTTCCCTATGAAAGGCAGCACTCAAAGCCTCCCTGAAATTATTCTCTGTCTCAGAAACATCAAGGCCTAACAGGACGCTGGGTCGATATTCGATTTCAAGACTTTCCTCAGGCCCACTCAGGTCCTCATGGTGTTTCATTGAAGCCTGAGTAAGTACCCGCATAGCTTCATAGCGACGCCAAGTGATCCAAGCCCCCTCACGCACCAATTCATCATCCCAAAAAGTCAACTCATCAGTCTGCGCTTGGCCTTCACGGAGAAACCTAAGCAACTGGTTCCTCTGTTGCACCACTTTCTGATAACGTTGCAATCCTTTCAAATACAGGGGGTCAGCCTGGGAAAGCAAAATGTCCAAAAATCGCCTGCGTCCCGATGGTGGACCTTGAATCAGTTCGATATCGTCAGCACTGAACAGCACTGCATTAACTTGACCGACCAATTCTCCCGCTGTGCGTTTTATACGATTTACCCGGATTTCTTTTCTTACGTTATAGCCTAAAGTCTCAGCTTCTCGGTTGGAGCGTTGAATTGGCTGGTATCCAATAATTACTCTAAGACGCTGGTCGATTTTTTCAATAGTGCCATCCACCAATGCTTGTTCACCCGCATTAGCGGCTTTAAAGCTGATTACTTCACGTTCGTTTTCCGCACGAAATGATCGGGCAATGCAAAGCAAATAGACGGCTTCCAAAAGCGTGCTCTTACCTTGAGCATTAGGACCGTAATAGACCGTCACGCCGGGGGATAACCCAAGATCCAAATGGGTCAAATTGCGGAAATTGGTAAGCTGGAGACGGGAGAGGTAGGCCAACCTGTCGTGTTCCTCCCAAATCTAGGAGCGAATGATTAGAGCCGGGATTAACCTTTCGGCTAATCTTCTAAACCTGGTCTCGCAGCAACTGAATCTGTGCATCCAACTCAATAGCCGCACTTGCTTCTCCGGCAGAGAGTCGAAAACAACGGTCGATATAGAGTTTGGCCAACTGGGAGCTACGATCCGAATTATCCTTAGCAGCATCTAACAAGTCGGCTACCTTGTAATTCTCAGGTAAATGACGAGCCAACACCGTTATTTCAGCGCCAACCTCGTCGGCAGCAGCTTGGTCCGCACCATCAACGGCGAATCGCAAGCGTCCGAGCAACTTAGATAACTCACCAAGTTTGTCGGTTTCACTCATGAAACTGAACAATACTTCATTCACATTATAAGAATCATCCTGTTCTGGTTGAGATTCCGGTTCTGGCTCGGGAGCCACAGGCATCTCAAGCGTCTCTCGGAGTTCTTCACCAATTGCTGCGGCAGCTCCCTCCGCTGGTGTGCTGTTCATAGTCAGGGCATCCGAACAAAGTCCAGAGTAGACTTGCACAGCCTCGGTAGCCATCTCCATCATCCTAGGCAGGTCAAAAGAGAACATATTTCCACCGTAGACCAGATCGTCCTGCCTCAAATCGCTTAATCGTTCCAGTTCTGAATAATTACTCAAAGCCTCTGGCACCGGCGGCATAGCAAAAGCTGACAAGTCATTTAAGGGCATATTACCTAGATGAGAGGCCAAAAACGGCGGCACATACTTGGTAAGATCAGATTTAACGGGAAGCGTAACTACGTAAGTCGCATAAACAGTATCCTGCTCAGTATCCACACGAAAATAGAGCAGGGCATGCCCTCTGGGGTTTTGCAAATCGCCCTTATCGAAAACAAGATCCATGTAAGTCACGCCTTTTATGACAGATGTCATATGCCATTATAGGGCAAAGGTCATTTCCCCACCACGCCCACGACTTAATTGTCCAAATACCTTTACGTTGACTACCCCAGGCAAACTCAGTATTGTAGGAGCAACGTGCTAAAGATCGGCGAAAATAGATCAAATGAAGCTTGAAAGGAACCCAAAATGGCCGATGCAGAACTAAAGGTCTTCGCATACGAAGATGTAGTAATCGGAGAGGAACTAGGTTCCTATGATTACATACTAACCCAGGAAATGGTTGAAGCTTTCCGCACGTCTGTAGATGATCCTGAAGCGTCTTTTCCCACACTAGGTGTCAAGCATGATGCTACCGCCTTCGCCATGGTCTATACCGATCCCATCGGCACGGTGAATGCAGGAAATGAAGTTGAGTTTTTCAACCCACCCATCGTCGGCAAGAAAATTATAGTGACTGGACGGATAGCAGATAAATACTTGCGTCGAGACAAGCCGTATATTGTCATTGAAGCTACAGCTATCGATGAAGACGGTCGCCTTCTAGAAAAACTCAGTACTTACCAGTTAAAAAAACCAGATGAATTGGGGAAAAAATGGCATCCAGAACAGAAATAGCGAATGGCCAAATTATACCCTCCGTTACCAAGGCTATTACCGAAAAATCAATTTTGGGGTTTGAATCCACAGGGATTCTGAACCTAGAAAATATCCATAACAACCCAGAATTGGCAGCAAAACGTTTGGGAACGACCTACACCCTTGCTTCTGGTCGCATGTCCATAACCTTCGCAGCTGAATGTTTGCGCAAATTTTTTGGACCAGAGGTTTTTAATCATACAGGCACCGTAAATCTAAAGTTCTTAAGGCCCGTGAAAGCTGGTGACACAATTACCGTCACTGGGGCCGTCAATGGATCACAAGAAACTGAAGATGGGACCCAAGTTTCTGTCGACTTATTCTGTGACAACCAAGACGGCAACCGCACCGCTGTTGGCATAGGTACAGCAATAATTAAGTAACAGTTAATTCCCATTATTCAGACCAACAATACTGGAGGCTTATATGGCAGGGTCAGAACACGGCAAAGTCGAAGCTGAAATAGTTTATTGTGTAGCTTGAGGGTATTTCCCGGTCGCCACGTGGTTGGCGAATGAATTTTTCAAGTCAGATGCACCTGGTGACGTAGCCATCACCATGACCCCATCAGATAAAGGTCGCCTCGAAGTTTTCCTAGATGGAGACAAAATCTTCGACCGGAAAGAAGCCGGAGCGTTTCCAGACTTGAGCAAGGTAAATGAACTGAAGATGGCAATCGCTGAAAAACTATTCGAACTGGAAGACGCCTAACCCGAATTTCCAACCATATGCCCCTAACTAGGCGGCCCGGGACGAAATCCTGGGCCGTATTTTTGTGAACACTTTGTTCAGTAAATGGAGTACAGAATTTGGCTAACGCAGAACACGTAAAACTAGCCTCAAGCGGCCCAGAAGCACTAGACAACTGGCGCGAAAATAATCCAGACACTCAATTAGATCTTGAAGGAGCCGACCTCAGCAACGTAAATCTGGCTGGTACCAAAATCCACGAAGCGAATCTTAAGGGTGCAAACCTGACCAAAGCCCGACTTAGCAAAGCAAATCTAGCAGGTGCAGACCTTTCCGGCGCAGACCTTTCCGAAGCCGACTTTGGTCAGGCAGGAATGGCCGGGGTGAATCTAACTGATGCCATAGTCAATAATGTGAACTTCTTCTGGACAGATATGAAAGGAGCGAACCTCAAAAGCGCGTTAGTTAAGGGTTGTAAGATGAACCGAGTCAATCTAATCGGAGCTGATCTGACTGACGCTGATTTCAGCCAGTCGAACATGATCGAGGCCGATTTAAGAAACACAAATATGACCAATACCCGATTCCAGTCTTCCATGATGAATGGAGCAGACCTAAGTCGAGCTAATATGGTCGGCGCGGATTTCAATCTGGCCATGATTCGGGACTCCATGTGGATTGCTACTGATGTACGCGGAGCCAGCTTCAAACAAACCAGCCTCCACCGGTCAGACTTCAACCTGGCCAAATGGGACGATACGACGATTTTCCCAGAAAATTTTGATCCTGAAAACACGGGCCCGAAAGATGTAAACGAATAGCATCCCGTGTACTGTCTTACAAAATCGCTATGCTAAAATTACCAAACTAAAGAATTCATCAATAAATCTATAGGAGATTCTTTGACCGTCCTCCAAATAGTTGGCAATCAATCCGGTGCTGGAAAAACTAGCCTAGCGGCTGCTTTGGTGATCAAAGCCAACACTGCTAACAAGAAAGCTGTTTACTATAAGCCGCTCTCTGAACCAGATGGTGCCGACCCTGATGTTGAATTCATCGAGAACCTACTCACATCAATCAATGCGCCTAACATCTCTGATTCAAGTAGCGTTAACATTCTAAGCAGCCCACAAGAGACAATAGCAAAACTAAATACTTCATCTGATATCGTCATTATTGAACGCACCAGCACCGAAGTCCCTCTAGACGTTGATAGCAAGGTCATACTGATTCACCAGTATTCTCAACAGTCTTCAATCACAGAATCCATCACTCTAGCAGGCCCCAATCTCGCAGGTATCGTTGTTAATGCAACACCCATTCATCGCCGCGACGAAGTTGTACGTAAACTATCCGGTACATCCATTCCCATTGCTGTAATTCCGGAAAGCCGATGCATGCTGACCGTAACGGTGGAACAACTGGCCAATCATTTGGGAGGCCAGTGGGTTTTAGATCCGGTCAACAATAACGCTCCAGTAGAGCGATTCATGATAGGAGGAAACATCCTAGATGAAGGCCCCACCTACTTTGACCGTTACCCCAATCAAGCAGTAATCACGCGGGTAGAACGCCCAGACATCCAGATGGCCTCAATGTGCGAAAAGACTTGCTGCCTTATCCTTACGGGTCCTGGAGAGCCAACAGAATATATCAAAGCAGAGGCTTTCAAACGTGAAGTACCCCTGATTCAGGTACGCACCAACACTATGGATACAGCAGAAGCTCTTGTTGGTCTGATCGACCAGGCCAATGCCAGAACCAGCATCAAAGCACATCATTTCGCAGATCTATTAGAAACACACATGGGAGCGAAAAGCTTGAATCAAATTCTCGGTTAGGGCATAAACTCCAATTCTTGACTGCGCTAGATACCTCGCTCTACAATAATACCAGTAGCTTCTTATTCGAACTAAACTTTTAATCCAGCCCCAAATAGCGTATCTAACCGCCGGGGAGTATGACATGCCCATAACACAAAATGGCGTAGAACTAACAGTGGCGATCTCAGAAAAAGCCGCTGATAAAATTAAATACTTCGCCGAAAAAGACGGAATTAACGAAAACGTAGGCATCCATGTTGCAGTAAAAGGTGGCGGATGCTCTGGTTTAACGTATGATCTCAAAATTACCGGAGAAGAAACTTTCGCCGAAACTGACAAAGTTGTTGAACAGCACGGCGTTAAAGTCATAGTAGATAAAAAAAGCTACATCTACTTAGTCGGCACAGAACTAGATTTCTCTGACGGTCTAAACGGAAAGGGCTTTGTTTTCGAAAACCCTAACGCTAAAAAAGCTTGCGGTTGCGGCACTTCCTTTAGTGTCTAGCGACCCTACAGTTAACGCCCAGGTCTTAATAAATAAGCGCCGCTTTGCTTAAGTAAAGCGGCGCTTATTTATTAAGACCTGAAAACACCATTAGGAATATATGATGGCCTTGCAAGAATCACTACTACAAACAGACGCAAAAATNTTTATCGAGCGTCATGGTTTTCAACTCCCATCCGTCTATTCGAATTTCCCTCATGAATATTTGGCTGCTACGACCCAGGTAGGTATCCATGATGCCTCCTATATGGGCCGGTTGAAGGCCACCGGCGAAGACAGCCTAGACTTACTCAATCGCATGTCTACCAATCAAGTTCTTAACTTAAGTCCAGGCGAAGGTACCGTCACAGTGCTCACCACTGATCGTGGTCGAATTATTGACGTTTTAGGAGTGGTTAACCAAGGCGAACATGTAATTTTACTGACCAGCCCAGGACGTCAACAGACTGTCATAGACTGGCTCGATAAATACACGATCATGGAAGATCTAGTGATTGAAGATGCCTCATTAGAAATGACCATGATTGCTTTGGTTGGCCCAAAAGCAAATATCCTACTCGGACTCAATGACATTAAACAAACCTCTTCTAAAGATGCTCTGAGCATTCAATCTATTGAAATTGGAGGTTTTAATGTTCAGGCGTTGAACCAACCTATGGGCGAGCTATCACGTTACTGGTTGATAACTGAACCTGAATCTGCAAATGCAGTTTGGCAGCATTTGACTGACACGGGAGCCATACCGGTGGGTGCCACAGCAATGGACGCTGTGAGGGTAAACTTTGGAATTCCTGAATTCGGATCCGAACTTGGAGAACCATTCAACCCATTAGAGGCCGGTCTTATTGGGTCGGTCGACTTCACCAAAGGATGTTATATCGGCCAAGAAGTAATCGCTCGGCTAGATAGCTACAAAAAAATTCAAAAGTTTTTGGTATCTCTGGCTTTTGATCCAGAAACAGTAGTATCACCTGGAAATGAACTGCTATTAGATGGGCAACCAATTGGGACTGTCACATCTGTTGCCCCTGAAGCAACAGATGGTGTTCTAAAAGGATTAGGATATGTCAAAGCAGCTGTAGCGATCCCTGGAACCACTCTCGAACTTGAAGGTTCAGAAATAGGCTTAGCTAATATACTAACCTTTGCTCAGCCCTACGGACCATCCAAAGACTAAGTAATTAATCTCTCGATGGCTCTATCTTGCCTTCTAGGGTCGTAGACAATAGTGTTGAAAAATCATATCCGCGTTTCCGCATCTCTTCCGACCCCCCTTCGTTTCGATCCAATAGAGATACAACTTTTACCACAATACATTCAGCTTCTTCAGCCGCTTCTATAGCATGGAACAAAGAACCTCCAGTGGTGCAGACATCGTCTACAATGGCTACCTTGGTACCTCGCTTCAGCGGTCCCTCTATATTCTGTTTAGTGCCATGGTCTTTGCTCTCTTTCCTTACTATAAATGCAGGTATCGACCCTCCACCTAAGTGACTTGCCAGCGCTACTGCAGTCACGATAGGATCTGCGCCCAAAGTCGTTCCACCAATCGCCTCAGCTCCAGCTTTTTGCAATATGGGAAGCAGAGCTTGAGAAATCAAGTGAGCTCCCTCAGGGTCAAGACTTAGCAGCCGTCCATCAAAGTAATAGCTGCTCTTCTTGCCTGATGAGAGGGTGAAATCACCATATTTAATCGCACCGCGATCCAAAGCCAGATTCAAAAGCCGGTCGATAGTATCGTTCAATTCGTTGTCCTTCCTTCTCCGATGGTCAGATAAAGTTTCTGATCGAAGATATATTTGGCTACTACATCNGGCACCAGTCCAGAAATGGATTTACCTGTAGCCAATTTATTTCGAAGTTCAGTAGCACTAACATTAATGATTGGTGAGGAAATATTTCGAATACGTCTTTTGGCAGCAGGAACACGTTGATAGAATTCATCCCAATTAAAATTCTGTTCACCAGAACGGTTCAACACTAACAATTGACAGAGTGATAGCACTCGTTCTGGATCTTTCCAGCGATGTAGTTGATTAAGGACATCCATACCTACGATAAAGAACAGGTTGACCTTTTCTGGCAAATTTGCCTTTATCTCTACCAGAGTATCGACACTATATGAAGGGCCTGGTCGACTGGTTTCTATATCACAGACTTCAAAACCCTGAATATCATTCGTTGCCAAATGAACCATTTTCAAACGATGTACAACTGAAGCACTTGGCTTTGCTCTTTTAAATCTTGGATGTCCAGCTGGAATGAACAATATTTTATCTAGGCCGACTTGCGTGGTAGCTGCAGCGGCAATACCTAGATGACCTATATGAATAGGATCAAAGGTTCCTCCTAGAATACCGATATTCATCATCAACGGCCGTCTAGAACCAGGTCATTTCAACATCACCGAACCGGATTGTATCCCCTGCTTCTATTCCAGCATCAATCAGATTGTTAGCCAATCCTGAACGTCGCATTTCACGCCATAGTTGTAACAAGACTCTTTGATCTTTGATATTTGCAAAAGCAGTCAAACGCTCCATCGATTCTGATTCAACGACAAAAACACCACGGGAGTCACGCCATACTGATTCTTGAGATGCAGAACGTTGAGGCCGAAATCGCATGGGTTCTACTTCAATATTTTTATCTGGTCCTTCTTTAGGCAATTCTTCTAGAGCTTTGATGATACTTCCTTTCAGTTGGTCTACTCCTTCACCTGTTGCAGCAGAAATGAAATGGACTGTATATTTTTTATCCCCAATTGCTTTTAATAAACGAAATTCAAGATCCTCTCTAGATTCACGAACCTCAGTGATATCTAACTTATTGACTACTACTAATTGTTTTTTAGCTGACATCTCTGGATTGAATTGCGCTAACTCCTCATTAATCATCAAATAATCTTCTACTGGATCTTCCGACATCCCATCTAACATATGGACATATAATTTAGCTCTTTCAGCATGCCTCAAAAATTCATGGCCCAGTCCGATGCCTTCATGTGCACCTTCTAAAAGCCCCGGGACTTCCATCATCACGAAATCGTTTCGACCTACCTGAACTACTCCCAATATAGGTTCTACAGTTGTAAACGGATAATCTGCTACTTTTGCTTTCGCTGCTGAACACATTGAAATCAGAGTAGATTTGCCTGCATTTGGTTTAGCAAGAAGCCCTACATCAGCTAATAATTTTAATTCTAAATAAAGAACTACACGCTCACCTTTTTCGCCTCTCTGTGCTAATACAGGTTGCTGATTGGTTGCACTAGCAAACCTAGAATTACCCCAACCACCTCTACCACCCACAGCTACTAATCTAGGATTTTCATTAGTAATATCATCGACAAATTCTTTTTCACCTTTGGTATTCATACGATAAATAATTGTTCCAAACGGTACTGGAATAGTTTTGTCATCACCATTAGCACCACGCCTGTTTTTACCTCCGCCGTGACCACCATGTACAACATAAACAGTACTATTAAATTTTATATGCAACAGAGTATTTAACGAAGAATCTCCAACGATATAAGCGCTGCCACCATCTCCACCATCTCCACCGTTAGGGCCACCTTTAGGTCTATATTTTTCTCGAAGAAAACTACTACATCCATTTCCACCAGATCCGGCGTTAATATTTAATCTAACAGTATCAATCATAGGATTTTTATATATAAAGTAATAAATATAATAAAGGTGTGGATTAGTTGATAATTAGCTGTAATCACGCCTAATTAATCGTTGAATATACATATTTTATCATGGAGTTAACTAATCTCATGGTTGATATTTTTGTACTATATTGAGGATGAGATTTAGAGATCCGTTGTTAAATTTATCAGCAGATTTATATTAAAAATATTTATCCAATTACAACTCAAAATTATGTAGAGTTACCCACTCAAAGTAATTGGTTATGCACAATAGAAAAATTATGGTAATTGTCTTATTCCAAGATTGAATAAGATAATTGTTAACAAGCGAAGGAGGAATAGTTCTGGTAAATAGGATTGCTTATATTAGTCCTGGTGGTGAACTTTTTACCGTGGATCCTACCGGTACTAATCTTGTTCAGCTTACCGGTAATATCAAAGATCAAGTTGATATACCTGGTCTTGATTTGAGAAATGGTACTCAATTTCAGCCGTTGCAGTTAAATGAGTACCATACTTGGCCAACTTGGTCGGCAGATGGAATGAAACTTGCTGCGTCTAAGGTAAAGCTAAATGGAGATAGTGCAGATGTCTCCATTCAAATCTTAGACGCATTTACTGGGCGCAGCGAAACTATTTATGAGAATGGTCTAGCTGGGCTAGTTGCAGA
>JAKUNL010000030.1 GCA_022451925.1 Dehalococcoidia bacterium
TGTCATTGAAGCCGTAGTAATCTCCTAATATCCCGGCACGAGCGAGCTTGGCCCCTTCATAGAAGCCCCTCATGGAGTATATGACGTCTTCCGTTGTCATGTGGCCGTAACCCTTATGGAACTCGACGTCGTCTCTAATCTTCCATGTCCACTCTAAGAAGTCCTCGGAGACGTCCCACGATGTGGCGATCATAGGATTGGGTTGGAGGTCTTGACCAATGGTCACCAGTCCCTCACCAACCGAGCTACTCATATACTGGACTCTCGGGCTTGATGCCTCGGTAGGATGCCCCTGGAATATGCCAGTTTCTGGAACTCCATGGTTAAGAATGCCAGATACTTTTACTTCAGTCACTGGTGCCCTAGTAGCTTCAGGTAATGCCGTTGGTCTAGACGCTGGTGGCACCACGGCAGCTGAAGGAACCGAGGTAGCTGCGGGAGCGGATGTTGCCGTCGGCACACTCGGTGCTGTAGTCGCCGGCGGAACAGCTGTTGCGGAAGATCCGCATGCAAGTATTAAAGCAGCGAACAAAAGAACGATTCCGATTGCCCAATGCTTTCGCACTTGTTTCCAATAGTTTCCATTTGATGGCATTGTTATCTCCCTTTTGTTACGTAGTGTTATTGTATATACGTATTTATATATGTAAAAACATTAAGATATATATATTTATACGTATTTCGATATCATATATAAAATAGTGCAATTAGATTGTCAATATATATCTAATGATAATAAAAGGCCGTATAAATCATTGAAAAGCGGAGGAGATGATAAAAGTTCTCGACGTTTGTCGGGATTTCTTGGAAGATAAGCGGGTTATTACGGGAATTAAATGGGTTTTGCGAAGGACAATTCGTGGGAGTCTGGGTCATTTATGTGGAAATATCGTTCGCCCCATGACGCATTTGCAGGTTGGGTGGATGGATTCAGTCCAGCATCGACTAATCTCTTGTAGATTGAATCTACGTCATCAACATAGAAGATCAGGCGACCCCACCAAGCCGGAATATGGCTTGGTTCCAGCGTGAGATTTATGTAGCCGTCGCCTATTCTATAGCTGGTGAAGGACGCTGAGGTTCCACCGTATAGAATCTCCAGGCCGATTTTATCTCCGTAAAAGTCAACTGATCGTGCCATATCTGCTACTGCGAGGGTAACTGCGCTGATGGAACGAATGTTCAATGTGACCTTCCCTATAGATGGTGCCTAGGGTGTTATTTCGTCGATTTTCGAACTGTAAGATGGCAAAACCCTGTGGTAGTTATCCGCGTCGCCGCCTATTACGTCCAGGCAGACCAGGGAAGATCCCTTCTTCCAATACCCAGTCCATTCTCCGTCTGAGGGCGGAGATTTCTTCTGGCGGTAATATGGTGATTAATTCATTGACCAAGTCTGGACGCGAGTTAGCGTCGTAATTCAACAAATCACGTAATTCTGTTAATGATTGTAAGAGATGCGACGGAATCGGTTCGCTGCAAAAATCCCAGATGACAGTACGAACTTTCATCTCTTCGTGGAAGGTGAGGCCGTGGTCAATGCTCCAAATCTTGCCGTTGTTACTGAGCAGGAGGTGGTTAGCTTTTCTATCGGTGCTGTTGGCGACCAGATCGAAGCAGGCAATGACCCTTAGTTGCTCAGCAGAATCACCTTCAAGTGTGTAGTAATTTTGCTTGGGGTCATGTTCTACGAATTGCTGTACCGAGCCGATGCCATATGGGCCGTCTCTGATGATGGTGAACGGTATAATGTCCCAGCCGAGTATCTGACTTAATAGATAGGCCGCATACTCGCGCTTGTATAGCGTTCCTCTGGGGAAGTCCCAAAGAGGTGCTTCGCCGTCTCTGGGTTTATATATAGCAAGGCTCTCGTGACCTTCCATCTCAATTTTGACCAGGAAAGTGTAGTTAGATCCTTGGAGGGTCAGGTCATGAGACACAATTTCGCCGTTGCGGATGATGTCTTTGGCCGTCAGATTATCTGAATGCCCGGGACCTGATTCCAAATTCGGATCAGAATTAGACTCGGTGGTCAAAAGGTCAATCCTGCCGTGTAAGTTCGATGAGTCAGTCTGGGTTTAGCCAGCTTCCAACACAGTGTGCCCGTTCGCCCTAGGGCAAGCATGGCCTTCGGGACTGATGGGCTGTCCACAAAGGAAACATGTTGGTCTACCGGCCGCGCAGATCTTCAGTGATTCCTCGCTAAGGATTGTTGCTTGGGCGGTGGTTATCCAGAACCCCACTGATTCCGTTTCGATTAACTCAGCATTCTCATCATTGTGTGGAATGGATTCTTCAGGGTTTTGAGAAGTTCCTTCCTCAAACAATTCGGGGGTCTCTCTCTCGTATGCTTGAAGATAGAATGCATTACTATCTTGATCGTAACTGAGCAACATTTGCCCAGCCTTGAAATCTATGGTTAGTTCGTCACCGGACCAACCTTCTTCGCTGATGTGGCTATTGCGATCACGGTCCTCTTGGGAAAGGCGACCCACCATGTCCCGTAGATAGATCCCCAGTTGTTGGAGTTGTTCCTTTTCCATCCATACCGCGCAGGTTGCTGACCCGGCATGGGCATCGATGCGGAATGTTCGGCGACCTGGTTCCCCGAAGGTCAGAGCTTCAACGGTTGTTGCGGCGCCTAGAGGGTATTTAACTTTGTTTGATTCCACGCTCATTATCATAGACGCCGTTGATTCTCCGTGGCAAGAGCCGGATAGCCGCACAAAGGGCGGTTACGTAAACATTTGAGGGTTGTTCTTTGTTTTACATAAAATGTGTTTAGGCGTGTTAGTTCGTTGATGCATCATCAGAGATTGTATGTATAATTCACTCAATCATAGGCACGAAAGGAACAGATAATCGATTTAGGAGGACTAAAAATGGCAAATGGATTAACGATGGAGATGGTGCAGGCTGCAATGAAGGCCATGATGGATAAAGCTATGGAGAAACCTGACGAGCCTATCGCGATGTGTATCGTTGATGCCGCCGGCAACCTTGAAGCTTACGCAAAAATGGACAATCTCAGAATGTTCAGCCGTAGGCATGCACAGAGAAAGGCCTATACGTCCGCCATGATGGGTATGGATACGGTAACCCACGCTGAGAGATTACATGGTGGAGGCAGGAATATCGCTGATCTTGGTGACCCGATGATGACATTTGGCCAGGGTGGCTTGGTAATCATGAAAGACGGTGTCATATTGGGTGGTATCGGTGTTGGTGGTTATCCCAGCGGTCAATCAGATGAGGACATATCCAGGATTGGACTAAATGCGATGAACCTTTAGTAACTACTTCAGGCCTGGCAGTAAATTACTAAGGTTTAAATCTTATGCCTTCCTGATGATTGATTAGAGCTATTCTTTTGGTTGTGAGGTAGCTACTTTGGCTATTAATACTAACACTGAATAGTGTTGCGCATCGGGCGTTTCAAGGTGTGATGCGTAGCCGTATTGAGAAGAACCGTTGGCTTGCGAGTTATGCTGTCCTGACCCAGAGAGAGCTAAGAATGAGTCAGGACAGAATCTGTTCGAGGAGCTATTGACAAGGTTCTAGTTAACTCAAAATAGTCGCGGGGAGGAGTTGAAGGTTTATTTATAGACTGCCTTTAATTCGTCTGAGTGCTTGTGATAGTGATTTGGTGCAAATCTGTAGCAGCACTTGCGGGCCCTAGATAGTGTTTCTTAGCATCGTCAATCAGGAGCTGAGAATTGGAGTCGAATTCAGAGTCTAGATGTGTGATCACTAATTCTTCAACTCTAGCTTCGGCGGCAGCCCGACCTGCATCTCCCGAAGTAGAGTGTCCGTGGGCGAAGGCGATATCGCTTTCATCGTCCGTCCGGAATGCTTCGTGGATTAACAACCGTGCATCTTGCGACGCTTTGACTAGTTCAGGGTTGAACCGTGTATCTCCTGAGAACACAACTGAAATTCCGTCAGAACTTACCTGCCAGCCAACCGAACCGGAGATATGGTCTGCAGGAAAGCACGAAGCCGTAGTGGTTGGTCCCAGTTGTAACTGTTCACCGGGTGCAACGACAATCCATCGCATAACTTGCCTACCGGCAGAATTCTTGGCCCCGTCTCGGTCTACTTCGTCGATGTTCAGGTGGCTAGACGCGCACAAGCTAATGGCCCAATCCAGGGATTCTGAAGTTATATAGACGTCCAATGGTGGCGCATCAAGTCGTTCAAGCGCCCTTGAGAATTGCACGAAAAGCAGGCCTGACAAATGGTCAGGGTGATGGTGGGAGATAAGCACCTTGTCGAAACTTTCGACTGGTATACCCAACTTTGATCCACTTCTAGCAACTGAGTTTCCAGAACTGGTATCGATTAGAAGACGAGTACCATCGTCACAGTCGTAGACCATTGCCGTGTGGGCTCGATTGGTGGAGGTCCCCGCTCCCGTCCCGAGAAAGCTGATTTTCATCTGGGGCATCTAATTCTCTCCGCGATAGCGGTTTTCGGTATTTGTTGATGGTCGCTCGTTTTTCAAGATATTCCTTTGGTCTCATAGATACGAATATGAATCGTAATCAAGCCTAGGGTGTATGTCCTTGTCATTGTAGATGAGATAATATTCAGGTTTTTGCCTGATTGGCTTCCCATTCGGTCAAGCGTATTTCCAGTGAGCGCTGGCGTAGCGCCATGGTAAGGTCTCCTCGTGTCCGCTCCAAAACGCCTCGCATGGCGTCGGTATTGTGTCTAAGTCCGCTGGTGACACCCTCTGGGAAGTCGATGGTCACCAACACTCCGTACATCTCGTCCATGATATCCATGAACTCTTGGCATCCGTCGATGGCATCATGGCGGAGAGCGTCCAGGATGAAGCGCCGAAGTTCACCTATGACTTCAGCCATTCCATTGATGTAGGCTGCAGCATCAACTTTCAGGTCGATAATCGATGGAATATCCGCACCCGAGATGACAGCCAAGGTCACATTGGCTTCGGTGAATTCCTTGCGGGCGTCGTTCATGAACCCGGCGTTGAATATAGATGGACTGTTTTCGCGGATGTACTCGGCGTCTTCTAGCCTTGAGGCTGCTTTTTTGATTAACTCTTTGGCATCGCTGTATGCGCCGCGGTGTACAGCGCGGATGGCGTTGGCTGAAAACCGAATCACTTCTCTGGAGACAGATAATGCCTGCTCGCGGTCGCTGTTGCGTTCAGCGAGTTCATTTATGACAGACACGCCAATCTCGGATAGGGTTATGTGATAACGAGATGGCATCAGATTTTCCCTCCGACGTTTTTGATTATTTTGACCATTTCTGATGCTACAGTTTCTGGTTCAGTCGCAGATACCATTGCGGCTGTGATGCAAATGGCGTCGGGTCCAGCATCAGGGTAGTAGAATATAGTTTGGCAGTGGCTCCGGATAAGGTTATTGTTTCCAATGGCGCCGGTCATAAATCTATCCCTTTGGGGATTTCTCCGGCGCGGGCGGAGTCGATGTTATCCCTTATTGCTTGAGGCATGTCTTTCCCAAACTTAGCAAAGGCGTCTTCCACCCCACGGCCAATGTTGCTTGGGTCGTTGTAATAACCTGGTGCTCGGTGATCGTTACCGGCATCAAGGTTCCCCTCTAGCTTGCCAGTGGAAAATGGGGACATTCGCCTTTCCATTTCGTTGCTTGTGCAATGAGAGCAGGTTGGCTCTAACGAGCTGGTGATAGACCTTACAAAGAAAGATGACAATCTATTGCAGGAATTGCATCGGTACTCATAAATCGGCAAATTAGGCTCCTGAAGAACATGAACCGTTGGTGGCGATCGTAGGCAGAAAACGATTCGGGTTAACGGTCAAGTGTTATTAATATCGCGGCGCTCTCGGTCGAAATCAGATGTGGTTTGGCCACCCATCTCTTTCTTGATACGCCCCATGTAGCTGTCGATACTCGTTGGACTGCTCTCGTCTAAGTCTCGCATGGTCTCCCCGCTGGGTGCCCAGTTTAGACTGTCACCCCACGAAGCCCTAAACGAGAATTTGGACATCAACCTTTGCATATCTGTGCTCCGGCAATAATCACAGCTGAGTTGTTTTACTTGGTTGGTTTCAGATGTTGAGCGTACAAGCACAGAGGATATTTTCTGGCAACCGCCGCAACGGTATTCGTAGAGAGGCATTGTTTAGTCCAGGTTGACCAATATTTTTCGAAGTTTTGTCCCTGGTGTGAGCATACATTTTAACATGGGTTATTGGTTATTCCTCTGGTTAACTACGAGCATGGAAACAGGGCTCGGTTCTGAAGTTGGCTACGCGCGCGCATCACTAGGGTCTAATGTATAATGCGGCCACCTAAGCCGCAGTCCCCTGGAGCTCGCTGGGTAGTTTGGATCTGCGCCTTTTTCTTGATGCAAATCAAACTCTCAAGACTTAATTTTCTACTAAGTTGGACCCGCTGAGGTGCCGTTATGGCAGATGAGCAAGCCCATACGATTTCTATGTTCGGAGACGACCAACCGGAACTTGCGCCTAGTCCAGTGGAGCCTGCTATGCAGGAACCCGCTGTCGCCACAAAACGTGAACCACTGTTGATGATCATGGACGGTCATGCGATGGTCCACCGTTCGTTTCGGGCCATCTCCACCCAGCGACACTTGACGGTGAATGCCACGGGTGAGGATGTGACCGGTGTATACGGTTTCACAAATGTGTTTCTTCGTGCCCTCAACGAATGGAATCCCGCATTCTGTGCGATTGCCTTCGATATGTCAGCGCCGACCTTCCGCCATAAGCAGTTCCCTGAGTACAAAGGTCAAAGGGAGGCCACACCTGAGGAACTTCGCCCCCAATTCGGCCGGGTGAAACAACTGATGGAATCATTTGGCGTTCCGGTGTTCGAACTCGAAGGTTGGGAAGCTGATGACGTTATCGGAACTCTTGCTACCCAGGCAGAAAAATTGGGCATGGACTCGGTGATTCTTACCGGTGACCGTGATACATTCCAGCTGATCTCCCCTAGGATCAAGGTAGATTTAGCTTCCAGCATCCAAGATCGTAAAGTGTACGATGAAGCGGCCTTAATGGAGCGTTACTCTGGCCTCACGGCAGCCCAGCAGACTGACTTCAAAGCCCTACTTGGGGATACGTCCGATAACATACCGGGCGTTCCTAAGGTGGGAGAGAAGACCGCTATTACCCTGCTTAACGATTATAAAAATTTAGAAGGGATCTACGAGTATATTGAAGAGATCAAACGTCCGAGCGTGAAGGCTTCTCTGGCTGAGTTTAAAGATCGGGCTTTCTTCAACCGCGATATAATGACCATCGACTGTGATAGTCCAGTGGAATTGGATTTGGACGCTGCAAAATTCGGAGAGTTTAACCGAAATGCGGTTGTCCAATTGATGACCGAACTAGAGTTTTTTACCGTCATTCCTCGCATCCCAGAGTCTGATGGTTCGTATACGTCTAATGAGGTGAAAGAAGCTAAAGAGCAAGTCCCGTTGGAAGACGTCGACTACACGATCGTGCAGACGAGAGAACAACTAGAGCAGATGCTGTCTACATTATATGATGCTGGGCAGTTCTCCTTTGATACTGAGACCACTAGCATAGACGCCGTTCAAGCGAGTTTGGTTGGATTAAGTTTTTCTAGTTCGCCGGCGGTTGCCTGGTACGTGCCTGTGGGGCACCAAGAAGGTGAACAGATTCCCATGGACGAGGTATTGGCTGCTGTTCGCCCTATATTTGAATCAGGCGAGATCAAAAAGTGTGCCCATAATGCGAATTTCGACATGACCATCTTGTCCAGTTACGGGATCGAATGCCAAGGGGTCGATTTCGACACCATGGTGGCTGCCCATCTACTCAGTCGCGGACAACTCGGGCTTAAAAACTTGGCACTGGACGTTCTGGGTTGCGAGATGACACCGATTAATCAGTTGATTGGGACTGGAAAAAAGCAGATAACATTTGATCAGGTAGATATCTTGGACGCAGCCCCCTATGCTGCCGCAGACGCTGACATGACAGGCAGATTGAGACAGGCCTTCGAAGAACCCGTTGTTCGAGAGGGCATGAGTTCTCTGATGNNTGATATAGAGATGCCTTTAGTTCCAATCCTGGTGACGATGCAACGTAACGGTATAAAGCTGGATACGGCTGGCCTTCGGGAGATGTCTGAGGATCTGCGTGAGCAGATGTATCAAACGGAAGAAGAACTCTACAAATCAATCGGCCATACCGTGAACATCAATTCTCCTCAACAACTAAGCGACTTGCTGTTCAATGAGATCGGTCTGCCCAAGACTAAACGCACCAAGACAGGTTATTCAACTGATGCCAACTCTTTAGAAGGACTGAAGGGACTGCACCCTGTAGTAGATCAGATACTTGAATACCGGCAAGTGTCCAAACTCAAGTCCACCTATGTGGATGCGCTTCCAGACATGCTCAATCCTGCCACTGGGCGGGTGCATACGAGCTTTAATCAGACTGGTTCGGCAACGGGGCGCATGTCCAGTAGTGATCCAAACCTTCAAAACATACCGATCCGTACTGAGATGGGACGGCAAGTACGCAAAGCGTTTGTGGCCGAGGGTGCTCCAGAGAAGCTTTTGTTCTCGGCTGATTATTCGCAGATAGAATTACGGGTATTGGCTCATATTTCCCAGGACCCCGGGCTTCTGGAGGCATTTCAACGGGGTGAAGATATCCATTCTTCTACGGCGTCACTTATGTTCGAAGTTCCACTGAACGAAGTGGTGTCCGACCAACGTCGTATAGCCAAGGTGTTGAACTTTGGCGTGATCTACGGCCTGTCCGCCCATGGAATATCTCAGCAGACAGGTTTTAGTCGTGAAGAAGGGGCATCGTTCATCGAGGCCTACTTCGCCAAATATCCTGGGATCAGCGACTACCTAGAACGTGTGAAGGTCCAAGCAAGGGCAGAACAGTACGTGGAGACTCTTCTGGGGAGGCGACGCTATTTGCCCGACATCAACAGTCCCAACTTCAACGTTCGGGGCGGTGCAGAGCGAATGGCTATTAACATGCCTATCCAAGGTACCGCAGCAGACATCATGAAGCTCGCGATGATCCGTGTTCAGAATCGTCTTGATGAAGATGGACTCACGACTAAAATGTTATTGCAAGTGCATGACGAACTGGTCTTTGAGACGCCGAAGGAAGAGTTGGGAGCTCTCAAGGACCTAGTGTTTGATGAAATGCCCGCTGCTATGAACCTGGATGTCACCCTTAAGGTGGATACTAAATGGGGTGAGACATGGGGAGACATGGAATAGCTGGTTGGGTACCTTGCATTATTTGAAATAAACTGGTCGAGGTTTTACCTCAACCAATAGGTATATATGTCAGATATGGAACTTTATCGTAGCTTTATCTTTGTGCCCGGGAATCGGGAGAACATGCTGGAGCGGGCCAAGTCGTTCGAAGCCGATGTAGTAGTGGTGGACTTGGAGGATTCGGTCCATCCCGGCGGGAAGGAAAATGCTAGAGAACTGGCCAAGAAATGGGTGCCAATATTGCACCAAGAAGGCCAGCGCGTGATTGTCCGTGTAAATTCCTTGGATACGGGGCTAACGCGCCCAGAGTTGGAAGCTGTCGTGTCACCGGAGCTATATGGCATCAGCTTGGGCAAGGTTGAATCCACGTGGAATATGAATGATCTTGACCGTATGCTGAACGCCATAGAACCCTCAGCGGGAGTAGAATCAGGGTCGACGAAAGTAGTTGCCTGGGCTGAGACCGCAAGTGCGATGGTTGATGCCCGCGATATCGCCAAATCCTCATCTAGGGTAATCGCTCTGGCCTTTGGAGCAGAGGATTTCACAAACGATATGGGGATCGAACGATCTGATACTGGAGAAGAGGTCCAGGTACCTCGATCCTTGGTTCCAATCGCTGCAAAGGCGGCTAATGTCGCCTCTTTGGACTCGCCTTTTGTTCTGTTCCAAGACCCGGACGCTCTCAGGGCCGATGCGATGTGCGCACGTCAGATGGGTTACACCGGGAAACACGCCATACATCCATCTCAACTTGAAATCATCAATGAGGTGTTTAGCCCATCGGTTGAAGAAGTCGCTTATGCCCGAAGAATAATGGAAGCATGGGATGAGGCTGAAGCCGCTGGTCGAGGATCACTAGCCCTGGATGGCCGGATGGTTGACGTACCAGTGGTGAAACGAGCCCAAAACTTATTGGCTTTTGCCGACGCCATCGAAGCAAAAAAACGAATCTAACTAGGCGTGAAACAGTGTTGACAGAAGATTTTTCACCAGCAGACCGGATCGTACTGGAGGACATGAGGTTCTATGGGTTTCATGGTGTGAATCCGGAGGAACGGGTTCAAGGACAAGAATATCTAGTTGATTTGGCGGTCGAGATGGATCTGAGCTTGGCTGGTAGGTCGGACCGCTTGGAAGACACTGTCAGCTATGCCCATATTTTTCGCACTGTCAAAGATGTAATGGAAGGCGAGCCGCGAAACCTATTGGAAGCCGCAGCCCAATCTATTACCGAAAAGATTCTAGCGGATTTCCCAGTGGATTCCGTATCTGTAAGAGTAAAAAAACCTCATCCGCCGATCAGAGGGGCGGTGCTTGAAAACGCCATAGTTGAGTTGACACGGCGCCGAAGTAACTAGCCGGTCGGACGCTTCTATTAAAGTTGAATACCTATGACTAAGGCAATCGAGATTTGCAGGGGAAATCTTGGGCGCTAATGTTAACGGCCTAGTGTAGAACGTATCTCACATATCTTTGTTGGGCAGTATTCGAGATTTAATTTTAAACTCCTGTGTGTTCTTTGTGACCATCTGTGATTACCGTTGGACGTCAACGGTTCCATCCACGATGAGGAGGCGATAAGTTCGGAAGGATTTTGGATTAGCATATCTTAACGTTTTTACTTCCTTCCATCCGTGGCCGCAAAAACCCTGCGCAAAATACATATTGGCAGGGTTTTCATTCGTTGATCCATTCAGCGAAGCCGAACTAAAGTTTATTCGGCAGCGGTTATGGTTATGTGTGACATATAAGAGTTCGCCCTGGCTCCGTGCCAGTGGTTCTCTCCTTGTAGTACGTGAACTACGTCTCCCACAGTGATCTCCTGTTCATGACTTTCATCGGCGACGATACCAACGCCAGCAGTAACAACTAGCATCTGATCACTTTTGTGGGTGTGCCATCCAGTGGTGGCTCCCTTCTCGAAATTGACGATGCTGCTGTTGAAGGTCTTGCTGCTACCCTCTGGGAGTAGGTTTTGTCTGGTGCGTTTCACATCTCCGCCAGTCCAGCCAGGAATCGGGGTGACGGTAGCAATGGGCTCAACTTCTACTTCTGCGATTCTGATTACCTTCATGGGACCCTCCTGTGGTCAGTCTGTATTTTTGACTAGAAACTAGAGAAATAATACACCGCCAATCGAGCTCACGGAACAATTACTTTATTGGTGTGAGTTAGCTGACTTGTGAATAAGGAAATGCAGATCCAACGGTGGTCGTCTTGGCGGCGGTTGTTCGAGTGTAGGCTTTGTGTTAACCTGAGCTATAATTGATTCTCAAGAAGATATATTTGCTGTCTGGTGCGTAGCCGGAACAGCAGTAAATGAGACGAAAATGCGCTGTGAAATCTGTCTGAAAGCTGGAATGACCGGTAACAACGTCAGCCATTCCAACCGTCACACTAAGACCCGGTTTGAGGCCAACGTCCACAAGCAGACCTTGGTAAGAGACGGCAAACCCATCAAGGTGAAAATCTGCACCCGTTGCTTGCGATCTCTGCACAAGTCTAAAAAGGTTCAGAAGGTCTTTGCATCACTGTAGCCAACTAAGCATGAACAGGAACAAAAATGCCCCGTCACATCACGCCGTGACGGGGCATTTTTGTTATCTAAAGTCTTACAGCTGATAAGTTATAAGCTACTAACCCAAGAAACATCCTCGCATGTTATTCATGGCGTCGGGAATGCTTTCTTGGTGGTTGAATATGGCTGATCCTGCCACGAGAATCGTCGCACCGGCTTTTACGGAATCCTGGGCGGTCCAGTCAGCCTTGATGCCGCCATCCACCTCTATCTGGGCGTCGTGCTTGCCCTGGTCAATCATGGTCTTGACGCGTCTGATCTTGTCCAGGCTCTGTGGGATGAATGATTGGCCAGAGGCACCGGGATTCACCGACATTATCATAACCATATCCAACAGCGGTAGAACATCCTCCACGGCACTTAAGGGAGTTCCTGGGTTAATTGCCACACCAACTTGATTTCCCTTGTCTTTGATGCGGCATACAGTCCGGTGTAAGTGTCCGCAGGCTTCTGCGTGGACTAATATCTGGTCGGATTCCACCTTGGCAAACGTCGACAGTAGGGTCTCGGGTTCTTGAATCATAAGGTGGATGTTTAAAGGCACGTCGGTGTTGGCCCGGATGGCGTCTACTACCACTTCACCAAAGGATATCGCAGGCACGAATAAACCGTCCATGATGTCCACGTGAATCAAGTCGGCCCCTGCATCTGTCACAGCACGGACTTCGCGGCCCAAGTCGGCAAAGTTAGCGGACAAAACAGATGGGGCGATAAGAATCCTTGCTTCAGAAACCATTGTCTGTAGTCTCCAGTACCTTTTTTGCTTCTTGCAAAGCGGCGGCCACCCGGGCTGGCGCGGTACCTCCGTAGTTGTCTCTGGCAGCTGCGGACGACTCAGCGGTGATGTCATAGACGTCTTCGGTGAACAGGTCTGACATTTTCTTGTATTCAGCCAGTGGTAATTCTTGAAGGCTGACGTTGTCGTCGTCGCAGCGTCTAGATAGTTGGCGCATAATCCCGTGGGCTTCACGGAATGGCATGCCTTTTCCGACCAGGTAGTCCGCTAGGTCGGTAGCAAGCATCTGACTTTCTCCAGCCAAACTTGATACCCGTACTTCGTTTAGTTGCATACCGGGCAGCATTGCCTTAAACACATCCAGGGTTGTGGCTAAAGTGTCAGCGGCGTCGAAGAAACCTTCTTTGTCCTCCTGCATGTCCCTGTTGTACGTCAGTGGCAGACCCTTGAGGGTAGTTAACATACCCATTAGGTCACCGTAGACCCGGCCGGTCTTGCCCCGCGCCAATTCTGCGAAATCGGGGTTTCGTTTTTGGGGCATGATACTACTGCCGGTTGTGAATTCGTCTGTTAATCGGATGAAACCGAACTCTCCGCTGGACCAAAGAACCAGCTCCTCTGACAGTCGGGAGAGATGCATCATACAGGTGGAGGCAGCAGCCAGGAATTCCACAACGAAATCCCGATCAGAGACCGCGTCCATACTGTTTGCGCTGATCCGACTGAAGCCCAATTCAGCGGCTAGAAATTCCCGGTCTGTTTGGTAGGCGACACCGGCAAGGGCTCCACTTCCTAAGGGCATGACATCAGTGCGCTTGTAGCAGTCCTCAAAGCGACCGACGTCTCTTTGGAACATCTCAAAATATGCCAGCATATGGTGGGGGAACAGGATCGGTTGAGCTCGTTGTACATGTGTGTATCCGGGCATCACCACTCCCGAGTATTTATCGGCAAGGTCAACCAATGCGGACTGAACTCCCCTCAGTCCTCTGACTAAATCTACAATTGTGGTTTTAGTGTAGAGTCGAAGGTCCAGTGCGACTTGGTCGTTTCTAGACCTTGCTGTGTGTAATCTGCCCGCCGCCGCACCAATCAGGTCGTGCAGTCGTCTTTCTATGTTCATGTGCAGGTCTTCCAGTGTGGGATCCCAGGGAAATGTTTCCTCGATGATTTCCAGCTCTATCGACTTTAAACCCTGCGTTATTTTGTCGGAGTCTTCCTGGGATATGATGCCTTGTTTGGCCAGCATCTTGGCGTGTGCCATCGATCCGACTATGTCCTGTTTGTACAGGCGTCGGTCGTAATCGATGGAAACGGTGTATCTTCTAAAATCAACCATGCTGTAAAGACTATAAACCTAGGAACGGAATGGCTCAAGGGAGCACAAGGTAGATTGGCGGACTGGAGTGTGGTTTTGGATCAGTTTCTAGGTTATATGACTTGATACTTGAGCTTGCCATATGGAGTCCACTATGTACGCGGGTAGAGGGAATTTACTTTTCAGTATGAAATAATTTACACATTTAGATAAGATCCACAGGTCCGTGTAGGTCATGGGAGATCGACTCTGATTTTGTATCTCCTTTCCTGGTATATCGAAACAAACGTCTTTCTACAGTGGAATTTTAAACGGCTGCTGGCATCTAGATAGTTGTCCTGATTTAGGAATGACTATATTTAGCATAGTCAGCAGAAATGAGCCCGGTTTTTACCCCATGCCAACCACTCGCACACGATGGTTCATGCCGTCTGCGATATACAAGGTTCCTTCTTGGTCTACGCCGCAACCGTGAGGGCGTTCTAATCCACAGCCAATGGCATTCCCACCATCCCCGTCGCTCCCTTGGTGTCCGCCGGCTATGGTGGTTACGATCCCAGTGCTAGAGTCTATGAACCGGACAGCGTTGTTTTCCGTGTCCACAACGATCAGATTGTCTTGATTGTCGCACCGTATGGCTTTAGGCGCGCCCCAGGTCGCGGCTAAAGCCGGCCCACCGTCGCCCGTGTATCCGCGCTCTCCGGTACCCGCAAACGTGCTCATGACGCCGTTAATATCTACCTTACGTATCCCGTTACCTTCTCGCTCGGCTATGTATGTATTACCTTTTCTATCCATACATACCGCTCTGGGTCCCATCAAAGATGCTTCAGTGGCTGGTTTGCTGTCGCCTTCGCGGAGTTTCTCCCCGTTTCCTGCAAATGTGGTGATGATTCCGGTGTTCAGATCAAGACGGCGGATTCTTTGATCCTGGATATCTGCTATGAGTAGGCCACCCTTTCCGTCCATAAAGCAATCATTGGGTTCGCGCATTTTGGCTTGCGTTCCAAGGCCGCCATCTCCGCTGTAACCAGATTGACCGGTCCCGGCAACTGTTGTAATTATCCCCGTTACAGCATCCACCTTGCGTATGGCAGCATTGAAGCGGTCTACGATATAGATATCGCCGTTAGCGTCTAGGGTCAGTGAATAAAGATTGTTCATGGTCGCCTGGGTCGCCAGTCCGCCGTCGCCGGAATAACCTGATTCCCCTGTACCAGCCACTGTGGTGATGATTTGAGTGTTTTTGTCGATCCTTCTTACAGTGTGGTTGCGGCCGTCGCAGATGTAGAGATTGTCGTATGCGTCAAAGGCACAGCCGTAGGATTCTCCTATGAGACATTCAATGGCTGGGCCGCCATCACCGGCATACCCTTCTTTTCCTGTTCCAACTATGGTTTGAATCTTGCCTAGCTCAATATGCATGTCGTTTCGCTTCTTCAGAATTTTTTTGTTGTTTAGGGCTTATGCTCCGCTTCGATGCCTGGATTTGCCGGTTCGAATGTAATTATATGCTGCATTGGAGCCAATATTTGTAATTCACGGAAACTGTTATCAACATGCATTGAGTGAAAATAATAGTCTCACCCTATGCTAGAATTTCAGGACATAATATAACAGTGGTTCAGCATTCTTAGAAAAATCTAGGCTTATGCTGAAATACTCAAGGGAATAATATGACTGGATTGAATAATGAAAAATGCGAAGCTTGTCGTCGTGATTCACCTCATGTGACTGACGAAGAGGTAGCGCAGCTTCAGCCTGAAATCCCTGATTGGGAGTTGACCCATGAGAACGGTATTCCGAAATTGGACCGCGTTTTCAAGTTTAAGGATTTTCAGTGCGCGTTGGATTTCACGACTGAGTTGGGAGCTCTAGCTGAAGATCAGGGACACCACCCGCGATTGACCACGGAATGGGGTCGTGTTCAGGTGACTTGGTGGACTCACAAGATTAGAAATCTGCACCGGAATGATTTTGTAATGGCGGCCAAATCGGACCAGGTATTTTTGAATCTAGAAGATGCTAACCGGGACTGATAATGCGAGTCACTTACAGGCTGGCCACAGAGAAATTAGCGTCGGTTGCTTCTGAAGCTGCTTGGGCAGAAGGGATGGGATACGATTCATTGTCCGCCAACGAAACCGCCCACGATTCGTTTTTACCGCTTGCTCTGGCTGCTACTTCAACCAAGCGGACGATTTTGGAGACCCGAGTTGCCATTGCTTTCCCACGGTCGCCGATGATTACCGCTTATCTGGCCAGGGATCTGCAAAATTTGTCTGAAGGGCGATTTCGCCTTGGTCTTGGCACTCAGGTCAAGGGTCATATTATGCGCCGCTTCTCGACCGAATGGGAGGCGCCAGGGCCCAGACTCAGAGACTATGTGAAGTCTCTGAAGGCAATTTGGCACGGTTGGCAGACCGGTGACAAGCTTGATTATCACGGAGATAGTTATAATTTCTCGCTGATGACGCCGTTTTTCGATCCGGGCCCAAGCGATTTCCCTATGCCTGAGGTTTACACAGCTGCAGTAAACGCTTACAACTGCCAGGTGTCAGGTGAGGTTTCGGATGGGTTGATGCTCCATAGCCTTACTTCGCCAGAATATGTTCGAAAGGTTGTGCGGCCATCTCTAGAAAAAGGTGCCCAGAAGGCCGGCAGAGATGGCAGAACTTTAAAGGTCACTGGTGGCGGTTTCATCATCACCGGACCTAATAAATCAAGCATCGTTGCCATGCAGGCCGAGGTGCGACGCAGAATCGCCTTTTACGCTTCCACTAGATCGTATTTCCCAGTTTTGGAAGCTCATGGCTATCTCGAAATAGGCCAAGTTCTTCATGAGATGTCTTTGAAGGGCCAATGGGCGGAGATGGGGGAGTTAGTCTCTGATGAGATGCTGGACGCTTTCTGTGTCTCAGGCGAATATGACGAGATTGCTGATAAGTTTGTAGACCGCTACGGTGGTTTGTTGGACGAGGTGAGTTTCTCGTTGTATTGCGAGAAAAAACCAGACGAAACTCAAATGAGAAAGATGATTCACCGTCTACAGGAACTGGACTAGCCCAACGGTCTATTTTTCAGAGGCCGCTTTAAATTATTGGCACTTAAGAAAGCTCTCAGCGATTTCATTGGGCCCCACTAATTTCAACGTACGAGTTCGACGACTTGCGACAGAAGCTCGTTGAAAACTTGAGGTGACGCCGTCATTATAATTCTGGTCTACTGACTGAAAATCAGAGGCGGAATTGATGATGGAGGCGACGTTACATGGCGGAGGTGGGACTGGCTTCGGAACCATTCAAACTCGGCAGCGAAACTTCTTTGACTTACGATTTGAAGATGGCTTCTTGGGCGTGGCTTTATCGTGAGGCCGGATGTCGGGTAATTGGTTTGGAGGTCAAACTTGAAGGACCAGAAGGTCGGATTGTAGATCTTGCTGGAGTGGGCCCTCGGAACACCTTCTACATTATCGAGGTTAAATCTAGTAAATCGGATTTCTCTCGAGACAATCATACTATGGTTGACCATTCAGATTTGAGGGGTCTGGAGGACAGGGTTTCGGGGCGTACTAATCTGGCCAAAGAAACCCTGCGTCAGGCAATGGATTACGCCAAGCAGATCAGCCCTGAATCTTGGCGAGATGTACCTGCGTTCAAACAAGCATTGTTAGATTATCGGAGGGTGTCTGGAAAAGAAGAGTCATATTGGACTCGAACTGCCACCTACAGTACCAAATTTCATGATCCCAAGTTTATGGGAATCGCGGACTTTCACTATCTGACGGCGCCGAAAGGGGTTATCAGCCGCAGCAGTTTACCGCCACAGTGGGGATTATTGGATGAACACTCCGAGGTCTTGATGCCTGCACCCAAGAAAGATATCCGAAAGAATACAGGCATTGTGTCCAACTTTCTACGGGCAATTGCTCGCAGTAATACCACGTCTATGATGCGTTCTCAAGGATTGTCTTTTCCAAGGGTGAAAGGGTAAATGCTAGCTGATAAGGAACAGGGTAATGCTTTATAAATGTGTCCCGACCTAATGCAATTCCTCGCCATTTGCTTACCTGATCTCTAATTCAATATTCAACTGAATATTAACAGCTACTCGGGACGTCATCGACGGTGGTCTAATCCTGGTGTTGGGACTTATGGGGTAAATGGCTATATCTCCTGTCTAATTCGGAACACGGGGACATGAAATTTTGACTGAAGGCCATGAAAGAGTTAGACGATCAGGAGATGCTATTTGGAGTTTGATTGGAAAGGTATACAAATTAGTTAATGGTTGTTACAGCAGACGGGCAATTGAAAGAAACGCTCTGGAATGAGCTGAAACGTCTTTCGTTGGTCTAGGTATATTTCGATTATTCGCTATCGGTGCATCAACTGCCATTCTAGCGAACCTAAGTTAAATGTGATGCGCCGGAATCCCTCGGCATATTCTAGGCCGGTCTTCTCCCTGTGGCGACCAGAATTATTCTTGATACGTTCGAGGCGCTCTTCCCTAGTTGATGACATCTGGCTGGCATGAGCCCCAAGGGAATCTACCTTCACGTCTAGATATTTCTGGATATTTATGAATACGTCTGGGTCTTCGCTTCCCCAGAGAAAGGCTTGTTCTACGCGGTGTGGCTCCAAACCCTCTTCTGTAATATGCTCGGGAAAGTGCTGGTAGCTCCAGGCGTAGCTGAAGGCTGCGTCTAAAGCCACCTGACCGCTCTTACGGTGATCTCGGTGTGTGTGGGATGTGGTCCGGTAGGGATCTATACAAAGAATCAGGTCCGGTTTGAATCTCCGTATCTCCCTCGTCACTTGACTTCGGAAGAGCTCGGTGTCTTCCAGCCCGCCGTCGGGGTGTCCAAGGAAAACCACGTCAGTCACTCCCACTATGTCGGAAGCGTTGCGTTGTTCTACTACCCGGGTGTCGGCTAGCTTTGCTGAAGTCATTCCTCTATCGCCGGTGCCTTTGTTACCGTTGGTACACATGACCACTGACGCCACGGTGCCAAATTCCTTAATCCATTTTGCCAGCGTGCCCCCACATCCTCCTTCGCAGTCGTCGGGATGAGGCGTGACCGCCATGGCGCGCTTTGGGGCAGTCTTGTAAATATCCATCCAGTTCTTAGCGTTCTCCTCTCGGCCTGTATGAAATGGGGGCAAACTTTGATTGCTCTCGGTAGTAGTTTTCGATATTTCAGAATAATTAGTCAATAACTACTCGTATCACATTGCTGAAATCCCATGCTGCATTTTTTATTTAATCTAGGTCAATACACTATAAAGGAACCTCTGTCTGGGAGGGCAATTTGAGGACGGCATGATTAATGTTTTCTTAACGAATCATTCAGTTTGTTAAATTTTTTTGCTCCGGAAAAACAGACCAAAGTTCGGTCGATTAAATCAGGGATTAGTACAATCTTCGTCATGATGTTTATCAGATTCTTTGGTAGGAAACCGTGCATTACAACCGCAGCGGTTTTGTGCGTCAATCGAGATGCTACTGACCATGTCGGGGGTAAATGTCTATATCAAGATGCTGCGAATACGTTTTTGAATTGGTAGTTATAACTATTTCTTATATTGGATAGGAATAATGAATGGGTTTAAGTGCTATATTCCTGTATTAGGAATCATTAGATGAGGATTTAAGTCACCTCAGAGCTTCGATCCATATCCGATGATAATTTATATGACAAACATTGAACTTCAAAAAGAGCCTCTCTCTGAGGCCTAAGATGACTTCCCGCTGGCTTTGATGTTGGAACTGATGAGACCCTAAGGGTCACTATAACCTTATGTTGTATCTCCTTCGAATATGGTGCCGGAGGGTATATGAAACGCGCTAGCCCGATACCGTTTTAGTCGAATCATCAAAGACGTAAACGAGATTCTCCGACGTGATTTGGAAGGGCGCGACGCCAACAAATCACGTCATTAACAACGACCGTCCTAGTATCTGAGAAATGCGTGAGTTAATCGGATGTGAGGGTTTTGGAAATACCAATAGGGGTTGCTGCGTAACGGCCAGAACGGCCAGGGATGCGTTCCAACCAACCAAATTTAGATCGGGCGGCGTTGCGTAGGGTTTGGGTGAAGTTGTCCGGTTTTCGCCATCCGGCGGCGTCAAAAAGCCACCATAGGTCATCCGCATTTACACCGTCCACGCCTAAGTGTCGATTGGCACCAACAGCAGCCACAACTACCCGACGCATATCACCTATGGGATTGGCGTTCCTACAGAAATTCTTGAAATCGACACAATCACTGTCGGAGAGGAATGCTGGCTGCAGTGACACTGCTTGACGGTCGGATTCCAGGTTAGTATTGGTTGTCTCTGAGATTGCCAGTTTCGTTAGGTTTTCTGGTTCATTTGTTTCAGGGATTGGAGTTTGGGTTTCTACTCGTGCCGTCGGTTTCATGGTCATTTTTTCTGTGGGTTGAGTCGGCGTTATTGCTTTGGTACTTTTTTCCGTTGTTCCATTGGTAACGATTCCCTCGGTCGCGCCATCTGTCGATTGTGAAGGTCGCATGAGCTCTTTGGGTAGGTCCCGCAGGACGATGCCGACTACTTCGTGTAGTACTTCTGGCTCTTCTGACTCGAAGGTGATTTGGGCGTTGTTAGGCAAAGATATGGAGATTTTTACCACGGTTACATTTTACCAAAGGTAATAGGATACCTATTCGGGATACCGATGCACATCGTACCCCACAGGTTTTGCGAAGGCAACCAACGTACCGCGTATAAGTGTATATCGAAATGTAACTCACTTATAGCCTAGTCGTGAGTTAGGCTTAGAAAGGTAGTAGGTTAAATGGTCTGTTTGAGCCTGATGGCTAGAGATCGGGTCATGCCGGGTACCGATGCAATATCGTCCACGGCGGCTTCTTTGATTCCTTTTAGGGTGCCGAAGCGGCGCATGAGCATGCGCTTGCGTTTTGGGCCTATGCCAGTGACGTTATCGATGGGTGATTTTAAGCTATCCTTACTGCGCAAGTTACGATGAAATGTAATGGCAAAACGGTGAGCTTCATCGCGGATTCGTTGCACCAAATGAAGGGCTTGGGAGTTCCGCGGTAGGACGATTGGCTCAGGAGTATGCGGGACGAATAATTCCTCATTTTCTTTGGCTAATGAGGCCAGGGGCACGTCATCAATTCCCATTTCCAAGAACACTTCTAGGGCTGCGGACAATTGACCTTTACCGCCGTCGATAAGTACAAGATCTGGAATCACGCCAAAGCTGTCGACCTCTACCAGGGCAGTATCCCCAGTCTGCTCTGCTGCCCGAGCCGTGGCCAATCTCTTGAATCTGCGTCGTAGCACCTCGCGCATGCTTTCAAAGTCGTCTACGCCGTCTACGGTCTTGATTTTGAACCGACGGTAGTGGGCGGGTTTTGGTCTGCCGTCCTCAAACACGACCATGCTGGCTACGGTGTTACTGCCTTGGATGTGGGAGATGTCGTAGCACTCCATCCTCCTTAAAGGCAGCGGTAGACTTAGCTCTTCTTCAAGTTCAGTGGCAGCCTGTTGGACTATACTGTTGTCACTCATCCGCGTGACACGGTGCTGATTCAAACCTTGATCTGCATTAGTTGCTACGGTGTCCAATAACTGCTTATGGATACCCCGCTGAGGGCAGATCAGTCGTACACTCCCTCCACGGACCTCACGGAGCCATTCTGTAATCGTTTCCGCGTCTTCAGGCATGTGTTGTATAACAATTCTCGGCGGTACCACCAATGCAGCCGTTTGGTAGAACTGCTTTACGAACTGGCCGAGGATCAGGTCACTCTCGTAATCCTGAGTGCCTTCCATGAAGAAGTGATCCCGTCCGATTAGCTTGCCCTTCCGGATGAAAAATACCTCGACCCAACTCTCGTTGCTGCCCTGGGCCATGGCGATCACATCCATGTCGCTGACCGGGTTCGCCTCAACTTTCATGCGCCGTTCCTCTGTCACTTTCTCGACGGCTTTGATCCGGTCGCGCAGTACTGCGGCGCGCTCAAACTCTAGCTCTTCTGAAGCCTTGTTCATATTCGTCTTCAGATCGTCAGTCACCGCAGTGGTGTCCCCATTCATGAACATGAGTACTTGGTTGATGACCTTGGAGTAGTCTTCTTTGCTCGCCTGGCCGGTGCATGGGGCGATGCAGCGATTGATGTAGTATTCGAGACAGGGACGAGCATCCGTACCTGTAATGTTCTTAGTGCAAGAACGATAGGGAAACAACCTCTTAACTAGGTCCATGGTCTTACGCACAGTACCGGAAGTGGCAAAGGGACCAAAGTAGTCAGCGCCGTCTTTGAGGACTCGTCGAGTGATGTACACTCGGGGGTAGTCCTCGTTGGTGTCTATTTTAAGGTAGGGATAGGTTTTATCGTCTTTCAGACGGGCATTGTATCGGGGTTTGTATCGTTTGATGAGGGTGTTCTCAAGAATCAACGCTTCGGATGCTGACTCGGTAATAATGTACTCGAAGTCGTGGAGATGTCCCAACATGCGTCTGGTCTTGTTGGGTATATTGGTGGACGAGCTGAAGTACTGCCGTAGCCGATTGCGGAGAATGGCGGCTTTGCCAACATATAACACTGAGCCCCGGGAATCCTTCATCAAATATACTCCGGGAAGCTCTGGGGTTGTCAGCAATCGCTGTTCAACCAAGGGTGTTGGCATGAGGGCTTAGAGAACTATTCCCAGGACGACTAGTGCGGCGAAGATAACCGAAGTAAGCATAACTATGCGGCGGAACTCAGCTCCCACATACAGATAGGTTGCTGGCCTTTCGCCTCTAAGACGGTTCTGCCCTTGGCCGACAAATTCTCCTCTAGGAACCCGAGCGGGGGAAGGAGTTTTTGTGGTTTGATGGGCCGTAGAAGCAGAGGTTATTGAACTCGTTCCTCCATTTACTGAAGGTTCCAACTCAGCCTCACTCATACCCGCTGGCACTACATCGTTGGCATTATCTGAGGGGACTGTTACGCCACGTCCTGCGGTGGGTATACCACTGGGTCCTTTTTGAGCTTTCTTCCGTTTCAGTTGTCCCTGCCGGGATGCGGTGCGGCGACCTTTAGCGGGCATGAGGAGGTTTCTCCTGATGGGCTTGATTTTAATACAATATTAGGAATTGTAGACTTTGACTAGGCTCTATCCAGGTAATTAACTATATCAGCTATCCTAAAAAAAAGCAGTCCAGAAACGAGGAATTAATGTCATAACCTCGCTAGACTGCTCTTTTTCTCGCTAGCTTAAAATCGATTGGTTCTGATGTTTACACGGAGTTACGTTATTAGGCCCTTGGATGACTTTTTTCGTATTCCTTTTCCACGTATCCGTTGGTTAAGTGGGTGTACACCTGTGTTGTGGAAATACTAGAGTGACCCAGAAGTTCTTGTACGTGTCGGAGGGAAGCGCCATTCTGGAGCAGATGGGTGGCAAAGCTGTGTCTCAAAGTATGGGGCGTGATGTTCTGCTGAATCCCAGCTTTCTGCGCGTAGGTCTTTAGAATGGTCCATACCCACTGACGCGTCAGCCGCTCACCACGGTGATTGACGAACAGGGACGGCTCAGTTCGTCTATGCCCAATTAGCGCTACTCTGGCGTGTTTCAGGTAACGTCTGAGCTCCTCTAGGGCTTTGGGGTACAGATGGACTATTCGTTCTTTGGAACCTTTACCCATGCACCGGATGTACGACTCAGAAAGATCAACATCCTGCATGTTCAGCGAGACCAGCTCGCCAACTCTCAAGCCCGTGGCATAGAGTAGTTCCATAATCACTGCGTCTCGGTGGCCTTCATTCGTACCTGACTTATAGGCAGTGTCCAGAAGACTGGTCACTTCCTCTTCTGGTAGGAACTTTGGAAGTGTTCGCCCAACCCTGGGTGATCCTATGGATTCTGTTGGGTCCTCAGTGATGATGTTGTTCTCGGATAGGAAGCCGAAGAAAGACTTGATGGAGGCGACTTTCCTAGCAGTGGTGGTATCGCGATAACCCTTGCGCCCTCGCAGGTCCTCGATGTACTCGTTGAGGACGTTAATGTCTACGGCAGACCAAACTTGGTTGGCGTTTTCGCTGCCGCTACCATTGCTGTTGGTATGTTTGTCCCTATTCGATTGGTCTTGGATGAATTCCCAGAACTGTCCGAGGTCGTTTCGGTAGGCATCTGAGGTGTTCCGAGAGAATCCCTTTTCGACTATGAGGTGCTGAAGGAAAGAAGAAATAGTACGATCCATGAAGATAATATCCTTTCGCCATCGGCGTGACAGATGATGAGGAGGTGTCCAACCGATTGGAAGAACACTGGCTCATAAATATGTTGTCAGCCTAGCACAGCTACTTTGGATATTTCCCGGCAAACATAGACGTAGAATTGCAATTTTTTTGATTTTTTTTAAATTAGTACAAATTTTTCTGTTCTGAGTTGCTTGATATGCAAATTCATCATCATGGGACGGTTGAATGTTGAGCGAGGTTTCAGTACCTGTGGTTCTGACTAATCAGTGGCAAGTATCACTGTACCAGTGGACGAGAGTGAACCGCCTGTGCCGTTTACTAAGGATATCTTGGGGTCTTGATCGGGATTTTTTTTGCTCTTGACCTGCCTGTCTCCCGCCTCTCCTCGCATCTGACGGACTGCCTCGACTAGTAGGAAACTGCCATACATGCCCGGGTGTGTGTATGACAAGCCACCCCCGTTTGTGTTTAGGGAGAAATCACCACCGGGCGCGGTACGCTGGTTGGCCACGAAGTCAGCAGCCTCACCTGGAGCACAGAAACCTAGGCTCTCTAGCGTAACCATCACGGTGTAGGTGAAGGAGTCATAAATCATGGTCAGGTCCAGGTCATCATGCGAGATACCAGCTCGCTGCATCGCCAACGGACCTGACCGTCGTGCCCATGTCGAAGTGTAGTCGGGCATCTGGCTGACGATGTTGTGATCGTGACCTTCACCTGCACCCAAAACGTATACCGGCTTCTTCGGTAGACTCTTGGCCCGATCTGCAGTGGTCACTATGATTGCCGCTCCGGAGTCTGTGACCAGACAGCAGTCGAAAAGGTGGAACGGGTAAGACACCCAGCGAGAATCATGGTATTCGTCAAAGCTCATGGTGGTGTCATGCATGAGGGCCTTGGGGTTTAGGTTGGCCCACTTTCGGGTGGCTACGGCTACTTCTGCCATACCTTGTCGAGTGCGCTCTTCGCCGTATTGGTGCATGTATCTGGAACAGGCCAGAGAGTAGTTGATGGGCGCACCGATTATCCCGTATGGGGCTTCATATTGGCTGAAGGGGAGGTTGCCGTCAGCTGGGAACCTAGCTCGGGCAGAACGGCCAGCCTGACCGTGGGTGATCAAGGCGACCTCGCAATATCCGGCGCGGACGGCAGCCATAGCGTGGGCGACGTGTATCACGAACGAAGAGCCTCCAACCGTCGTGCTATCGGTGAACGTTGGGTTAATGCCCATGTACTCCGCTGTTACTAGCGTCGATCCACCAGCAGTTAGGAGTCCGTCAACATCGCTTTTTGACAAACCGGCATCAGCCAACGCATTGTGGCCAGCCTCAGCGTGGTGTTGTAACGAAGATTTATTCGGAACAGTCCCCATGATGTCAGATTCTGCGACTCCGACAATGGCGATATCCCGCTGTCCTGTAGTCATTTCAAGATCCTCTTTGAAGAGTGTAATTGAGTGTGCTTAGTAATATGTACCTATAGGGGTATTAAAAGCACGGATGATGTTACAACACCGCCAGATACAGCACAACACCGATTATCGTATCCTGCCAAATTGGGTTTATCAGAAAGGTGTTAACCAGAAATGATAGTATTTATCATGATACAATAGTGAAAGAATGATCAATTTCCCATTTTCACTTGCGCCCGATCATTTAGAGGTGTTAATGCCTAGTAATTTTTGGATGATGATAAATAACGAAGAGAACTTCCGGATTACACAGAACCGTGGGTTTACTCTTCTTGGCCTAAAGGCCCAACATCGCCGCAAAGTACAACGAATCACTGAAGGTGATAGGGTTCTGCTATATATTTCTCATTTGAGGCGCTTTGCAGCGACTGCCACTGCAATGTCTTCGTTCTATAAGGACGATGAACCCATCTGGGTCAATGAAGGTAGTTCAGGATTTCCGTACCACATCAAGTTGGAACCTGGCGTAATCTTGAATGATGATCAGTTCATTGATGCCAATCTCGTGGCCCCACGCCTGGAGTACGTGAAGCGTTGGAATCCTGAAGACTGGTATATGGCCTTCCAGGGTAATCTCCACCTATTGCCGAAGAACGATTTCACATTGATTGAAGAAGAGATGAAGAAACTGCACTTTGGGAAGAGTTACGTTCCTACGGACTTCACACCCTCTGCAAATAGCCAGCGGCGTAGGCGATCTGGCGGTCGGAAAAATAAGAACACCCAACAGCAGCAGATAGTATCAACTTAGGCTATAAATGTTTTTTACGCGCTACAATATCCAGTGCCGCTGTCAGCTCACTTCGTACATATTGATCGGTTTCGTCCTCATATGATTGCTCCAAAGCCTTGATAGCTTCGGGATTGGCGATCTGGCCCAGTGCCCATGCTGCATGACCGCGTACCAAGGATTCATTGCTGGTCAATGCCGCACTGAGCGCAGGCACTGCCGATTCTTCTCTTCTGTTCCCAAGAGCCACACAAGCGTTCTTTTGCATCCCGATTCGCTTGGCCCGCATGATTGACGTACCCTGAAACCTGCTTAGGAATTCTTGCTCTGAAAGACTTAACAGTTCTACCAGGTTCAGAGATCCCGATTCTCCTATTGCGTTTGCTATTTGGATGGGTTGCATCGGAGAGGACGCTTTGTTGTTGACTGGGCAGACGTCCTGACAGATGTCACATCCGAAGACCCAATCTCCTATATGAGGCCTCATATCTATGGGAATTGCGCCTCTGTTCTCGATGGTCTGGTAGGAGATACAACGGGCGTTGTCCACTACGTAGGGTGCAGTGATCGCCCCAGTTGGGCAGGCGTCGATACAGCGAACACACTCACCACAGGTTTTCTTCAGAGGGGAGTCTGGCTCCAACTGTAGGTCTGTTATAACTTGGCCCAGCAGGATCCATGAGCCATGAGTGGCTGTGAGTATGTTAGTGTTTTTACCAAACCAACCGAGTCCTGACCTGGCAGCGGCGGCGCGGTCCAGCATCGGGCCATCGTCCACGTACCAGCGCGCCTTAATCGTTGACCCGAGCTTGGTTTCTATCCCCCGCACGAAGGCTTTCATCCTGCGCTTCATAGTCCGGTGGTAGTCCCTTACCCGGGCGTATCTGGCAACCTTGCCCAGGTGTGGTGTAGGTTGGTCCTCGTAGTTTGAAGGCAAATAGCTGAGACCTAAGCAGATGATCGAATTTGCTCCAGGGAGCAATTTCTGTGGTTCTGTGCCGCGTTGGACACGGGACTCCGTATACCAGCTGAGTCCGTCCATCTGACCGGCAGCTATTCTGTCGAGGGCGGCATTCCTGTCTTCGACGAATTCTTCGGCACTGGTAATTCGGACCAGGTCAAAACCGCACTCTATGGCATAGGTCTGGATATGAGATTTCAGCTCTTGCATGATGTTTCAGAGGATTCCACCATCGTTTGTAGATCAAGGACGCGCTGAGCCCTGAGCCATCGAATGACAGGATTTCGTAGCTTAAGGGTTAGTTCGAAGAAAATAGGTTTGCGTCGTTTACGGTCTCAACCGAATGATTTTGGTGCGCTGCGACCTCATGACGTCTGGAGGCAAGATTTCGGAAGGCGGTGATACTAACTGCCTCGTTAGAGACCCTCGGACTGGTAGCGACCCTGGTAACCCTGGCTGGCTGATATCTCCATCTGGAAGAATATTAATTGCATCAGCCGGGCGTCCCGTTGAACTCGATACCCGTCCGGGTGGTAGATTGCTACGAGTGCTTGGGAACGCCCTCGATATCCGGCGTCCCATACTGCGGTTTGCACTCCGACTCCACTTCGGAGCAGGCTGGATCGTGATTGCCCTAGGGCCATTACGTCCAGCGGAAGATTTACTATCTCGTTAAATGTAACTAGATAGGGTCCAGGTTCTAGTTGTAGCCAGCCATCTGGCTCAAATTCCAAAATTTCAGTTTCTGAGAGAACTCGGTCAACGTCTGCTGCTCCCATGGAGCCAGGGCTAGTGAATCTGAAGACTTCACGGATAGACATGTCAAACCCGTTTGGCTGGAGTTGCGTTTCAAGGGATAGGAAGCCCTCCAATAATGGCGGACTTCCGTCGATCATGCGGCTGATGGAATCGTGGTCTAAGGGGGTACCGGACATCTGCTAATCCACTCTTTTCAACAAGTTAAAACCAGTATTACCAAAAATCAGACCCGGAGAGCCACTTTTCAATGTTGGGCTGCTCCGGGCCGATTGTTGCTTGTTATCGGATGTACGATTTGGTTAGTCGTGCATGAAGTCTTGGATGTCAGCAGGTAGCGGGACAAACTCAGGAATCTCTGTGATTACTGCTTGAGTGGTCATCATCATGCCAGCTATACTTCCTGCGTTCTCAAGGGCGGATCGGGTGACCTTGACAGGATCAATAATCCCAGCCTCGATCAAATTGCAGTATTCACCCTTATCTGCGTCGAACCCCCAGTCGTCTTCACCATTCTTTACAGCGTCAAGTACTACTTGGCCTTCATGTCCGGCGTTGTCTGAGATGAGTAGTAGGGGCGCGGCGAGCGCGTCCCGGACCATACGGACTCCCACAGCCTGGTCTCCTTCTACTGCCTTTAGAACGTCGTCCAATACACGACCGGCTCTAACTAGAGCTACTCCACCGCCTGAGACTATGCCTTCTTCTATGGCCGCTCTCGTGGCTGATAGGGCGTCTTCTGCTCTGGATTTACGCTCGGTAATCTCCGGCTCGGTTGCGCCTCCGATCTTCAGAACCGCAACACCCCCTACCAAGGCAGCCATGCGTTCTTGCAGCTTTTCGCGGTCGTAGTCGGAACTTGTTTCCTCAATCTGCACTCGGAGCTGCTCCAGCCTTTCTTTAATAGCTTGGTCATCACCCCGACCTTCTACAATAGTGGACTCGTCCTTGTTGGCCACCAGGCGGCGGGCTGTTCCCAGGTTCTCAATCTCGGCATCGGCGACGTTCATTCCGCGGTCGGAGCTGATTACTGTACCTCCGGTGACTATCGCGATGTCTTCCAGAAGTGCCTTGCGACGCTCGCCGAATCCTGGTGCCTTGATGGCGACACAGTCGATGGTACCTCTCATTTTATTCACGACCAGGGTCGAGAGGGCTTCACCCTCAACGTCCTCGGCGATAATCACCAGTGAGCGAACTTGAGCTTGGAGCATCTTCTCCATGATTCCGACAACTTCGTTGGGGGAGCTGATTTTCTGGTCAGTAATCAGAAACATCGGATTGTCTATAGCAACTTCCATTCGTTGCGTGTCGCTGACGAAATGGGGAGATAGGTAACCGCGGTCAACACGGACACCTTCCACGAATTCCAGATCGTCTTCAATGGACTTTGACTCTTCAATAGTGACCACGCCATCTCGGCCAACTTTGTCTAGAGCGTCAGCCAATAGGGCTGCGATGGGCTCTTCATGGGCAGAGAGGGCTGCTACTCTGGCAACTCGCTCCTTGTCTTCCACTGGGATGGCCATGTTTTTTAACTCGGCTACTACTGCTTCGACGGCCATGTCTACTCCGTCGCGAATGCCTATGCCGTTGGCTCCGGATGCCACGTTCATAAAGCCATTTCGGACAATCGACTGGGTTAGCACCACGGAGGTGGTGGTGCCGTCTCCAACCGCGTCGTTTGTCTTGGAGGCTGCCTCTTTAACCAGTTGAGCTCCTAGGTTTTCGTAGGGCTCTTCCAGCTCCACTTCTTTCGCCACTGTGACTCCGTCACTGCACACAATTGGGAGTCCAAACATGCGGCTTAGCAACACGTTTCGACCGCTGGGCCCAAGAGTGATTCCCACCACTCGTTTAAGTTCGTCAACACCACGCATTAAACTGGCGCGGGCTTCTTCGTCAAATGTTAGTTGCTTGTCCGCCATGACCGTCTCCTCATTCCTTCAACTAGCGTCGCGGCGGTAGGCCTGCGGCGCAGCTGTATTACTGCGGTTAATATTTCTTATTTTATACTGGAAAATCGGACTCTTCCAGTAAGAAATCATGCGTCAGACGGGCGCGATTGTCAACCGGAGGAGGTGTTGGGTAATCCGTGTTAGGCACGGATTCATCTGTTTTGGGTTAAATTATCGGAGTAATACCGTCTAAACCGTCTACTCGATTGGTTAATTGTGAAATGGTTTCGCCTAGGACTGGGTGTATTGAATCAGGGGTTAATTCGGATAATGGGACCAATGCGAAGGCTCTTAGGTGTAGGCTCGCATGGGGAACTTGCAGGTCAGGATAGTCCACCACTAGGTCTTGAAGAAGCAGTATGTCTATGTCGATCAACCGTGGTCCATATCGTGGGCCACCTTCCCTCCCCATGTCCTTTTCCAATTTCTTGATGCGCTCCAATAATTGATGTGGATCAAGAGAGGTGGTTATCTCAGCAACCATGTTCAGGAAGTTGGGTTGGTTAGTCACTCCCCACGGTTCAGTTTCGTAGATATTAGAAGTTCGTATTATTGCAAAATCTGGACGGTCGTTGAGCCGATTGATTGCTTGAGCCAGGTTTTGTTTCCGATCTCCTAGATTAGTGCCGAACCCCAGATATCCGGAGATTCCGCGTTGGCCCGAAAACCTCGTGTCATGTGAAGATGTAATCAAGATGTAGTCCAGCCTTTGGGCCGCCACCCCCGGACAACGGCGTCGGTGACCAGACAGACTCGGACCATCTCTTTCACGTCATGCACTCTCACGATATCTGCTCCACCTGCTATCGATAGGGAAACTGTGGCGGCTGTTCCTTCGAGCCTTTGGTCTGGCGGTAGACCAAGCAGTAGCCCCAAAGTTGATTTGCGTGAGGTTCCGGTCAATATGGGATAGCCAATCGGTTTCAACTTCTCCAGTTGTTTCAACACCTGCAAATTCTGTTC
>JAKUNL010000031.1 GCA_022451925.1 Dehalococcoidia bacterium
GCCTTATTGTTCTCGGCGGCTACTGTTTGGGCGTTGATACAGATACCCAAGCAAGCTGGGACGTCACGAATCGGATGAAACCTTTAATGACAGGCATGAAGGAAGCTAACGCTACTGCTGTGGGTAACATACTCAGGAAGGAGCCTCAAGCAACCTAGGCTAAACCTCTGGCTACACGCTGTCGACATTTACCAAAAAGAAGGCCCTCAGACGAAAAATATGAGGGCCTTCTTCATGCCTGAAACTGGCGGAGGGAGTGGGATTCGAACCCACGGTGACGTTGCCGCCACAACGGTTTTCAAGACCGTCGCTTTCGTCCACTCAGCCATCCCTCCGTATGGTGGACAACCAGGACATTATAGGCATGAAAACGCCGTCTGACCAGAAATAAGACGGCATTCTTTTTATCAGATACAGCCCGTCATAGTACAAACGTGGTACAAGGCTCCCAACATTCATCAATCAATATGCAAACTAAGGCTTATGGGTTTCATTGGAGGTCACATGCCCCGATACATATTTTTGTTCGCATTTGCCCTACTATTCCTCACAGCGTGCAGAGGCAACGACCTAGAAACATTCCTACAAAATTAATCCAATAAATTCGTGAAGTGTGCCTTTTCCGAGATTGAACTAGCTATTCTTACCTCGCCGGGCCCGAATTATCCGAAATTAACCTAAAGGGGGCCAACCTGTCTGGGTCCGACCTGACAGACGCTATCAATGCTGATTTTACTGGGGCTAAAAATGCCCCAGAGAAATACCTGAAGAATTAGTCATCGAAGCCGGAAATCTCAGCAATCACTGTCCATAGTCCTAGAGTAATCTCGTCGTTTCCGAAGAACAACCTGATGGCCATTTCCAATGGCTTGTCTAGCGATACCTCCAAGGATTGGACCGCCACAACCAACCCCTCATCATGGCCGTTTCGGCATCTAACCTAGCCTACTCGCTGCGAGATGACAAATACACAGACTATAAGCCAACCGTAATACGGCCCAAAATACCTAAATCTGAAGGTGCGGGTACATCCCACATAGGCTTGTTTTCAGGTTGACACCCCTATGGAGCGATGCTAGAATCCGGCACGAATTACAGTCGGAAAATATATAATTCTCAGCCCAATTTCCAACGATATTTCCTCGGCAGATCTCGCTATGTATATTTACCGAGACCGCATAGTTGGACCCGGCCACATACCCTCAAGGAAGGTGGATCCATGCCCCCAGAGATTATCAAAGGACTAAAAGATGTCTATTTTGACACGACTAAGTCCAGCTTCATTGACGGCGAAGTAGGAAAGCTGCTCTACCGCGGCTACAACATACATGATCTCGCCGAGAAGTCGACCTTCGAGGAAGTGGTATATCTGCTTCTCTACGGCGATCTTCCCAACACACAACAACTGGCTGATTTTGACGACCAACTCCGCGCCAACCGAATTATCCCCAACGAGGTTATCCAGGTCCTGGATTTGGTCAAAAACAGCCATCCGATGGACGCCCTAAGGACCGGTATCTCAGCTCTGAGCGCGTTTGATCCGGAAGTGAACGACAACTCCGTTGAAGCCACCATACGCAAGGGCATACGCCTCACTGCAATGGGGCCGACCATCACCGCCGCACACCACCGCTTGCGTCAGGGACTGGAGCCTGTCGCGCCCAACCCTACGCTGAACCATGCCGGCAACTTTCTATACATGCTCTTTGACGAAATACCTGACCAAGAGACTACCAATCTCTTGGACGTGGACTTCATTCTGCACGCAGAGCACGGGCCCAACGCCTCAGCTTTCGCTGCGAGGGTGACCGCATCCACCATCTCTGACCTTCACTCCGCCGTAACCACCGGCGTTGGAACTCTGAAAGGTCCAGCCCACGGGGGCGCTGCTGAGGAGGTCATGAAGATGGCCTTGGATATCGGAAACCCTGAAAACGCAGCCGAATACGCCGCCAACTTGCTGGACAACGGAAACCGGATTATGGGATTTGGGCACCGTGTCTACCGCGCTGAAGACCCACGCGCACGCCACCTCCGTGACCGTTCCAAAGTTCTCGGAGAAAAAAGTGGACACCCAGAGTGGTTCCAAATTCTCCAACACCTGGAAGAAGAAACCATGAAGCCCTACGTGTCCAAGGGAATCTGCGTGAACGTAGACTTCTTTGCAGGCTCGATTTACTATCTGCTAGGTATTCCAGATGATTTATTCATCTCGATCTTCGCCCTAGGGCGCATACCCGGTTGGACATTACAGTGCGTAGAACAGTACTCAGACAACATCTTGCTCCGCCCTCTGACTGAGTACACCGGTGACATGGATCTGGAATACACTTCCATAGCTGACCGATCTTAGACCAACAGCGCTTAGTGAGTAACGTACAAAAGGGGCCGGTGCGCCCCTTTTTGTTTATCCGCTCATCTCATCCGATTCCAAATCTGCAACAAAATCATCTGGAACCATGAGCGCGGAATTTGAAGTCAGGCGACGAATAGATGAACGAGGCAAGATAACTTTTGCCGAATTCATGGATATTGCCCTTTATTGGCCAGATGGCGGCTACTACACAGGTCAGGAGCCCGTCGGTGCTCAGGGTGACTTCTACACTAGCCCGGCAGTACACCCATCGTTTGGCGCTCTGCTCGGGGTGCAACTTTTTCAGATTTGGAAATATCTGGGCCAACCATCGCCATTTTCAGTTCTAGAGCTCGGCGCAGGAAACGGACTTCTATGTAGGGACATCATTTCTTATGCTTCTGGACTCTCAGAAGAATTTATGGCGTCTCTCCGTTATATCTGCTTAGAACGCCGAACAGTCTGCCAAATTGAATTCGGCACACCAGTCACAAGCAGGGTTATGGCCGAAGGTCTTCCATTCAAAAATTTGGTCGGCTGCGTCGTATCCAACGAATACCTTGATGCCTTCCCGGTCCATCAGTTGGTCATGGCCGGTGATGTCTTGAAAGAAGTCTATGTCGGATTGGAAGGGCAGAACCTAGTGGAAATAACCGGGGAATTGTCCGACCCGGGCTTGGTCAATCGGCTCAATGGACTTGGATTGGAATTAGCCCCCTGGCAAACCGCAGAAATCAACCTGAACCTGGGTAATCTGGCCAAAGATATCGCAGCAACTTTGAATCACGGGTTTGTATTAACTATTGATTATGGTCGCACGGCTCCTGACCTGTATGACGCAGAACAACGCCACTCAGGGACTCTTGTCACCTATCACCAACACGTGCAGACGGACTCGCCTCTGGAATTAATCGGCCGTCAGGACATCACTGCCCAGGTGGATTTCACGTCTGTTGCCCAAGCTGGAGAAACCGCTGGATTGAACACTCTAGGTCTGGTAACTCAGCGTCAATTTCTCACGAATCTCAACATAAGCAGCCTACAGAAGCGTCTCAAAGAACACGCTATGACTCCCCGCCAGATACAAGCCAATCGAGCTGGGTTAACAGACCTGGTCAGGCCAGGCGGCCTAGGAGACTTCAAAATCTTGATTCAGAGCAAAAACGTCGGGAGACCAGTTTTGTGGGGTCTGAAGGCGTCTCCACAGGCCGCCGATTTGGTAGACAACCTACCAGTACCGCTTTTAACAGATAACCACATTTCGCTGCCAGATGGCCTATTCACGGAATCCAATACCGGATTTGAGGCCTCCTGGCCATTCACGGACCAAGAACCACCGGAAGCAACCGGAGCGGCACAGACTAGCTAATTAGTGCCTAACGCTTCGGAAATGTATTCAGGATTGTCACCGAGAGAGAAGTGCAACCCAATCCTGGTGGCAATATAGTAATAACATCAACTATTTTCCTTAACTATCTCTTTGCTTGCTGAAATATTGGCCATTCTGATGTTCGTCTCAAGATTGGCTTAATCCTCATCAAGTTTCCAATAACCCGACTTTGATTCGAATTTATTCGGTTACGCCAATTCCACTCTACTCTTCTAACTCATTGTTCCTAAAATCCAAATTCTTACCATCCTCTTCTCTTGAGAACGGAACTCGCCCGTAAGGTTTTGGGTCGCAACGAACTGCCGTGGTTAGGAATCCGCTGTGGGCAATCATCCGGTGGTCGGGCCTAACACTCCGTTCAGTCACATGCCAGGTACGGAGCAAGGTTTCTATGGACTCAATCATCTGAAACCGCCCATCTTCTTCCATGGCCAAAACTAGCTTCTGAACTTGAATGATAGTTGGAACAAAACTAAGTACGATACCTCCCATAACTAGTGCATCACCAATACCAGAAAGCGCTTGCCAGGGTTCCGGAACATCCAAAACCACGCGATCTACGTTTCTCTCTGAGATTCCTTGATATATGTCGGAGATCTTCACCTCAAGATTAGAGGTGTCAGAGTTTATGCGTTCGATGTTCCTCAACGCCTTCGGCAACACAGCTTCATCTATTTCATAATTGATCACCTTGCCGGTATGCCCCACTGCACGGAGCAACGCGGATGTCAAAGCACCCGAACCCAGACCACCTTCTATCACCGTTGCTCCTGGGAAAATATCAGCAAAGCTGATGATGTTCCCCAGGTCTTTGGGGTACACAATTTGAGGACCCCGGGGCATCTGACGCACAAAATCACCTAGTGTAGGCTTTATTCCCAACAGGATATGTCCCTTATCAGTTCGGAACCATCCACCGATGTTATTTCCGATTATCTTGTCGTGGAATAGCTGACCGAGATGGCAATTGTACTTCTCTCCTTCCACCAGAGTAATCATGTACCGTCGGTCTTTGCGGTCTATCAGCAGGACTAGGTCGCCAATCTGGAATTCGTTTTTATCAGCTTGAGTATCGTTCAAATCTAAGGTCTGCCTTGCTTGGGAATGGTGATCGAGAATATTGTACGCTTTTCCTAGTCTACGGTGGCAAACGCCAGACTGGCAGAACCTTGCCCATATTTGCCTTGGGCAAGATAAACTCCATGAGTTACAGTGTTCGTGATTCGAAAATCCAGAATACAATCTCTTCGAGAATGATAGAACATGGAAGCAGATCAATTCACGTTAGAAGAAGCTAACGCATTGGTACCCTGGCTGCAAGAGAAATTCCTAGAAATGGAACTGCGTCGCCAGCAATATGTAACTGCCCAGAAGCGGTTCGATGAGATAGTTCACGATCCGGCCAAAGACGGATCTACTCCTGATCCTGAATTAGCCGAGACTGCAGCTAATGTAAAGACTCTGGCTGCCCAAGTCGAAGACATGGTTCAAGAGATTCTAGACAAGGGTATCATCCTGAGAGATGTGTCCAGCGGGTTGGTTGATTTCCCTTCCCAAAGAGACGGGAGGGAAGTCTTTCTCTGCTGGACTGGAGGGGAAGAGAGAATAGAATTTTGGCACGAGACCAATCGTGGATTTGAGCACAGAGAACCGCTTTAGACCAGCCCAAATATCGAAAATAAATCTTCCCTAACCCTATTTGACCTATCAAATACCCTTAGTTGGCCTCACCGGCGTGGTCTATGTATACAGTTATAACTTCACTGAAAAAATCCACGGCTGCGGTTCCCTGTTCCCGTTGCCCGACCCCTGAGGAATTCAGCCCGCCAAAGGGTAAGTGTACTTCACCACCCAACGTGGAAGCGTTCACGTGGACCATGCCAGTCTCTACAGTATTGATATACTCATAGGCCTTGGTTATATCTTTGGTATAGACCGAAGATGACAGACCAAACTCCACTGAGTTGGCAATGTCGATAGCCTCTTTCAGATCTTTAGCCTTGAAAACCGTAAGCACCGGACCAAATATCTCTTCTTGGGCTATCCGCATATCGGATGTGACTCCAGTAAAAACAGTTGGCTCTACGTAATAGCCCTCCTTAAGGTCTCCGTCCATCAGATCACGACCACCAAACGCCAAATTGGCGCCTTCCTCGGCGCCAATTCCGATGAATTCCAAAACCTTATCTTTCTGGTTTTGGCTCGAAAGGGGAGCAACATCATTTGCTGGGTCAATACCATCTCCGACCGTTAATTTGCTAGTCCGATCAATCAGCTCAGTCACAAACTGATCGTGAACACTCTCTTCCACAATCACTCGACTGGTGGCCGTGCAACGTTGTCCGGTAGATCCGAATGCCCCTTGCACGATTCCGTTCATGGCCTTATCCATATCGGCGTCGGACAGCACTATCACGGCGTTCTTGCCACCCATCTCTGCTTGTACTTTCTTCAGACGCTTCGCGCTCTCACTGTACAGATCCGTCCCGATCTCCGTAGATCCAGTGAAGGATATGCCTTTAACGTCGGGGCTTTCCACCAAAGCATTGCCCACTTGTCCGCCTGGTCCAGTTACCAGGTTCAACACTCCGGCAGGTAGTCCAGCTTCTTCAAATATCTCGAGCAATTTAACTGCGCTATGCGGAGTGGCAGACGCTGGTTTGAAAACCAACGCGTTGCCACAGATGAGCGCCGGAGCAATCTTCCAAGCAGGTATCGCAAGCGGGAAGTTCCATGGGGTTATGATGCCAACCACACCCAGGGGGCGCCGGGTCGTATAAGCCACTGTATCCGGCAACTCTGATGGGGTCGTGTATCCGAACATCCTGCGGCCCTCACCAGCTGCATACTCCATTATGGCCATCGCCCGTTTTACCTCGGCACGAGCATCGGAAATGGGTTTCCCTTCTTCTACAGTAATTGTCTCGGCTAGTTCTTCGGCGCGGCGTCCCATAATGTCAAGTGCTTTATACATGATATTGGCTCGAGCAGGCGCAGGAGTATTGGCCCAGATTTTGAGTCCATCTTTCGCTGCCGCAACCGCATGGAGGGTGTCATCGGCACCTGAAGTCTGAAACTCGCCCACCAGCTGATCGGTATGGGCCGGATTGTGCACCGGATAGGTCCTGCCAGTAACTGACTCTACCCATTTTCCACCGATGTAGTTCCTATGTGTCTCAACCTGCGTAGTGGCCATGAATTATTCCTCCGACTAACTGAAAGTAATCTGTCTATATAATCTGGACCTGGATGTGCCTTTGTTTATTAGTTATCCAATCCCGCTAGTTGGCGCTTGAATATTCCAGGCCGACACCAATCACTTCAATCTGCATGGAACGGACATCTGGAGCGGCATCGTCAAAGCGGACACCTAATGTTACGTTGATTCCTTTGTGAATATGAGGGTTACCAGGCACATCGAAGGTGTCATTCAGATGCTCCCCTCGCAAGTCGAGATTCATGTGCTCAGCGATACGTGATTCACCGTCATATATGATTACTTCATGGACTGAAGCATGGTCGCGCGTCCGGAAGCTGATCGTAGCCCTCTCAATATTCATTCTCATGTCATCAACAACGGCCAAAGTAGGAAGAGGAAAATGTAACCAGGTATTTTGACCTCGCGTGCCTTCAATGCGAACGAATGGACCGGTCGCCCTAACAGAAGTTAACCGGTTGGGATATTCAACCTGCATGTTTACTCCATGCACCCACATGGTGTACTGCGACATTTACTCGCCCCCTATTGTTCAAGCCTGGATTAACTGGCCGATATCGAATCTAGGCACACCGAGCCGGTTCAAGCTGGCTGAGATTATATCCGCAATCACCCTGGTGGTACAGCAGCAATTTACTCAGCTTTGGGCTATCAATATCAAACCAAGGTATATACCTAATCAGCCCAGGGACCACATTAGGTGTACCTAAACGGTATCGAAGGCATAATGCCCACAAAGTACATATTTTGGTTAGGGTGGCGGGAAGGGGTCTAGTAGGGAAACCAGCCTCATATTTCTACCTAATATCTCCACAAAATCGAGCTATCCAATCAACTTCAAAGAAGCTTGACGAACTCCCCAATGATTGTTACGTTAATGGCATAAAAATTCCAAAGACTGGTCTTGCCAGTCTCTTTTTTCAGAGGTATATGATACATAGTCTCAATAAAATCCAAGGCCAACCATTAGAAAATGAAAAAAATTTTGCCAGTATTGATACCATGTATCAATACTGGCATTTTTTGATACACCAGGTCGTTAAGCTAGGGCAATCCCAAAAAATCCGATTTGGTTTGCAACGGACTGGTCTCATCTTCCTCCCAGCGGTCATGTTGGTGTTACTCACAGTCGCATGCGGTAGTTCAGATCCAGCGACTGAAACACCAACAAAATCGAACGAGGCCGCACAAGCACCTGCGGTATCCCCAATAAACGTGCAGACCACCACTACGGTGCTAGCTGACATGGCTAGGGTTATCGGAGGAGATCTCATAGAAGCTACGTCCCTTGTCCCCCCCGGAGCAGACGTCCACATCTACCAAGTCTCACCCTCACAGATGATAGCTTTAAGTGAAGCCAGTTTAATAATTTCCAATGGTTCCGGCTTAGACGGCTTTCTAGACTCTGCATTAGAAAACGCCAAGAGCACGGATGCTATACATGTAGTGGCCTCACAAGGACTGACTCCAGAAGCTTTGGTAGAAATGGAATTCCCGCCCGACGGGGCCGATACCGAACATCACGGAGAAGAGTTGGCAGAAGAGATCGAGCATCTGATCCATGAGGTCGAAGAAGGTGCGATTTCACCAGAAGATGCGGTGGAGCAGATTGAACAGCTCCTGGGCGGCCATGAAGGCGAAGAGCACGAAACACACGAAGATGCCCATGGCCATGACGAAGAAGGTTTGGAGGATGAGCTAAAAGAGATCATCCATGAAGTAGAAGAAGGACACCTCACTGCAGAGTCCGCCATCGAGTCCATGGAACAGGTGATTGAACAACATCACGGAGAAGAAGGACACAAGGAGGATGGAGGACACCATGGGCATGGGCACGATGCAGGCGACCCTCACTTCTGGTTGGACCCGATACTAGCTGTTCATTATGTAGAGCAGATCTCCGAAGGACTAGTACAGGCCGACCCGACAAACGCCCAAGTGTATTCTGAAAACTCAGGCCGTTACATACAGGAGCTACGCGACCTTGACGAGGAGTTGAGGGAGGAACTGAGCCAGGTCCCGCAAGAATACCGACACCTGGTTACCTTCCACGACGCTTATGGCTATTTCGCACGGAGATACGGATGGGAAGTATCCGCGTTCGTGCCCGGACATGCTGGCGACGTAACCCCCCAGGACATTTTGCGAGTTATCAATAAGATCCAGTCAGATGGCATTCCAGCGATCTTCGCCGAACCACAGTTCGCCGAAGCTGAACTCAATGATGCCGCTCAAACCACTGGAGTCAAGGTAGGTCTCATTCGCGCGTTGGTAGACGACACCGAACCGACTTACATAGACATGATGAGATCAAATGTCAGGAGCATGGCCGACCTCCTGAAGTAAGAGGATGGCGCCAGGAGCGTATTTCCAGTCACTTAGTTAAATTATGGAAAACGCTCCTAGCGCTGACAGCAAGGTTATTTTGATAATGATAATTCCGATTATTCTTTAAGGAGGAGCTCAACCGGAATTTAACATTCCATACGGCAGAGTTCTCCTGCGTTCAGTGTGTGGGTGGGTTGATGCACGAGTGCCTCCTCTCGGTGTATTCGCCGGAAAGCTCTCTAGACCACCGTAGGAATGTTGTTCCGGTTGTCCCGAATAGAAACTTTAAAAGGTTCGCTATAAACCAATTAAACATAACCGTTTCTGATCAAGGACGATTTACATGACGCTAGAGAATAATGACGAACTCTTCCATACTCCTGAAAAGGTGTTGAAATTAACACGTAATGAAGCACTATACATAGATGATAGTCTGACCGTGATGCTTGACGCTGCTGATGGGGGGATGATGTTTTCTGCTATGCGGCCTCTAGTTGCATCAGCCAATGTCCCGGCACCCTTGGACCTAATAGAAAAGATCGCTGTAGCTGTCTTATTTACAATGGACGATAACAACGCAGGGACTTTAGCAGAAGTTAATTTGAATGATGGTGACCTTCTATCACTCAGAGAGTTATGTCAGAGTTACGTCAAGATCGATGATGAACCCGTTGGCTACAATCTCAAACGCAAAATATATATGGCTCTCTATGGAAATGAATACAATCTAGGGAGACAACTGGATGATGTCCTTGGAGCTTTCACCCCAGACAGAAAGTCCATTCCACATCCATCCGGTTCCAACCTAGAGGACGAAGATTTCACGAATCTTTAACGATAGGATCCGGCAACATGATTCAAATAATCTGACAGAGGCACGAGCCATCTGGACAAACGTTTGCCGAACAATTATTGGGCAGCAACACGATAGGCTGCCGATTCTCTATGAGGCCCTCTTGGTTTTCTATGCTACGCAGTTTGGTCACCGCCTGTTGGACAACATAAACTGACGACCTCAAGAACACAACTGTAATTACAAGACCTACGACTAAGTCTGGCCAAGGTGAACCGACCAGAAACACTACAGCTGCAGCAGCCACTACACCTACATTCGCGATAATATCATTGCGGGAACACAACCATGTCGAACGCATATTTAGATCATCACCACGGTGTCGAGTGAGCAAGAATAAACAAGTTCCGTTGGCTACTAGAGCCACTACCCCGGTAATTGCCATAATCCGAAAGTCAGGGGTCTCTGCAAACAGCAAACTGACGCCGACATGGACTAACACCATAGCGCCAAATCCCGCCATTAAGACCCCTTTTAGCAAGGCTGCTCCAGCTTTCCACCTGTCATTACGCCCAACCACATACAGACTAAACCCATAAACTAAGGCGTCACCAAGCATATCCAGTGAATCCGCTAAAAGCGCTGTCGAGCCTGCAAGTAACCCCACAGTTACTTCCAGAGCAAACATGCAGGCATTAATCCCCAATACGACCCACAGGACCTTGAACTGCCGTTCTCGAAGGCGGTCCACCTCCAAGCTCTTATCTTCGCAACAACTGACCATTGCCTATACGATCCTTTTCCTTGGCAAATATATCTAAAAAGTGGATACATTTGGATTAGAGATTTTGGAACCGTTAGAGAAAACTGTGCGACATATGCCATCATCCACGGACAGGACCTCTAATATCGAATGATTACAAGTCCCGAGCTGGGGTCCGTAGTGCAAATCGGGGGAAGACTACCAGACATTATTCACCGATGTCTACATTACGTGTGTGTTCGTAGATGACGTAACCACCTCAAATAGGAAAGTGATAAAAATAGTGCGGCATACCAAATTGATACAACAGAATACAGGACATTTGGATCTCCAGGAGGTTAACTATCCTAAGGCGGTAGACAATCAACCAGCCCAACAGTGCCCGGGCCCTAAGATCCAATGGCATATGCCCAGTATGGTCAAAGTACGAGCGTGATTCCAATAATCCAAGATTACAGACATGCCTTCACTCATTGGTTTAGCAAGCATGCTGACTACCTATCTGAACGGCGGCAGCAAATTTCCTTCCACTTGGGGACGTGAGGGGAGTTACTGGGTAGATCGTCTATCAGATTTCATTCCGTAGACGTGGAGAAAGGGGATAATTAGCCTTAAAAGTTGGAGCGGAAGACGAGATTTGAACTCGCGACCCCCTCCTTGGCAAGGAGGTGCTCTACCACTGAGCCACTTCCGCTCTTTTTTGCTCCGGTTTGTAAACCGGGACCAAGATTGTTGATGGTGCCGAGGGACAGACTCGAACTGTCGACACCGGCATTTTCAGTGCCGTGCTCTACCACCTGAGCTACCTCGGCAGTAGCGTCTATTATCAAATCTACGCACGTCCACTGTCAAGAAGTCAGCGAGACCAATCCCATTTTCTGAATAATCCATCTTTAGAGATACTCAATCAAACTGTGAGACCGTAATTGTTCCCCAAAGAAACGTACCATCCTACTATCAAACCCAAAAAAGAGATAATCCCAATTGGCTATTCCTCATAAACACGACTCCAAACACGATTTGGAAATACCGGTTCAATTGATAATCGCCAAGCCGCGGGCGTATAATACAGGCGCAACTGAGACTATTTCCATGTGATAAGCAGTCTCATGGCACCCACTAAAATGCAAACACTCGGAGGACGGCAAAGATGGTCGAGGTACTAACAGGTACATTTACGGTTAAAGCCGGTCACGCCCAGATGCTCAAAGGCGGAGTCATCATGGACGTAGTAAATGCCGAGCAGGCAAAGATAGCAGCCGAGGCCGGCGCAGTAGCCGTAATGGCTCTCGAACGAGTGCCAGCGGACATCCGAGCCGACGGCGGGGTAGCCCGTATGACTGACCCTCAAATTATCTGCGATATCATGGACGCAGTCAGCATCCCGGTAATGGCCAAAGTCAGAATTGGTCACTTTGTGGAAGCTCAGATTCTCGAATCGATTGGCATTGACTACATCGATGAATCCGAAGTGCTGACCCCCGCAGACGAGACACATCACGTGTGGAAGCACGACTTCAAAGTTCCTTTCGTCTGTGGCTGCCGAAATCTTGGAGAGGCCCTCCGTCGTATCTCTGAAGGCGCCGCTATGATTCGCACCAAAGGTGAGGCCGGCACCGGAGACGTGGTCGAAGCAGTGCGCCACATGCGCACGGTTCAAGATGCTATCCGCAAGCTACAAAACATGCCTGAAGACGAACTCGTGGTCGAAGCCAGGGACATGCAGGTTAGCCTGGAACTCTTAACTAAAACCAAAGAGTTGGGGCGCATGCCGGTGGTCAATTTTGCAGCAGGAGGAGTAGCCACTCCTGCCGATGCAGCACTAATGATGCAACTTGGCGCCGACGGAGTGTTCGTTGGATCCGGAATCTTCAAATCAGGCGATCCCGCCAGCAGAGCCCACGCAATCGTCCAGTCCGTCACCCACTACCAAGATTCAGCGATCCTTGCTGAAGTCTCAAAGAACCTGGGCGAGCCCATGGTCGGCATCAGTGCCAAGTCCATTCCCGACGAAGATCTACTAGCCACCCGCAGCCAGTAACAGCTAGGGGTTGCACCAAAATACCAAGATTCTTCCCGTATACCTAAATAGGGTTAAACCGGGATGACAACGAAATTAACAGGAAAGGGTCAGCGGTCTGAGTTGGAAGTAGGCGTCTTAGCAGTACAAGGGGACTTCGCCGAACATATATCGGTTCTAAGAAAGCTAGGTGTTGACGTCAGGGAAGTCAGACTTCCAGAACACCTGGACTCTCTGAACGGACTGATTATCCCGGGAGGCGAAAGCACCACGCTTTCCCGCCTCATGACACTCTATAACCTGAGAGAGCCACTTCAGAAGATGGCCGCCGATGGTCGAGCTGTCTGGGGAACATGCGCTGGTATGATCATGCTCTCACAGGAGATTACGGAAAACGACCCAATCCCTCTGGGTATCATGGACATTGGCGTGCAACGAAACGCGTTTGGTCGCCAGGTGGACAGCTTTGAACAACAACTTAGCATAAACGGCTTAGATGGAGACCCATTCCACGCCATATTCATCCGCGCTCCGGTGATCATTCGGGTCGGGAAAGACGTGGAAGTTCTAGCGGCCCTAGATGACAATAGACCTGTTGCCGTAAAGCAGGGTAACCTTATGGCCACTTCATTCCATCCGGAACTAACCAACGATTATAGATTTCACAGTTATTTCTTAGACCTGGCCCATCGCAAGTCTTTAGGAAACGGTTCTTCGTGATCACAACGTTCGGGCTGCGCAAGGCATGCGGGATGATAGTCGGCTGGCCAGCCCGTCAATCATGCGGGAAAACCTCCTTTGGACAGATTCAGTGAAGAGATTCGGTGGAGGTTCAATTACTCTGAATCCTTTTCTATATTGGTTCGACTTACCGATGAACTGATATCCAGATACCGGAAAAACGTCACGGAGTTGTTGACTCAGCAGAAATTTAAAAAAGCGGGCCAACATACAATGCTAATCAAGACAAATGCGGTAACCGCTAAAAATCGTGAGCTTGCCTACATGGAGGCGTGATATTGGCAACGGTTCAAGAAGCAGGAGAGGAAGCAGATAATCGAGGCATCCAAACGGTCGCTGGAGAACTGGTTGAAGTAATCGAAGAAGACGATATCCAAGTCTCAGCCAGAGAGCGTGACCTGGAAGAGCTTGAATTGGTACTGAATGTGTTGCCTCCGGAAGTCGCGGCCATCCTACGAGCAAGAGATGACCTAGACCAGTTGCTGGAGATTATCCTCGACTTAGGCCGACTGCCCGAGGCCCGCTTCGTAAACGGAGATGCCGAACTAAACAAAAACCCAGTTACCTCGGATGAAATTCAAAATGTGACTGGCCGGATCGGCGACTTTGGAGAAGACAACCGTGCCGGGATCGAGCGGACGCTGCACCGCATCTCAGCAATCCGCAATCGGAGAGGCCAGGTAGTTGGCATCACATGTAGAGTTGGCCGTGCCGTCTTCGGGACGATGACCATCATCGAAGACCTAGCGTTCTCCGGGAAAAATATACTGCTCCTAGGCCGACCTGGTGTGGGCAAGACCACTATGCTTCGTGAGATTTCGAGAGTCCTATCTCAGCAGGCTAAGAAGCGCGTAATCATCGTTGACACCTCCAACGAGATTGCAGGTGACGGCGACGTACCACACCCGGCTATCGGCCGGTCAAGGCGCATGCAAGTCAAATCTCCCGCCGCCCAACACGGCGTTATGATTGAAGCCGTAGAAAACCATATGCCCGAAACAATCATCATTGACGAGATGAGCAGCGAGCAAGAAGCAGCCGCCGCCCGTACTATTGCGGAACGGGGAGTTCAGTTAATTGCCACCGCCCATGGAAATACTCTCGACAATTTGATTATGAACCCTACCTTGTCAGATCTTGTAGGCGGGATTCAGACCGTAACACTTGGAGACCAGGAAGCCCGCTACCGAGGGACTCAAAAGAGCGTGCTGGAACGTAAGGCCCCACCAACGTTCGACGTTGTGATCGAGATTCAAGGTTGGGACAAATTGGCCGTCCACGATAACGTAGCCCAGGTAGTTGACCAATGGCTGAGAGGATTTCCTATCTCTCCGGAAGTACGGACTATGGGAGCCAACGGTGAGGTGCTACGCACTCAAGAACAAGCCCGCGTCAGTGAAGCCAAGCCCGGTTCCTGGCAGCCAGAGAGCCTGAAGAGTGGCCGCCAAGAATTTCGACAATCTCAGGGATTTGGTCAGACCGCTCAAAGTTCTCTAGCCCAAAGCCCGGCCCCCATCTCAGATGGATTACGTGACCCTGAATCCAAAGTCAAAGAAGCTGAGGTACGAATATTCCTCTTCGGAGTTGGCAAGGACAAACTAGAGGCTGCCGCTGCTGAAGCGGGCAGAGTGGTTCATGTCGTAAATGAGTTGAGACAAGCTGACGTGGTTCTAACGACTAAAACCCACTACCGCCGTGGCTCTCAACTAGTCCGCATCGCCGAATCCAGTGGAACTCCGGTGTGTGTATTGCGGAAGAACACAATGCCCCAATTACAGGAGTTCCTAGACACGGTCATCAAGGAATGGCAACGAAACGGAAACGCGGAACAATCAGGAGCGATGTCAGGTAGAGGGAATAATAACGACGGCCCCTCGTTCCCCAATCCAAACAGTTCTCCAACTGTTGAGAAAGCTATGAGTGAAGCGGAAGATGCAGCGAATCGTGTTCTTTCGGGGGAGCAAACTGTCCATTTAACCCCGCAGCGCTCTTACATTCGAAGACTGCAGCATCTGTTAGGGCAACGCTACAACGTGGCATCTGTCAGTCAAGGGCGAGAACCAGAACGCTCTGTTCTATTCTACAGGGTTTGACATCCTACCCTCAGTAATTTTTCTCTGTGGTACCATAGTCCGACCATAGGCTAATTTCCAGTGAGGTGTCACGTGGGTGGAGCAATATTTGTATGTTTCGAAGGTGTTGAAGGGTCGGGGAAAACCACTCAAGCACAAATACTGCAAGATCGGTTAAATGCGGAAAACTATAAATCCGTAATGGTCCGGGAACCTGGAACCACACCTTTGGGCCAGCATCTTCGTGATTACCTAAAGAGTAGCCAGCCACTATCTTCAAAAGCCGAACTCTTATTGTTCGCAGCTGCCCGAGCTGAGCTAGTAGGAACAACCATAAAGCCTAATCTGGATGCGGGAATTTCAATTATAGCTGATCGATTCGAAGCTTCTTCCATGGCTTACCAGGGATTCGGAAGAAAATTGAGCAAAAAGATGATCACCGCGCTCAATAATTACGTAACTAACGAAATCCATCCTGACCTCACTATCTTACTAGACCTACAAACCGACGAAGAAATGAAAAGGATAGGACTCCAACTTCCTCTTAGTATGGCGCTTGGTGGAGAACAAACGGTCGGTCGAATAGACAAAGAGAACCAACGAAGGTTCGAAGATTTACCTACCAATTTCCATAAAAGAGTACGGTCAGGATTCTTAGATCTTGCGGAAAAATCCCAAGATTCTTGGGTTGTATTAGATGCTAGATTGACCATAGATGAATTAGCCGAACAAGTCTGGAACGCCGTCTCTTTGTGCTTCGACAGAGTCAATGCCAAGTTGGCAAAAATAAACGTTAACTGATTACATCTGCTCTTGGATAAGATAAAATTAAAAAAGGCTCTCCCAAGTTGGAGAGCCTTTCTTTTAACTTCTTTTTAAAGTTTAATCGTCGGCTGGTGCTGGCTCAAGGGTTTCGAGCTTGGCATCGATAACCTTTCGCATTTCACGAACCCGTGCTAAATCGGGATAGATGTTTCCTTCACCCTTTTTGTCGAAGATTCGCTCACCATTGAAGAACACTTCCATGATTCCTTGGCCGCGAGGGGAAATAGCTATAGCTGCGTCTGGACCATAGAACCGGAAAAACTCATTCGCCATCCACGTGGCGACAGCGTGGTGCTGTCAACTTACGCAGTAGGTAATTTCTATTTGAAACTTTCCTTCCATTTAAATCCTCCGAGTAGCGCTGAGTTTGGCTAACAACAGTTTAGCGCATAACTTCTATGTGTCAAGCCAGTTCCAACACCAAACTCACTATATCTACATATAAACCGTTGATGCCGTACACCAGTTTATCTATGGTAGATAGAGCTGATTCTTTAGAGTTTTGCGATAACTTCCTCACCAAAGCGGCGAATGATGTTGTCTGAATCTGAGCTTATGGCCAGTATCAAAAGGTTATCAACCCCTGATTCCTGTATGGTACGCGCTTTAGCCAAACACTCATCAGCCGTGCCTGCCACTGCGAATCGATCGGCCAGGAAATCGGTTAAGCCTAGTTCGTCACTGAGAGCAGAATTACGGGTCTCTCCGAGCTGTTCATGTTGCGATGTGACGTACTCTCCCTGGAGAGCCATTACGGATTCCTGAAGTTCATCTGGTACGTGCTTGCCTTCCAAGGTGAACCGGAACGCATGATGGCCCGATGCCGCGAGCGCCATCTTTATCTCATCAATGGCGTCCTCTCGACGGTCTGCCACATTGCACTTTGCGAATGCCCACACCTTTGCAGTCCCCTCCGGACGCCCAGCATCCCTTTCACCCTCTCTGATCCTGGCGATGGTATCAGCCAAAACATCTTTGGTCAGACCTGAATGCACTATGACAGCATCGGCGATCCTCCCTGCCAGGTGCAAGGTCTTTGGTCCTTCCGCTGACATGACTATTGGCACCGGGTTATCTGACCATTGAACGTGAATAGATCGACCTTTATAGTTGTAGGACTCTCCGGAGAGTGTGACACGCACAGCGTTGACATAGTCTTCCAGTTCTTTCAGCTTAGCAGGCCGCAATCCCAGATTGAGGATAGCACTGTCTCCGGTGCCGATTCCGAAGTAGGCTCGCCCACCGGACATCTCATTCAAACTGGCAATGGCTGATGCGGCAACGGCCGGGTGCCGGGTGAGGGAATTGGTGACCGTGGGGCCGATTCCCACTTTGCTGGTAGCTCCTGCAACTACTCCCAGGCTCAAATACAACTCTTTCCACAGGGATTGAGAATCTGGAATACCCACGTAATCAAAGCCCAAATCCTCAGCCAGACTGGCGCTGGCCGCCGTCTCTTTCAAATTGTGTGGTACCAGGGAAACTCCAAATTTCACATTTGCTCCTTAAAAGGCCCTTGGGTAGATCTCAGTTATCGTTGTCAGGAAGCAATACGATTCAGACACCTAGCCTTTTGTAAGTTTGTGAAAGTGTAGATTATGAGACACAGTCCGAGCAACACCTCAGGTACCTCTGAACCACGGGGGCCACAATTAAAATGATCCATCACCAGACGGGGTATATTGGCTGTCCGCCAGAGCTCTCCAGTGCGCCATACCAATATCAGCAATAACGCCGGCGCCATTGTTAATGACGGCAAGAACATACGCATGCTATCGCTTAGACCGCGCCGGTTGGCAGTCATCCGGCAAACTCCACCAACTAGGCCCAAAGCGCTGCCCCAGAACAGAACCTCGAATATTACGTTGTTGGCAAAGTTGATGTTGTGTAGTGTCGTTTCGTCTTGAAAATTGATTTCTCCCATAATTCCCGGTGTCCTCCAATCGAAGATACGTTGCCCCCAACTGATCTCTTCCATACCACCCAGGAAAAACACCACAGCCAGAACCAGGTAAAAATACTTCAATTTGGAATGCTTTGTGGTCTTTAACGACACAGCGACGAAGATGGCTAATCCAGCCGAAACCAAATAGGTCGCCACTGACCACCACTCACTTAATCCGTCTTCGCCTTCCAGCCATTCGTTATCCAAGAATGTCCTTAGTGACCAATGGACTAGCACAGAAAACACCAACACACCGAGGAAGGCAGCAACAAATTCCTTCCCGTAACGGTCCGGCCGCAGAGAGTCATCATGTTGGCGGGAAAAGGCTGAATAAAGGATGTTAGTCATCCAGGCCCTGAATCTGAGGTTACCCAGCGGGAAAGCCACGATAGCAACGACAAATCCAGCCCAGGCCCACGTTCTTATCCCTTCATTGATCTCTGAAGAATTCTTATCCGATAGAACGTATGGGCCGGTATGGGCTACATCTATCAAGGATTCCACTAGAGAGAAAACCAGCCCGTCAAAAACAAGCAATACCAACCCAATTAACAACCCTAACACCCCCATAGCCGTCCACAGGTCCGCCTCTTTGAAGATGTTAGGTAACTGGGGTGTGGGAGGCACCATCATCCAACCGCTAGTCTATCGGTAAATCTTACGGGGCCCCACAGTCTTGAGGTATCCATCCAGATTACGCCTGGTCTCAGATACGGAATCCCCGCCAAATTTCTCCATGAAAGCTTTCGCCAAAACTAAAGCGACCATCGCCTCACCTACCACGCAGGCCGGAGGCGCCTGACAGACGTCAGAACGCTCGAAATGAGAGAGCACTTCCTCGCCAGTGTCCAGATCAACAGATGGAAGTGGGGTGACCATGGTGGGGATAGGCTTGATGCCAAATCTGGCAACCAGCGGCATTCCATTGGTCATGCCACCCTCGGTTCCACCCAACTGATTGGTGTTTCGCTGCCACGGCCGGTCCGGGTCAGTAACCGGAAGGATCACGTCTTGCACCTGAGACCCACGTAAGGTAGAAACCTCCCAGCCAGGGCCAATGGAAACCGATTTCACAGCGTTTATAGACATCAGGGCCTGTGCCACCAATGCGTCAATCTTTGTGTCCCAACTGACGTGCGACCCCACACCAATGGGTACATTCTCGACAATGATTTCGCACATACCGCCAACGGTGTCTCCAGCTTCTTTGGTGGCATCGATCAATGCGGCCATCCTATGGGCAGCATCGGAGTCAGCGCAGCGGACCGGCGAATCTTCAACGGCAGCCCAATCTATCTTTGATGGGTCTTCCACTGGAGCTGCATTTACGTTACCGATCGATATGACATGACTGTGAATCTTCATGCCGAACTCTTCTAGGAGTCTAATGGCAATGGCACCTGCGGCAACCCGTGCAGCGGTCTCTCTTGCACTGGCCCTTTCTAGGACGTTACGAACATCTTGAAAGCCGTACTTCATTGCGCCCGGCAGGTCAGCATGTCCAGCCCGGATTCGAGTGATTCTCCGACTCCGAGGGCTTTGGGGTTCGCCTTCCAAGGGTTCTACCGACATGGCTTCCAGCCAGTTGGCCCAATCTTTGTTTTCCACGGTCATACCTATCGGGCTGCCCAGAGTAGCGCCATGGCGCACGCCGGAGATAATCTTAGCCCGGTCTTGTTCGATAAGCATTCGCCCGCCGCGGCCATACCCTTTCTGGCGGCGACCCAAGTGTATGCCAATATAGTCTTCGCTGACAGGCAATCCGGCTGGAATGCCCTCCAATATTATTACCAGGCCCTGTCCGTGGGACTCGCCTGCAGTGGTAAATTTGACCATGGAAATCCTACGTAAAAACTTGAGTGGGGATACAGGGGCGCTAGGCGCCTCGAGAGGCCATTTCTTTAGTGGCAGCTTCAAGCATCACGGCCACTGGGGGATCCTGGCCGGTCCACATCTGGAATGACAAAGCTCCTTGGTACACCAGCATATGAAGGCCGCCTAGGGTAGTGGCCTCAGCGGTTTGGGCCTCTCGTATCAGGGGCGTTTCCAACGGATTATACACCACATCATTGACGATGGCCGTGGCAGGGATTTGATCTGCCGACAGCGGCGAACCATATTCATCAGGACCGTGAGACATACCAACGGAGGTGCAGTTCACTATCAGGTCCGCTGACAGTGCGGCTTCGGTCAAAGGATCTCCCGATATAGGAACAGACTCACAATTTACGCCGTTTTCAATTGAGAGTTTGGAGAGGGTATCAGCTCGTTCCAGTGTCCGATTGGCAATCACAAGGGAATCAACTCCTCCTCTAATCAGGGCCAGCATGATGCCACGGGCCGCACCACCCGCGCCCAGGATAAGTGCGCGGGTACCTTTGGGATCGTAGCCTGTTTCAACGAGCAACGATTCCAAAAAGCCAGGCCCGTCTGTATTGTGTCCAATCAAGCGACCATGATGGTTGACTATGGTGTTTACCGCGCCAGCCGTGGTAGCCCACTCATCCACCTCATCCAATAAAGGAACCACCGCCTGCTTGTGGGGCAATGTTATGTTGATACCCCATGCATCTGGAGCGCGAAGCCTGGTGACGAAATCTCCAACCTCTTCCGAAGTGACTTCCCATTTTTCATAAGTCGCATCGATGCCTAAATGGTCTAACGCTGCCTGCTGGAATACAGGGGAAATAGAGTGCTCAATGGGGTAGCCGATTATACCAAGTCTATGTGTCATCGGAATCTAACCAGCCAACTGTTCCAAAATCTCGATCAAGTGCTGTTGGCGTTCCTTCAAGTCCTGCAACCGTGCCTGTTCTGTTTCAACCACTTCCGATTTAGCCTTGCCAAGGAAGTTAGGATTGGAGACCAACTTTTCAACCCTAACCATGTTCTGTACACACTCGTCCAATTCGGAACGCAACCGTTCTTGTTCTGCAGAAAGGTCAACCACTCCCTCCAACTGCAGGTGAATAACCAAAGGGTTTACAACTAAGGTAACACTCTTAGGTAGGTCATTCGCAGGAGCCCCTCCTGCCACGACGTGGAACGGCTCCACTCTCGATAGCACCTTAATGACCTCAGCCTCTTCTTCGATTATCGTTTGCATACCGTTGGCCTCGAATTGCGCCTCCAAGCGCTGTCCAGCAGGAATCCGCAGTTGCGCACGAATATTACGTACGGCACGAATCACTTGCATCACCAACCCAATCTCATCTTCGGCCTGGGCATCATCGCGTGCATTTTCTACGTCGGGGTATTCAGCCACCATGATAGACTCAGTAGAATTTCCCTCCAAGGGGACCCTGGACCTCAAATTCTGCCAAATCTCTTCAGTAATGAAAGGCATGAAAGGATGCAGCAAACGCAAAGTGCGTTCCAAAACGTGTACCAAGGTTGGTAAGGGAGACGGATCTTCCTTGGAACGAATCCGCAACTTAGCCATCTCTATGTACCAGTCACAATAGTCATTCCAGAAGAAGTCATACAATTTCTGTTGAGCGTCGCCGAGTTCGAAATTCCGTAGTGATTCGTTGACGCCTACGGTAACTTGATCTAGTCGGCTGATTATCCAGCGGTCCTCACGGTGCTCAACCGAGGGCAAGTCGTACCAACCGTCCAAGTCCGACTCGCCCTCCAATCCAGAAATCACAAACCTAGAAGCATTCCACACCTTGTTGGCAAAGTTACGTGCAGCCTCTAGCCGGTTCTCGCCAAAGCGCAGGTCATTGCCTGGCGCAGTCCCCGTAGTGAGAGCGAAACGGAGGGCATCGGTGCCGTATTTATCGATGAGCTCCAGAGGATCCAGGGTGTTACCCCTAGTCTTGCTCATCTTGGCGCCGGTGGCGTCTCGAATCAAGCCGTGCAGGAACACTGTACGGAATGGCACCTGACCAGTGTTCTCAATGCCCATCATAATCATTCGAGCAACCCAGAAGAACAGAATGTCGTACCCTGTCTCCAAGACACCAGTCGGATAGAAATACTTAAAGTCTGAAGTTTCTTCGGGCCACCCAAGGGTCGAATGAGGCCAAAGACCAGAGCTGAACCAGGTATCCAGGACGTCGTCGTCTTGTTCTATGTCGGTGCTACCACAGCTATCGCACTTGTCCGCGTCCTCCACAGTGACCGTCATATGGTCGCAGGAAGTACAATACCAGACCGGTATACGGTGGCCCCACCAGAGTTGTCGGCTGATACACCAGTCACGGATATTCTCTAGCCAATTGAGGTAGACGCGCGTAAATCTCTCAGGAACAACCTTAATATCACCGTTGGCTACCGCTGCGTGGGCCTTACCGGCTATACTATCTGACTCTTCCACGCCACCGAGATTCACGAACCATTGCAAGCTAACCAGTGGCTCAACTACCGAACTACAACGCTGGCAGTGACCGACTGAGTGCAAGTGTTGTTCCACCTTCTCAAGCAATCCAAGTTGATTCAATTCTTCAACGACTTTAGCACGGGCCTCAGTCCGGTTAACGCCCTCGTATTTACCGGCGGCGGGTGTCATGTTGCCGTCCAGACCAATGACGTTGAAAACCTCCAAGCCGTGACGTTCGCCAATCTCAAAGTCAATGGGATCGTGAGCCGGAGTTACCTTCAGGGCGCCGGTTCCGAACTCACGGTCGAGAGCGTCATCTCCGACCACCTTGATGGGGCGGTCCATTATTGGCAGCATGACATTCTTCCCGACTAGGTCGCTGTAGCGCTCGTCCTCGGGATGAACCGCCACGCCAGTGTCCCCTAGCATGGTTTCTGGTCGAGTCGTAGCCACGGTAATGGACGACTCAGGGTCGTCCTGCAATGGGTAACGAATGTGGTATAGATTTCCAGCCACATCCTGGTAATCAACTTCAAGATCGCTGAGAGCAGTCACGCAGCGGGTACACCAGTTGATGATCCGCTCGTGCCGGTAGATACGACCTTTTTTATACAGATTTACAAAGGTAGTACGTACCGCTTTGGATGGGCCAGGATCCAGAGTGAACTTAAGTCGGTTCCAATCAGCGGATATTCCGAGGCGACGCGATTGTTCATGTATAGCTCCCCCAGCTCTTCCTACATGCTCCCAAACCTTCTCAAGGAATTTTTCGCGGCCGAGATCATGTCGGCTAGTCCCTTCGGCAGACAGTTGCCGTTCAACCGTCCACTGAGTCGCAATGCCGGCATGGTCAGTGCCAGGCAGCCAGAGAGTAGGTACTCCGCTCATACGACGCCAGCGTACCAAGGCGTCTTCAATAGCCTTTTCCAAGGCGTGGCCTAGGTGCAGCTCGCCTGTTACATTAGGCGGCGGCATTATGATTACGTAGGGCTCTTGACCCTCTATGATTTTGGCATCGAAATAACCATTGGATTGCCAGTTTTGATAGATGCGTTGTTCAACATCGGCAGCGTTGTATGCGCTGGGCATCTGGGCGGAAGTCATTCCCTGAATCATTCTCCGTAGTTTGGGTAAATATGGCAACGGGTTGGGCCGCAAAATAGCTCAATGATTTTATTCGACCAGCCTTGAGCAAATATATCATTTGGCGTTCATAAGCGTCCATCAGAGGCCGATTCAGTGATACGGTACGTCAGTGAGTGCAAGACATAGTGGGCTCCATGTAACTGCGATTACATAGGATTATAAGCCGTTTTCACTGAAATCAGGTATTAGGCAGACGAAGTAGGAACATTATGGTCATGTTCTAACATTTCCAACCGGCGAATGGCCTTGCGGGTGTCGCTAGCAACTCGAGCAGGATCCCAGAGATTGATACGGCGCTTGTGGAGCCAGTAGGTGAATTCTTTCAGGTCAGATAAGGAAAGCTTGCGGCGTCGATCTTTCTTGGTTTCCTTTTGGAACATCTTCAGCAACTGAGATTTTGGTTGTCCGTAAAGGCGGCCGAAGGATTCTTCGGTGAGATCATCGGTGGCAGAAAGGCTGCGGGACATATGATGTTTCTGAGTTTCTTCCTCTGCGACCAACTGAAGGACTTCTTCCAGGGTCACACCATAGCGATAATTCATATAGGCTCTATACTTGCTTGGACCCAAATAATCACGGAACTGATTCTCATCGACTGTCTCAGGTATCTTGTTGCTAAACAATAATCGTTCCGCCTCTTCGACCGGTATTGTTCCATTTACATCAGAGCAGAGTCGCTCAGCCAACAATAGCCAGTCGAAAGCCTCGCCCATGAGGAGGTACCGATATTGTCTGCCATTGATTATCTCTTCTGTAAGAGTCCACCGACCCATGGTCTCCAATAGAGCATGGCGCCAGGGAGCGCCAGTGGATAGCATGGTCCTGAAATGTGAAAGAGCTTCAGGAACAGCGGGGGTGATCGCACTCTCTCCAGGTTGATTGAAGACGTCTACCCAATCATCAACTTGACAGCCGTCAAGTTGTCTTACAGTCTCCGGAATATGTACGCATCCAGCGTGTTCTTCCGTGTCTGGCATGTGCCTCAAGCCCTAATCGTACCAACCCGACGCTCATCAAAAACGCTAAGGCGGTTAGGTTTCGGTGTTCTTATGTACTGCAAAAATAGATCTTTGGGCAGCGTGTTAAGAATGTCTTCGGGTCGACACCAAGCCCTTCTGGCAACTGCCACGCCAAAACGACGCTTGTCCAGGTGATTGCGGTGATGGGAATCCGTATTGATTACCAAAGGAATGCCCATCTCTCGAGCTCGGTAGGCGTGAGTGTCTCGCAAATCTAGGCGTTCTGGAGATGCATTGATCTCAAGTGCAGTCCCCGTATCACGCGCAGCTTGGAGTACTGCCTCCAAATCAAACTCGACCGGCTCTCGCTGTCCCAATAGTCGGGTGGTCAGATGGCCGATAATTGTGACGTAGGGATTTTCCATGGCCTTAATCATGCGGGCTGTCATGGTAGCTTGGTCTTGGTTCATGGCGTTGTGAACCGAAGCTACCACAACGTCCAACTTTGCCAGCATTTCATTTGGGAAATCCATGTCGCCCGTAGCTCGAATATCGCACTCTGAGCCGCAGAGTATGGAGATATCGTATTTCTCCTGCATATCTCGCAGCAGTTTGATCTGCTCTTCCAGGCGTTCCAGTGTCAGGCCGTTGGCCACACCCAACCCCTGAGAATGATCGGTCAGGGCCATGTACTCGTAGCCCTGGGCAGTAGCAGACTCCACCATCAATTCAATGGGATCATTCCCATCGCTCCAATCGCTGTGCAAGTGCAAGTCCCCTTTCAGGTGGGTGGCATTCACCAAGTCTGGCAGGTTGTTTTCAAGGCCGAAATCCAGTTCATGAAGCCCGGTACGCAGTTCTGGAGTAATCCAGGGCAGACCCAGACGCGCATAAAAGCTTTCTTCGTCGGCAAATTCCTCCACTTCTCCAGACTCTATGTTGGTGATGCCGTATTCGTTAATCGAGAGTCCCTGGCGGTTGGCAAAATCCCTAAGACGGATGTTGTGCTGCTGGCTACCAGTGAAATATTGGAGCATGGCCCCAAAAGCATCTGGTTCAGCCATACGCAGGTCAATCTGTATTCCCGACTCCACTACAACGCTGATTTTCTTGGGTCCATGAACCAACACATCTTTGACCATGGGTAACTCAGCCAGGGCATTTCCCACAGCTTCAGGGTTTGTGGAGGTACCGATCAAGTCAATGTCACCGATTGTCTCTTCCCAACGCCTCAGACTACCAACGGGAAAGAGTTGGTCGATCTCCGGGCATTGTTCACAGAGAACCTTCATAACTTGCTCGGCTATTGGCAGAGCTTCTCCTATAGGCGTGCGATTACCCAACTCTTTGAAAGCATTGATGTGCCGCAAAATTCCTTCTGCAGCCCTCTTGCCCATGCGAGGCAGTTGAGCCAGTCTACCGTCGGCAGCGGCTTCGGCCACCCCCTCTACTGTGCTGATACCTAACTGCTGGCTGATGGCCATAGCCATCTTTGGACCGACTCCTGGAATTTCTTTCAATGCAAGTACGCCCGTGGGAAGTTCATCGACCAGTTTTTCATAAGCCAACACTTGGCCAGTCGAGATATACTCGGTAATCTTCTCGCTGATGGCTTTACCGACACCCGGTATCTTGGTCAGATCTTCTCCGTTATTCACCGCTTGGGCTAATGATGTTGAAAGCTGCTCTATGGTTCGAGCAGCCCTCTGATAGGCGCGAATCTTGAAGACGGTATCACCTTTCATCTCCAAGAGGGTACCCATGTTATCGAAGAGCTCGGCTATTTGTTCGTTGCTAGCAGCCATGATAAGTCACTCTGTGGAGTCCCCTGAATCCCAGCATTACCTCACTAACAGATGGCCGAAGGATAGTGCACACCTCAGAAGGTTGCCAAGTAAACCATCCGATTTGGATTTACGATAAAAACTGTACCTGACACACCTTGGGGCAATTACATCGCTACAGCGGGTGACTCTGCAGGGATTCATTAAATCATCCACATTCTCTGCTCCGATTAAAACACCGGGTTTGGCTGTCTCTTAACTGCCGTTCGAGATACCCTCCAACGTCTTACTCTCTTCAAGCAGCTGTACCAATTTCCCTCTGGAATTTTGGTAGGCTCAATCAAGCTATAGTCGCACGTTATATAAGCTCTTCGTCCTGCCGACACCATAATTAATTCTTCAGTTTGAGCCTGAAGAGGCTATTTTGCGACGTTAACATAGCATTCTGGACAGTGTCAAACGTTGACCCGTTGGGCCTATACAATTATACTCAGGCACAGTTTGACTGGAAATTTACCGGTGTGTGACCAGGGGCCAACTAACGTTGCCTCTGATTAATTAAAGACAGGTGGGTTGGGATATAAGTGGCCTCTCAAACTCCAACACGTTCTCTCATTGACTTTGCCTTGCCCGTAAATGGGTCCGGCACTAGAATTGCACGTGATATCGCTCTTATTGTCTTCTTTAGCCTTATCACTGCGGGATTCGCCCGATTCGTTGTCCACCTTCCTTTTACTCCTGTACCTATCACTGGACAAACCCTCGCCGTACTTTTGGCTGGTGCGGCTCTCGGCAGCCGACGAGGCGCAGCATCAATGGTGCTTTATGCTTTTGCGGGAAGCCAGCTAGACGTGTTTGCTGGGGGCAGTAACGCAGCCGCGACCAGTTACAGTTTTGAATTCACGTCCGGGTCCTCAGGGCTAGTCTGGGACCTAGCATCCGGCGGCTACATCATTGGCTTCATACCCGCGGCGTTCATCGTAGGCTTCCTATGTGAACGAGGCTGGGACCAAAAATCGTGGATCATGATAGCAATGCTTGCCGGAAACGCGGCTCTCTATATTCCCGGTCTGCTCCAACTCGCTTTCTTCGTACCTAATGACAAAGTCTTCGAGTACGGGCTATATCCGTTCATAGCTGGGGATTTGATTAAGCTGTACATTGCAGCTATCTCTGTCCCAATAGCTTGGAAACTCCTAAATCTAAAACAACATCGGGATTGACAATGGACATAACGTGGTTAGGCCACTCTTGCTTCCGACTCCACGACGCCGATATGGTGGTCGTCACTGATCCGTATCCAGCAACAATTGGACTCCGTGTGGACAACCGACCGGCTTCAATCGTCACGGTGAGCCATCCTCATCCCAATCACAACGCTTCCGAGACCATCGAAGGCGAGTTAAAAGTGTTCCGCGACCCTGGTGAGTACGAATACAACGGAGTAACAGCTCGAGGAGTGATGACGCCATTAGGCACGGGTCAGCCCCTAGAGGAACGAAACGTTGCTTTTACTATTGAAATCGGCGGGATTAATGTCTGCCACCTCGGGGACATCGCCGCGCCTTTGACCACCCGAATGGTGGATGAATTGAAGCCAGTGGACGTGGTTTTGATTCCGACCGGTGGTCGTTCCACAATCAGTGTCGACCAAGTTTATCAGACACTCCAGGACCTAGACGCCAAAATTGCGATTCCAATGCATTACAAAACAGACGGTATTACCGTGGATTTAGACCCGCTTGATCCTTTTGTGCTTCGAATGGGTTTAGATCAGGTCCAAGCACAACCCCGTTTGGTCGTTTCGCCAGCGAATCTTGGGACCGACCTAAGAACGGTCGTCATGACAAGCCAAGGCCGCCCTCGCTAACCTCCTAGACCAATTCACCTTTCACGATTTAACGCCAAGTTCTCGGAGGAGACATCTATACCAAGGCGGAGAAAACCTGGAGCAATTAAAAAATCTTCCCACCCATCACTACCATCTTGCATCAATCCCAAAATTAATTTTGACCTCCCATGCAGTGCCCGCCCAACTCAATCGAGAAGTTTAAGTAGCATTCCGCCGAGCAATCAGTAACAACACCCCGCCCAATACCACTCCGAAAATTCCTAGGATAACGGCAGACTTAGGCAATATCGTTACCACTGGATCTCCAGCAATCGGGAGAGAAGCCGTTGGCGTCGGCACCGGGGTGGGTGCGGGGGTCGGAGTCGGACTAGGCGCCGGCATCGGTTCGTTGAATGTTAGATTTTGCTCATAAAAATCAAACACCCCTATATACGGACGCTCTTCTAACGCTTTTATCCTGCCAAACCGATTAACCAGATAAAAGGAGATCGTGTGACCCACGAGACCTTCACTCTTCGGGTTCACCTCTAGTTGGTCAAACGTCCCATCTAGTTTTAGTACATAAGGCTCACTTTCGAAACCACTTTTGCAGTCGTTAATGCAAGCGATCAGCCTGGTGCCAACAGGCGGAACGGCGCCCTGTAATATTACTGTTCCTGAAAAAAAATCCTGAAAAAACGGTTGGGGCGGACGGTCATTTTGACTCGGTCCAGCACCAATAATCCCAAATCCGACGAGCAATAATAGGACCCAAGATAACAGAATTTGAGGAAACAATCGCACAAAACACCTCCCAACACGAAGCCCGTCGCAAGAGCCAATCAAGGAAACAGGCTAAGCAATTTTCCAGTTACTCAGACCAACAAATTTCCGTATTTCAACCACGGCGCCCTTCTACTATATCCTATCCTGAAGTATCCAAGAGTTCTTTGCAACCTCAATCCATCATCCAAAATCATAAGTTTGTAAGCGCACAAAAAAGAGCCGCTCAGATAAGCGGCTCTTTTTGATAACCAGTAAGGTTCGTTTAATATGTTTAGGCGCGGCGTCCCATCATATAAGAACCACCGGCGGCCAATAGAGCTACTGCAGCGATAATTAGTGCGATAATGGCAATCGCTCCACCGCCGTCAGCACCATCAGCTCCAGCTGCGCCCGCAGGTCCAGCGGGGCCGGCGGCTCCAGCTGCCCCTGCAGGGCCAGTTGCGCCATCAGCACCAGCAGCCCCAGCAGCACCATCAGCTCCAGCAGTTCCAGCTGGCCCTGTAGCCCCAGTGTCGCCTTTGTCGCCCTTGGCGCCTGAAGCACCCGTCTCTCCTGTTCCCCCGCCGCCGTTCGATCCGGTCGTAGCTACGAGATCCAGGAGATTTGCTTCACCTTGGGCCCAAGTAGCAGTCTCTGCTGCATTAGCACCGCTAATCTTGAACGAGACTGTTTTTCCAGAGAACGATGAGTCCTCTTGATCGACGAGTAGCGTATACTCCCCGCCGGCCGCATGGGTAGCAGCTACCTGTTCACCGTCTATCCAGGCAGTAACT
>JAKUNL010000032.1 GCA_022451925.1 Dehalococcoidia bacterium
AGTGCAAGTGGGGTTTATGGCCCGGCTAGAGCTGCTGCCGCCATAGTAGGCCATGCCGACCTCAAATTGGCGGACAAAGTGGCTCCAGTACTAGAAGCTCTTCAAGCTGCCAGTCCTAACCGCTTCCGTGGTATACGCCACAATGTCTCTTGGAACGCCGACCCCATATTCCAAAACCGAGAGGTGGAAGGAATAATGGCTGACAGTAGGTTCCGCGAAGGTGCTGCCGTGCTGTCTAGCAAGGGTCTGTCATTAGACATAATGCTGTCCTTCCCTCAATTACCGGAACTGGCTGACTTCGCCAGATCCGTCCCCGATCTACCGATCATACTCAACCATGTCGGTGGAGTGAACCGAATCGGAATGTATGTGGGAAAAGAATCAGAAGTGGAGTCTGAATGGAGAAAAGGTATCGCTGCGGTGGCTGTCTGTCCTAATGTTACTGTTAAGCTTGGTGGCTTGGGAATGCCCCGCTGGGGTTTCGACTGGCACAAACGGGAGAAACCCATAGGTTCTAAGGAGCTGGCTGAGGGGATGGCGCCCTGGCTGAACTATGTGATAGAACAATTCGGTCCGGAACGGGGAATGTTCGAAAGTAATTTCCCACCTGACAAAGTGTCATTCTCCTACAACATCATGACCAACGCTTTCAAGTTAATGTCCCAGGGGTATTCTGACTCAGAACGCGCGGACATGTTCCATGACACTGCAACCAGGGTCTACCGGATAGACGTTTAGTGAGTGACTCAGTTTAAGCCTGGATCATACCTCGGAAACTGCCACCGCGTCTGCGGCTTTGACACCTTGGCCATTGGGCAGAACCATCAACGGGTTAATGTCCAGTTCGATCAATCGGCCCTCGAGTTGGACCGCCATATGAGAGACTTTCACTAGGGTATCTGCTAGGGCGTCTACGTCTGCGGCCTGGCGGCCACGGAACCCTTCCAGGAGTTTAGCGCCTTTGACCTCGGATATCATTTTTAGAGCGTCATCTCTGTCTATCGGGCAGAGCCGTAGAGCCACATCGTTGTAGACTTCAACCATCACTCCACCTGAGCCAAAGAGAATCGTTGCGCCCAGCTGAGAGTCGTAACTGACACCAACTATGACCTCTACTCCATCGGTGATCATCTCTTGCACGGTCACGCCGTTGAAACTGTCGCCGATGGCTCCTGCTGTCCGTGCGTTTGACGTGATGGTCTGGAAGGCATCTCGGATGCCAACTTCATCTCTTATGTTTAATATCACAAGTCCCGCGTCGGTTTTATGTGGTAGATTGGTCACATCTGCCTTCATGGCTACCGGGTAACCGATTGTATCCGCTGCGATAACTGCGTCATTCACGTTTTGTACCAATGTTTCTGATGTGGTTGGAACGCCCCATGCGGAGATTAGTTCTTTACTGAAGTGTTCGGAGATGGTCATCCCATTTGTGAGGGAGAGTTTTGCATAGGCAGCTTGTTGCTCTGGGTTGATTTCCGGCGTTTTAGGGAAACCGGTTTTGCGATGCTCTTGCCACTCGTGGTAATCCAACAGACTTCGGATTCCTGAAGCCAGGCGGTTCGGATTATAGAAGACGGGTATCCTGGCATTCTTGAGCATGTCGAGGCCATTCGTCTCGCGGCGACTGCCGGTCCAGAGAAAGGCTAGTGGCATCTCTTTTGNCTGGTCCCTTTGGGCTATCACCTGGGCCGCCTGGGCATCGCCTCCGGAACTTGCAACCACTAGGGTGCCCATTACCGGGTCATTAGCCATGAATTGCATGATCTCTGGGAACGAATCGCTATTTGCGAAACCGGTCACATCAGACGGGTTGGAAGCCCAGCCGAAACCCTTGAGTACGTCGTTTATTCCGTCTTTTGAGGCATCGCTAAGTACTGGCAAATCTAGACCGGCCTGGCCACACATATCTGCTGTTAGAGAGCTGATTCCGCCGGAATGCGAGACCACGGCTAGTCCACTTGTGGCGGGCGCAGGTGAGTTAGCCAGCAGGTTGGAGACTTCAAGCAATTCATCGTAGTCGGTAACACGGATTACTCCATACTGGTCAAGAGCTGCATCGTATAGGGCGTCTTGGCCGGTGAGTGCTGCGGTATGAGAAGCTGCGGCTTTGGAACCCAACTCCGAACGCCCGATCTTGATGATGATAATGGGTTTACCACGTTCGGCCGCGAGTTTGGCTACTTCAACGAATTTTTTCGCGTTTTTGAAACCTTCTACGAATCCAGCGATGACCTTAGTGTCATCGTCGTCAAGCAGATAGCGTACAAAATCTGAGAAATCAAGGTCGGCTTCATTGCCGGTGGAGATGATGTAGCTGAGTCCGATCCCGCTGTCGATAGCCCGGTTTAGAAAAGGTCCAAAGGCGGACGCACCACTTTGGCAAACTAGTCCAACCGACCCGCTCAATCCATCTGCGCCTCGAGATGACGCGCTAACCCAGATGTCGTCTTTGATATTGGCCAAACCTAGGCAGTTGGGTCCGCTGATGCGGAGCCCCGACTCTTTAGCGAAAGTGGCAACTTGGGCTTGTAATGCACGCCCTTCTTCAGTGCCCCTCTCGGAGAATCCGGCCGAAATCACCACTGCAGCGCGGGAGCCTTTTTTGTGGCTCTCATCCAGCACGTCTAGAACTTGGCCAGAGGATACTACAACGCAGACAACGTCGGGAGTTTCGGGGAGTGAGGTTACGCTTGGATAGCTCTTCACCCCCTGCACTTCTTCGTAGCGAGGATTTACAGGGTATACGTTCACTCGCGCAGAAGCTTTTAAAGCGGCGGCCAGCATTCGGCCTCCGTATGCCATGCGTGGCGAAGCACCAACCACCGCGATAGAGCGAGGGTTCAGCATGTTATGAATAGAGGTTAGTTGCTCGTCGGTCCAGGTAGTCAATTTTGGCTCCGTATTTTTTGTCTGGATAGAAGATTTAAACCCGAGGCTACCACGGTTTGGCAAGAACTGCGACCAAACTGCTATCATGCTCGAATGTAAAGGCTGTTGATTTTCACTAGTGGTGGAGGCAACCATTGACGATATTTGTGTTGGTTCACGGTGCATCCCACGGATCATGGTGTTGGGATAAAGTTGTACCGTTGCTTGAGATGAAAGGGCACGAGGCATTGGCAGTTGATTTGCCCGGGAACACCTACGGCGAGTTCGATATTCCCCTCGGGCAGGTGAACCTCGGTTCCTATACAGATCACGTTTGCAAAGTGCTGGACCGAATCGATGAACCAGTTGTGCTGGTGGGGCACAGCTTAGGTGGATTGACTATCACTCAATCCGCTGAATATCGGCCGGATAAGATACGTTCACTGGTGTATGTCGCTGCGCTGTTGTTTGTAAATGGTATGGCAATGAGGCCGGTTTCTGGGCATGATCCCGAGTCAATCAAAGCGGGGTTGGAGCGCGATGCATGGATAGTATCCGATGATCTGACCTACGTCACTTTCTTAGAGTCTTCGGTTAAGTCCAGGTTCTACAACGACTGTTCGGACGATGATTTTGCTTGGGCCAAATCTATGTTGGTTCCCCAGCCGACCGGTCCGTTGATCGACCCGATCCAGATTTCCTCAGAAAATTACGGAAGGGTGCCTAAGGTCTATATAGAGTGTGAACAGGACGGGGCACTGCCATTGGCCTACCAGCGTGATATGCAGGCCAACGTCCCCTGTGACCGTACCATCACTATGAGTACTGGACACTCTCCGTTTCTTTCAGCACCGGTTGAGCTTGTGGACCACTTGGTTACTATTTGAAAGGCTCTTACCCAGACTGACTTACGTAGCCAAACAAGGCATCCACGGTTATTATGGAATTGTATGAACCGCCTAAATTGACGCAAATATCGGAGGCAGGAATGGTTAACAAAAAAGGGACCGGACTGATGATGGTCGCAGCTGATATTCCAGCTGACAAGGAAGAGGAATTCAATAAGTGGTACCAAGAGGAACACCTTCAAGAGTTGATGAGTGTCCCCGGAATCTTGAATGCCGCTCGTTATGAGGCCACGAAGAGTGGTCCCAAGCACTTGGCGGTTTACGAACTAGAGAGCGTTGATGTGATCAACACAGATGCGTTCAAGAACCGCCCTCGCACTGAATGGGGACAAAGGGTTTCCCCTAGTCTTATCGGGTCTAATTTTTTCAATATCGTCTTGGATATGATCCACCCAACTTCATTGTCCAGCGAGATAGCCAACAGCGACATGGCACCGGCTTTGCAGATTGGTCGGATGGACGTTGCTCCCTCGGATCAGGATGAGTGGAATAAATGGTACAGTGGGGTTTATGTTCCCAACTACGAAAAGTGCCCAGGCGTGATTCGTGGCCGACGCTGGAAAGCGGTGAAGGGGACTCCTGAGTTTGCCACAGTTTATGAGTTTGAAGACCCGGAGGTCTCGGAAACTGAAGAATGGCTGCGACAGCGGGAGATTCATCCTGATAATGCTCGGATGCGTGACATCATGACCCACGCAGACTTCTCGCCTGGTGTCTGGAAGAAGACATTCCAACTTTAAACTCGGTTGGAGGTGAGTCAGGTAGCACTACAAACGCTGGCCATCAACAGGATCATGACCATAGCCATGGCCGCCGATCGGCTAGCCAGAAGAGCCTCACTGTCTCTTTGGCTCTTACTACTGTCTATATGCTGGTCGAGGTGGTCGGTGGCGTAATCTCCGGTAGCTTAGCCCTTCTGGCTGACGCTGGGCACATGCTAACTGACGCTGGGGCGATGGGCTTGGCTCTTTTCGCGATTTGGGTTTCACGGCGACCAGCGTCAATCCGGCGGACTTTTGGCTTACATCGCACTGAGATTTTAGCGGCCATGTTGAATGCCCTCAGTCTCTGGTTGATTGCAGCCATGATCTTCATCGAGGCGTCGAGACGTTTTGGTGAGTCAACGGATGTTGACGCCAGCATGATGTTGGTTGTGGGGGTAATTGGTCTTTGGGTGAATCTAATGGTCGCTTGGGTGCTACACCGTTCAGCTGGCGATAGCCTTAATGTCGAGGGAGCATTTCTGCACGTGCTATCTGACCTTCTAGGGTCAGTTGCTGTGGTATGCGCCGGCGTTTTGATACTAACATTCAGCTGGGACATTGCTGACCCGATATTCGGTGTTGTAATCGCAGTACTGATTTTGGTCAGTTCAATGCGGTTGCTCTGGAAGGTTGTTCATGTTCTCATGGAAGGAACACCATCGCACCTTGACCTGCACCTGCTTTGCCATCGCCTTGAGGGGTTGGAAGGTGTGACTGGCATCCATGATATCCACGCGTGGTCAATCACCACTGGATACGACGCACTTAGTGCTCATGTCACCGCCGATGTTGCGGTGATGGCAAATCCAAATCCCGTTTTGCAGCGGCTTCGGGATATAGCGTCCAGCGAGTTTGGGATCGCACATGTGACTATCCAGTTGGAAGATTCAACGGACGGTTGTACCGAAAATCATCACATAGAACATCATGCAATATATTCCTCTGGCCACAGATACGATGAATCCTGACCTGCGCCATTTTCGTATAGGGTGTAGTTTTACTATATATAACGTGGAATGATTAGTATTAAACAAATTTTTTTTGCCCAGGCTCTTCTTGGCCTGACCATTTTCTTAATGGCGCCTATATCCACCGTCGTCGCTCAAGAAGATAAACCTATTGGGGGAGACAGGGGGGTAGATGTGGTCGCAGGCCCTCATGCTGCGAGGGTAGTGCTTATTAATTCTAATCTCGCGGCTGGGTTCATCCAGTTGTCGATGTTTGTTACCGACGCAAACACCGGCGAAACGGTACCCGACGCTCGGGTAGTACTCATTGCAACGAACGAGGGGGAGGAATACGAGGCGATTGGGACTGCTCACAACTCCCCGGCGGATCCGCGGAGGTATGATGGTAGGATGAACCTAGGCTCCACGGGAGATTGGGTTATAGCGGTCAATATTTCCAGCAGCCTAGGTGAAGGTGGCGCCGATGCTTTGTTTCTGGAGGTGCCAGCGTTAAATCGTTACACCGACGGCAGTTTGGTTTTTTTCGGCATCTTTGCTGCGATGACGCTGGGAGTGGTCTACCTTTTCTGGAGCGTAAAACGTCAGAACCGCCGACGGAGAGCAGCTTCAGCAGTTGAAGTGGGCAAGCCCGATGATATGCCATAAGCGCAATCAGATGAATAAAAAAATATGTTTGAAAATACTAATGGTCCTGCCTCTGGTGGTTGTGTTTCAGTTGTTTTGGGTAATGCCATCGGCTTATGCCCACGCCGGCATCGAGTCAGGTCAAAACCCATTGATGGCTTGGAATTGGAACCCGCTTTCCACTCTCATAATACTGATGGTCGCCTACCTGTATCTGAACGGCCTTAATAACTGGAAACGGCCCACGCATTCTATTAGCCGCTGGCAAAAGGCATCCTTCTTTACCGGACTGTTTCTGGTATTTATCGCTCTGCAATCGCCGCTAGATAATCTGTCGGAGCACATGCTGTCTTTCCACCAATTGCAACATTTTCTTTTGCGAATGATGGCACCGCTACTGATTCTGCTTGGTGCGCCATTAACACCGATGTTGCGGGGCCTTCCCCGATGGGCATTGCAGGGGATTGTTAAGCCGACCGTTCGTCATTGGTTTACGCGGGCGGCATATGACAAACTGACTAACCCTGTGATTTCCGTTTCCATCTTCATGGGCGTGTTGTACTTTTGGCAGATCCCTGGTCCTTTTAATGGGGCCTTGCGGGATGAGTTCACCCACGCTGTCATGCACATGACAATGATGTCGTCCGGCTTGATTTTCTATTGGGCAGTGATAGATCCGAAACCACATCGTTCACGAGTCCATTACGGGGTTAGGGTTCTGTATCTAGGACTGATAGTTTTGCCAAACACTATTCTTGGGGCGGTAATCACATTTTCCAAGTCTGTCGTCTATTCAGGTTATGAAGGCGTTTACCAGCCCTTCGAAATGTCTATCATGACAGACCAGCAGATCGGCGGTCTGTTACTGTGGGTGCCTGGTGACATGATGAGTATCCTAGTTGCAGGGATCGTGATGATCAAGTGGTACGAGAAAGAGGAAAAAGAAAATCCTTCCGTTCCACCAAGGCCATCGGCGTCAACGGGAATTGAATAAGCCTTCAAGAGTTATGGAATCCTCCCTTCTACGTTGCGAGGAAGCTGCTTAGGTCATACGAAGTACTTACCCTCGGCTTAGTAATATGAGAGCCGACTGTTGGAAAGCAAATCATCCTAACTAACTACATCTACCTATTGGCTATCAGACCCTTGACCGCCATACGCACCGTCCCTAGGATGTATCTGACCCAACCCGAAATCGGAGGCGCAACGTGACCAACGGTAACGAAGAGGCTCTATTTAGCTGGTTCGTCCCAATCGACGGAGATGGTGCAAGGGCAGGCACTGCAAGGGCCGAACGTCCTCCGACATTCGATTATCTTCGGCAGGTGGTTCAGACGGCTGAAGATCTTGGTTACCATTCTCTGCTGATTCCCACCCGCTTCGCAAACGGACTTTTCGCCGAAGACGCACCTCTGGCAGAAACCTGGACAACTGCAACGGCCCTGGCGACAGTCACAAAGCGCATCCGGTTTCTGATTGCGGTGCGGCCGGGGTTCGTCGCCTTGGGGTTGTTCGCCCAGATGGCTGCTGCACTACACCAGATATCCAATGGCCGTATTGATATTAACATCGTTCCTGGGGGTATCGGGAACGATTTTGAGCGAATTGGCGAGTATACAGACCAAAGCACTCGTTATGAGCGTGCTGAGGAGTTTATTGCCGTTTGTCGGAAATTATGGACACAGCCAGGTCCGGTGGAGTTCAGAGGCGATTTTTATAATCTAAGTGACGCTTACTGTTCTCCGATTCCTGAAGGTACTCCACCCAAGTTTTATCTTGGCGGTGCATCTCCGCGAGCGAACGCCCTATCCGGACGTCAGGCAGACGTGCATCTGAACTGGATCGAGCCGCTTGAAGACTCCAGAGCTAGATTCGATGCAGTGCGGGAAGAATTTAAGAATGCGAATCGGAAAGCAAGTTTGGGGATTCGGACCCATCTGGTGGTACGTGATAAAGAAGAAGATGCTTGGAAGGCCGCGAACGAGCTGATTGATCATGCAGACCCAGCGGTAAAAGCTCAACGTCGTGCAGCGGTGCTCGGGACTGCGATGGTCGGAGCGGCGGTTCAAGCCCAAGAAAGTCCCAATCACATTGTTGCCCCGCATCTTTGGAACGGTTTGTCCGAGGTCAGAGTCAATTGTGGCACGGCTATCGTAGGCACACCCGATCAAGTGACCGATATACTCCTGGCCTACTCAAAATTGGGCGTGGGCGAATTCATCCTGTCCGGCTTCCCTCACGTGGAGGAATGCCAGCGTGTGGCATCAGACGTTATCCCGCTGCTGAAACAGAAGATAGCTGCAGGCAAATAATTATTTTTGATTGGACTATTCATGTTGGCCTGACACTAGGTATCAGTAATCTTATTGTAGCCGTTTGTGTTGTTTTTATGATTAATTATTGGAGGTTGCCGCTGGTGATGACTGGTATTTTGGGTTCAGAATGGCGAACATATTGGTTAGCCAATTAATATTAAGTTTGATTGTTGAATTAGAGAATTAATATGAAAGTCTTAAGAAGAAGGCTTTTCGTCTAGGAAACTACCGGTTTCTTGCTACTCCATGGAAAAGCCTGCTCAAATGCAGCGCTGGCCTGCAATACTTTAGCCTCAGATCCACGGGGGCCAACTATGTGAAGGCCAATAGGCATTCCGTCTGAAGAAAATCCGCAGGGAACGCTGGCAGCAGTCTGGCCGCTGATGTTGATGGGATAGGTGAAAGGCAGGAACCCCCAGAAAGGTTCAACAGCCTTTCCGCCGATTATGTCTGGTCGTTGTCCGATGGGGAATGCTGGCACGGCCATCGTCGGGGTCAGCAGCAGGTCAAATTTGTCGAAGAACTCTTCCAACCTTCGGCCCAAATGGTCCACCTCGTAGATGGCGCGAGACATATCAGCGCCGGTGACCTGTTGCCCATGCTCGATGGACATAAGTCCAATGTCAGATAGGTCATCTCTGTGATCGGCCAATAGATGCCCGTAAGATGTATAGGCCGCTGTCGAGAATACGTTCCAAAAGGTCTCAAATGGGTCTTCCAATTGAATTTTGGCGTCTTCTACGTTGGCGCCCATGGCTGTAAAAGCCATAGCGGCGCTTTTTGTGATATCAATGACTTCGGGGTCGACTGCAGCGTAACCGAGGTTACTACTCCAAGCCAAGCGCATTCCATTAACACCAACTTCCAAATTGGCGCTGAAGTCGGGGGGGGCCTGGCGGATAGATGTGACATCCCTTGTGTCGGGCCCGGCGATCACTTGCAAGAGTAGTGCGGAGTCGGCCACGGTGCGGGTAATGGGTCCTGATTGGGAAAAATGGTTGGCTGATGGTCTTCCGTAGCCCCCGAAACGGGGAACACGACCCTGTGTTGGTTTGATGCCAAAAAGGCCGGTGAAGCTGGCTGGAATGCGCACTGACCCACCTCCATCAGTGCCCATGGACAATGTACAAAGACCAGCCGCTAGCGCCGCGGCTGCTCCACCGCTGGAACCGCCTGGAGTGCGCTCTGTGTTCCATGGGTTGCGGCAGGGTTCGCCTAGCTTATTTTCAGTCGTTCCCGACTGACCAAATTCGGGCGTGTTAGTCTTACCCAAAATTATCGCTCCAGATTGTTTGACCCGTTCAACAACGATGGAGTCCATGTCTGGAACCCGTTGCCTAAAGATTGTTGACCCCATGGTGGTTACTACGCCCTTAGTTACCTCCAAGTCTTTGATGGATATTGGCACTCCATGCAGTGGTCCTAATGTTGAACCTTTTTGTATCGCAGCGTCGGCTGATTGGGCGTCGACCATGGCTTGGTCTCTGCAGATAGTCAGATAGGAGTTCAACTTGGAATCCAACTGGTCGATCCGCTGAAAGAAATTTTCTGTGGCCTCTAACGATGAAATCTTTTTTGTGCGTATGTTTTCGGCTAAATCCACTGCGGACATGAAGGCAAGTTCAGCACTCAAATCAGACCTCTCAATGCTATAATCGGGCCTGCCCTGGCAACCAGATGATCATGCCTTAAATAAAGTCACTGGCACCTTGGCAACAATTGGCGCAATTATAACTGTGAAGAAGCTTCGCTTACTACTGATTTTCATTAATCCTTATTAAGGAGACATCTATTGGGTCTTGTAGGAATAATTGCTAACCCCGCTGCTAGCAAAGACATACGCCGGTTGGTTGCCCAGGGTAGGGTTGTGCCTGACTGGGAAAAAGTAAACACCGTTCGGCGTGTGATGCTTGGACTGCAAGCAGTGGGCGTGGAGCGTGTTGTGGCCATGCCCGATAGCTCAAATTTGGTGATGCGTGCGGCAGACGACCCTAGTGTATTCATCAAGCCGGAATTCTTGGATATGCCCACTTTTTATTCTGAGGGTGACACAGTCAAGGCCTCAGGTCTGATGGCGGGGCAGGGCGTTGATTCTCTAGTGACATTAGGCGGTGATGGAACCAATCGGGCGGTGGTAGTAGGTAGCAAAAGTATTCCAATGGTAGCGATTTCTACTGGCACAAATAACGTTTTCCCAACCATGGTTGAGGGCACGCTGGCTGGCCTAGCTGCAGGCATGGCCGCTGAGGATTGGTTCGAACTTCCCGATGTATCCGTGCCCAGCAAAATCATGCATGTCTACGTGGACGGTGAACTTAGAGACATTGCGCTGATAGACGTGGCCTTATCAAAGGAGAGATTCGTTGCTTCTAAGGCGATTTGGGATATGGAGACGCTTTTTGAAGTGTTTTTAACCCGAGCCGAACCTGCGTCCATCGGCTTGTCATCTATCGGAGCTCGGTTCGAGGCAGTTTCCATGAGGGATGAAGGAGGTCTTCAATACTCTATTGCAGACCCCGACGAATACGACTCAGAAACCTTCTCCGTTCTAGCTCCCGTTGCTCCCGGTGTGGTGCCTAGAGTGAGGATTGCTTCATGGAAGCGCATGTGGGACGGAAAGCGGATGGCTGTCGATAAGAGGAACTGCACGGTGGCCTTGGACGGAGAACGTGCTTTCTCGATAAATGAGTACCAGTTACTGGAGCTAGAGGTCAAACGGAATGGCCCTCCTGTGATTGATGTAAACCTGGCTTTGAACGTGGCCGCCAAGCAGGGGTTATTCAACCAAGCCTTGGGGAACTAAGCACAGATTTGCTAACAGGCTACGAACTTTTCTTCTGCATCCTGATCGTAATTGCTGCTTCCACAGTGCTGGGCACTGTGGGATTCGGGTTTGGGTTGGTCTCTGCTCCTGTCTTACTGATTTACCTAGAACCCCAACAAGCTGTAGTGGTCATCAATTGCCTCATAGGTCTGATGCTGATCGGGGTGTTAGTGCGAACTTGGCGACAATTGGAACTCCGAACTAGTGTGGGTTTGGTACTAGGTGGAGTTTTGGCGACTCCTATAGGGGTAATGGCATTGAATGCGGCGAGTCCAAGCGTGTTGCGAATAACCATTGCTATAGTCATCATTTTTTTAGGATTGTTCAGCCTGAAAAATGTCCAGATCCCGTTTGCTGAGAAAAAAATTGCGGGCCCCTTATTTGGATTTATGACCTCGCTTGCTACAACCACTATCGCTATCGGCGGCCCTCTGGGCGCTATCTACGCGATCTCCCAAAAATGGAAACCGGATGCAGTTAGAGGAGTATTGGCATTATTATTTCTGGCTTCAAATGCAGTTGCTTTCGTCTTATACGCCTCTACCGGACTTGTGAATCGCGATACGTTGGTCAATGTCGGGTTATTGGTGCCTGGTCTGATAGTCGGACTTGTCGTGACGTCGGTTGTGGTCACCCGAATCAATGACCAAGTATTTCGCCATGCGGTGATCGCAGTAATAGTTATTGCAGGAAGTGTGATGTTGATTCGTGAACTCGGTGGGAAATAAACATGAAAAACCCGCTAATATGCAGGCTCTTTATCCCAATAATCTAGGGTATATTGGCAGGTAATCTAATATCGGTGCTCGGATTAATCTTGAACTGCGCTGTCGTTAGTTTGCTTGCCGACCCGAGTTAAGTGCTTAGGTCGTGGAAGGCTGCGAGCGCAGCGGTGATCCCGTCGCCAACCGCAGCTCCCAGCTGACGTGTGGACTCGGCTCGGGCATCACCACACGCGTAGATACCAGGTACGGCTGTCCTCATGTGTATGTCAGTACAAACATGGCCTCCGGAATCCAATTCCAAGATACCCTTGATATATTCGGTATTGGGATGGTATCCCACGTATATAAACGCAGCGGCCATTGGGTACTCGTACACTTCTTCTGTTTTCAGGTTCTTGACTAGGGCGCGGTCAAGAGCATCGTCGCCTCTAAATTCTTCAACTACGTGACTCCAGAGGAACTTCACTTTATCGTTTGCGAAGGCACGCTCTTGGATTACCTTGGCGGCCCTGAGTTCGTCCCTTCGATGGATGTAAGTAACTGAATTTACGATGCCAGTGAGATAATGGCCTTCATCTAAGGCAGCATCACCGCCTCCGACGACCACAACATCTTGCCCACGGAAGAAGTTTCCGTCGCAGACTGCGCAGTAGGAAACTCCGCGCCCAGCTAGAGCGTCTTCACCTTTGACCCCCAATTTGTTGTGGGAACCACCGGTGGCTATGATTATGGCTTTGGTGGTGAAATCGCGGTCATCCGTCTTGACTGTCTTGATGGGGGCTTCGAAATCCTCTATAGCCACCACTTCTGTGTATTCAATCTCAGCACCAAATTTTGTGGCCTGTGTTTCCATGTTCGTGGCCAATTCTTGGCCCTTGATACCATCTGGAAAGCCAGGATAGTTTTCGATTTCGTCTGTAATTAGCAACTGCCCGCCAGGGCCTAACTCCTCAAGAATCACTGTTTTGAGCATTGCTCGAGTGCTATATAGACCGGCGGCTAAGCCTGCTGCCCCAGCCCCCAGAATAACTACATCGTAATCTGTTGCCATTTTTGCTGTTTTATCTCCTAAGTATTGGCCAGCCTATATATGTATAGGGCGCCTCGATAGATTTTATCCAGTCTGACTTCTGGAGGATTCAATGCCAGTTTTAAAATAATCCACGGTCATCTGCAGGCCCTCTTCTAGGCTGATTTTTGGGGACCAGTCTAGATCTTTGGCTGCACGAGACCAATCCAGTGCAATTTTGTAGACCTCACCTGTACGCTGAGGCGCGTGGAGGGGGGGCCATTTATAACCTGTGATGTTTCGTATCATCTCGAAAATCTGATTTACGCTGGTCGCATCTGAAGTGGCTATGTTGAACGTCTTGCCGTCGCCACAATCAATAGCTGCAATGTTAGCTTCTACAACATCTAACACTGATATGAAGTCCCGCTCTTGGGTGCCATCACCATAGATCTGAGGTTGTTTACCATCCAGCATAGACTGGCAGAAGATGGCTATGACTCCAGCTTCCCCGTTGGGGTCTTGCCGGGGGCCGTATACATTACCGTAGCGCAACGATGTGAAATTCAAGCGGTATTGTCGGTAGTAAAACTCCATGTATTGTTCTGCGATCCACTTGGACATACCATAAGGAGATACAGGTGCGGGTACTGTGTCATCCATGCAAGGTGTGGTCTTTGGGTCGCCATATAAAGCTCCACCGGTACAGGAATAGATTATCTTTTCAACGCCTACGCGTCGAGAAGCTTCCAACACCCGTAGGGTTCCGGCTACATTAGAATTTGTATCATCTATCGGGTTTTTTGTGGACTCGGTGACGCTGGTTTGGGCGGCCATGTGGAACACCAAATCAGGTTGTTCTCGCTGGATGATATCGCCCATCGTTTTTTGGGTGATGTCCGTGTGATGAAAGACTGCCTCTGGGTTTAGATTCTTGATCTTACCGGTGCTTAGGTTATCCATTATGACGACGTCATACTCTAACTCCAGTAACCGGTCGACCATGTGGGAGCCTATGAATCCTGCTCCACCGGTTACAAGGGCTTTTCTACCGTCTGCCATCAGCACCTCTTGGATTTGCACGTAGGGGTTTGGCCGTTACAAAACGACGGACAGTAACTAAAGGCGTGGACGAAATCCGTCGTGTTTGTATCATAAACCCATGTGGATGGCAGTTCAACGGCGACTTGAGTATCTGGGTAAATGCCAATTAATTTTGGAACAACTACATCAACGAATCGGCTATGCGCCTGGTGCTGGTCTAACACTCGATATGGAGCGTCGTCTTAATCTGTGATACAGTTTTTTCGCCTACACTTAGGCACGCGTGAAGGTCATTAAGCGAAAATAAACTTGAGGAGGTCGGCGAATGGCCGAACAAATAGGATTCATTGGATTGGGAATTATGGGTAAGCCCATGGCTCGCAACCTGCTCAAGGCAGGTTATTCCCTTACGGTCTATGACATCGTCGGCAGCAATCAGGAAGAATTGATGACGGACGGTGCTAACGGAGCTTCGAACAGTAAAGAGGTGGCTGCGGTCAGCGACACGATCATCACTATGCTCCCGGATTCAGCTGATTCCGAAAAAGTGATCTTGGGTCCTGACGGAGTTTTGGAAGGAGCCAAGCCCGGATCGGTGATAATTGACATGAGTTCCATAGCACCGTTGGTGTCCCAGAGGATTGCCGCCGCCTGTGCCGAAAAGGGGATAGAAATGCTGGACGCACCGGTCAGCGGTGGCGAGCCGGGAGCTGTAGCAGGAACGCTGGCCGTGATGGTCGGCGGGAAACAGGAAGTTTTCGACAAGAGTTTGCCCCTTATGAATGTGGTTGGCGGTAACGTGGTTCTCACCGGAGACATCGGTGCTGGAGGCGTCACCAAGCTGGCGAACCAAATAATTGTGGCCGCAAACATAGAGGCCTTAAGCGAAGCATTGGTCCTGTCTCAGAAGGCAGGGGTTGATCCCGAGCGCGTGTTTAACGCTATTCGTGGTGGACTGGCAGGGAGCAACGTCATGGAAGCGAAAGCTCCGATGATGCTTAGTCGGAACTTCCAAGCGGGATTCCGCATTCGACTCCACCAGAAGGATCTTAGGAACGTGCTTCAGACGGCCCAGGAATTGAACATCCCATTGCCGGTAACTGCTTTGTTACAGCAAATACTCGGCGCTCTAGTCAATGAAGGTGAATCTGAGTCTGATCACTCTGCCATCCTGAAATTTGTAGAAGACTTGGCCAAGGTTGAAGTGAAATCGGGCGGATAGCCTGTTGTTAAATTAGTAAGTTACTGGATTCCTTATCTAACTCCTTAAACCGGGCGTTCGCGGATTGTCGGGGCGCCCGGAGACTATGGGTTCTTCGTATGGAGTTAAATTCTTTCTGCTTCGGGATGGGGCTGGTGTCAAATAAAGTTATCAAATCTGGTCTGTGCTTGATGACTTCCACGAATCCTATCTTTTCTATGGCGTAGTTGACCTCTACCTTACGCTCAATGAATAAAAACTTCTTGATGTGGCGTGCATCTGCTATTGAGTGTTCCAAATACGGGCTTGGGCTTGATAAATATATACCCGAGTGGCGTTAGGGGTTCTTGGTTATCTCTATCCCCTGAATCACTATTGGAGTTGACGGTCTATCTAATGCGCCGGTCGTGGCGAGCGAGATTGCATTTGTGACTTCTTGTCCTTGGGTTATCTGCCCAAATATGGTGTGGGCACCGTTTAAGTGCGGTGTTGGAACGGTGGTGACGAAAAATTGGCTGCCGTTGGTTCCGGGGCCTGCGTTGGCCATCGCCAGTCTGCCCGGTTGGTCAAAGGTCAAGTCAGGAACAAATTCATCTTGGAACTTATAACCGGGTCCGCCAGTACCAGTGCCGGTAGGGTCGCCACCCTGAATCATGAAAGATGGTATGACTCGATGGAATATAAGGCCGTCATAGAAACCGTCATTAGCTAGGAAGATGAAATTGTTCACGGTAACCGGAGCCTGATTCGAGAAGAATTCAACTTCCATGTTACCAAGATTGGTCTTTATGAGTGCGACGTAACGGGCGTTCGGGTCAATCGTTACGGGCGGGGCTGAGGCATATTGGGGAATGCGTTCGCCGTTCATAACTACATATTGCTTTACCGGCCCGCTGCCAGAAGCAGTACCAGGTTCGGAATTTAACGCGGTAACAGTCAATGATGATGAGTCTGGGGTTGCGGTGCTCTGTGGTTCGGGTGTTTCCAAGACACACGCAACCAAGACGATCATCAACAAACAAATTGGAAGAAGAAATTTCATTTTCATACAGGAAAGGATACCATAGCCGTGCATTTCGTTCAGTCGCGGTTAAATGTCCAAATTCAGATCTTCATCGTATATAAGACTCTGTTATCGTCTATTCTAGCGCGTGCTAGGTGATTAGGCGTCTGGATTCGGTGATCTAGTTGGCACGTTCTGTTACGCGCCCAGCCAATGATTTAGTCTACCTTTACAACCTATATGGGTTTGTCGCTCTTCTTGACTATCTTCCCCTGTCCAGAAGTATTCGTTCTTCGTAACACGTTCGAGTGGGCGCCTTCATGATCCGGTTATGGTGGCGCTCTTACCAGACGTATCTCCACTCCTTTTATTTCAGTATTGATTTAATGACCGCCTAATATGCTGATGTAAGCATCTGCGCAATGCTAGATATGAGGTTTTGTTTAATTGTTATATAAGGCGTAAATTTCTAGAACTAAAGGTTTGGAATCTCGGTTATCTCGCGGATTTTGCGCGATTTTGGAGGTTGGTGCCATATGCAAAAAGAGTCTAGAGGAACGCAACAGGAGTAAACTTAGCGTTGGTAAGGTTCTTCGCTATCGTCGTCATCCCATAGGTATGGGTCTTCCCAAGGTTGCAGCCCTTCTTCTGAGTCTCTTGGTGGCCTTAATTTGGATGCAATGTACTGAATAGACACTGCTAAGAGAACTAGAACTACTAATCCTCCTAGAAGCCAACTGTTGAAATATAAGAAAGGCGAAGGATTTTTAGTATTTTGCCTAAATCCATCAGAATCTGCTGGGGCCGAAGGCCAAGCTTCGGATGACTCTGTGGCCCAACGGGCGTCTAATCCGTCCATATCAAAACCGTAAATGTCAACTAATGCGACATCTATGGTACTACCGGCCCTTAATTCACCGAGAAACTGCTGGAAATTGGACTCGCCAAAATTATTGATCATATATGCCACAACACTTAACGACTTCTGGTAGAACGAGCCTATGTTGTGAGGAGTTCCCGTTACTTTATTCATGGCTCTTAGTGGGTTGGTGTGTGTGTCCAAACTCTTTCCGCTTAATATTTTCGCCGAGGAGTCCATGTAGCTGGCGAACCCCTCGTCTAGCCACGATGGTATATTCTGTGCGCTTTTGCCCATTGCCTGGTTTAACAGTAGATGAGTGGTTTCATGGACAATAAGCCCGCGGTCCATTCCTAACCCCAAGAATAGTCTTTGGTTTGGAAAGGCGAATCCCTGAAATACTTTTTGTTCAGTTGTTGTGCGGCTTTGTTGGGGGAAAGCATCCAACGTGTGTAACCGTCTGCTGTAAATTACACCCTTGATCTCTGCCGTATCGTCAAGCTGTAAAATCCGTTGGAGGTTTTCAAGGTCTGATTCCAATTCTTTGATAACTGACTGAACCTTGGACTCGGATTGGTCGTAGTAGCTGAGTGTCAGTGGGCCAACTTGGACATAGTCCCATTCAAACCTGGTATCGTCGTACACTACAACTGTGCTGTCCGTTCTTAGAACATTGCCCTGGGCGTCGGTGATTTCATAGTAGTATTCCACCTCTGTTCCAGGGGGCAGGTAGCTTGAGGCTTCTCCAGTGAGGTTCAGGCTGGCCGTGATTCTGGTAGCCGGCACGAAATTAGGGTACGCGTAAGCCCATATGTTACTGTCGATTGTGCGGTAGAAGAGGCGAACTCCTACGATGTTGTTATCCCCTTGGGCTGTTATAGAAAGGTTCATATTTCCTGGGAAATCGACATCTTGGTCAGTTTCAACTACCTCAATGCTTTTCCCTGTCGCTGACAGACCAGAAGCGTTTAGAATCATCGCAAAGAGGGTTAAAAACAGCAAAACGAGTAGTAAGGTTATACGGATGGACGTCTGTACGTAGATGGTTTGGAAGATGGAGCTTGGCAAATCTACCTAGCACTAGGAATGTTTATGGATAGACTTAATTTACTGTACCTGAGATAAGGCTTATGGATTATACGCCTGGGTATTAATAATCTTACTAGAAGGGTTTACGCGGCTGCTTGTTTCATGTCTAACTAGGACTGCTTCTAGCCTAAACCCTAACGGCAACCGCTCTTACCATGGTATATGCATGGCTCTGATGTCTGATTGGATCTTAATGAACCTTATCAGCCTACCCTAGATAAGAGCTGTTTTATCCAGTTACTGCTTTGAAGTTCAGCTGTTCCAAAATAAAAAGGTTCGCGATGTGATTGCCTTTTATGTCTGATTGAGGGTTTGTTGAGTGCTTATTGAATTTGCGCTGTGAAGATATGGGCTGCGCCAGTGTTTGTTCCTTTTTGGAAGTCACCAGGCGTACCTGATACCAATGTGTTGCCATCTAGAGCAACAGATGTGCCCAGCTTCTGTTCAACAGCTGCTCCTGTTGCGGTGAGTTTCGCCTCTTCTGTCCAAGATGTTCCATTCCGCTTATAAGTGTAGACTGCCCCGCTGTTTAATCCTTTTGCTAAATTGCCAGTAGCTCCTACTACCACTGTGTCTCCATCTGCAGTAATTGACCAGCCAAATTTGTTGGTTGTGTAGCTGTCGCTGGCGGTGAGCTTTGCTTGTTCTGTCCACTCGTTTTCGTTCCGTAGAAAAACGTATGCGGCTCCAGTGTTGGCTCCTTTGGAATTATGACCGGGAGCCCCGACGGCCAGTGTGTTTTCGGATAGAGCCACAGAGCGTCCAAAATTATGATTCGTTATGGTGTCACTGGCAGTTAGGTTGGCCTGTTCCGTCCAAACTCCTCCCGTTCGAATGAACACATGAGCGATTCCAGAGCCTGTACCTTCACTTTCATTATTTAGAGCCCCCACTGCTACGGTGTCATCATCAATGTCAACAGACCAACCGAACATACTGTTTACAGATAGAACGGTGCCCGTCAGCTTGGCCTGTTGCGTCCAGATTTGGTCCGTTCTGGTGAACACATATGCCGCACCTGAATCTACTCCGTATGAAGTTTCTGAGGGGGCACCAACTATTATGGTGTCGCCATTTATGGCGACGGAATGCCCAAATTTATCTCCAGTATCGGCATCGTCAGCAACGAGCTTTGCTTGTTGGATCCAGTTGCCGTCACTGCGGACGAATACATACGCCGACCCTGAATCAGTGCCCGCTGGTGTGGCTCCTGAAGCACCAAGAACCACGGTGTCGCCACTGATTCCTACTGATTTGCCTAGCAGGTCGCCTGATCCAGTATTGGTGCCAATCAATTTGGCCTGTTGAGTCCATGTACTGCCTGATCGAGTGAATACTACGGCGGCTCCGGCATTGGTGCCCCTGTCAAAATCAGCATGGGCCGAGGCTATGACTGTGTTGGCATTGATTGCCACGTCGGTTCCAAACAGCTTGCCTGGGCTTGAGTCGCTGGCGGCCAGCTTGATTGAATCAGACCCAGCAACAAAAGCGTAGGTCGGAATGGGAGTGGGAGTTGGTTCCGGTAGGGAGGTTGGTGCAGGCGTAGCTGTTGGTATTGAAGTAGTAGCTGGCGTTGGAACTGCGGTGGCTGTAGGTATCGGTGTTGCCGTTAGTGTAGGCATGGGAGTGGTAGTTGGGGTTTCGGTTGGCGTAGGCGTGGGAGTGGTAGTTGGGGTTTCGGTTGGCACTGAAGTTGGGGATGGCACAATAGAGTTCGGGGCCAATGTAGGCGCTACCACAGTTGATATGAAAGCTATTGTGGCCGTGGGGCTAGGATCGGGAATTATCGTGGGAACCAGCTGTCCTTGAGTCTCATCGTCCTTGCCGCAGGCCGCAAGAATCAACAGTCCAATACCCAGGATGGTCAGTGACATCAATCTTTTCATAGCTGTTCCTCAGTGACAGTCACTGCAAAAGATAATGCTAACTGCCTAATAAGAATTATAGGTGGCCCAGACGTTAGGTCAAGGAGATTGGGTCATTCTATTGACTGGAATTAGCTCTTGCAGGAAGGGATTTGAACAAAGGTTAATTAAAAATAATGACTTGCGCTAATTGTTATGTCGTACAAATGTTCTATATAATCTGTCTCCATTTAAGAAAATACGCTTAGATACGGACTTGAAAAGATCTTATATCAGTCATAATTCCCATGAAATCAGAGCCATGACCGACAGTTCAATAGCCTGCATGTTAGTTACCCATCTTCCAGTTAAATCCGAAATACGCCGATATCCTCAACTGCGGGGGAAACCCGTAATCATCACTGAGAGTTACGGATCTAAAGATTTGGTGTTAGATAGTTCGGAAGAGGCCCACGGTGTCTGTTCCGGAATGCTCCTTGTAGAGGCTATGTCTCGATGTAAGGAGGCTTCGCTGATTCAGGCCGACCCACTTTACTATAGCCATACTTTTGACAAGATTATAAGTGCTTTGGGATTGCGTAGCCCTGTTGTGGAGGAAGACGGTCTTGGTTGTGCTTATGTGGGCTTGGAGGGTTTGGACTTGATGTATGGTGGAGAAGCCCGAGTAATAGCATCCTTGCTGCAATCATCGCCTGCAGAGTTCAATCCCAGAGTTGGTGTGGCGGGGGGGAAATTTCCAGCCTATGTCGCTGCGGTGACCACCAAGGGGGGGCGCGCTACCAGAGTGCCTAAGGATTCAGAGGGCATAGCAGTTTTTTTGAAGGGCTTGTCCATTGGCCTCTTACCCATGTCATGGGAAATTAAGTCTCGGTTGCACCGATTTGGTATACACACACTAGACCAACTTGCGGCTCTGTCTGAGGGCGCGGTACAGGCACAGTTTGGTGCTGCAGGGCGGCGTGCTTGGCTTCTGGCTTGCGGGTTGGATGATAGGCCATTAAAACCACATCAGACGCAACAGGTCGTGGAGGAGTCGTTGACTTTCCCTTCACCAACCATCACCTGGAATCCTATTTTGATTGCCCTTAGCACACTGCTGGGCAGGGCCTTTGCCAGACCGGAGATTGGCGGCCGTTACATACGGGTTGCCACTATTGAAAGTCATGTGTACCGGCTTCCGCCCTGGGTGAAACGATTTGGGTTCAAGGAGGCAATGGGCAGCAGAGACCGAGCGATGGTTGCCATGAAAAGCCGCTTGCACAGTGTGACTCTTCCTGGACCCCTGGAGGACCTGAAACTGACGTTGACTGGATTCACAGGCGAATCTGGTATCCAGGCCAATTTGTTTTCGGACGTTAGAAAACAGGAGCAATTAAAGGAAATGATGCGCCAGTTGGAATCTCTATTTGGCGGGAAACCTCCCTTATATCAGATGAAGGAGCTAGAGCCATGGTCGCGAATACCAGAAAGACGCCAAGTACTGGTTCCTTTCGATCCGTAAAACCCGGGACTCAAAAACTTGCTCCACCATCTCCTGAGTCTGTGAACCAAATATACCAGAGTGTGAAGTTTCGCTCACTGAACCTGCCAGTGCCCATAGGCGTTGTTGAGAATAATGCAGAACGGCCGATTTCGGTGACTCTACCGTCTGTAATGTTAGAGCGTCCAACTCGTACTCGTCGGTTGTCGCAGGAAAGCAAACCACTGGCATTAATTTGCTTGGCCGTCACTGCGATCAACGACCTGTGGCAGGTTGATGACGAATGGTGGCGAGAGTGTCCAATATCCCGTCGCTACTACCAAATAACCACTCAGAATGATCGCCGTTTGACCATATTTAAAGATCAACTGAACAACCAATGGTACTGGCAGAAAAGAGGATGAAGATCTGTCAGCTAATAATGGTCAATTTTCAGCCATGCATGATGATGGATATGTATGAAATATTTTGTGGAACTAAAAGTGGAAGAGATCTAACGGGCAGGTTATTTTGGTGTATTGATTGACTGTGAGATTCTTTAAGGATGAGTTATACGGTCTAACATGCTAGATATGGTGGGGTTGTGCTTAAGTCCCAGTCGACATCGGAGAGAGCTAGGTTGAGGCGGCTACGCTGGATTATCTCGCTTTCTTGAAGATAACTAGAGGCTATGCCAATGCATTTAAATACTATCTGCTTCTAAGTCGAGACATCGGCTTTTTCGCTTAGTAAGCATGCCCGGGTCTCAGTTAGCACTATCGAAATAAAAAGAATGCTTACGCTTTTTATTCAAACCTTAAAAACTCAACCCGAAAGCTGAAAGGTAATTGCCTACATGTACGCTGAGCTTCATTGTCATAGTAATTTTTCTTTCCAAGAAGGAGCTTCCTCTGTGGAGGATTTGCTGGTGCGCGCCCATGATATTGGGCTCAGTGCCCTGGCTCTGACTGACCATGACAACCTGTGCGGGGCAATGCACTTCGCCCAAGTGGCCAAGACTGTTGGAATTAAAGCCATAACCGGCGCAGAATTATCTATTAAAGAGTGGGATATTGGTAAAGGTGACCCAGTGAGTAATTCCAATTCTCATCTGACTTTTCTTGCCGAAACTCAAGAAGGCTACAGCCATCTTTCAAACCTCATTTCCTACTCCTATGTAGCTGGAGAGCGAAATAATCCAGCCTTAGATCTAAAGTACCTACCGGACGGAGTTGATGGACTGATTCTGTTGACGGGTTGCCGTACGGGGCGAGTTCCTCGTCTTTTGATGGAAGGTCGCTTTGCTGAAGCAGAAATCCAACTGCGGCAGTATCTGGACTGGTTTGGAATGGAAAATGTGTTTGTGGAGCTCCAGCAGAACCTGGTCCAGGGAGATACCAGTCGCAATCGACGGCTCATTGCCTTGGCCGACAAACTTGGCGTTCCCACTGTAGCAACCAACAATGTTCATTACCATGTACCTGAACGCCATCGATTACAGGATGCCTTGGTTTCTATCAAACGTAATCGAAGTCTGGATGAAACTCACCAAGAACGCCGTCCTAATAATCAATTCTATCTTAAATCAGCGGAGGAAATGTCTCTACTGTTCTCTCGACGCCCGGAGGCAATCAAGAATACCCTCCGCATTGCCGAACGTTGTTCATTTGACCTGACTAATGACCTGGCTTATCGGTTCCCCGACTACCCAGTTCCTGAAGGTTCTACTCCGCAGAGTTACTTGGAAGACCTGTGTCGCCAGGCGGCTGAACGTCGCTATGGTGTTTCAGGTAGTAATACCCATCACAGGCAAAAGGTTGAAGATCGATTGAAGGAAGAATTGCGGCTGATTGGCAAACACAATCTTGCTGGGTTTTTCTTAATCTACTACGAGATTATCCAAATGGCCCGGCAGATCATGATTGAGATGGGGTTAGGCGACTCCGAGATTCCCTTGGAAGAACGTCCGCCTGGAAGAGGACGGGGTTCTTCCGTTGCTATGATGGTGGGTTATCTGATCGGTCTTTCTCACATCGATCCCTTGCAGTATAACCTGTCTCTGGATCGATTTCTGTCCGATGACCTGGGCTCGGTTCCGGATATAGACTTGGATTTTCCTCGCAATATCCGGGAGCAGCTGATTGTCAAAGTGCATCAGAAGTGGGGCTGGGATCGGGCTGCATTGACCGGCATGATTAGCACCTACCAGATGAAGGGAGCAATTCGAGATTTGGGCAAAGCCCTGGGACTACCCTCCCTGGGAATAGATAAATTAGCTAAGCAGGTTGATTCCCACGCTGCCAAGGAATTGGAACTGGAGATGCTTCAATTGCCGGAGTATCGAGATAAGGTTGATGCACCTGGCTGGCGCGACCTGATTGAGATGTCGACTCAATTAGACGGATTTCCCAAATATCTGGCCCAACACCCTGGGGGTATGATTATAAGCTCGTCTCCTATAATTGACATTGTGCCAGTGCAGCAGGCATCCATTGCTGAGCGTTACATTTGCCACTGGGATAAAGACAGCATCGAGCAGGCAGGGTTCGTGAAGATTGACTTCTTAGCCCTAGGTGCACTATCCCAGATGCAAGAATGCCTTCTTCTGATAGAAGAACGGGAAGGCAAGTACATAGACTTGAGTCGTATCGACTTCGATGATCGTGCGGTTTACGAGACTATGCATAGGTCTGATACTATCGGCATATTTCAGGTGGAGTCGGCTGCTCAGATGCAGACCGTGCCTCGTATCAAGCCGCGTAACTTGACTGACATGGCCTACGAAGTGGGATCAGTGCGTCCTGGCGTTGGTGTAAATGACGGTGTTACCCAGTTTATTCAACGTCGCTCTGAAGGAACCCCCTGGGATTATGATCATCCTTTGGAGAAGCGGGCTTTGGAACGGACTCTAGGGGTAATTTTATTCCAGGATCAGGTGAATCAGGTGGCTGTTGACGTGGCCGGGTTTTCCGGGCTGGAGGCCGACCAGATGCGGCGTGCCTTTGGTAAGCGTAACAACGAATTTATTATTCGCCACTACTGGGAGAAGTTCCGTGATGGAGCGAGTGGGCTAGGTGTTCCGGAAGATGTTTCTGGACGTATCTTCAGAAAATTTAATGGCCACTACATGTTTCCGGAGTCCCACGCTTTTGCATTTGGTGCGACTGCCTACCATATGGCTTGGCTCAAGCATTACTATCCGCTTGAATTCTATGTGGCTATCTTCAACCAACAGCCCATGGGTTTCTACAACACTGAGACTCTGAAGGAAGATGCCAAACGTCACGGTATAACCGTTTTGAACCCAGACATCAATCACAGTCGGGAGAAATGTATCATCAAAGATGAGTCGATTTTATTAGGATTTCAATATGTGCTTGGTATGGGAGATACCGTGGCATTCCAGACAGTGGAGGCCAGGGAAAAGGGAGGCCCGTTTAAGAACCTGGCTGATGCCATGGAACGCACTGGATTACGGCGAAAGGCATTCGAGAACTTGGTAACTGCTGGTGCCTTTGACTTGTTGAGGGCTGATGACGTGGCTAAATCTTCAGACTCAAAGACTGCCAAGGGCAATTCTAGCCGCAGACAGATGTTGTGGGAGATTGGTCTGCGTTATAAAGCTTTCAATACACAACAGCCTCTGCCAATGCCGGTGGAACAGGATATGGTACAGCTTCCTGAACAGAGCGACTGGGAGACCATGGGCGGGGAGTACCGAGTAATGGGACTTTATCCTGATGGTCATTTGATGGCCTTAGTCAGGCCACACTTGAAACAGGGGATATTATCTAGCCGTGATTTGGAGGTTAGAGACGATAGTGACATTGTTACCGTGGCCGGCTTGGTGATACGACGACAACGGCCTTTGGCCAAGGCGGTGTTCCTAACGTTAGAGGACGAGTATGGGCATATCCCACTGGTGGTATGGCCCACCGAATTTGCTAAATATCGTCAGCTCATCAAAGAGCCGATGTTAATAATTCGTGGTGAGGTCTCCCGGCGGGACGGTACCATGAACATAGTAGCTAAGCACATAGAGCCGATGCCATCTATGGATAATTTGCCAAAGTCCAAGAACTGGCAATAGTTGAAACCAGGGCTCATCGGCATTAAACACGCCCGATACAAGTGCTAGAATGTCGGCCAAAAGTTCACTCATTAACGGGGGATTAGGGAATGATTGATACAGTGATCAAAGGTGGGACAGTAGTTACTCCCGCTGGGGTTGGCGAATGGGACATTGGCCTCGAGGGCGAGAAAATTACGGCAGTGGCCATGCCAGGGGTGTTATCAATGGAAGGCGTTAGGATCATTGACGCCACTGGAAAGATTGTCGTTCCAGGAGGGGTTGAGGCCCACGCCCATGCCGCCGCGAATGTGCAAGAAGGGCTTAGAGAATTGGTTCCCGGTACACCGAACGCCGGGCCAGGTGTACATTCTCTTGGAGCTATCTGGGGTGGCACAACTACAGTGGTGGACTTCACCCCGGTAAATAATGAAGGCGATCTGGCCCAGGGTGTCCACGACTTCATGTCGGTTTGGAAAGGACAGGCGTACACTGACTATACAACCCATGTTATTTACCGTAATTCCAACACACCAGATTCCATCGCCCGATTCGGTGAACTAGTTTCCGCTGGTTTCCCCAGTGCCAAGATTTTCACTACTGACATACGCCCCCCGGGAAATGTAGGTCGGACGTTGACTCCCGGCGGTCGTCTGGAAACCGGTCGTCTATATGACCTGATGGAGCAGGTGTCTCGCCATGGCGGTATGCTGGCCGTCCACGGTGAGGATGATGAATTGGTGATGTACAACTACCTCATGGCACAACAGCGGGATCAATGGGAGTGGTACAACGCCAACTTGATTCATTCCAAAGCCGTGGAAGACCTGGCGTTCAGACACGTCACCCGGATGGCAGAGCGCACCGGAGCCGGCATGTATTTCGTCCACGTGACAGCCAAAGACGGTGTAGATGTCATAGCCGAATGTCGTAGTAACGGACAGCCAGTTTATGGCGAAGTGCTTACTCTGGCTCTGTCCTTCGATGCCACCCGTTATCATGAAGATGACGGCATGAAATACCACACATATCCTTCTCTCAAAGGTGAAGAGGATAACGATAGCTTGTGGAACGGCATCTTGAAGAGCGACTTGGCGTTCACGGCCACTGACAGCAGCTTCACAACCTATTTGGATAAAATTGCGGGCAGGAATATTGAGGACATGCGTGGAGGTAATGTCGGCATTGAGATTCGGATGGGCGTTAACTACACCGAGGCCGTGGTCAAGCGCGGTATGTCTCTGGAACGGTATGTCGACGTGACTTCAGCAAACGCGGCCAAAATTCTTGGAATGTACCCACAAAAAGGCGCCATTGCAGTTGGCAGCGATGCTGACTTTGCAATCATTGATACGTCGGTGAAGAAGGCACTGGCAATGTCTGATTTGCATGTCCGAGACTACAGCCCCTGGGAGGGTTGGGAAGTGGAAGGCTGGCCAACCACGGTGATTCTCCGAGGGAAGATTATGGTGGAAAACGGTCAATTGTTGGGCGACGGTAACGACGGGCGCATGATCCTTCGTAAAGTAGATCAAAGCATTTTGCAAAGGCCCAGCGTCTAACCACAATCTCAGATAATCAGGATACCAAAGAAGCCCCAAAAGAAGCCTGGATGGATCCATCCAGGCTTCTTTTGGGGCTTCTTTGGTCAACACTGGTGAGGTTTAGAAAACCTCCAAGATAAGGGTAAGCGGGGGTTCTGTTATTTGATGCTTACGCGGCGTAATCCACCTTTGATGCCCAGCATCGTAGCTTAGACAAATACCTATTCGGAGAATCGTTTATAGTTATAATCACGCATCACAGATGCGTGATTTCCGTTTGGCAACGGACGAGAGACTAGGTCTTTTATGCGAGCCATTGTTTCGCCCTGATCTATACCGCGTAGCAAGTTGATGCGGTTCCTGTTGGGGTCTCCTCCGTGCCAGTATTCATATACTTCTTGGCGCATGCCTGATGAGGAAACTGCCAAGTCATGAGCTAGCCGGTAGAGCCGTGATTTATACTCGACATCCACTCCCTTGCCACGCATGTACCTCTCTAGATACGTCCGCAACTCAGGGTTTGCCAAATCATTCTCACTGGGTTGCATGATCAACCCGGATCCGGATACTTCCCGTAAAATCTGGATCATTCTTGCGGAGGTCTGAGCAAAATAAATATTCATGCCGCTCATCGACCCGAGAGACATTATTCCACCTTCTCCCATGTGGGCGCCGTGCTCGACGCCGTCCATAGCGTGTCGCCACATTTCCGTATAAGTAGCCATCTCTCCGATTTTGGCAGAAACTTCTCTGTAATCTAGGACTCCGATCGCCTCGGCGATCATGGTTGCCACTGCAGTCATGACCTTCATTCGCTCGTGAATCCGGCAGAGGTTGGCCCATTCGGTGAAATTTATCCCAGAGGAAAAATCACGCATTAATGGGGCAGATTCATATAGCATGAAGACTCGGTCCCAAGGGACGAGCACGTTCTCAAAGAACAGCATGCAGTCCTGCTCGTCATACGGCACACCTAAAGGGTGACCGTAACTTCCATTCCATAGAGACACTGGCTCACGGCACAGAATCTTCATACCGGCGCTGTTCGTCGGAATAGAGAACGCCAGTACAAACTTAGGATCAGAGCGCTGTGTGAACGTCGCCGAAAGGGAAACGTAGGTTTCGTTGCTGATAGCCGCAGCCGTTGCCAGCTGCTTCCCTCCAGTGATAATTACCCCTTCTGAAGTTTCTTCAACAACGTGTAAAGCCAAATCTTCTTCCCGCTTTGCTCGTTGTTCATTTTGGGGTTGCTCACTTCTGTCTACCTGTGGGTCGCCTAGAGCGTGGGTCAGGAACAGGTCGTTCTCCATGCAGTAGCGGTGGTAATTGACCACATTCTGGCCAAAATCACATTTGGGGTGGCTTATAGAGCTGAGTCTCTCTCGTGATTTATAGAGGGAGATGATGTAGGGTGCCAAGACGTCGGGAGCACGTCCCAGTTGGCCCCAACTCTCTTTAGTCCATATCTCGCTATTTCGTCGTTTCTTCTTTAAATCGTATTCTGTCCTTGCAAGCATCCATGAGACGCTGCATCGATTTCCAGAATCATGTGATAAGAAAGTCATCTCATCTTGGTATTCGGTAGTGTGTTGGAGATCATATATGCGGGCCAATTCGTTTACTATTCCGGAGAAAGCTGGATGAGATGGAACATCGTCGATTCGGACGCCGTCCATCCAGACCTCACGGCCATCTCTGAGGCTATCTATGTACCTTGCGCCGGTCATTGCCCCCTGTGCTGCACTGATGTCCAAACCCATCGTCGGACTCCTTAATCGTTTATATAATGACTCAGATATAGGTGGGATACAAAATGGCCTGCCCGTCTACCGGATCAGATTGGGCCACAAGTATATCAAAGGTGTTTAAGGTATTGAGACTAGGAGAGATGGTAAGGCAGTCTGAAAAAATATCCGCAAATAGGATGCGGTAATATTTGAGGCCGGATCCGGTATGGTCTGGCAGCTGCCTGTATGGAGGAGTCTGAATATGTGGACGGTTTATAGATTGTCTATCAATGCCGAGAATTTCTCTGTCTCGTCCCAACGAACTAGAATTTCTGGACCTAACCCATTACTCCAAAGCTTACTACCGGTAGGTTTTGTGATGACGGAGATATCTCCGGCTTCTTGCATCAATTCTACGTGCGCCATGACC
>JAKUNL010000033.1 GCA_022451925.1 Dehalococcoidia bacterium
CTGTGATTATGATGGCCATGAGAAACCATAGTAAGACACGGTCTAATTTCGCGGTATTCATTGTATTTGTCTTGTCAGTAAAAGGCCCTCTGAAAATTCTCAGAGGGCCTTTTTGTGCCTAAAAGTTGGTGCCGGGAGAGGGACTCGAACCCACACATCCGTTAAGATAGCGGATTTTAAGTCCGCCGCGTCTACCATTCCGCCATCCCGGCTTTTGAGTCTGTGCTAAACCAGTTCAACCAACTGGGTGTCGGTGTTATAAGCAGGAACCTGGAGATAGGAACAGGTGATCTAGGCGCGCGACACGTCTGAAAAAGTTTATGAACCTTTTCCTGAATCACGTCTTGAATTTAAATCTGAGGGAAGATGGAGGCGACGGGCGGATTCGAACCGCCGAATAGAGGTTTTGCAGACCTCCGCCTTAACCACTTGGCTACGTCGCCTTATTCGAGCTTAATTCCAGACAGTTCTGTCTCGGTATTCTACTATCAAATTCGTTGGGGATATCCCTTTGATATGGCCCGCTGAATAAGTATACCAAGTAATGGTGCCGAGGGTGGGATTTGAACCCACACAGGCTTACGCCCACGGCCCCCTCAAGACCGCGTGTCTACCAGTTCCACCACCTCGGCCCAGCCGTGCGCGAGCCTATTATATCACCTCTTAGGCACGGAGACATCCTAGAATGATATCTGAATTTTCCCTTCACCCTATCTGAATGTCACGATATCGCCCAGCTTTGTTATCCCGTTGCTAAAAACGCCTAACACCTAGGCCGTAAACATTTATAATGGACTTATGTTTGAGGACCCATATGGGAAACAGGTCAGTCTCATGGTTTATGACAATGAACCCACAGCGCGCATGGCTGAACAGCGTTTAAATCTTGAAGGCATACCGTGCTTGGTTAAATCTCTGGGGGGTGGGCCTGGACTCTGGGGAACTTCGTATAATTTATTACATGACCTGCTCGTTTACGAGAGAGACCTAATAAGAGCTCGAGAGATATTGAAAATCTCCCTTGATGATCTTGGTGAGAAAGAGAGCGTTTCGCAGTATGAGTGTGCAACGCCAGACCATGTGATTAACCGCCGTGCCATCACCTTCATGATTTTAGTAATGGTAATTTTTCTCGTATTTATACTGGTGACTTCAATCGGTTAATCCGTCAGATAAATCCGATATGCGACTCGGAACCCATTATTAGCTCATCCTAGGCGTGAGATTTGCAGAAATTACCTTTAGAACCAATTGTTGCCATCACATTCGACATGTACGGAACACTGCTTGACCTGGTGGCCAGCTTTGCTCCTGGATTCGAAGTGTTCATGAAATCAAAAGGTTATTTGGGTAGAGCGGACGAAGTAGTACGCGCGTGGGAGATTGCGTACCTTCACGAGACTAATGTGGATTCTCTTCTGGGTCGACCGCGCACGCCTTTTGAAGTTATTCGCCGTTTTACTCTTGGCGCGTTGTTCTCTAAGCTCAAAATTTCCCATACAAAGGAAGACATAGAAGAGTTGGTCACGACCATGGCTACGCCGACTTTATTCCCAGATGTGATCGAATCTCTGACACGACTACAGGGAAGATTCCACATGGCCGTCTTATCAAACGGCGATCTTGAATCGATTGACAGGACGATCAATGCTCTGAATGTACCGTTATATCAGGCTATTTCCTCTGAACAGGCAGGCTACTACAAGCCTCATGCAGGCGTCTATCGACACGCTCTTGAAGAACTAGGATTGTCAGGTGGACAAGTGCTTCACGTCGCAGCTCATTCCTGGGATATCCGAGGAGCCAGGGCTGCTGGCATGCTCGGAGCTTATATTAATCGCTACGAAATACCTTACGTTGATGCCGACGGTTCTCAAGCCGACCTTGAAGTATCAGGTTTGGTTGGATTGTCCGATAGGCTTACGTAACATTATGAATTTAAATTTAATTTAGGCCTATTTGACAAAGCAAAGTTTGATTGGTTTTCTGACTTTTTGTGAGGAGAGAAGAAGTGTCTACCAGGTTTGGCATAGAATTGGCCTTGGATCCAGCATTCACTGCCAGGGCTTATCGTACGCGGAATATCGTATGTGGGCAGTACGGATCATGGGCGGCAGAGATGCATATGCTGCGCATGAGTGTGGTCAGTTATTTTCAGTACCCAGACATTAATATTGATCTTCTAGCACACGGTGTTGGTCGACTTGCGGAGGCCAGTCGGGATCGGAGCCCTGGGTTTTCAATTAGCTGCCTGGGAGTTGCTAACGGGAGGAACGGCCTTGGCGATGGCTTGAACGGGGAGAATAACAACATATATTTGGATTTCCAGCAGACTGATGCTAGTCATCCTCTGGAGATGTTGTACCGTGAAGCGATGAGCATGCTAGAAGGTCTACCAAATGCCAGTCTTCCGATAGATAATGAGATATTTCACCCCAAGATCAACTTGATGGAATATGCTAACCTGCCACCCACTGTAATGGCCGATGCTGCGGATTTTGCCAAAGGCGTAGCCACAGATGTGGGAGTCCCCGCTGTTGCTCTGGCTTGGAGACTCGTCTTGCTTCGTTATCATTCTGATGCTGCCGGAGACAACTGGAGTAATGGAAACTGGGCTAGCGATGTGAGCTGGGAGCACCTCTCCAGCTACGTTCTTTAACGCATATTAATTGCGCATCTGACTTGATCTAATTCCCGTCTGGCAGTCACACTCGCCCTGAGTTATCATGCTCTCAACCAACGGGCTCCAATTATTGGGCCCGGCTCATTGAGAGGAGACCAGGTATGAAAACAACTGCCAAGCTTCGTCAATTGCTTAAATCAGAAAGCCTGATCGTAGCACCATTTGTACTTAACGCATTTCACGCCAAAATCGCAGAGTCTGTTGGACTGCCAGCTGTCTATATGACTGGAGCCGGAACCTCAGCCGAGCGCGGATTTCCGGATGTGGGCCTGCTAACCATGACTGAGATGGTTGCCAACGCCAAATATATCGCAGGAGCTGTAGATATTCCGGTGATCTGCGATGCTGATACAGGATACGGGAATCCCTTGAATGTTCAACGCACTATACGAGAGTATGAATCTGCAGGCGTGGCTGGCGTCCATATAGAAGACCAATTGTTTCCCAAGAAGTGCGGGTTCTTTGCTGGTAAGCAGGTTATCCCCAAAGAGGAAGCAGTGCAGAAGATCAAAGCTGCTTTGGATGCACGGGTGGATTCCGATTTTGTTGTTATCGCCAGGTGCGATGCCTATGCAGTCACTGGTTGGGAAGACACCATTGATCGCTGCAATTCTTACATTGAGGCCGGAGCAGATTTAGTGTTTGTGGATGGCATCAAGAATCAGGAAGATATCCACAATTACGCCAAGGATATGGCCAGCCTACCCAGGATGTATAACGGAGACCTTGCCAACACCAAGATGATGGACGACTTGGGCTATAAGATCATGATTTGTGGCAGCACAATCTGGCTGATTTACAAGCAACTTAAAGAAGCTTTCACGGAACTAGCTGAAGAAGGTGCAGTGAATCCGGAGCGTTTCGGAACTCGTTGGGACGTGGCTGGTCTGTTGGGATTAGATGCCGTATACGAGCTGGAGCAGAAATACGGAGTTACGGAGGTGCCGGTGGTCTAATCTGCAGATTATTCGGGACTAATATCGCGAATCCGGTTCAGACCTAACTGGTCGCATTGTCATATGCAGAGAATCATGCTTCATTCAGCACATGATTTGACAAACCGCTCCATGAGCGGAGTGGTGTTACGTCATAGCTATCGGTAAAGCCAGAATCACTCCGGAATCAGAGATATTACCTCACGAGAAAATCGTTCCATATTTTCTTGCAGTTCAGGAACGGTTCTACCTTGGAAATTGATTATAAAATTGGACACTCCCAAGCTCTGATACTGCTGTAAATCTGAAGCTATCTGTTCTGGGTTTCCTTGCATCCAGGCTCGTGAACGGTCTGATTGGTCGTTAAAGATCACTCCAGTACTGAAGGTCAGCGCGACAGCGTCCTCAGGTCGTCCTGCTGCAACCGTTAGTTTTCGCAGTTGGGCGATTTTTTCGGCCAATTCTTCGGGTTCCAGGATAGCGGGCGGGCGCAAGCCAATGGGCATCCAGCCATCCCCGAATTTGGCAGCCCGACGCACTGCAGGGCCGCTGTGTCCACCGATCCAGACCGGAGGGTGGGGCTTCTGAATAGGTTTGGGTTCAAAACCGGTATCGGAAATCTGATAAAATTTTCCCTGGAATGAAGCGTCGTCCTTAGTCCAGAGCTCTTTATATATCTGCAGGTATTCGTCGGTGACGGCCCCCCGTTCTTTGTAGGTATCGAGGCCCATGGCCTGAAATTCCTCCTCCATCCAGCCAACACCCGCTCCTAGTATCACTCGCCCCTCTGAAAGGACATCAAGAGTGGAGAGAATCTTGGCTGTTAGTACCGGGTTTCGGTATGGGATGATTAGCACATGGGTTCCCAGCCGGACCTTCTTTGTGCAACCAGCTATGAAATTCAGTGCAGCTAGCGGCTCGTAATAGGGTTCGTCTGGCTTGAAAGTAGGCACGCCGTCAGTAGCGTAAGGGTAGAAAGAGGCTACGTTTTTGGGCAGGATTATGTGGTCGCTGACCCAAACATGGTCGTAGCCAAGATCCTCGGCGCGCTGAGCAACGCTTCGTAACTGATCGGGGCCGGCCATATCTCCACGGCTGGGTAGAGAAGTTCCAAATGTGACTGGCATAGATTCTCTCCAATTAGGGCCAGACGTGGGCCGGCCATTGAAATCAAACTGCGGATAGTGTAGCAGACTGTTAAAGTTAGGGAGCGTTAGTTTCGTTCCCCATAGGGATAGTCGCGTTTGGTGTGCGTGACATATGTGCCACTAATATAATCGTGCCATCCTCGTCTTTTCGGATCCCAGATTATCCAGATGAATCCTATGAATAAGGTGAAGAAGATTAGTAGCTTGCCCAGAACTTCACGCAGTAATATTTGTTTCACGGTAGGCGGCTCACGGTTTATATTCATGACTTTGATTCCCAACACCATCTTCCCCAACGTTCGGCCTTTTTTGTAGGTGAAGAAGGTATGGTATCCCACGAGAAGCAGTAAAAATATTCCCGGTATATCGATAACCGGGAATAGTATTCCGGTAATTACAAGCGAAGGCAGAGAATCTATTATCGCCGCTCCAATCCTTGGGAAGAATCCAGCGAAGTCGGCCTCCTTGATTACCCTATTATTCATACCGCAGTTGGGGCAGAATTCCACCTCTTGACGAACATGAGTGCCACATTTTGGACAAGCGGCAGCCGGAATAGGGTTGGGCCAAGGTCCCGCGGGCGATCTAGATAGGGATAGTTGTTCTGGTTCTTCCGCGGTCTCACCTGCAGTACAGAGTAAGCATGACCTAGTGGAAGGATAGAAGTGCTCAGGGCAGAGGGGGGACAGCCAGCACTTAGTACAATATAGAGTCGCTTCTTTTGCCACAGGTACACCACAGGCGCGGCAGTAGGGAACGTAGTCACCTATTAGGTCTTTAAGATCTGAATTATCCTGTACTTGTGTGCTGCATTGCCTACATGCAACATCGCCAGAAAGAATTGCAGTTCTACAGTTCCCGCAGAAAAGAGATTCTGATGTCTCGTTGGTGTCTATTGCAGACCTCGGCGATCTCGTGGCTGTTTGTCCGTAGAAAGATCGATCGATAAATATCAAGAGCCAGAATATAGGTTACTACGAAAATAGCGCGACGGAAGCATCTAAACATCCCAGATATCCCGACCATATAAGTTTACTCGGACCCAAGATGGAGAGCGGGTGTACTCCTTGATTGGCATATGCTAGTCTGGGAATGAGAGGAATTTCCAAAGGAATCTATGAGCATGCCTGAAAAAGTCGTTGTTGCTATGAGTGGGGGGGTTGACTCCTCGGTTGCTGCTTTACTGTTGAAACAACAGGGTTATGATGTGGTGGGTGTGACAATGAAGTTATACAACCTGGAAGGCGAGGACTTGCCGCCAAATTATCAGGGTTGTTGCACTCTGGACGACGTTGAAGATGCCCGCTCCGTTTGTAGACGCCTGGACATTCCCCACTACGTATTGAACACGCAAAGAGAGTTTAAGACTCAGGTTGTGGACTATTTCACTTCTGAATACCAGTTGGGCAGGACTCCTCACCCCTGTATCGCTTGTAACGATAAGATTAAGTTCAGTCACCTGATGGAGCGAGCTGCAATTCTTGGTGCTGATTATGTTGCGACCGGTCATTACGCACAGTTAGAAAATACCGATCAAGGTGTTGTGCTGAAAAAAGCAGTTGATGCTTCCAAAGATCAATCTTATGTTTTGTTTGGTATGGGCCAGGCTCAGTTGAGTCGCACGTTGATGCCAGTGGGCGCCTACCCCAAGAGCGAAATTCGGAAAATGGCTGAGGACGCGGGCCTGCTGATTGCGGCCAAGCCCGATAGCCAAGACATTTGCTTTATACCATCGGGTGATTACAAGTCGTTCCTCAAGCAACGACTCACAACAACGCCAGGCGACATCGTCGAGCTTGATGGTACGGTGGTTGGTCGGCACGAGGGAATCGAGTATTTCACCATCGGTCAGCGGCGTGGTTTGGGATTGGCCGAAGTCGATCGGAGGTTCGTAGTTCGAATAGAACCTACGTCTAAGCGTGTGGTCGTTGGGCCGGAATCAGCTCTGATGAGAGATGAGATGTTTGTTTCAGATGTGAAATATCCGCTCGGCATTACACCTGATGGTCCAGTGGAGGTCAACGTGAAGATCCGTTATAAGTCCAGCGAAGCTGCTGCCGTTTTGCACCCTAACGGTACTAGCGCAACAATTCGCTTCATTCGGCCGCAAAGGTCAGTTACGCCGGGTCAGGCTGCGGTATTCTTCCAAGGTGACGTGCTGTTGGGCGGCGGGATTATTGAACCTTCAGTTGATTCTTTAGAAGGTAACATCTCCGAACTCGGACAACTTACAGCTGACCAGCCCACTGCCACTCTTTAGCACTTATAGAGGTGGCCAATGCCTGACTTTTCTCTGGAATCAGAGGCTTACAATCGAGGTATATCGTCTGTGGCTGGTGTGGATGAGGCAGGGCGCGGACCATTGGCGGGACCGGTAGTGGCCGCAGCCGTAATGTTCTCTCCGGAGCTCACGGGCATTGAACCCTGGCTTAAATGCTTAGACGATTCTAAGAAACTTACCCATGCCAAACGACAACGTGCTGTGGAGATCGTCCACGAACACGCGTTGGCTGTGGGTGTCGGAATAGTCGGCCCCGAAGGGATAGACCATATGGGGATTGGTCAGGCAGCATTCGAAGCTATGATGCGTGCTGTAGGGCAGCTTAAATTTGAGCCTGGGCATCTCCTATTGGACTTCATACATGTCCGAGAGTGCTCTTTCTCCTACGAGACAATCGTTAAAGGAGACAGCAAGAGCTATTCCATTGCGGCGGCTTCCAACGTGGCAAAGATAACCCGAGATCAGCTTATGGTCGAAGCTGAAGAAACCTACCCAGGTTATGAATTCTCCAGACATAAGGGATATCCTACTAAAGTTCACCTTGAAAACCTGCAAAAACTCGGACCCTGCCCGATTCACCGTCGGTCTTTCGCCCCAGTAGGTCAATCGAGAATGCCCTTCCCCAATAAGGTAGATTGATAGGCTCCATACGTTATTGGATCCTAATGGAGTTTAAGAGTGTTTGGCCTGATGCACTCTGTTAAAACGGCACCCCTCCGACTCGGATGGCAACCATTCCGAGAAGTAATAAAGCAGATAGAAAAAAGCCCGCAATCATGCAACCCCAACGCTCGTTCATGCTTTTGAAGAGTCCGAGTCACCGTGTGTATCAGTCATGACTGAGTTAGTGAGAGCGGCTAAGTGACCGGCGCCGAAGCCGTTGTCGATGTTCACTACTGATACTCCTGGCGCACAACTGTTCAGCATACTGAGCAAGGGTGCCAAACCGTCGAAACTTGCTCCGTAGCCGGTGCTGGTGGGGACTGCTATCACTGGTACCGAAACCAGACCTGAGATTACCCCAACCAACGCTGCATCCATACCGGCGACTACTATGATTACGCGGGCATTTTGGAGCAGAGGTAACTGGTCTAGGAGCCTGTGGAGGCCCGCCACACCAACGTCGCTGATCAGCATTACATCATTTCCCATTAAAGACGCGGTGAGAACTGCCTCTTCTGCCACGGGCAGGTCAGCAGTTCCGGCGGTAACGACTATAATGCCTGCGTGGCGCACGGTTGTGTTGGGCGTTGGGACAACGATTGCAGCCGGGAGTTGGTGAAATTCAGCCTCAGGGGTGTCTTTCAATACTGCGAGGTAGGCTTCTTGGTTAGTTTTGGTGACCAAGACTGGGTGTCCTCTGTCCTTGAAGGCTTTCACGATTGTTGCCACCTGTTTCGGCGATTTACCCTTGCCAAAGACAACCTCGGGCCAACCTGTGCGCAAAGCGCGGTGGTGGTCTAACTTGGCAAATCCAATGTCCTGGTACGGCAGGTCGCGCAATTGATCCACAACAGCGTCTACCGTCATACTGCTGTCCTTGAACTTGGTCAGTAAGTCCCTGAGCCGGCTTTCTTCGATGTTTCGTGCTCCTTGGTGATCCCAGCGATTCGGGTTAAAGCAACTGGTGACGAGCTTCTTCGGAAGCTTTTTGGTATACCTCTTGGAAGGGGATTCCGCTCTCTAAGGCGATGCGGCGTACGTCGTTTGGTTCCGGAGCTGCGTTGATTGCCTTGCCCTCTAATAACTTTAGTTTTACGTTTAGAGATCCTAATTTGGTTTCAATATTCACGGTCTTGCGGTCAGCCACGTGTCGGTCGACTAGCCGGGTGCGGATGCCCAAAGTTGTAGTCTCTCTTAGAATCACCTCCGATGCTTCCCGTTCTTTGGATTTAGGAATAAGTACGGAGAGTAGGGTTCCAGGACGGTTCTTCTTCATCTGAATGGGTGTGTTCCAGACATCCAAGGCTCCCATTGCGAATAGTCGTTCTTGGGTGTAACCCAATACCAGTCCAGTGACGTCGTCCAGGTTGGTTTCCAGCAACACTACTTGATCCTGCGGCACGATCGACGTGACTTCAGGAATTGCCATTTCTCCAATCCAGATACGAAGGGCATTGGAGAATTCGACTGGGTCTTTTGTGCCCAGTCCTATCCCTACTTGTTCCACGTTGAAAGGAGGGCGTCCGAAAGCAGCCAGAGTGGTTATCAATGCTGCCCCGGTTGGCGTGGTGAGTTCTCCTACATTTTCGTACATTGGATTGTCGCATATTACTGGGGCCCCAGCAGTTGCAATCAGTTCTAGGGTGGCTGGAGCGGGATTGGAATAGCCTCCGGCCCATCGTGGGGGATTTGAGTTTCCAATCACGAGCGGGGCAGCGTAAACACCCTCTACTCCAAGGTATTCCAATCCGAGACATGAACCGACCACATCCACAATCGTATCTACGCTTCCTAGCTCTTCTAACTTCAGTTCCTCTTCAGTTTCACCGTGAACCCTACATTCGGCCTTCCACAATGTCTTTAGAATTTTGCACGACTGATCTTTAACGTAATCGGACAATGCGCTGTAGTCGATCGATCTCAAGAACTGTTTAGGAGAATATCGGGCTTTGTCGAGCAACTCCACTTTTAAGTATGTGCCTCGAATTTCGCAACGAGTCTCTTGGCTGGCCTCAAGTTGGAAGCCATCTAAGTTAACTTTAGCCAGTTCAGCTTGAAGGTATTCTACGGGCACACCCAGATCCACCAACGCCCCAAGCAGCATGTCTCCACTGGTGCCGCCGATGGGTTGGATGTAGGCAATCTTCATTTCGTTTACTGGCTCTCTCTTATGGCTTCGATTCTCTTGAAGGGAGTCTCGTTCAGAGTGAGTTGGTCGTTTAGGCTCCCGGAGCGCAGGCCCGACATATCCAATGAGACCCAAAGGTAGCCGATTTTCTTAACTGCTATGACGATTTCTTGTCGGTGTTTAAATGCGAAGTCCATCTCTTTTTCACTGACCTCAATCCGGCATAGCCGATCGTGATGTCGGGCGCGGACTTCCTTCAGGCCCAGACCACGGAGATAATCTTCGACGCGTTCGACCTTTGAGAGGTTATCTACGGTCACCGGGGTGCCGTATGGAATCCGCGACGAGAGGCACGGTTGAGCAGGCTTGTCCCAGATGGGAATATCCAGCGACTTGGCGATGGCTCGGACGTCGTCTTTCGTTAGACCAGCTTCTACCATCGGACTACGTACATTGTGTTCGGTGGCAGCTTTCATGCCCGGTCGATAGTCCCCTATGTCGTCAGTATTTGCTCCGTTTACTACCCATTGGTAGGTTTCTTGGTTGGCCAATTGGGTTAGTTCTGTATACAGCTCGGTCTTGCAGTGGTAGCACCGTTGTGGAGAGTTGGCAACATATCCCTCCTTGGTCATCTCGTTGGTGTGGATGATTCGGTGGTCAAAGCCAAAGGTCTCAGCGAGGCGAACCGTTTCCTCGAGTTCCGTTTTAGCCAGGGCCGGGGAAACGGCAGTTACTGCCAATGCTTTCGGACCTAGTATCTTGTGCGCGGCTACAGCTACTAACGTGCTGTCGACGCCTCCGGAGAATGCGACGACTACTGAATCCATTTCAGAGAATATTTTTTCTAGATATGCCCATTTCGGATTTGTAGGTGATGCCATATTTACCTCTGGTCGCCGCGCTTAATGTACATGCGTCTCGCCGCAACCAATACCTAAATGATATAGGCCATCTGCTCCCGGAGTCCACCAAAGGTTGGATTGGCGATTAATCGAGTGCTTAACTCAGATAGTCGGCGACAGCCGCTGCAAATACTTCTGAACGCTCAATCATCAACAAGTGTCCTGCGTTGGGGATGATATGAACCTCTGCTTGAGGGATCAGATTGGTAAAGTCTTCGGTGTAGATCGGGGGAATTATGCGGTCATTCTCTCCCCACAATATCATTGTTGGCGCTTTGATTCTGTATGCCCGACGCTTCAGGCCACGGTCGGGTATGGGCCAGAGGAATTTTCCTGCGGCGGTCAAATCTGTCATACGGTCGGCGGCCAGTTCTGCTCTCAGTCGTGCGTTGGCCTCAAAATCGGCAGTGGAAAGGCTCATGGAGCTTGACGCCGACGACCAGAGTTCGGCTTGGAGTTCTGAGGCTGTTAAGGCCAGTAAGTCGGCCACCGGAGTCTCATCACGCCAGGTGCCTGCAGGAGCAGCTAGAATCAGGCGGTCAACATAACTGGGTGATAACGCAGCCATTTCAGCGGCAATCATACCGCCAAGGAAATGCCCCACAACGTGGGTCTTGGAGACGTTCAGGGCGTCTAGTAGTTCAAATTGATACAAGGTTAGGTCTGTTACGTCGTCCAGTTTCTCCAATCCGGTCGATTGGGCATATCCTGGCAGGTAAGGCGAGTACACCGTAAACTTCTCTGCTAGGGTACTCAGGAACGGCGCCCATCCCTTCTGACCTACAGCGCCGTGGAGGTAGAGCAGAGGTGGGCCACTGCCGTCCTTCAGCACCACGGCTTCAAAATCTCCACCTCGTAGGGAAAGTTTAATAGTTTCCGGCATTTTTACTCCGTGATTTCGTGTTTCACCTACGACCGCACACGAGAATCCCGTATGAGGGCGTGTCCTAGAAGCAACGGATCTACAGATTCTCATGAGCGAATAAAGATCGGTTCGGTAGTTTTACATTAATCGTTTTGGAATTTCGCTAGAGTTTGCCATACCATTCGGAAATAGCCTGGCCGATTTCAGTCGGCGAATCTTCTTGGATGAAGTGACTCCCTTTGACGGTCACTTCTTTTTGGTTGGGCCATGTGCGGCAGAATTCACGCTGAGACCCGGACAATATGGCTCCAGGTTCCGCATTGATGAATAACTTGGGTATGGGACTCCTACTTAGCCATTCGGCATATTCAGAAACCAGCTGAACCACGTCAGCAGGCTCACCGTCAATGGGTATATCTCTGGGCCATGTTAACGTGGGACGTCGCGATTCTCCTGTCTCAAGAAAAGGACGTCGGTAGACTTCCATCTCTTTATCTGTCAGTTGGCGAAGCACGCTGCCAGGGAGTACTCGTTCTACAAAGACGTTTTTTTCCAGAACCATATCCTCGCCGGCTGGCGACCGGAATCCCTGGAAAACTTGTCTAGCCGCATCAGGCCACTCTTCCCATGAGACGGGACGGACAATGGCTTCCATGTAAACGATGCCTTTTACGCGTTCAGGGTAGCGTTTGGCCCAATGGAAGCCCAAGGCTGAACCCCAATCATGTATTACTAGAGTGACGTTGCGATTGAGGCTCATGTCTTCGAACCACTTGTCAAGCAGTGCGCTGTGGTCAGCAAAGCGATATTCGCCGTTGGGTGACGGCCCTGAGTCTCCCATGCCCATCAAATCCGGGGCCAGGCATCGACCAAGGGGTTTAGTATAGGGGATTATATTCCGCCAAAGGTAGGACGATGTGGGGTTCCCGTGCAGGAATACAATGGGGTCGCCCTGTCCGGTATCTACATAGGAAATCTCCACACCACGGGTGTTGATCCGTTGGCGCGGGTGCGGGTCTTGGCTTGAGATTGGTTCTCGAGTCATGGGTGTTTCTGAGCCTAATGCTCCGTGACTGGAATTGAGTTATCGACTCCGTCGGGCCACCAGCGGGTGTCATATTCAGACCAGATGTCTCTCATGTAGGGCATAACCTCGTTTGCGAAAAGAGTGGTGTTTTTTAGGGCCAGTTCTTTTGGCATGTCTCCGAATTGGAGCAGTAGCATCAAGTTGCCGATGCGCAGTTCTTTAACTGCGTGCGTTAACTCCTGCCGAACGGTTTCCGGACTCCCTGCAATCACGTTTCCAGCCTCTAGGTAGTCGGTCCAAGTGAAATCACTGAGCTGTTTGGTACGTGAGTCCATGGTCGATGCGGCAGACTGGGAGGCGTTGGTCTTGACTGATCTGTATCCAGGAGGATTTCCGAACCCGGCGGGAATATGTAGACTCTTCTTGAAGAAGTACTCGATTGAGTCTTTATATTCCTGAGCTTGTTCGTCGGTCTCGGACACTGCGACAATCTGGAGAAACCCGGCATGGTATGGGTTGAATTCCTTTCCTTTATTCTCCATTTGATCCCAGAATCCGTCCAAGATAGTCTTGCCAACCTTGTATCCCGAATAACTGAGGTAGCAATAGACGTAGTCATTATCTATAGTCCAGTCCCAGGTCTCTAGGCTTCCGCTTCCAGGAACCCAGATAGGGGGGTGGGGTTGTTGATATGGTCTGGGCCAGATGTTTACATATCTTAGTTGACTGTATTTGCCGTTAAAGGCGAACGGCTCCCGCTCCTTCCAGGCTCTCATCACCAGGTCATGGGCCTCGGTGTATTTCTCTCTCAGAGTTGCTGGTACTTGTCCGTATCCGAATATGGTATCCATGGCCGTTCCGAGCGGGAAACCGGCTATCAGTCGCCCGCCACTCATAACGTCCATCATGGCCATTTCTTCGGCAACCCTGATGGGCGGGTTGTAAAGGGCTAGACTGTTGCCCAGAACGACTACTGCGGCTTTAGATGTGGCTCTAATCATAGACGAAGCCATTAAATTGGGTGATGGCATTAATCCGTAGGCATTGTTGTGGTGCTCGTTTACACAGATGGCGTCGAAACCCATCGTTTCTGCGTACTCGAGTTCGTCTAGAAAGTCGTTGTACATATGGTGGGCTTTTTGAGGGTTAAAAAGCGAGTTTGGTGCATCCACCCACACGCTGTGATAATCTTTCTCGAAGCTGTCGGGCAGGTCCTGATAGGGCATCAGGTGGAAGAAGCACAATTTCATAGCTAATATTCCTAGAATAGCGTTTGGCTCAGACGTCGTGTGGGTCCGGTGGCTGAGCCTAAACATACACACTTGGCAGTTGCCAAGAATTGTACAAGAAGGCTGGTGACGATGCCACTGGTCTTATATGTATTAAGCTGGAGCGTTAAATGACCGAAATAGAACACCGTGTGGCCGTGGCCAAACGGTTGGCGACCAATATCCGGGATTATCTGGACGATTTAACTCCGCAACAATGGGAGTTGCCCAGCGCTTGTGCGGAGTGGCAAGTACAGGATGTGGTGAGTCATCTGATTGGAGGTGCAGAAAGACAAGCTGAGAGTATGAAAAGAGGTCTTGCAGGGGACTCCAACCCACCAGTCGGATTTGTGCCTCCCCAACCAGCTGAGCTTTCTTCTGCAAATGCCCGGCGGGACATAGCTCGCCGAAATGAGATGTCAGGTCACTTTTTAGAATCGTTTGATGTTAGCTATCAAAAACTACACCAGGAGTTTGACGAGTTCTCAGATGTTTCTTGGGATACTCTATGCTGGCATGTACGCCGCGGTGCCATGACGGCGGCGTCATACGTGGAGCTTCGCATTCAAGAATTAGCGATCCACGACTTTGATATCCGGTCGGCGTTTCAGCCGGATGCAGGGCTTGATCCAGATAGCGTCCCAGTTTTGTTGGACATGACCCCAAGGTGGCTGGGCATGTGTTTTCGCCCTTCTGAGAAATTGTCCAAACCGGTGGTCTACGGGTTTGACGTTGATGAAACGCAGTCCCAGTTGATTGTGACTGGTGATGCTTTTGAATTGAGGCCGGATGCTGCCTTGGAGCCGGACCTTTCGCTCTCGGCTAATGGAGAGCAATACCTGTTGTTCACGTATGGTAGGTTAACTGCTGAAGATGGAATTCACCTGGGTCGTTTGTCGGTCACCGGTGAAATTTCCCATCTAGACCAGTTTGAAGCTTGGTTTAAAGGGCTTTAAATCAGGGTATGTAATGGGTAACCAGAGGAATTTTGCTGCTGGTTATTAATCCTACTACGGCGCCTATGATAAGCTCGTATAAGATAAACATTGCCTTAAATACTGAGCAAGTTTTGATCGGCATTAAATGAATAAGGAGAGAGAAATAAATTGACCACTGGATCACGTGACGTGGTAATAGTCGGCGGAGGAATTGTAGCCTGTCTCACCGGCTACCTTCTGGGTCGAAATGGTTATAAAGTAACTATCCTGGAGGCCGATTCCCTAGGAAGTCACGCTTCTGGGTTTGCCTTTGGCGGATTGGACCCACTGACAGGTGTCGGGATTCCGTTTCCTTTGCTGGAGTTCAGCCTGTGGTGTTATGGTCGCCATAGGGGGCTGGCTAGGGAATTGAACGATAACACTGGAATAGATGTTGGGTTTGAGTTCCGAGATAGATTGCATCTGGCCTTCACTCAAGAAGAAGCTGCCGAATCCAAGAAGAACATTGAATGGATGAAAGACGTCGGCGGGTTTAACGTTGAGTGGGTAGATACAAAACGCGCGATAGAGCTTGAGCCTCAAGTAAGTTCCGAATGCATAGGAGCTCTTTTAGAGCAGAGTCCAGGTGCACTTGAACCGTACAGATTTATACTAGCTGCCATGCGGGCGGGTGAGCGCTTTGGAGTGGAGCTGTTGCAGCGCAGGGCGACTGGTCTGATTACCGAGGGTGACAGGTGCACTGGGGTTCAGTTGGAGAATGGCACCATCAGCGCGGGAATTGTGTTGCTGGCCATGGGGCCATGGACTGGTCTGGCTTCGGAATGGTGCGGCGTGAATATACCTGTGACTCCCTTGAGAGGACAGATACTGCGGCTGAGATCAGAAAATAAAGCTTTGAATATGGCCGTGAACTACGCTCATAGTTATGTGGCGACTAAGACTGACGGCCTGATATGGGCCGGTACAACTGAGGAAGAAGCTGGATTTGATGAGAGCACCACTTCAGAGGCCAGAGATAGCATCATGGCGGACTTCATGAAGATGATTCCTGGTATGGACGATGCCGAACTGGTTCAGCAGACCGCTTGCCTTCGTCCGCTATCGGCTGATGGGATGCCCATAGTAGATAAAGTTACTGGTTGGGACAACTTGTTCGTGGCCACTGGAGCGGGCCGGAAGGGAATACTTTGGAGCACCGGAATGGCCCAGGTGATGTTTGATCTAATCGACAAAGGTAAATCCGATGTTGATGGTTCAGATCATCTGAAATTGGATCGGTTCTAAGGGAGGTTTTCTAATCTGACTGTTTTCGCGCCACTAACAGGCCATCTTCGCGGCTGATTTTCATAGCAAAGGAATAACGGTCGGCCTGCAGGGCTAGGGTGACGTCTTCAGGGTGGTATTGAGGCTGCTCGGGGTCGAAGAACTTCTGAGTGGCGCCTCCGGTCATGATCAGACTCTTAACCGCGTTAAAGTCGGGTTTCCGTTCTTCCATGATGTTCCGCAGGTAGATACCGCATTGCTCGTCTTCGTCCGCCCTTACGACGCCCTGATCGCCCATGGCGATGATGGAAACCAAGCTGGGAGATTCTTTCCTAATAGCATCTACGGTGGCCTGGGCTACGACAAACGAACCCAAGAATACTTCAGCGGCGTTGGTTGCCGCCTCCACACCCACCGTGCCGGCCCTGGTGGATTGAATTAGTGTCTTGCCGGTCATATCCACATCCGAAATCTCGTGGGGTGAATTTCCAAAGTGAAAGCCGTCCGGCTTTTTCCCTGAGACCTCACCCATTAGGTAGTCACCAACGCCTTTTCTGTGCAGGTCTAGTGCATCGTTGGGATCGGCAAACAAGACGATTTCTTTGGCTCCGCGGTCAAAGGCTATGGCCGCTGTGGTAAAGGCACGGAATACATCGATGATTATTGTGGTGCCCTGGGCTTCTTCGGCGCCTCTTTTCAGGCTGCCAAGGCTTATTTCCATTTGGTTGTAAGCTCCGGAGTTGTGATCGGTTTTGTTAGCGGCATATGGATCTACGATACATAACTCGATTTTAATTTTTTGCCGTGCGAAGCGTAAGCGACGATTATTTCTTGGTTAGCTTTTGCAGAGAGCGTATTTCACGGGGTGGGCTTAGGCGGCTACCAGTGTGAGTCCAGGACACTTCGCATACGAATATGTCGCTCTTGGAGTTTATGCATACTCCGTGTGGTGCGATGAAGCTCCCTGGTTTCTCGCTTTCCGGTACGTCGCCCAGCTTGGCCAGGTAGTTGCCCTTGGTATCCATGATTCCGATACGGGGACCGAGACCAGAAGCCTGGTCATTGGGGCCTATGGCCACTCCCAGTTCACCCACATAGACCTTCTGGTCACCGTTGGTGTCGATGAACAGGCCGCATGGGCGAGCCATATCCTTCCACTGGGTCTCGAATTTGCCGGTCTTATCGAAGACCTGAACGCGCTGGTTTTCTCGGTCAGCCACATAAACCCAACCATCTTTGTCGGTGCAGACGTTGTGTGCGATGTTGAACTGACCCTCTCCGGTACCTGATTCTCCCCATGAGAAGAGAAGCGTGCCGTCTGGAGAGTATTTGTGGACCCGAGCATTGCCGTAACCATCTGAAACATAGAACTCGGCCGTTTGCGGGTCTATGGCCACGTGTGTACAGCGATTGAAGGGGTCTCCTCCCATGAACGCTGACGGCTTGCCCGGGATGCCTAAGGTGAAAATCACCGATCCGTCCAAGTTGCACTTGCGAACGGTATGGTCGCCGTCATCAGTGAGGTAGATACTGTTATCCGGGCCCATAGTTACTCCGTGGGCCCGAGGGTAGACGCCTTCGCCCCAGGAGCGGAGGAAGTTTCCGTCCTTATCGAAGACGACCATGGGGTGCTCACCACGGTTAAACACGTAAACGTTATCCTGGGCGTCGACACCAGCCGCAGCGCACTCTTTGAATGACCAACCGTCGGGGAGTTTTCCCCAACCTTCTTCTACTTCGTAAGTGTATGAACCTGAGCCTAAAGTTACCATAGTTACAACCTCAGATTAGTTATTGGATTACCGCTGTATTAAAGATGGTGGCCGCTGACGGGCACTCGGAGATTGTAGCATTGCCAGTAGGGAAATCAACGGTCGGAATCATGGTTGAGCATCGGATGATGCTCTTAATGTAGACGTGCAATTGGAGTGGCTATTATCAAACATATGCAGCGAAGATCAATAATTAAATTGGAGCTAACAGGTTGCGGGTTAGTACTGCTTCTTCGGTATATTGCATTGCCATGAGCTAGTGGGCGTTGCTATGATTATTCTTGGTAGCTCCATTCTCCATATTCAGCTTGCGGGTTCCCGACGAATATCGCGAAGCAGGGTTAAATGACAGAAGAGATCAGGCGCGATTTTGTAAAGTATTCATTCTTTAAGGTTGACCCTGAATGGCGACGTCTTTCTGTGAAAGACCGGCAGGATAGCAAATTGCAATTCGCCGAGGTTTTGAACGAGTTCTCAGATAGGGTTTCCATGTCCAGCTATAGTCTAGTCGGCACACGAGGCGACGCTGATTTCATGCTCTGGAAGGTTAGTGAGAAAGTTGAAGCCATTAATGAGTTGATGGCACGGGTTAATCACACTGATTTAGCCTCATATCTGACGATTCCGCATTCCTACCTGGCAATGACCCGACGTTCGCCTTATATAGACGACCATAAGCATGAAGATCAGGAGGGCACTGGTACGTCCACCATGCGGATCGTCGGTCGTAAATATCTGTTCATATATCCGTTCGTAAAGACTCACGAGTGGTACCAATTACCTAAGAAAGAGCGACAGGATTTGATGAACGAACACTTTGTAATAGGGCACAAATATCCTAATGTGAAGATCAGCACTGCCTATTCTTTTGGTTTGGACGATCATGAGTTTGTGCTCGGATTTGAAACTGACGATCCTTCTAATTTCTTAGATCTTGTGATGGACCTTAGGGAGTCTAAGGCCAGACCATACACATTGCTCGATACACCCATATTCTCTTGTCTTAATAAGACTGTTGATGCATGCTTGGACGACCTTGGCTAGAAAGCCATTTGAATTAATCAGCCGCAAAGAAGAAGCCCGTCCCGATTTTATCGGGACGGGCTTCTTCTTTGCTGTGCGGATGGTCCGGAATTGGTTTGGTTTAACCCTCGGCGATGTTTTTCATGTGGTTCATGGCTGAACCGGCTTTGAACCAGTCTATCTGACCAGGGTTCATGGTGTGGCGAAGGTTGATGCGCTCTTCCTCGCCGTCTTCGTGTGTGACCACGCAGACGAGAGGCACGCCTGGCGTGAGACTACTCAGGCCAATGATACTCAGNCGGTCATCAGCGCGGATTCGGTCGTAGTCACCTGGATCCTCAAAGGTAAGAGGTAATACGCCTTGCTTCTTGAGGTTGGCCTCGTGGATCCTGGCAAAGCTGCGGGTGATTACTGCGGCTGCGCCCAACATACGGGGGGACATCGCTGCGTGTTCGCGGCTGCTGCCCTCTCCGTAGTTGTTATCTCCAATGGCAATCCACTGCATGCCCTGTGCCTTGTATTCTCGAGCTATCTCGGGGATGGGTTGTACCTGTTCGCCTGAGAGCTGATTCTTTCCTGTTCCGGGCTCGTCAGTGAATGAGTTGACAGCTCCCAAGAACATGTTATCGCTCAGGTTGTCTAGATGACCTCGAAACTGCAGCCAAGCACCGGCAGGAGAGATATGGTCTGTAGTGCATTTCCCGGTGGCCTTAACCAGAACAGGCATGTCTAAGAAGTCTTTTCCGTCCCAGGCAGGCCATGGGTTTAGGATTTGTAGTCGTGTGCTGGAATCGCTGACATTTACCTCGACATTACTGCCGTCATCAGGTGGCGCTACGTAACTCTCGACGCCTGAGTCGAACCCGGTGGGCGGGACTTCCGGAGCTGGTTTTGGCGCCTCAAGCATGAATTCTTTGCCGTCGGCTCCGGTGAGAGTGTCGGTCATCGGGTTGAAGCTTAGGCTGCCGCCCAAGGCCATTGCCACTGCCAGTTCGGGGCTCGATATGAAGTTCATTGTGCCGGAATTGGCGTCATTACGCTTAGGGAAGTTTCGGTTGTAAGACGTCACGATGGAATTGGGTTCGCCCTCCGGCATATCATCACGCCGCCATTGGCCTATGCACGGGCCGCAGGCATTCGCCAAGACCGTTCCGCCGATTGCTTCGAGAGCAGTTTGTTGACCGTCTCGAGCGATGGTGGCGCGTACTTGTTCTGACCCAGGGGTGATCATGAATTTAGCGACAGAATTTAATCCGTGTGATGAAGCCTGTTGGGCAATGTCAGCACAGCGGCTCATATCTTCGTATGATGAGTTGGTGCAACTGCCAACCAGGGCCGCGGAAACTGTATCCGGGAAACCCTCTTCCTTGGCTTCTTTGGCCATGGCTGAGATGGGACGTGCTCGGTCCGGAGAGTGAGGACCTGTGATGTGCGGCTCCAGTTTGGACAGATCTATCTCCACGATGCGATCGTAGTATTGGGCCGGGTCTTTTTCCACCTCGGGGTCTGCGGTTAGCAGGTGCTTGTACTTCTCAGCCAATTCGGCTAGTTCCGGTCGGCGAGTGGATTTCAAGTACGTGGCCATTCTCTCGTCGAATGGGAACACGTCGCCAGTGGCGCCAAGTTCGGCGCCCATGTTGGTAATGGTGGCCTTGCCGGTGCAGCTGATGGAGTTTACGCCAGGTCCAAAGTATTCAATGATCGTATTGGTACCGCCTGCAACTGTTAAGACACCAGCCAGGTATATGATCACGTCTTTGGGAGCAGTCCAACCACTGAGCTCACCTGTAAGATGAACCCCGATCAGAGTAGGGTATTTCACCTCCCACGGTAGACCTGCCATTACATCGGCTGCGTCAGCTCCACCCACACCAATAGCTAGCGAGCCCAAGCCTCCGGCGTTAGGAGTATGAGAGTCCGTGCCGATCACGAGGCATCCGGGAAAGGCGTAGTTTTCTAGGTTTACCTGGTGGATTATTCCAGATCCAGGCTTCCAGAACCCCATTCCGTACTTGCGGCATGAGGACTCAAGAAACTGATAGACTTCGCTGCTTTCGTTAAGCGCGTCTTGTAGATCCGATGAAGCTCCAACCCGAGCTTGAACCAGGTGGTCGCAGTGGACAGTCGTTGGCACTGCCACTTCGCTTCGACCTGATTGCATGAATTGTAGGATAGCCATCTGGCCAGTTACGTCTTGGTGCGCGACCCTGTCTGGATTAAGCATGATGTAGCTTTCGCCAGGGTCTAGTTCTGCACCTTGTGCGTCGTCTAGATGGCCTAGGAGTAGTTTTTCGGCTAGCGTCAAAGGTCGATTGAAGCGGGCTCGGACAACCTCCAGGTTACGCTCAATCTTTTTGTAAGCTTCTTCTACGAATTGGGGTGTTGAGTCGACGTTCATTTAGGGGCTCCTATCTTCATCTGCCGGACTTCTACGATGCTGAGATTTGATATTGTGGTCCCGGTTAAAGGTTTAGCCAAATATAGATTCGCCCCGTTTCCGCTACCTGATTTCAGGCTTATCTGATAGTGCCCCACTTGCAAACAGGCTTGTATAAGCGATACCGGTGTAAAGGTAGCGATATCCGTTTGACGATATAAAACCTTTAAAGGGCGCCCCTTTAAAGGTTTTATATCGACCTATCTTAAGTATCCCTTTGAAGCGAGGTAAGGGATACTAAAACGTGAACTGAGTGATCTATTTGCGTTTTAGTTCAGACGGGTCAACGTTCTTGAAGTATTCGTAGTTCTTCTCGATGTACTCAGCCCACTGCGGAGGGACCGCGTCTTCTGCGAAGATTGCAGTGACGGGGCAAACAGGCTCGCAGGCGGCGCAGTCAATGCACTCGTCTGGGCTAATGTAATACATGTCGTCTTGGTCACGGGTGTAGATGCAATCAACTGGGCAGACATCGACACAGGCCGAATCCTTTAATCCAACGCAGGGCTCGGCGATGATGTAAGTCATAGTGGGAGGCTCCTTCGGGTTCAATATTGATTCCAGACCGCTTTAGCAGGATGAGCCTATATGCGGCTGGCTGAAATTGCAACGAAATTATAGCATAGCGCGGGTTCTTTGCAAGGATGTCGTAGAAACCACCGTCGACTAGGCGGTGGTTTCTACGAATGGAACGGTTCTACTTTAGGCCCGTTTTGTAGGACCTAAAGGACCAGACCGTAGGTACGCTTCTTGATCGATAGGTTGACGAAGGTCTCGGTGCGCTGTACTCCGTCTATGACGCCGACTTTGTTCCGGAGGAATGCTCCCAGTCCCTCGGCAGATTCTAGACCGGCCCAGATGAAAACGTCATATGCCCCTGTCGTGATTGCTACGTAATGGGCTTCGCTCAAGCTGGCGATTTGTTCGGCTACTGAGTCTGATTTACCAGGTCCAGTTTGAAGGCCGATGAGAGCGGTAGTAGCGTAGCCGAGTTTTTCAAGATTCGGTACAGCTATGATCTTAACCACATCGTCGATAACCAAACGTCGCAAACGACGCCTGACGGTGCCTTCACTGACGCCAACCTCGCGTGCAATCTTGGCGTTTGATGCCCTACCGTCTAGTTGCAGTAGGGCGATTATCTTTCGATCTAATTCATCCATGTGTGTCTTTCTCCGTTGGTTGACGCGCGTTTTAAACTGGCGCGGTTAGTTAGGTTTGAGTTGATTGCCAGTGTCCGAGTGGCTTGGTGACTTGGCATTCGTGCATCGGGTGGCTCAAAATGTTTTTATTGGTAAGCTCCAAGTCACTAATTAATCATATTGCCGGGCGTATAAGGTGTCAATATAGAAATCGTATTACCTGGCAACACAATTGACTGAAATGCTTCAATGTTTTCTGTATCGTGCTGTAAATGTATCATTATGATGCCTTAATTCGAAATACTGCCCTGCGTTGGGCACAGAGTTGGGTATTGATGGCTTTAGGCACATTTGGTAACATTTAGACGTGCGCGGAAAGATGACAGAGTGGACGAATGTGCGCGACTGCTAATCGCGTGAGCCTGTAAAGGTTCCGAGGGTTCGAATCCCTCTCTTTCCGCCATATCCATTATAACAATCGAGTGAATTTTCTGCTCAATTTAACGATTTCCGTATTAATGGCTGGATAGAATAACGCCTCAGCTTATAGCTCTTTTTCATGAATAATTATTATCTTTGGACTATTGGCTGTCAGATGAATACCGCTGATTCGGAACGGCTAGGTGCCGCCTTAGAGCAGATGGGAATTCAGCCAGTGGAAAAAGCGGCTGAAGCCGACGTGATCGTGCTGAATTCTTGTGTGGTCCGCCAGGGTGCAGAGGATAAAGTCGCCAGCAATTTGGCTTGGATGGCTCCGCTAAAGAAAGACAAACCAGAGCGTATAATTGCCTTAATGGGCTGTATGGTTGGTCCGAAGACTGATGCACTAGCGAAACGCTTCCCTTATGTAGATGTCTTCATGCGTCCGCAACAGTTCGACCCTTTACTTGAAATCGTGGGAGAACGGACTGGGGTAGATTGGGAAGGATGTGTCGGGCCCCTTACCCCTGTCCGGCCCGATATAACTTGTCACGTACCTATCATCCATGGCTGTGATCTGATGTGCACGTTCTGTATCATCCCATATCGCCGGGGCCGTCAGGTGAGTCGTTCAATCGCGGAAATAGCTCTGGAAGTGGAAACACTGGTATCTAAGGGTGTAAAGGAAGTGACCCTGCTCGGCCAGACGGTAGATGCATATGGATATGATCTGCCAGATAAACCGAACCTGGCAGACCTGTTTGCAAGATTGGACCAAATCGATGGGATCGAGCGAATTCGTTTTCTAACTTCCCATCCCAAGTTCATGACACAGGAGATAATCCAGGCGGTGGCTGATGTGCCAAAGGTCTGCGAGCATATAAACCTGCCAGTCCAGGCCGGTGATGACGAGATTTTGGATGAGATGCGTCGCCAATATTCTCGACAAGACTATATAGACCTAGTCGGCCGGATCAGAGAGGCGATGCCCGAAGTCGCGTTGAATACAGATATTATCGTCGGTTTTCCTGGGGAGACCGAAGAACAATTTCAACAAACTCTCGACTTGCTCGCGGTACTTAAATTGGATAAAGTCCATTGCGCCGCCTATTCAACCCGACCAGGCACGATAGCGTCTCGGACCATGTCCGACACCGTTCCTGAAGCTGAGAAGACAAAACGCCGGCAGAGGGTTGACCTACAGCAGGAACAGATTCAGACTGAAATAAATGCCAAGTTGGTTGGCCAATATGTGGAAATATTGGTAGAAGGCCGCCAAAGGGGAAAATGGCAGGGGCGTACGCGCTCTCATAAACTGGTTTTCTTTGAGGATGAGGCGTATCATCTAGGAAATCTGGTTCAAGTGAAGATTGACCGCTCCAGCCCATGGTCATTACAGGGAACATTAGCTGTAAGGGCAAAATTGCTGAACCCAATCTCATCTGGGACTAATCGAGGCGAAGATTAATGGCTTTAACTAGCCGCCGGTCTACGGTGCCTATCACAGAGCTTGAGCACTCGGCATTTTGTAAGACCGAAGACAACCTACCTTCGAAACCGCTAGCCGAAGAAATGGCTGTTAATGTTCGGTGGCAGCAAATTCCGGATGAGTATCTGCATTACACTGCGGATGAGCTGGATTATCGTATTGGAGCGGCTCGGAAAAAACTTGGTAAGACAGTTACCATCTTGGGGCATCACTACCAACGGGAGGAGGTGATTAAGTACGCTGACTTCCAAGGCGACTCCTTCCTGCTTTCGCGAGAGGCTGGCACTCGTCCCGAAGCTGACTACATCATATTCTGTGGTGTGCACTTCATGGCTGAGACTGCCTGCATTCTGGCTGCTCCCAACCAGAGAGTGATTCTACCTAATATCACCGCAGGTTGTTCTATGGCTGACATGGCTCCCATGGAAGACGTAGACGACGCCTGGTCAGACTTAGAAGATGTTCTGGGTTCTGGCGGCATAATCCCAATCACATATATGAACTCAATCGCAGGTATAAAGGCTCTCTGTGGCCGGAATGGGGGCGCCGTATGTACCTCATCTAACGCTAAGCCCGTGCTTGAATGGGCCTTTAGCGAAGGAGAGCGTATTCTGTTCCTTCCAGACCAGCACTTAGGCCGAAATACGGCTCTGGAGATGGGTATCGCACTAGATGAGATGGTCGTCTGGAATCCGTTTCGTCAATTGGGTGGTAACACTCCGGAGCAATTGAAGAATGCCAAGATAGTTTTGTGGCAGGGTCATTGTTCGGTTCACACCCGCTTTACGGTTAGCCAGATAGAATCCGCCAGAGCCCTGCATCCGGACATTAACATAGTTGTCCATCCGGAGTGCCCAATGGAAACCGTTCAAGCTGCGGATAAGGTTGGCTCCACCGAGTATATTCGCGAATTGGTCAACTCAGGCTCGCCGGGCAGTAAATGGGGAATTGGGACTGAGGTCAGCCTGGTAAACAGGCTGGCAATCAACAACCCTGACAAGACTGTTTTCTGCCTGGATCCGGTGACCTGCCCGTGCTCCACAATGTATCGTATTCATCCTGCTTACGTTCTCTGGATGTTGGACGGCCTATTAGAGGGTAAGGTCAACAATGAGATCACCGTTTCTGAAGACGTTCGACGGGACTCCAGGATCGCTTTGGATAGGATGTTGTCCCTAAAGTAATATGCCTCATCATTTAGAACTCTTTAGTTCTCTTACTTGACTCCTCTCGGTACGGTTTTTCTCTCTGTCGACAGACTTCCCTATATGGCCCAGTAGTATCAGTTGCGGTACAATTGTGCCTCTTAAACGATCAGGCGTACCCTGATGGCTGAAGTTTTTATTGATAACCATGAAGGAAAACGTACCATGACTGAGTTCCCTCCTGATGTTCACGCGCTTATTGATGCTGCCGTGGCCGAAGATCAAACGTTCAACGATCCCACGACCCAAGCGGTGGTACCTCCTGAGATTCAGGGTACTGGTATGTTGCGGGCTAAGGCCCATGGCGTCCTAGCCGGTGTAGATGTCGCCGTGGCCGTTTTTAATCGTGTAGACCCATCCTTAGAAGTAAGAGCTATCTTGCAAGATGGTTCGACCCTTTCTCCAGGAGATGATATAGCGTTGGTTCGGGGCTCTGCTGCGGGAATACTTAGAGCTGAAAGGGTAGCCCTGAACTTCATGCAAAGAATGAGCGGCATCGCCAGCGACACAAATCGATATGTAGCAGCCGTTCAAGGACTCGATGTCAGGATCGTAGACACTCGTAAGACCGTTCCGGGTCACCGGTATCTAGACAAATATTCTGTTCGCATGGGCGGCGGGTTCAACCACCGAATGAACCTAGCTGACGGAATATTGATTAAAGACAACCATATACAGGCAAATAGCTTCCGTGAGATGGGCTTGAAAGACGTCATTGAATTGGCCTTGTCTAGCGCTTCGCACACCATCAAGGTGGAGGTGGAAGTCGAGAGTATGGACCAAGTTAAAGCTGCTCTTGAGGCTGGGGCTAACATCATAATGTTGGATAACATGACCGTGGAAGAGATGGCCGCTGCGATGAAGGTTATAGGCGATGATGCAATTGTGGAAGCGTCAGGTGGTATAACTTATGACACTGTTCGTGCTGTAGCTGAGACGGGTGTGGATTTGATTTCTATTGGAGGGTTAACCCACTCGGTGAACGCCCTTGATATAAGCTTGGATCTTGAATTTGACTAGCCAATAAGTTGCATGTCGGAATCGAATAATATAACTGACAAGGAGATGGTACATGGTCAGCCCAGTTGATCCGGTGTCGTTGGCGATGGAACGGAATTGGGAGATGATTGACGAAGCTTTAGTTGACCTTGATGAGGCTGCGATGATTCGTCAACCTACGGACCAGTGTAACTCTGTGGCCTGGATACTGTGGCATTTGAGTCGGGTGACGGACATGTTTGTTTTTACGCGGTTTCGTGCCCTACCCCAAGCATGGGTCTCTGAAGGATGGCATGAAAAATTTGGCATGCCGCGTGACGAGGAAGACCGTGGTGTCGGTTGGAGCGCAGCTCAGGTAGCCCAATGGTCGCCGCCGCCCAAGACAACGCAGCTATCCTACTATGAAACCATGAAGGATCATACCAGAGATTTCTTAGCTACGGTGACGCCCGAGGAATTGGAACGAAAGATAGTCATCGGCAACATACCTGAACCTCGGACTATCTCAGCCTGTATGGGTCAAATGGTTTGGGACACCGTTGCTCACGGGGGACAGATAGCATATTTGCGAGGCTATTTTAGAGGCATGGGTTGGTTTAGATAAACCACTGCATTTCCAACTATCATTTGGTCATCTGAGGCTTGGTTGATGAGCAGAGTTCTAAATACATATTTAGAAGGATATGGCGAGCGGTTTGTATGTGACTTGGCGTTTCACTTCCGGTGATACAAGCCACTGATATGGGATTTTTAATCTGAAGACAATTTTGGACAAAGAGGCCTGGCCGCAGTCTGACTTAGATTCTGGTGCGTCCCACTGTTTACTAATGCGATATGTTGTCAGCATTTGCAGGTTTCGTGCTTTCGTCCTTAGTCATTCCGAAGATGCGCTGTAGTCACTTCTGCCTATAAGAGAACCCTAGACACACATCACGCATTAATGTGATGTCCTGATTTATTAAACCTACCCACGGCGTGGTTTCTGTCGGTCGGAACTGTCTAAGATCAGGGTTACTGGGCCGTCATTCTGAAGCGAGATCATCATGTGTTCCTGGAATCTGCCAGTGGCCACCGTTAATCCGGTTTCTTGGAACATGCTCACTGTGCAGTCGTACAATCGCCGTGCATCGTCTGAGCTAGCCGCTCGGTTGAAGTCAGGTCGGCGTCCTTTCCGGGTGTCACCGTAGAGCGTGAATTGACTCACCACCAGTAGCTCTGCCTTAATGTCCAGAGATGACAGGTTGAAGTGGTTGGTATCGTCGGCAAAGATTCTTAGGTTGGATACCTTCTCCACCAGATATCGTGCATCAGCTTCATCATCCGTTTTGGATACACCAATCAGGACCACTAACCCGAGGCCAATGGCTCCAATGGTCTCACCATTAATCGATACAGAAGCCTTACTAACTTTCTGTACTAGGGCTCTCATATAATTATCGCAGATCTGCTGCGCGAGGACATTTTGGAAATGAGGAAATACTGAATTTTTAAGAAGCCCAACCTAGAACCGTGGCCACTTCTTTGCGTGAATATTCTGATTAGCTGGAACTGGCGGGAGTTGAGGAAGTGCTGCTGGATTCTGAAGACGACACCGATGAACTGTCATTGCTGGTAGCTGAGACCGTGTCTGATTTTGCATCCGATGAAGATTTGGAATCGCTGGATGCTTTGGAATCAGAAGAGGAACTGTCGCTGCTCTTGCTTTCCACAGGGGGGCTCGGGCGCCCGTAGTCAGTGGTGTAGAAACCGCTACCTTTGTAGATTACGGGGACTGCGTGGTATACCCGCTGCCCGGGACCAGAACATATTGGACAGGTGCCTTTTCCAGCTTCTGCGAAGGTCTGCACCAATTCAAATTCTTCTTTGCAGCTTTCGCAACGGTAATCGTATCGAGGCACGGGTACACTCCTGAATGTGACTACCCTTTGGTAATTCCAACGGGCAACCAACCCAATTTAACAGCGGCACATATAGCTGTCAACGCGCCTAGACGGTCTGTAAATGATGACGTGGGCACGATTTAGTGTGTTGATTAGTGATGAAAAAAGGCGGCTTAGATGGCCGCTTGATAAAGACGTCTGCTTGTCACGCGCCCAAATGTCTATCCAACCCATTTGACTGTAGTTTGGGCGGTCGAATGGATCCTACCGTCGATTCTGGCGACGGCGACGACGTGCAGCCCTTTGGGCTGCTAACCGCTCTTTTTGCGCCTTAGATCGAAAGAATCGTCGGTCTTTAAGTTCGCGTAAAATCCCTGAATGTTGAACCGAAGCTCGGAATCGGTTTACCAAGCTCTCCGGGTTCTCACCATCGCGAGGTGTGACGTAGGCCATGCAAATCTCCAATCGCTGCCGGACA
>JAKUNL010000034.1 GCA_022451925.1 Dehalococcoidia bacterium
CGGAAACCACACAGCGGTTGACGACGCCGGTATAGATGAAAGCCCCCGTAGAGCCACAACGGCAAAGCGGGTTCCAACCCGCGCCCTAGTCCTCCCAGAGACCATGACAGTACAGTACCTGGCCGAGGTTCTAGATCAAAATCCGATTGATGTAATCAAGCAATTGATGCGAAACGGAATCATGGCATCCATGAACCAAGTAGTTGATTATCAGGTCGCCACTCTAGTTAGCACTGCACTGGGAATTCGCACCAGTATGGTTGAGGGTCCGTCTGCCGCCAAGGGAACGCCTCCCGAAGGGAGTGATAGTGACACTGAAGACGAGTCTACGTTGGTCGTGCGCCCGCCTGTCGTAACGGTTCTAGGCCACGTGGACCACGGAAAGACTTCTCTGCTCGACTCCATCAAGAATTCCAAGGTCGCAGACCGCGAGATTGGTGGAATCACACAACATATCGGCGCATACCAAGTTGAGTCGGACGGCAACCCCGTCACATTCTTGGACACTCCCGGTCACGCCGCTTTCACTGCGATTAGGGCCAGAGGTGCCCGAGTTACAGACATAGCAATATTGGTGGTTGCAGCTGATGACGGCATAATGCCCCAGACCTTAGAAGCCATTAACCATGCTAAAGCAGCTGAAGTCCCAATCATAGTAGCCATTAACAAGATGGACTTACCTGGAGCAGACCCAGAGCGCGTAAAGAGGCAATTAAGCGAGCAAGAGCTTTTGGTGGAGGACTGGGGAGGAGACGTAATTTCTGTCGACGTTTCAGCCAAGACCGGAGACGGTATCGACAATCTCTTGGAGAATGTACTGCTGGTAGCAGAAATTGGTGAACTAAAAGCTAACCCCAACAAACGGGCATATGGGGTAGTCATTGAGGCAAAACTAGACCGTAGAAGAGGTCCTAGCACGACAATTTTGGTCCAAGACGGCACCCTGAACGTCGGAGATTTCATCGTGGCCGGCTCATCTTACGGTCGAGTTAAAGCCATGTTCGACGACCTTGGACAACCTTTGGAATCCGTATTACCTGGTTGCCCTGCTGAAATCCTTGGATTTAGTTCCGTCCCTGAAGCTGGAGACCAGCTGACAGTTGCAACCACTGAACGAGGAGCACGTACCAGAGCAGAAGAAAGTGCAAAGGCATATACGCAGTCAGGTCAGAACCGCGCTCTCACTCTAGAAGAAGTTGTCAACCAGACCGACATGGACGAAGTCAAAGAACTCAACCTAGTAGTCAAAGCCGACGTCCAAGGCAGCGTGGAAGCCGTGCGCAGTGCTCTAGAAACATTGGTGGATGAGGACGCAAAGGTTCGCATCCTGCATACCGGTAGCGGCGCCGTTACGGAATCAGACATTCTTCTGGCAAGCGCCTCAGAGGCAATTGTCATCAGCTTTTCCATTGGATCAGAACCTAGCGCAGAGAGATTGGCGGATCGCATGGGAGTGGAAATTCGCCACTACAACATCATATACCAATTGATTGATGACGTTGAGAAGGCACTCCACGGCATGCTGGACCCGGTATACACTGAAGTCCTCGTCGGCCGCGCTGAAATCCGAGAAGTCTTTGAAGGACGCCGCGGAACGCAAATTGCCGGGTGCCGCATTACCGAGGGTCGCATGATTAGAAACGGTGACGTGAGAGTCCTTCGTGAAGGCCAGCTGATGAATGAGAGCGTTATCAGTAGTCTGCGTCATTTCCGTGATGAAGTGAATGAGATGAACGCCGGAACCGAATGCGGTGTCGTCATCCAAGGGTTCAACGACTTTGAAGAAGGCGACATCATAGAAGTTCATCGCCAAGAACGCGGCCGCCGCTAGTGCGTAGGCTCCCAGCCTAGTCACATCCCGTCTGATGGTATGGCCAGCAAGCATGAATTTCTAAAGGTACACCAGATATGTCGCGACGCATCGACCGGATAAATGAACAGTTGCGCGACGAGCTTAGCACAGTGCTAGCTCGTCAAATAAAAGACCCGCGGTTAGACGGTGTCATAAGTATTACCCGGGTGGAATCAAGCTCGGATTTACGCAGCGCCAGGGTTTATATCAGTGTTCTTGGAAATCAGGAACAGCAGAAAGAAGCTCTTGACGGCCTCCAATCGGCTGCATCATTTTTACGTCGTGAAATTAGAAACCGTATTAACATGAAACACACACCTTTCATGACCTACCTTTTAGATGAATCCATCCAAGACGCCGACCATATCCTCAGACTAATCAATGCTGACAGACCTGCCGATTCATTTGAACAAAATGCAAAGAACGGTATAAGCGAGTTAACTACAGACTCGGTTGCCTTAAATATATCGTGCAGCGACTATCATGGCGAAGCCTAGATCCATCGGTAAACCGCCGGAAATTAACGGATTTGTGAACCTTTACAAACCTCCTGGTATCACATCTATGGATGCGCTGCGCCAGATCAAGCGAATCACAGGTCAACGTAAAAAAGTCGGTCACTGCGGAACCATGGATCCGTTGGCTCGTGGCGTTCTGCCCGTGTGTTTTGGCCAGGCAACCAGGCTGATGGATTACGTGGTCCGTGGCAGAAAGATGTACCGAGTAGAGATTAGCCTAGGCATCGACACCACTACTTATGACGCCGAGGGCGAAGTGGTGAAAACGAGAAACGCTACCAACGTCACCAGAGATATGGTCGAAGAGAGCATACAACCATGGATTGGAGTGGTCCAGCAAACTCCACCCATGTATAGCGCCATAAAGGTAGACGGAGAAAGGCTCTACAAACTGGCCCGTAGCGGTGTCGAGGTAAAACGAGAGTCTCGCCCTATAGAGATTCACTCAATTGCCGTAATCGAATTCAACACGCCAACGTTGATCTTAGATATTGAATGCGGACGAGGAACCTACATACGCTCACTCGCACATGACCTAGGAGAGTCCCTAGGGTGCGGTGGTCATGTTACAGACCTAGTACGCCTCCTCTGTGGAGGATTTACAGCAGAATATGGAACCACGTTGGGACAGCTCGAAGAAGCAGCAGTTAGTCCGGAAGGATGGCAAAAATACTTGTTCCCCGTGGACCGTGTCCTGAGAAACCTAAAAAGCGTTTTTCTAAGCAAGAATGCTGAGGAAAACATCATGCACGGACAGGCGGTAAAACTAGATCATCATCAAGCTGATGTCGAATTCCTCGAAGAGCATCGCGCTTACAATGATGAGGGTGCCTTTGTGGCGTTGGTACGTTTCGACAAACCGACTAACTTGTGGCACCCTACCAAAGTCTTTACGCCTGGCCCTCCTTCCCCTTACGCTCCAACCTCCGTCTAGCGTGCGGAAGGCCATTCCTATTTCTTCTGCCAATCACCTTATACGGTCGCCTTTGAATCTAGAAAATAATATGGGTTCCTATCTAATAATTCGTTGACACCTCTTTTTCATCCGCCTAGAATTGCGACACTCCGACCTCGTTAACTGGTCACTGGGGATTACTATATGCCAAATCCACGAAAGACTAACCTCCAAGACGAAGATGAAACAAGCACTTGTGATAGTTGCGGAATTCGATCCAAAAAAGGGTGGTCCTTCGGATTCAAGGAATCAGTGCCAGAAGGAATGACTGACGGAGGAACGGTCGTCAAATGTTCGTTGTGCGCGATACGCCATACTCAGATGCTCCGCAGATCATTGATAGTCGCCATAGTCGTCGGCAGCATCCTAACCCTTCTGAACCAAGGTGACGTTCTCTTCGCAGGAGACTGGAATAACCCGTTGTACTGGAAAATACCGCTTACATTCTGTGTTCCGTTCTGTGTTGCCACATATGGAGCTCTGAGCAACGGGCGCCGCTAACGAACTAAAAATATGGAAGCAATAAGAAAGAGACCTTAATCGAGTTGGCGAATTACCGAGACAACTTTGCCGTGGACTTCCACGTTATCAGCGGAACAATAAATCGGGTTCATCGTGCTATTAGCTGGTTGGAGTCTGACTCGGCTACCTTCCCTATAGAATCTTTTTAATGTGGCCTCCTCTTCGTCTTTCAACCAAGCCACAACCATATCACCATTACTGGCCGTATCCGACGGCTTTATAATCACGACATCACCGTCATCGATAAGGGCATCTATCATAGACGTTCCGTTCACTTTTAGAGCAAACAGCTTCCCGTGTTGATGCTGTAACTCCGGAGCAACTTCAACAGTATCAAATTCTTGACTCGACTCGGACGTTTCCGTACTCCAAGCTGGGATTGGTGTCCCTGCAGCTATGGCACCAACTATCTGAACCCGTGGAGCATTAGATACAGGTTGACCGCCACCGTCTAAAATTTCGATGCCACGGGCAACATCTGGGCGTCGACGAATGTATCCGATCTCTACCAACCTGTCTAAGTTATAATCCACCACTGAAGTGGAACTAATCTCGCAGGCCTTCTGTATGTCTCGCACAGTGGGCGGTATACCGTTCTCTAAATAAAACTCTTGAAGGAAATCCAAGATTCGTTGTCTGCGGGGAGGCATTTTCCTACTAATAACCATGTTATCCTCTAAGTTCGCGCCATCTTGAAAACCAGTACCCAATTTTTACCGAATGCTTAACATGAAAACATATGTTCGGAACACGTTAACAAAGAGGCTGCAGGCTGTCAACGAATGCCTGTCAATATAACTCAAATTTAACGGTCAATATGTCGTACAATCACAAAAAAACCTCCCTTATTATTCATCAAGGGAGGTCTGCCTTCTTAAAAGAGGGATTTTTGTTAACCCGAAGCAGCAGCTTTCATACGATTCAAATTAGCCGCCATCCGAGACTTTCGACGATTTACGTTGTTCTTGTGTAAAATGCCCTTTTGAACAGCCCTGTCAAGCGTGATTAGCGCTTCTTTCACCGCATTTTCCGCCTCAACCACGTCACCAGATTCTACAGAACGCAAAGCTTTGGCCATGGCGGATCTCGTTTCAGTGCGGTCTCCTCTGGTTCGTATGGCCCTCTTTACTTGCTGACGACCTGCCTTTTTTGCGGGCAATTTCTTCCTCCTGCGATTGCTGTCCCGGCGCATCTGCGACCGGCTAACATTCTAATCTTTTTCAAAGCTTATGGGATTCATATAGAACTGTACGCGAACCCAACCAGCAGAGCCTACGGAACCATTATAAACCAAGTAAGACCAGTTTCCAAAGCCGACATCATTCAGCTTCGGCATGGACGCTAAAATCAAAGTTAAACGTCTAGGTTTTGGACACTCCGAGCGTGAGCTTGAATAAAGCTCTTTCTGGGAGCAACCACTTCACCCATTAGCGTGGTAAACACATCATCAACTTCAAGCGCATTGTCGATCGTTACCTCGAGCATCTGTCTAGTATCCGGGTTCATCGTAGTTTCCCATAACTGATCTGGGTTCATCTCCCCAAGACCTTTGTAACGTTGTATCTGGGGGGTTCGGCTACCGCTAACATTGGCCAAATATTCGTCTTTCTCTTCTTCCGTGTAGGTATAATCTATTTTTCTACCGGTCTGGATTCTATAGAGTGGCGGTTGGGCTATGAACAAGAATCCTTGTTCGATTAATGGAAGCATCCGGCGGTATATAAACGTTAATATTAATGTTCGGATGTGCGAGCCATCCACGTCAGCATCAGTCATGATTATTATCTTGTGATAGCGGACTTTCGAAGGATCGAACTCATCACCTTCACCGGCTCCTAGAGCAGCGACCATGGCCCGGATCTCTTCATGCCCTAGTATTTTATCGGGCTGTTGGAGGACCCTTTCCACATTGAGGATCTTGCCCTTGAGCGGAAGAATTGCCTGGAAGTGCCGATCTCGACCCATCTTGGCTGAACCACCAGCAGATTCACCTTCAACGATATACAACTCCGACTTCGCAGGATCCCGCTCTGCACAATCGGCCAATTTACCGGGGAGAGATGAGCCGTCAAGTGCGTTCTTACGAATTACCAAGTCGCGGGCTCGTTTGGCTGCCTCTCTGGCTTTCTGGGAAGTGAGGCACTTATCCACCACCCGTTTACTATCAGTGGGATTCTCTTCGAGATATCTTTGCAACCCCTCGCTAACAACCGAGTCCACAATACCTCGAACCTCGGCGTTGCCCAATTTGGTCTTTGTCTGGCCTTCAAACTGTGGATCCGTCAGTTTAACGCTGATCACCGCCGCCAACCCCTCTCGGACATCTTCACCAGTGAGATTGGATTGGTCTTCTTTGATATATCCCTGCTTCCGGGCAAAATCGTTAATCACACGAGTAAGAGCAGTACGAAACCCCGTCATGTGAGTTCCGCCCTCTTCTGTATTAATACAGTTGGCAAAGGAGTAAACAATCTCAGAGTATGTATCGTTATACTGGACCGCCACTTCAACCGACGTCTCTTCCACCACTTTTTCAAAATAGAACGGGCTAGACTGCACGGTTTTTCGATTGCGGTTGACGTTCCGCACCAGGTTGGCAATCCCGCCGTCGAAGAAATAAGTACGCTGGATATCACCGTTACGTTTCTCGTTATGAAGATAACTTGTAAAAGCAATCTCCAAACCTTTGTTCAGGTAAGCGATTTCTTTGAAGTGGGACGTCAAAGTATCGAAATCATATTCGATAACAGGGAAAATCTCTTGATCCGGTTTGAAAGATATGGTCGTACCATGGTCAGTAGTCTTCTCGCCTTTTACCAAGCCCGTAGTTGGCTTGCCTCGTTCGTACTCTTGTGAATACAGGTAACCCTGGCGACGAACCTCGGCTCTCAAGTCGACTGACAATGCATTCACAACTGAGCCGCCGACACCGTGTAGGCCGCCGGTGACCTTATATGCGCCCCCACCGAACTTACCCCCTGCGTGCAGAGTAGTCATCACCGTTTCAAGGGCACTCTTACCAGTCTTAGGGTGTTTATCAATGGGTATGCCACGACCATTGTCGACCACAGAGATCCAGCCGTCTTCTGCAATAGAAATCTCCACCCTCTCGCAATATCCGGCCATAGCCTCATCCACTGCATTATCTAAAATCTCATAAATAAGGTGATGCAGGCCACGCTGGTCAGTACTTCCAATGTACATCCCAGGACGGACTCGTACAGCTTCCAAACCTTCCAGTACCTGGATATCTTTGGCTGTATATTCTGTTGTTGGGGTTTGAGTCATGTTGTTATTTCACCATTGGGATTTATTGGACAAACAAAGATGCAATTACAGACGAAATAAGAGGACAGAATTGCAAGAATCTAAAACCATTTTAACTAGGCCTATTATAGCAGATTTGAGGCTAAATAGCCTTAAAAAACAACCTAAAATCACTATTTTTTATGTTAATTGAACACCCATATGAATCAATTAATTGATTCATATGAAGAATAAGCGGTTCCAGGCCAATACGATAATGCATCATATAGCGACTATTTATACATAAAACAATCAATATAGATCACTGTTTGACGAAACAATGTCAATAACTGACGGCCATTACAACAAAAAGAGCGCCCCACTGTTGTACGAGGGAGGCGCTCTTCTAACTTACTCAAAAGTGAGCCAAGTTCGTGTTTATTTTGGTAATATTTTCTTAAAAACCCCCGGTGAACCCTCTTCATGAACCATATGAGGCCTGACTTCAGTGTTCCAAACTGGCGTAACCATGGGGCTCCAGGCTTTCCAGCCCTCTCCGTTGACCACCTCCATGGATTCCATTTCATGAACTGTGCTGTACTTAGGCGCACCCATGACCGCCTCCCAACGCCTGGCGCGAATGTATCCCGGTATCTTAAGAGCTTCGGGTAAGCGTTCTTCGTTGTATGCCTTATTGAACTTTTGGTCTATTTCATCTGGAACGGACATGCGTCCAACCAAAATAACCGGTGCCATCTCAGAGCTGGCAGTTTGTTCTGACACATGGTCAGGATATATACGATTGTATAGATTCCTAATATACGCCGTTCCAATGACCCTTGGTGACATCTTTTTGGACCATTCCGTCGGTTCCTTGAGCCATTTCTGCCAGGCGTCGGAATACCAGGTTTCAGACGACTCCAGTTCGTAGCACGCCAGGTAGCGGGGGCCGCCTTGCACCGCTTCATAACGAGCAGCATTCAGAACTCCCGGAATGGACAACCGCTCTGGGATATGCTCCTCGTTATACCAACGGTTGAACTCTTCATCGTGTTCGGCCGGCACGTCGCTATAGATCATTAGCAGGCCATTCCCTTTCTTAGCTGTCATATTCAGCCTCCAATCCTGTGTTTACCGAATTCCAAAAATCAATCCCCTGGGAAATAGTGCTGCCCAGTACGGTAGCTATCAAGGGCATAGCGCATAGCGTGGAACAGCGGTTCAGGGAGGTCATCCAAGGAGAACCACCCACTAGCGATAAAAGACTCCGGTTCCATCAACCTGGGCTCTTGATCTCCGATTTCGCCTAGAAACTCGATGTCCACATAATGCTTATCATAGGCGATTATGTTGCTTACGCAGAGGTAACGCAAATCCTCTACAGTAACACCCAATTCTTCCATAGCCTCGCGGCGACCGCACTCTTCCAGCGTTTCCCCGTTCTCGAGATGACCGCCTGCGGAAGCCCATGTGTCTTCGCCGTGGGCACCGTGACGCTTTGCCAAAAACACAGTGTCACCCCGCACAAAAATCACGCCTACACCAACCTGGGGTCTAATTGTCTGCTCTACCATATCGCGGAGTATAGCACGGGTATTTATCGCAAATATCGTGACCCTCGCTCAACAACGTTGAATACCCTATAATTGGCCGGAGATTCAGATTGACCCTGATCCTGGAGGGACAGCTAGGGAACCATCGAAGGCCGATCATTGCCAACAGTCAATCCGAGTAACGCATCAACCCTTATACCCTGGGGATGATAGTAAGACCTATAGGACGTGCCGACGTCTTACGGCAAGTAAGCGTGGACACCTGCAGTAACCAAATCAGCAAGGGATAATTTGACGCCCGTACCTGCCAAGCATTGCAGAACGTTGGGAACTTATTAACTGACGTTTGGTCGGATTTTAAGCCAAGTGGCCAAATGCACCACCTGCGAGGTCAGCTGCCCATAAATTCAGGGATACATATAGGGTTCCTTCGAGACCTACCAAAATCTGTACCCCGGCTACGACTATCCGAGCAAGATCTTGTTTGCAGCTGTCAAACTGGTAAATGAAGACTGCTTAGTTGAAACTAAGCAGTAACAGCTCTTCATTAAAATTATACGGGATACCCCCAATCATGATTTGGAGAAGTAGGTTGGCCAATCAAGAACGACTGATAAATACGCTTTTAGAGTTAATCAAAATCGACAGCCCCAGCGGAGAAGAAGACGCCATTGACGCTGAGGTCAGCTCTCGGCTGGAGTCCATGGGGTTGGATGTGGCCCACGATGCCTACAGAAATGTGATTGCCAATCTTGAAGGAGTTGGCAACCCATTCATCCTTTCAGCCCATCTGGACACAGTTGAACCTGGTCGGGGCATCAAACCAGTGGTTGACGAAGGGATAGTCCGGTCTGATGGAAGCACCATCCTTGGCGGCGACTGCAAAGCTGGAGTCGCAATAATACTTGAGGGCTTGCAATCGGCGCTCGAGCAAAATAACGGCAACCGGGCCATCGAAATTGTTTTCACCCGCCATGAAGAAGGCGGTTTGGTGGGTGCCCACAACCTGGACTTCAGCATGATAGCAGGCAAAGTGGGAATCGTATTCGACGGTGAAGGGCCACCCAATAGAATCATCCTCCAGGCTCCATCACAAAACGTGGTTACCGCCACTATAACAGGCCGTGCAGCCCACGCCGGTCTGGAACCTGAAAAGGGTATCTCGGCTCTTCTAATCGCCGCCGATATCTTAGGTCGACTACCTTTAGGGCGCATTGATGATGAAACAACCTCGAATATAGGACGTATGGAAGGCGGTCTCAAGCGAAATATCGTACCGGAAATGGCTTTTCTTGACGGAGAATTCCGAAGCCGCAGCAACTCCAAGCTAGCAGATCTAGAAGCCAAATTCCATGGCGTATTCCATGAGGTGGCTTCCAGGTATCCCGAGGCGAAGATCAACTTGGATATAACCAACTCCTATCAAGCGTACGACATCGACCCTGAGAGTGAAACCGTAGAGATCATTGTCCGAGCACTGGCAGACATAGGCCTTGAACCCATCCTGAAGTCCACTGGTGGAGGGTCAGATGCTAACGTTTTTATTGAAAAAGGCATCGCCGCTATTCCAGTGGGAATCGGAGTTAGAGATTTTCACACCACCTGGGAGACAGCGGTAATCTCCGAGGTTATGCTGGGGGCACAGATGTGTGAGAGGCTGGTTATCAGTCCGTAGACTGCCACGAACAATCACGGTTGACGCTCTCATAAAATGACCAGCATAATGGCTGCATTCACTTACCAAAGTATCTATGGAAGCATTCGCACTCGTGCAACAGGAGAGTCCAAATGGCCACGATAAATAAGAAAAGACAATTGGGACGCCCAGTGTCTGTGGTAGGCGCAGGCCTGTCCCAGTTTGGGGCGTTCCCTGACAAAGACAGTCGCGACCTATTTGTCGAAGCTTTCCGAGACATGATTCAAAACATGGACAAGGGATTCGACATACAAGACATTGAATGCGCATATGTGGGCAACTATTCCTCCGATCTGTTCGAACACCAAGGCCACACGGCCCCAATCGTAGCCGACTGGCTAGGCATAACTCCCATCCCCATCACTCGCATAGAGAATGCGTGCGCCAGCAGCGGTAGTGCCCTCAGAGAAGGAGTGATGGCCATAGCTAGCGGAATGTATGACGTGGTTTTGGTAGGTGGCATGGAAAAGATGACCAATCTACCAACTGACGGCGTAACCGATGTTTTGGCCTCTGCTGCAGACGGCCTCTATGAGGTACCCGCCGGGCTGACCTTCCCTGGAATATTCGGCGCCATCGCCAAAGCTCATATGGATCGTTACGAGACAAACCTTGACCACCTGCTCAAAGTAGCTATCAAAAACCATGCCAACGGAGCTCTCAACCCCAAAGCTCAGTTCCAGCAGACGGTAAACACCATGGCGGAACGCCGCATCGCCAGAGCCCAGGAAAGGGGCCAAGACGTGCCGGAATACAATTCTGAACTGGATTTCTTGAACGACGAAAGAGCCAACCCTTGGATCGCCTGGCCTCTCCGTCTCTATGACTGCGCACCCATAACCGACGGAGCATCATGCGTGTTGTTGGTATCAGAAGATATTGCCCATAATTTCACAGACAAACCCATCAACATAGCTGGAATCGGCCAGGCAACCGGCAAACCGCTCCATGATTCCGACGAGCTAACCTCTCTTTCCGCAGCCAAAGCCGCCTCTCAGCAGGCCTATGAAATGGCCGGGATCACGGTCTCAAACGTGGATCTAGCAGAAGTCCATGATTGTTTCACAATCGCTGAGATCGTAGCTACCGAGGACTTAGGATTCTTCGCTCCAGGAGAAGGACCGAGGGCGGTGGACGAGGGCCGTACCGCCCTCGACGGTGATCACCCAATCAATACTTCGGGCGGACTAAAGGCCAAAGGACATCCCGTAGGCGCGTCTGGAGTTGGCCAAGTGATAGAGATTTATCACCAACTGCGAGGCGAGGGTGGCGAACGTCAGGTTAAGAAAGAGAATCCGACCGTCGGTGTCACCCACAATGTAGGCGGAACCGGCGGTACTTGCGTGGTCAATGTTCTGCGCAGGGAGTCATAAGCATGGACAACGAATTCACTTCTACAGCTTTCTACACCAAACTAAAAGAGGACAGACAGCTGGTTGGCGTGAAATGCAAGGACTGCGGCCATCTTTCTCCTGAACCCAGGCCCATGTGCCCTCAATGCCACGGTTTCAACATGGAATGGCACCAATTCAGCGGCAAGGCCAAACTCAGCACTTTCACCTGCATATCTATCGTTCCAGTTACCATGGCAGCCAAAGGTTACGGCCGGAACAATCCTTACTGCACCGGAATCGTCACCCTTGAAGAGGGCCCACAAATCAGCGCTATGATAAACGGCGTTGACGGTACCAATCCCCAGGGAATTGAAACCGGGATGGACTTGGTATTGGATCCAGACCATTTGGACGAAGTAACACCGTCTCTGGCTTTTAAACCCGCCTAGTTACCTAGGCCAATGCAGATAAAACAAAAGCCCGACGCTTGGAGAAGCATCGGGCTTTTATTTTATCTGGGCGATCGGATTAGTCTAATCAAATCCACGAGTACCCACCCAACCATGGGCCGAAACGTCAATCATCTCACCATTGGGACCGGTGTATTTGATCTCGACGTTGTCATGACGAGGTCCTCCCATGCCTACACCTAAGGCCTTGTTGACCTCGTCCATAGGAGCGGAGTTTTTGGCGGCAAGTTTCGCCTCAACATCTTCGAGGTCTTCGACCTCAAATCCGATGTGGTGGATACCGCTGTATTCCTTACCGCGCTCTCCGGCAACTGCGTCATTTTGAAAATCCAGGATGGCCATGTTGACGTTTCCGTCGCTTAAGAAATATCCGTTGGCATTGGCGCTCTCCAACTTGGCGATCTCGCGCAAACCGAATACGTCCTTGTAAAATCCAGCTGTCTTATCAATGTCCTGAGTGGCAATGGCGATGTGCTTAATCTTTGGCATCTCGCAACCCCCTGTTGGTTCAATTTGAATAACTCTGGATACAGAATTTATGCATGCAACGATAACACGTTTCCTCTGACCCTGTCACTTTGGTTTGGAAATGATGAAACGTCTTATAGGCGTTTAAAAAGTTCACCCTCCATCATCTGGTTTACACTGTGACTCCATAATCCTACAATATACGACCTAGAGTAGATATTCAGGTTACCATTAAGCGAAGATTCACTCCCATTAGCAGACTCGAAACATGCATAGGGATGACACGTCAGATTTTGACTCCAAAATGAAAACTGGAAACTGTATCGTAAGTAACATGGGGCAAAGAGATTGGGATGCGGTCAAAGAAATCTATGAAGACGGCATAGCTACGGGAAATGCCACAGTGGAAACAGTAGCTCCAGACTGGAGAATATGGAACAGCAATCACCGTCTCGATTGCCGCCTGGTTGCCAGAGAGGGAGAGGAGATCGTCGGCTGGGCTGCACTCAGTCCTGTTTCTTCTCGCTCTGCCTATGCTGGAGTGGCAGAAGTCAGTGTATACGTCTCAGAACAAAACCGCGGGACAGGCGTGGGCAAGCTTCTGTTGAGTTCCTTGGTCTCGACCTCTGAATCTGCTGGCATTTGGACCCTTCAAGCCATGATATTTGTCGAAAATAAGGCCAGCATTGCCCTCCACTCATCCTGCGGATTCCGGACCGTGGGGACCCGGGAGCGTATCGGCTCTCTCCACGGCCGGTGGCGAGACACTCTACTCATGGAACGCCGTAGCGACCTCGTTGGAAACTAACCTTCGTAGCGTTAGGGATACGTCCGCCTCGTTTTAAATACTCAATATGCTGTTCGTAAATTTATTGCGTGATAGAATACCTCAGATTGCAAGACTGGCTCCATTTAACTAACCAGGAGAACCTATCGGAGCACGATATGTCTGCAATGTACCCGTACCAAATACCCTTGAAAACATTTGGAGTAACTCCAGAAAACGCATACGGAGGATGTAAGCATGGCAATTCCAAATCGTATGAAATTCGGCGTCTTCATGGCTCCCTTCCACCGAGTTGGGGAAAATCCCACTCTGGCTTTGGAACGAGACCTGGAGCTTTTACAATGGCTAGACACACTGGGCTTTGACGAAGCCTACATAGGCGAACACCACAGTGCGGGTTGGGAGACAATCGCCTCGCCTGAACTGTTTATGGCTACTGCTGCAGAGCGCACCCGCCACATCAAACTGGGTACAGGCGTAACTAGCCTTCCCTACCATCACCCATTCATGGTGGCCAACCGGATGGTTCAGCTAGACCACCTCACTAGAGGCAGGGTGATTCTTGGCTGTGGGCCAGGAGCGCTTGCGTCCGACGCCATTATGCTGGGCATAAAACCGGAACGGCAGCGAGCGATGATGGAAGAATCTCTGGACGCCATCATGCGTCTCATGTCCAGTCCCGAGCCTTACACTATAAAGACCGACTGGTTCGAAATGAATGACGCGGTACTTCAACTACGACCCTACCAAGATCCCATAGTTCCAGTAGCTGTGGCCTCGGTTGAGTCGCCAGCGGGAGTAACTCTGGCCGGAAAGCACGGCGCATCAGTATTGTCTTTAAGCGTCCCCAGAGACACCATCCGAAAAACATCCCTTGCAGAACTCTGGGAGATTGCAGAAGAGACCGCTGCAGAGCACGGAAAGACCATGCACAGGGAAGACTGGGGCGTGGTAATGGGGATGCATCTGGCCGACAGTAAAGAACAAGCAATCAAAGACATCAAAGAAGGGGCTGGAAACGTAGTTACGGAGTACTTTGGCCATACCCTCGGTAATCCAGTCCCCGATGTCCCTCGCGACCAGATAGTAGACTTCATGGTCGAGAAGAACCAATGGATTGTGGGCACACCCGACGACTGTATTGCCGGCATCGAGCGACTCCAAGATCTAACCGGTGGTTTCGGCAAATTTATGATGCGTGTTGAAGACTGGGCACCTCGGGACAAGATTCATCGTAGCTACGAACTTTTGGCCCGATATGTTATGCCACACTTCCAGGGTAGCCTAACCGGTATTAAGACTTCTAATAACTGGACCGTTGAGCGACGTGAATCGCTCCAAGCCAACCGGTACGCGGGAATCAAAGCCGCTACAGATAGGTTCGACGCAAGCCGGAGCAACGGCAGCTAATATTCAAAGCAGGGCAACCGCCACACCACAAAAGATTGAAAGGCGTCCCTATGAACTGGGACGCCTTTCTCTTTAAATCTCTGACCTCATCAATATTCGTAGAATATCCAAGGGTCTGTTATATTTCCAATAGGTTATTTAGCTAACATTGTTAAAATATAGATTAAGCGCCCCGTTGAGTCCCACCCACACTCTAATGCAAAATTCGCGCTAAATACCCGATAATCTTCCCGGCGAGTTGCAGTGAGGCGATCATCATGCGAAAAACCAAGATCATTGTCACCATCGGTCCTTCCTCTCGAGATCCGGAAATGCTGGAAAAGCTAATAACTAAAGGCATCGACTGCGCCAGGTTGAACTTCTCCCACGGAACTCTCGAAGAACATGCAGAAGTAATCAAAAACATCCGTACAATCTCAGAAAAGCATGATCGACACGTGGCCATTCTCCAAGACCTTGGTGGAATCAAACTTCGCCTGGGTTACCTCGCAGAACCGGTCGTACTCCACCCAGGTGACGTGGTGGCTCTTGTCCCTCAAGAAGAAACGGACGAACCTGGAGTTCTGCCGTTCCCCCAACCGAGCGCTTTCAGAAACATCGCACCGGGACACCACATCTTCATAGCCGATGGCACAGTAAAACTATTAGTGACGGAGGCTAGCGCGGCGCGCATGGTTGCAACGGTACAGTCGTCTGGGGTCGTATCATCCTACAAAGGTGTCAACCTGCCAGGCGTTCCAATTGACGATCCAGTGCTAACCGAAGACGACAAGATCGCTCTTAAATTTGGCGTCGACCACGGCATCGACTGGGTTGGTCTATCATTCGTCCGAACAGCCGAAGATATCCTCTACGCCAGGGAACATCTGAACGCCGCCGGTAGCAAGGCTTTGATAATGGCCAAGCTTGAAAGGGGAGAAGGTGTAGACAACATCGACAGCATCATGCCAGAAGTGGATGGCATCATGGTCGCCAGAGGAGACCTCGGCGTGGAAATCCCCATGGAGCGAGTTCCGATAATCCAGAAACAACTGGTGGCGAAGGCAAATGAAGCCGGAAAGGTTTCGGTGATTGCCACCCAGATGCTCTGGTCCATGGTAGTTTCTCCAGCCCCCACCAGGGCTGAAGTATCCGATGTTACTAATGCGGTTCTTGACCGTTGTGATGCTGTAATGCTCTCAGATGAGACGGCCATGGGACAACATCCATTAGAGGCACTTGAAATCTTCGACGCCACAGTTGTCGAGACCGAGAAGATCTATTCTTACTTCAGTGACCTAGATTCCAATGATAGAACCCAGGCCATTACTTCAGCAGCCGCGCGTTTAGTACGCGCGCTGGACTCCAAACCCGTTGTGGTTACCAGCACCGGTCGGGCCGCATTACAATTATCTCGGTTCCGTCCGAACGCAGATGTGCTGGCATTCTCCCATGACACGGCTGTGCTACGGAAATTGGCCATGGGTTGGGGGATTCTCCCCGTCGGTGTTATTCCACCGCAGCAGGACGTCGCCACTTTAGTGGCTTCTGTCATAAAAGCCGGACTTGAAGCTGGTACAATTGCAGATGTCGATGTCGTAACCATCGTGCACGGGTTCTTGCCCGGCGTGTCAGGCACCACTAACGCGGTGCAGGTTCTGGACATGAAAGAATACCTCACTCACGTCGGTCATAAACAAACAACTGCCACGAAGAGTTAACCAATGGAATCTAATGGGCCTAGAAAAAATTTGCCCTCTTTCATCCGCGAAAATAATCTAAACAAATATTAACTGTGCTCAGGAAGAGAGTGAGGTAGAGACGTCTCACCCATGAGGAACAGGTCAATCGATCGAGCGGTTTCTCTGCCCTCCGCTATAGCCCAAACTACCAGTGACTGACCTCTAGCAGCATCTCCCGCCGCAAAGACTCCGGAAACACTGCTCATCCTATTGGAATCAATAGCAATGTTACCTCTGCCGTCCAGTTCGACGCCAATCTGAGACAGCATGCCCTCGCCCTCTGGATGCAAGAATCCCATAGCCAGCAGAGTGAGTTCTGTCTCTATCTCAAACTCGCTTCCGGCAATCTCAACCATGGTTGGCCTGCCACCATTTTCTCCGGGCTGCCATTCCACTTTTACGGCGTGCAGCTTTTCCAGCTTGCCGTTTTTGCCTGAGAAAGACTTAGTTAGGATCGAGTACTCACGTATTCCGCCCTCTTCATGGGCCGGAGAGGAGCGAAGGATCTGGGGCCATTGGGGCCAAGGGTTATCAATCGACCTTTGTTCTGGGGGTTCAGCCAATAGTTCCAATTGATGCACCACTTCGGCGCCCTGACGGATAGCGGTACCTAAGCAGTCAGCCCCCGTATCACCTCCTCCCAGTATAACGACCCGCTTGCCTTCAGCTTCGATGCGGTCTTCTACTGAAATGGCCTCCCCCGATAATACCTTATTCTGCTGAGAGAGGTATTCCATGGCAAGATGCACGCCTTCTAGTTCCCTACCAGGAACATCCAGTTCTCTGGCCTCAGTAGAACCACAGGCTAGGCAGACAGCATCAAAATCTGAAAGTAGCCTTTCAACAGGGAAATCAACGCCGACATTAGTGTCCGTCAGGAATATAATCCCTTCTTCAGACATAAGTTGCACACGCCGCTGAACCACGTTCTTTTCCAGCTTGAATTCTGGGATTCCTAGGGACAACAGCCCGCCAATATAGCTCGCCCGTTCGATCACAGTCACCAAATGACCGGCGCGATTCAATTGCTGGGCTGCAGCAAGTCCGGAAGGACCAGAACCGACCACGGCAACTTTCTTTCCGGTACGTACAGCGGGAACTTCGGGCTTTATCCAGCTCTCTTCGTAACCCCGTTCAACGATTTCCTTTTCGATGTACTCGATTGTCACGGGATCCGAATTAATGCTGAGGACACAGCTAGCTTCACATGGAGCGGGACAAACTCGGCCGGTGAATTCTGGGAAATTGTTAGTTGATAGCAGGGTTTCTAGGGCTCCCTGCCAGTTGCCCAAATATACCTGGTGATTAAACTCAGGGATGACGTTGCCAAGAGGACAACCCATGTGGCAAAAAGGAACGGAACAGTCCATACAACGTGAACCCTGTTCTTTTGCCTGCTCTTCACCCCAAGGTTTATAAAACTCTCGGTAGTCGCCTTTTCTTTCTGTAACCGGTCTACGCTCTGGCGTGTTCCGGCCTAATTCGGTACTTCCTGTGGGATTACCCATTTCCGACTGCTTCCATCTCCCGCTTTGTACCATCCCCGTTGCGGCGTCTCTCTTCCAAAACACGCCGGTAATCTCTCGGCATGATCTTCTTAAACCGGCCTAATGCTGCGTCCCAGTCAGCCAGTACTTCGTTGGCAGGAGTGCTGCCAGTGTACTTCAAATGGTCTTCTATCAGACCTTTAAGCATGACGATATCTTCGGGGTCTGTCACCGATTCTAAATCGGCCATTCCACCATTAAAAGACCTATCGAAACCATCATCCTTGTCATAAACAAATGCTATCCCGCCGCTCATTCCAGCGGCAAAGTTTCGACCAGTAGGCCCAAGAACAACAGCCACCCCGCCGGTCATATATTCACAGGCATGGTCTCCAACAGCTTCTACCACCGTCTTAACACCGCTGTTACGGACACAGAACCGTTCTCCAGCCATACCTCTAATAAACACTTCACCACCGGTGGCTCCATACATTGCAACGTTGCCGATAATCATGTTCTCTTCAGGTGCAAATTTAGCCGCCGGGTCAGGGCACACCACTATACGGCCGCCAGACATTCCCTTGCCCATATAGTCGTTGGAGTCTCCGACCAGATTGATATTAGTACCCTTGGTCAAGAAAGCGCCGAGGCTCTGCCCTGCTGAACCCGTTAACTTGATGTTAATAGTGTCTTCCGGCAGACCGTCTTCCCCGTAGAGTTTTGCAACTTTACCGCTCAACATCGCCCCAACCGTCCGGTTGGAGTTGTGAATCGGCAGGTCTATATCCACCCGTTTCCTGTCATCTATAGCCGGTTGGGCTAGGGCGATAAGTCGGTGATCCAAGGCCTTATCCAAGCCATGATCCTGTTCACGGTCACAATAGACAGGCTCATTAGGGTTATTAGATTCTTGGCGATGCAGCAAACGTCCGAAATCAAGTCCTTCGGTCTTCCAATGATTCTCTGCTGCTTTATAGTCTAGGACATCAGTCCGACCAATCATTTCGGCCACAGTTCGGAATCCAATCTCTGCCATTATCTCCCTCATCTCTTCAGCAATGAAGGTGAAATAGGTGACCAAATGCTCTGGCTTACCTGCAAATTTCTTCCGTAATTCCGGATCCTGAGTGGCGATACCCACAGAGCAGGTATTCATGTGACATTTACGCAGCATGATGCAGCCGCTCACAACCAAAGCAGAGGTAGCAAAACCGAATTCCTCGGCACCAAGGATGGTAGCAATAGCAGCGTCACGACCAGTTTTCATCTGACCGTCGGTCTGAAGGACTATACGGCTTCTGAGGCCATTGGCCACTAACACTTGCTGAGTCTCGGCGACTCCCAGCTCCCAGGGCAATCCAGCGTGTTTTATGGACGATTCAGGAGAGGCGCCAGTACCCCCATCATGACCGCTGATCAGCACGACGTCAGCGTGTCCCTTGGCCACACCAGCAGAAATAGTCCCCACACCAACCTCGGCGACCAGCTTCACATGTATTCTGGAATCCGGATTGACATTCTTCAGGTCATGTATCAACTGAGCCAGGTCTTCAATCGAGTAGATGTCATGGTGAGGCGGCGGTGAAATGAGCTCTACACCAGGGGTAGTCCTCCGTACCCAACCGATGTAATCATCAACTTTGTGACCTGGCAGTTGGCCTCCCTCGCCCGGTTTTGCTCCCTGAGCCATCTTAATCTGAAGGTCTGTGGCATTGATCAGGTAATTGGGTGTGACACCGAACCTACCAGATGCAACTTGCTTGATGGCACTACTTCTAGAGTCTCCGTTCTCATCCAAGTGATAACGCCGATGATCCTCTCCGCCTTCACCCGTGTTACTCCTAGCACCCATACGATTCATAGCGATCGCCATCATTTCGTGGGCTTCCCGACTGATAGACCCCAGTGACGCAGCTCCAGTGGCGAACCGTTTTACAATCTCGGAAGCAGGTTCCACCTCACCTATGGGCACTGGAGTCAAATTTTTCTTGAAGTCCAACAGGCCACGTAAGTTGGCTAATTTGCGAGTCTCATCATCGGAGATTCGGCTAAATTCTTTGTATGCGTCCCAATTATTATTTCGGGCTGCGTACTGCAATTTTGAGATCGACTCAGGGTTCCATTGGTGGTGTTCCTCGCCCCGGCGCCATTGGTAGAAACCACCCTGTTGTAAATCTCGTTTCGCTGCAATATGCGGAGACCCAAAAGCCATCTCATGCCGTTCCGTCGCCTCGCGCTGTATGCCGTCCAAGCCAATTCCACCGACCCTAGAAGATGTACCGGTGAAATACTCGTTAATGAGGTCTTGATTTAGTCCGATGGCTTCAAATATCTGGGCTCCGCGATAACTCTGCACCGTTGATATACCCATCTTGGACATCACTTTCAGGACGCCCTTCTCGCTGGCTTTGATCAGGCCCTTCTGAGCGTAGTCCTGGTCAGTACCATGAAGCTGACCTCTCTGGGCCAGGTCACGAACCGTCGCTAACGCCAGATACGGGTTGACTGCGCCGGCTCCATATCCAATCAATAGCGCAAAGTGGTGAACCTCTCTTGGGTCGCCAGTCTCTAGAATCAGACCGACTTTGGTGCGGGTTCCTTCTCTAATCAGGTGGTGATGAACTGCCGACACCGCGAGCAGGCTGGGTATGGGTGCCCAGCGGCGGTCAGAGCCGCGGTCTGAGAGCACGATTATGGAACATCCTGACGCGATGTTTTGGGAAGTTTGTTCACGCAAACCATCAAGAGCAGTTTTAAGTGCACCTTCTCCTGCATCTCGATCGTAAAGAGCAGACAGGGTCACTGTGCGAATTCCGTCTTGGTTCAAATTCTTAATCTGAGCAAGTTCTTCATCAGACAGGATCGGAGATTCCAACCACAGTTGACGGCAGTGCTTCGGAGTTTCTTCAAACAGGTTTTGTTCACTGCCTATAAATGTGCCAAGTGACGTGACCAATTCCTCCCGAATGGCATCCAGAGGTGGATTAGTCACCTGCGCGAACAACTGTTTGAAGTAATTAAAAACGATCTGATTCTGATCGGAAAGCACGGCTAACGGAGCATCGTTACCCATTGAGCCTATGGCTTCAGTCCCCTGTTGCGCCATCACGGATGTGAGCATCCGTATCTCTTCGATAGTATAACCAAAGGCTTGTTGTAGCTGTACGAGATCGGAAGCATCCATCGGGGAGGCTTCGGCCACTTCTGGCAAGTCTCCAAGGGTAAGTTTATTATCTTTTAACCACTGACCATAAGGATTTCTGTTGGCCAATTTAGACTTCAGTTCCTCATCACCTATGATCCGACCTTCCTGCAAGCTTACTAGGAACATCCGGCCGGGCTGTAATCGGCCTTTATATTTAACATCAGCTGGAGGTACTTCTAAGACACCAGTTTCTGAGGCCATCACTAGCTTGTCTTCGTTCGTCACCAAGTACCGAAACGGTCGGAGACCATTTCGATCCAAGAGCGCACAGATATCACTACCATCAGAAGACACTATCATGGCAGGACCGTCCCATGGTTCCATAAAAGATGAGTGATACTCGTAAAAGTCCCTCTTTTCTTGGGTCATGGTTTCATGTTGGTTCCAGGCCTCTGGAATCAACATCAATAGCGCATGATCCAAGTCTCGGCCGGTCATCTGGAGCAGTTCCAATGCGTTATCCAGACTAGCAGTATCACTGTCTCCGGGTTTAGTAACTGGAGCAATCTTGGCAACATCAATACCAAACAACGAGGACTCAAATTGGGACTCTCTTGCATGCATCCAATTGACGTTGCCCCTAAGAGTGTTAATCTCACCGTTATGAGCCAGATAACGGTAAGGATGAGCCAGGCGCCAACTTCCCATAGTATTTGTGCTGAACCTGGAGTGAACCAGCGAGAACGCAGACGCCAAATCCTCGTCTTGCAAATCTAGATAGAACTCAGCTATCTGGTGGGCCATCAGCAGGCCTTTATAGACGATTGTGTTGCAGGACATGCTGCAGATATAGAAGCAGTCAGCCTGATCATCATTCAGCCCTGACTCGCCCATGGAATTCTCAAGAACTTTCCGGACAATAAATAGTTTCCGTTCGAGGTGAGAGGCGTCTTTAATGCCCACCCCTGGGCCAATGAATACCTGAGCGATGTGAGGGCATGCGTCTCGGGCATCAACACCGATCTTTGTCAAATCAATAGGCACGTCACGCCAACCCAGCACCTCCAGGCCTTCCGCCTCGACGACCTTGTTAATTAGACTCCGGCATTCTGTCTGGACCTCCGGTGGCAAGAAAACCATGCCCACACCATATTCACCGGCAGCAGGCAAGTCTATCCCAAGGGCCACGGCCTCTCTCTCAAACAGCTTGGATGGAGTCTGAATCAACATCCCTGCACCGTCGCCGGTATCTGGATCACGTCCGGCGGCACCACGGTGCCCAAGGTTAATCAAAACCTGCACACCCTCTTCGATGATCTGGTGCGTCTTCTGGCCCTTTATATTGGCGACAACTCCCACACCACAGGCATCGTGTTCCTGTTCTGGTGAATAGAGTCCTTTCTTGGCTAGGTTTTTTAACGGGTCCATCAGGAGATACTCTGTCGAAATAATTAAATCGTAGCCGTCCTGGAAAACACCAAACCGCCACTAGGCGCGGCGTAAGCACAACTCTCCCTATAAAACAGGGCCGCGAAATGATTTTGTTAAATATATCACAATATCAGAATGGCACAAGACCCGACAGGGTAATGCACGGTGGTACAGCAGGTATTACCGCATGTGCGATATGGGTGGCGCGGTTGATTTGCTGAATCGCGGCCATACTCAATAATGATTATTATAGGCGGCTAATACAGGCTTGCAAAGAAGCCGTTTATCCTGTGTTGTAAAAGCAAAATTCAAGTTGAAGGCCGATATCAGTTCATCTAAATCCAATGCCATTATTGATAATATGCAACCTGGAAAATGCGATGTGGTTTTTAAACCTGCCTTCAAAAAGTCGGCTCTTACAACAGGTTACTTTATCCGAGTCGATTAGCAGGTAACGTGCTCGGGGCCTAAAATGCCCGCTAATGAACTGAAGAAAACGTCGATCTCTTCAGGGTAGACTACACTAGTGAAATGTAGTCTACCCCAAGCGGCTAGGGCAACCTGCCCTTCCGGAATTTTGTCATACGGGCGAGCCACACCCCAATACTCGAACAGCGGGATTTCTTCCAACACCTCACGGAGTGCGGTGACCTGGGCCGGATTGGCGAAGTTATAGCTGACGACTATATTGCCATGCTCTAGGTTATGGACAATCCGTTCATCGGGAATGTCCTCGGTGTAGAACCCGCAGTCCGCCCAACGAGGCCAGTGCTCACCAGAGGTTGGTGGAGTACTATTGTATGTCACTCTCACACCCTCATTTACGTGGTCTGCGCCAGAGATAGGTATCTCTTTGCCGATTGCTGGAGGCAGACCATTGTCAATTGCGGGATCAATGCTGCCTACAAATGCCATATGCCCGACTTGGTCTTTCGATATTGTCCGGCTGCCTGAGGACTGCGGCAAAATTAGGTTGACGGTACTGCTGCCGTCCACATTTTCACTGACAGTGCCGCTGGAACAAGCCGCTGGCAAAGCTAACACCAAAAAGCCAACTACCAAAACCAACTTCTTTGAGATTTCGAAAGCTCTTCTGGAAATACCCATGTATTATTCTCGCTTCAATGCCTATCTAAAGACTCCCAAAGTGCATATCCTAAATTATACGATTGCAGCCACCGACCCGGTTATCGTAATTATCAACCTGGAATATTTCCGGCCTATCTGAACGTCTCGGTTTAAACAATCCCAGAAGCCGGTGATATATTTGGTCGTTGGTAAAGAGCTCCACAATGATTCAGGCAGGTGAAGAAGGTGTGTTGACCCTTCTCCACGCCCGATCTATACTCAATTTAAGCCTGCACACATATGATTTACAGTGAGTAGATGACCAACGCAGAAATCCAAAAACTCGAACCTTCAGAAGTCGCCCAGCTGATTGTGGAAGTTGCTTCAGAGAATCTTGCCTCAGATATAGTGATGCTAGACCTACGTGGTATAGCTTCGTTCACGGACTACTTCATCGTAATGTCGGCTGATTCATCCAGGTTGATTCAAGCACTCGAAACCGAAATCTCCAGGACGATGAAAGAATCAAAATTGAACATCCATCGGCGCGAAGGTTCCGCTGTAACTGGCTGGATACTCATGGATTGTAGCGACGTTATAGTTCACATATTTGCACCTGAAGAACGCGAATTCTTCGGACTAGAAAGACTCTGGGCTCGGGCTCCCCAAGTGGTCAGAATCCTCTAACATCCGAACTATTTTTATCTCGTAAAAAAAGAATGGGCAGGACATTGTTCTGCCCATTCTTTTTGTCTTACTGATTATTCTCTCGTAGCTATTCTTTAATCCAAGGATCATTGGCTCTGGAGTAATTCAAGAGCTCACTCGTGTTAAAGAACAATGACAATTCTCGTTCCGCTGACTCTGGGCTGTCGGATCCGTGGACTAGGTTACGACCAATATCTAAACCCAAGTCACCCCGAATGGTTCCCAATGGCGAAGTGGTTGGGTTGGTTTGCCCCATAGTATTCCTGACAGCTTCCACAGCATTATCAGCCTCCCAGGCCATCGCAACAACCGGACTGGAAGTGATGAAATCCACCAAACCACCAAAGAATGGCCGATCCACGTGCTCACCATAGTGCTGACGTGCCAGTGCATCATCAACCTGCATAAATTTCATTCCCACCAGTTTAAGACCACGACGTTCCAAACGACTGATGACTTCTCCAATCAAGCCGCGCTGTACCCCATCAGGTTTCACCAGCACCAGAGTGCGCTCCATATTGTTCCTCCAACATCCTTATAAATATTTATAAATATTTGTTTTATTTCTTTTTCTCTTTGACCGACTACAAGTAAGCAATAGAATCTTTTACCTGTCGGTCCCAGCGTTAAAACGCCAAGATTTGATAACGCGCATTATATGAGTATTACCCCTGTCATACAGCAGCAGCTCTCTGAACAGAACGAACGATGATACAAAACCCCTCTGTTTAAATAAATGGCGCCGTTAACTATGCTGAACCGCACTTGCTAAATCATTCTCAACCCAGAACCCAAACTGGGGATCATCACATTAGTGGAGTCAAGTCCATAAGCTCGCCCCGTCGAGATTCATACTATTGGGTGTCTACCCGAGGCAACCAGGACATCCGAACGGACAACTCTAATCTATAAACAGGCCTTCATCGACATCCTATAGAGGCAATGCTGACTTTGATTACCGTAAATGCCAGTGCCAAAGTCCTATGGTTGAAGGTCAAGTCGTATCTATGAGCATCGATAACCTATCCAAGGCAGCAACCTCATATTCCTGCAGACGGTCCAATCGAATCGCCGATATTACACCTCTATTGCGCTATTGAACGCGCTAAAATTCGGTCCGTCTAATAAAGCCGTCAGCCAGTACGACGTGGTAAAGCTTGGAATCATCTAGAGATGATTGCGAAGTAGCCGTCTATACCGTTCCGTTGCCTTTTATCAGAGCCGTTAAGACATATCACTGAGTGGGTTAGCGATTTGGGCGACGGCCCTGACGAACTCGGTCTCGCTGTTTGGACACACCAATACTAGGCATCCTCAGGTACTCAGGTTGTATAGTATTGAGGTTTTCCACTTCGCCGGAAACCAGCTTTTTGCGCCCCATGGCCACTAGGGCCCAAACCCTTGATGCAGGAACCGATTTGACGATTTGGGCCTTGCTCCCGAGGGCAGACAATATCTGTTTCCGCCAGCCAGTAACTCCCTCTCCGCAAAAAATAGTGGGTTCGGTGATCTCAGCCACCAGTTGATCAACGCTATATACCTTATCCTCTTGAATCCTAGCTCCATCAGGTCCGAACAAGGCAGTAGCGCATTCCTCCCGTCCTGCTTCCAACAAAGCGCAAACCCGAGTCCCTGATCCTATGAATTGATAAGCTTCTAAATCCAGTGTGCCAACGCCCACAATGGGCTTACCCGAAACCAAAGCTAAACCCTTCGCCGCACTGATCCCAACCCTAAGGGCACTGAACCCACCTGGCCCTAAGGCAACTACGACACCATCCAAGTCAGCCGATGTTACACCAGCGCGCTCCAGAATATGGATCACAGTAGGGATAAGTTCAGTTGTATGGTTATATGTGGAGTGCCAAGAATGAGATGCAATCACCTGATTTTCATTGGCTAGAGCCACACCGGCGTATCGGGTGGACGTGTCTAGGGCCAAAAACATTAGTCTCGTATCCCTTGGTTCTAATATCTATATGGAATTATTATCTAGCGGATGATTTTTCAGAAATCGAAGCCAGCAAAGGCATGAAGCGAGATTTTTCCGCTGGGAGTCCAAGTTCAAGGACGATTTCCCGATGGTCGGGAGCTCCGCCGTAGTCCAAATCAATCCACAAGCAATCTTCAGGGAATATTTCAAAGGCACGGTCTGCCCATTCTATGACACAAATCCCCTCTCCGAAGAGTTCCTCATCAAGACCAAGATCCCACGCTTCAGCAGCATTATCCATCCGGTATAAGTCCACATGATTGAGAGTTAACCGCCCTTGGTGTCGGGTCATCAGAACAAAAGTAGGACTGCGTACGTACCCTTCAACACCCAATCCCAAGGCAATACCCTGAGTAAGACAGGTCTTGCCCGCCCCTAATTCTCCGGTCAGGAGGAAGACATCCCCCGCCGCTGCCTGTTCACCAATCATACGTCCTAGTTC
>JAKUNL010000035.1 GCA_022451925.1 Dehalococcoidia bacterium
ACGGGCAAGCAGCTTTCGCCGATGCATATCGTAGAGGGTATCAAAGACCACATGGTGGCGATTGGCCACCAGGGTGACCGTGATCCAGAACACGTTGAGCCGTCTCCACTTTTGGAAGGACGCCTAGGTGAGTCGTCTATCTGGGATTGCCTTAATTGCGGTGCCTGCGTAGAAGAATGCCCAGTTACTGTTGAACACATCCCGACCATCATGGATATGCGTCGATACTTAGTTTTGGAAGAGTCCAAAGTACCAGAGTCGGCCATGAATGCCCTGCTAAGTTTGGAACAAAGGGGCCACCCCTGGCGCGGTACCCAGTATTCTCGAACCGACTGGGCAGAGGGACTGGAAGTGCCGACGCTAGCGGATAAACCCGATGCCGAAGTCCTGTTTTGGGTTGGTTGTACACCCGCTCTGGAACAACGTAGCCAGGCCATTGCCCGATCTATGGCCAAAGTGTTGAAGGCTGCCAAAGTGGACTTTGCTATCTTGGGCGATGAAGAAACATGTACTGGAGACCCAGCCCGACGCATGGGCAACGAGTACCTATTCCAGATACTGGCTCAGCAGAATATCGACACCATGAACAGCTACAATGTGAGTAAGGTCGTTACTACCTGCCCCCATTGCTTCAACACCATGAAAAATGAATATCCACAGTTGGGCGGCAATTTTGAGGTGCTTCATTACAGCCAGTTCGTAGACCAACTCATAAATCAAGGCAGCATCAAGCCATTGAAGATGATGGATGTCACCATGGCCTACCATGATTCGTGTTTCCTGGGTCGTCACAACGGTGTTTATGATGAGCCTCGGAATGTGGCAAAGGCGATCCCTGGCCTCAAGCTGGTGGAGATGGGTTCACGCTGCCGTGAGCGTGGCTTCTGCTGCGGAGCTGGAGGCGGGCACATGTGGATAGAAGAAAGCCAGGGCGAACGAGTTAATCACGCTAGGACAGATCAGTTCCTGGATACTGAGGCTGACACTGTGGGTGTCTCCTGCCCTTTCTGCGTACAGATGATGACTGAGGGTATCCAATCAAAGGGACTAGACTCTGAAAAAGAAGCGAAAGACGTATTGGAGATTTTGGCTGATAGCCTAGACCTTTAAGCTTGAAACAGAGAAAACCAAATGCCGATAACAGAAGTTAACATTACTAGTTTTTGCGCAGAGTGTGGGGCTGAGATAGAGACCGTAACGGTCAAGAAAGACAACATGATGCTTTTTACTGATGATCAGGCTTGGTGTCCTGAATGCCAAGTGGACCGCCCTCAGGTTCGTGATGTTGCCGGTCGGTTGGAGTCAATCGAATCTGAACAGGGGAGTTACCCAAAGGCAGTTCCAGCTGAGCCTTTCCCTGGTCAAGCAGACGGTCGCTAGGTACTATTTTTAACTAGAATGCGACGGTGACCAATCTGATGATTGGCCGTGTCTGGTGGTTAGTGGTTGGCATGCTGGTTGGTGTCTCACTTGCCTATGGAGTGACCTTCATTGTGCTTTGGTCTCAGCTTGAGAAACGGTTCGTATTTTTTCCTGCGTCTGAGTTGTTGTTCACCCCTAGTAATGTTGGTCTGTATTACGAAGATGTCCGTCTCCGAACTTCAGATGGCCTTACTTTGCATGCTTGGTTTATCCCTGGTGACCTGACAATGACTCCAAAAGCGACTTGGGTCTGGTTCCACGGCAATGGCGGGAACAACGGATATCGCATAGATGAACTGGCGTTGGCCCATCATCGCACCAACGCCAACCTATTCATTTTTGATTACCGTGGTTATGGTGAGAGTGATGGCAGCCCATCTGAGGAGGGAACCTATTTGGACTCCCGGGCGGCGATGGATTACCTGTTGTCCCGTTCAGATGTGGATCAGGACCATATCATCTATCTGGGACATTCGCTAGGTGCAGCTGTGGCGGTGGAATTGGCATCGACCCACCCGCCTATGGCTATGGTCCTAGTCTCCCCCTTTTCATCGATAGGTGATATGGCGAGAATAGCCTTTCCATTTCCAACTGTGGGATGGTTGGTGCGTAACCATTTTGATAGCCTCACTCGTATCCGCCACTTGAGTGTGCCGGTGTTAGTGTTACACGGCGACCAAGATAAAATCGTACCACTTTCCCAAGGAAGGAAGCTGTATGAGGCGGCTAATGAGCCAAAGCGTTTCCAGGTCCTAGAAGGTGCTGCGCATAACGATACCTATGAAGTTGGTGGTGAGAAATATTGGAGAACAATCGAAACGTTTATTGCTGACCACCGGATCGAAGGTAAATAGACTAGCTCAGACTCCCGATATTATTTCAATCTGGTAGTCGAATAGTTCCAAGTCACGTCGAGAATCTTCTATGAACTCAACCACGTTTGAGACCATTGCATTGGCGTGGGCGGGATCGTTACTCACACAACAAATCCCTAGGGTGAGTCGCTGCCATAGATCATGGTCTTGAATTTCTGATACCGATACGTTGAAAGTGTTACGGATACGTGTTGTAAGCGACCGTGATACTCGTCTCTTATCTTTGAGACTGGTAGAGTCGGGTAGATGGAGAATTACACGGCAGACGCCTAGATGCAATTGAATCTCGTATTTGAGCTGGGGATGGATTTCGACAAATTCATAGAGTTCTTGACGGACATTGGACCTGCATTATAGATTATAGACAATGGCGGCCTGAATCTACCCAACGATGTTTCTGATTTGAAACCTTGATTTACCATCTGTCAACCTGGACGGTTAAATGTGGGACCGGGTTGTAGTCGGTAAAGGAACAAAAGCGAGATGCCTCCCAATTCCGAATCTCGACAAAGCCGATCGGAAGTACCTGAGATTGTCATCAGTCGGCTTCCGCAATATGTACGGATCCTTAACCGATTGATGGAAGATGGGATACTGGTAGTTAGCTCTCAACAACTGGGAGAAAAACTCCAGGTGACTCCCGCTCAGATTCGGAAGGACCTGAGTTATTTTGGACGATTTGGCAAGCAGGGGCGAGGCTACAGCGTTCGTGACCTGCTAGACCGCCTTCGGCAGATATTAGGCATTAACTCCCCTTGGAATGTTGCAGTGGTCGGCGTGGGGCGTCTGGGCCGGGCCATTTTGAGCTACCCGGGGTTTAACCCCGACGGATTTCATCTAGTGGCGGCGTTCGACCTTAACAACAGCGTGGTTGGAGAGACTATAGGTGGGCTGGTTGTTCGCAATATGGAAGAGTTGGATCAGGTAGTTGCGAGAGAAAAGATTAGTATCGCCATTGTCGCTGTTCCAGTGGAATATACTCAGAACGTGGTTGACCAGTTGGTCGCTTGTGGCGTGAAGGCCGTATTGAACTACGCTCCCATGGCCCCACAGGTTCGTGAAGGGATACGGATTCGTAATATAGATCCGGTGCTATCCTTGCAATCTATGACCTACTACATTAACTAAGATCGGGCTAATAAAAGTTAGTAGAAGGAAGAAAGATAAAGGACTCATTCCTTAGTTGGGAATGAGTCCTTTATCTTTCTTCCTTTTTTGTAACGAGGTTGTCTAAGTGGGATTGACTGGCGGTTGGCCTCCGGCCCGAGGGCGGCGGCGCCTAGCCAGGTTGACGCGTACCTGGGCCCGATGGAGGGAAGACATCGCCCGTTCCAATTCCATATCGGAACTATGCTGGGACAGGCGCTCCTGAGCCCTTCGCATTGCCTCTTCCGCTCGTTGTTCGTCGATCTCGTCAGACCGTTCACAGGCATCAGCTAGCACGCTAACTCGATTGCCGATGACTTCCATAAAACCGCCCGACACAGCCACGTAGATGTCTTCTTCACCACTCTTCTTCACGGTGAGCTCTCCTGGTTTCAGGATGGTCATCAACGGAGCGTGTCTTGGTAAGATCCCGAGCTGTCCGTCCAGACCAGGAGCGATCACCATGTCTACTTCGCCTTCATAGACTGAACGTTCGGCAGTGATTATTTCTAGATTCATTGGCATGGTTACTTTATTTACCCTTGGGCCTGCATGCCTGCGGCTGTCTCGAGTACTTCGTCGATGGTCCCAGCCATGTAAAATGCCTGCTCAGGTAAGTCATCATGCTGGCCGGAGAGAATCTCCGAGAATCCACGCAGTGTCTCACGGAGAGGAACGTATTTGCCAGGTTGGCCGGTGAATGTTTCAGCTACGAAGAACGGCTGGGTTAGGAAGCGTTGAATCTTCCTGGCGCGGAACACAGTCAGCTTGTCTTCCTCTGAAAGTTCTTCTATGCCTAGGATGGCGATGATGTCTTGTAGGTCTTTGTAACGTTGTAACACCTGCTGTACGCCACGGGCCAGGTTGTAGTGCTCTTCGCCGACTATGCCAGGTTCTAGAATTCTGGAGTACGATGCCAGAGGGTCAACAGCGGGGTAGAGGCCTTGGGCGGCCAATGACCGCTCTAGGGAAACGACACCGTCTAGGTGACCAAATGTGGTTACGATACCAGGGTCTGTGTAGTCATCAGCAGGCACGTAGATTGCTTGAAATGATGTAATTGATCCGGCTTTGGTGGAGGTGATCCGCTCTTGAAGGGCACCCATCTCTGTACTTAGGGTGGGCTGGTAACCCACAGCGGAGGGCATGCGTCCAAGCAGTGCAGACACTTCCATCCCTGCGAGGATGTACCTATAGATGTTGTCTACGAAGAGAAGTACGTCTTGGTTCTGCTCATCCCTGAAGAACTCTGCCATGGTTAGCCCAGTTAGGCCGATTCTAGCTCGCACGCCCGGTGATTCGTTCATCTGACCGAACACCAATACTGTGCTTGAGAGTACACCGGAGTCCTGCATCTCATGCCAAAGGTCGTTCCCCTCACGGGATCTTTCGCCAACGCCGGCAAATACGGATACCCCTTGGTGAACGGCTCCGATGTTGCGGATAAGTTCTTGAATGATTACGGTCTTACCCACACCTGCGCCACCGTAAGCTCCGATTTTTCCGCCCTTCATGAAAGGAGTGATTAGATCGAATACCTTGATTCCTGTCTCAAGGATATCAACGGTCTGGTTCTGGTCGTCAAAAGGAGGCGGGTCGCGGTGGATAGGCCATTGAGTGGCTGATTCCACGGGGCCTAGGTTATCAAGGGGAGTTCCAGTAACGTCGAACAGCCTACCTAGGGTTTCAGGTCCCACAGGGACACTCACTCTGGCACCTGTATCGTTTACTTCTACTCCGCGTGCCAGTCCGTCAGTGGCCCCCAAAGCTAAACAACGAACCCAGTTGTTACCGATGTGCTGCTGCACCTCGAGCACCAACTTCTCTCCAACGTTGTCCAACTCTAGGGCGTCGAACAGCTTGGGTAGTTCGTCCGCGGGGAATTCAATGTCTACGACTGTTCCGATTACTTGGACGACTTTTCCGGTGGCCATTGGCTTCTCCTGATAACTGTTAGTAGCGGTGGTAACGCTATTAGCCTTCCAAGGCTATTGCGCCACCAATCAGATCTAGTAGTTCGTTGGTAATACTTTCTTGTCTTAGTTTGTTCATAACTAGGGTCAAGTCGCCCGACAATTCGTTTGCGTTGTCTGTGGCGGCTCGCATGGCCACCATCCTGGCGGATTGTTCACTGGCTATGGACTCTACAATAGCGTGGTAAACCTGCATGTCTATATAGCGAGGTAACAGGTTTTGTAGAACCGCTAGGTTTCCTGGCTCATAGATGTATCCTACACTCTCAGCCGCGGTTAGCTCTGCCGGTTCTATCGGAAGCAGCTTCTCTATTACTGGTTCTTGCGTCATGGTAGATACGTATTTGGTGTAGGCTAGGTATATTTCGTCGGTCTGACTTTCACAATATGAGTCGATCACCATGCGTGATATCGCGTGGGTGTCGACCAGCAGGGGTGTTTCGCCAAGATCGGTAAAAGTCGCCTTGAGGTTCTGGTTGGTGCGGGCCATGAAGTCGCGACCCTTCCTTCCCACGGTGATTGCTTCGGTTGGTACGGTTTGGGCTAGAATGAAGTTGCCAACAACCCTGTTTAGGTTGGCATTTAGGCCTCCGCATAGACCGCGGTCGGGGCTGATCATCAGCACGGTAGCGTTTTCCACAGGTCGGACGGCCAACAGCGGTTGAGATCCTGACTCATCGTCCATCGGCTGGGCGGCCAAGTTGGCGATCAGTGATTGAATCTTAACCGAGTACGGTCGGCCTTCAAGTACGGAGTTCTGGGCCCGCCGCATCTTGGACGCGGCAATCAACGACATAGCGTTCGTCACTTTAGCCGTGTTGTCCACACTGCGGATTCTTCGTCGTATGTCTCTAACGCTGGGCATCTATTTATCTATCATCCAAGTTTGACAATGTTGGAATTGAAGATTCCTAGTCGACATCTAGTCAGTAAAGGTCGGTTTGAAATCAGTGATTGCTTTGGTCAGGTTGGCAGCCACGTCATCCGAGATGTCTTTGGCGTCGTTTATGGCTGCGATGATGTCTGGGTGCGAACCGTTGACGTAGCGTAGGAGTTGGTTCTCGAACGCTCCAACTTTCTCAATGTCCACATCTTGCATAAGGCCTTCATTGACTGCAAACAGTATGACTACCTCATCTGCCAATGACAGAGGCACGTATTGGCCTTGTTTCAGTACTTCGGTAGCTAATTGACCTTGAGCTAGCTGGGCTCTCGTCGCGGCGTCCAAGTCGGCAGTACCGAATTGGGCGAAAGTCGCAAGCTCCCGGTATTGGGCCAATGCCAGCCTCAATTGGCCTGCAACCTTACGGATAGCTCTGGTTTGAGCTGCTCCACCTACACGGGAGACTGAAAGGCCAACGTTTACCGCTGGCCGTATACCGGAGTTGAACAATTCAGGCTCGAGGTAGATTTGCCCATCGGTGATGGAAATAACATTGGTGGGGATGTACGCTGAGACGTCGCCCGCTTGGGTTTCAATTACTGGTAGCGCTGTGATAGATCCGCCACCGAGGGACGGATCTAACCTAGCAGACCGCTCCAGTAGTCGGCTGTGCAGGTAAAATATGTCTCCAGGATAGGCTTCTCGACCGGCTGGTCGGCGTAGCAGTAATGACATCTGCCGGTAAGCCCAAGCGTGCTTGGTCAAATCGTCATAGACTATGAGAACGTCTTTTCCTTGGTCCATGAACTCTTCTGCCATGGCTGAACCTGAGTAGGGGGCAATGTATTGGAGAGGAGCGGAGTCCGATGCCCCGGCTGTTACGACGATGGTGTGATCCATTGCGCCGGCCGCTTCCAACGAACCCACAACTTGGGCGACTTTACCCTGTTTTTGGCCGATAGCCACGTATATACAAATCAGGTCGCCGCCCTTCTGGTTGATGATAGTATCCAGAGCGATTGCGGTCTTGCCGGTGGAACGGTCTCCAATGATCAATTCTCGTTGGCCACGGCCGATGGGAATCATTGAATCTACAGCTTTGATACCAGTTTGTACCGGTTGGTCAACTGATTGACGTGAAACTACGTTAGGTGCCACTTTTTCAACGGAACGTGTACCCGTGGTAGCTACTGGACCTTTTCCATCTAATGGCCGACCCAGAGGGTCAACTACCCGGCCAATCAGAGCGTCACCTACCGGGACCTCAATGATTCTACCGGTTGACCTTACTCGGTCACCTTCTTTAACAGCGTTCGGGTCGCCCAAGATGGCGGCGCCGACAATGTCTGATTCCAAGTTCAGTGCGAGACCTAGCACGTCATCTCCAAAATCCAGTAGCTCATTGGATCTAACGCCTTGCAGCCCTTGAATACTGGCTACACCGTCACCCACTTGGACGACAGTGCCCACATCCACTAAGGCCAAATCTCCGCCAAATTCTTCAATCTGACGCTTGATTAACGAGACTATGTCCTGTCCTCTGGTTGCCATCAGAGGTTCTCCTTACGGTAACGATTGGGTCAGAAGCAGTTGGCCTGCCACTGACTCTTTTCTAACCTTTTCTGAGTGCCTTCAATCTTTTTATGACTGACGGCCTTTGGTCTTTTCTGTTGTTATTTCGAGTCAATTATGCCGCTTAAGAAGTGGCAATTTCTGTATGCAAGCTGTTTCGCAGGCTTTCTAATCGGGCTTTTGTGCTGCCGTCCAGCAACCTATCACCGATTTGTATAACTAGGCCGCCTAAAATTGATTCGTCGACCTTGGTTGTTAAGACAACGTCGCGTCTGACTAGTTCTCTTACAAAAGTGTTTATCCGCTCTTCTTCAGCACTTTCTAGAGGTACGGCAGTGGTTATTTCTACACGCTGTCGACCTAGGTGCGAGTCCAATAGCTCTGTGTAACCTGAGTACACTGCACGGATTGCGTCAACCGAACTCTTACTGACCAGGAGATCGACCAGATTCCGTATTAGCGGGTTTACACCAGCCAAGACTGTCGCGGTGGCTGTCATCTTATCTGCGGTAGACATATCAGGGTGTTTCAAGAGCGCGGAAAACTCAACGTCGCTAAACGCGTGGGCCACCACTGCTAAATCTTCACCCCAGAGTTCCACCTGGTTGTTTTCTATAGCCAGGTCAAATATGGCCTGGGCGTATCGTTTTCCTGAGATTACTTCGGCCATTAGTTATCTAGCCTCTTCTCAGGCTTTCGCCTTCTTCCAATACCTGGGCAATCAAGCTCTCATGGGCCGACCGGTCCAGAGAGGTTCTAATAACCCGTTCGGCCGCGGTGATGGCTAGGTCGCCGAAACTGGCGCGAACCTCCTCAAGGGCGGTGTCCCGCTCCCGTTGGATATCCGCTTTTGCCCGTTCCACAAAGGCTTCAGCCTCCTGGCGTGCCTTGTCCATTTCCTCGGTGCGATAACGCTCTGCTGCTTCCCGCGTCTGATCCATAATCCTTTGACCTTCGCGTCGAGCCTCGGTTATCTGTTCTTGGATGGCATCTTGAGAAGACGCAGCGTCTTCCCGTGCCTTTTCGGCAGCTTCCAAGCTTTCCCTGATGCGGTCCGCCCGTTGGTCCATCAGCCTGAGTATCGGCTTGTATGCAAACAGATACAGAAGGATGAGTACCAGCAGGAAGTTGACCAGGTATATCGCGAGGCTTGGGAAGTGGATTCCCAATGTCTCTAACATATCAACCTACTTCCTTTTCTTGGGTGTGTTGGATGGGTTCAGGAATGAACCCATCCAACACACCCATTAGTGACTCAGTCTGGTCTAAATTGGGTATGGCCTAACTTAGAATATGAAGCCGATCATGATTGCGGCGACCAGGGCGTAAATACCCAAAGCCTCGGCGAAGGCGATGCCAAGAATCATGTTGGTTTGGATGCTACTTGCAGCCTCTGGGTTTCGGCCAATCGAACTCATGGCGGAGGCACCAAGTAGACCAATACCTATACCAGGGCCAATCAGACCTAGTCCGATGGCGAGTCCTGCGCCCAGGTATTTGTAGGCTGCATCAGAAATGTTTGCCAAAACGAGTAGAGCTTCCATTGTCGTTCCTTATCTCCTTAGTTCGGTGCGTATTACGTTGATTACTCGGGCTTAGTCTTGATTAGAGGCGTAGATCGCGAAGATCCCACCTAGTGCGGCCGCTGCGATTCCGACCACGGATAGTACCATTAGCAAGATTAATACTTCCATTGCGCTACCTCTGCGTTAACGTCCTTTGTGTTTTCCATATTTGCTTCTGGTTGATTCATCGGGCATTAGACCAGTTCAATGTTACCCGATGGTTATAAATGTTGTATCTGACCTCCGGAACGTTGCTCAGGGTAACGTTCAGTGTGCTTCTCCCTCGTCATGATGGGCGGTGATGGCAATTGCAGCAAACACTAACGTCAAGCCAGCGAATATAAGAGCTTGGATGAAGCCGACCAGAAGTTCTAACCCGTATACGCCCATCGTTGCGATGAACGGGACCAGAAAGGCTGATACCAAGACCAATATTTCTCCGGCTGTCATGTTTCCGAATAGCCTAAATGTGAAACTAATCAGTCTCACCAACTCGCTGAATGCCTCTAACGGTCCAACGAAGAAGAAGTCCAGCAGGTACTGGAAAGCGTCAAGAATCTGGAACTTGGACAGGGCTATAACGCCTTTTTTCAGGCTACCTATTCTGATGAATTTGGTGAGGTAACCCAGGCCAAGCATCTTAAATCCTAGCCATTCTACGAATACGAACGAGACCAAAGCCAAAGCCAAAGGCATGTTGATGTCTGTGCCTGCTGGCCTTAGCAGATGTATTTCAACTAAACTCCCTTCCTTGAATCCAAGGGAAGGATAGATGGGTAACAATGCGATCCATGCATTGATTAGTACAAACAAGAAGATGGTTGCTATGACCGGGAATATTAATCGGCTGTGTTCTCTGCCAACCGTTCCAGCAACGAAATTCAGGAGTCCCTCAACGGCGATTTCCACGAAGTTCTGGAAGCGGCCGGGAATCATCGCTGCCTTGCGGGCACCCAGGACGAACAGCAATACCAGTAAGATGCTGGCAATCCAAGATGAGAGTATTGCGTTTGTGATAATGAAGTTGTACCCAATGTAGGGTCCTTCATCGATCAGATCGTGCTCTTTCTTGGTTAAGTGCTTTTCGCCGTGGAGCTTCTCTTCGTGCTCTGCGTGGAGGAATTTGCGGTAGTGGTCGCGGTCGGAGATGGGGAAGACAACCTGGGCAGGCAGGTGGACTGCTGGCTTGGGGATGAATGGGCCTTCAGCGGTTAATCCGGCGGCTTTATCTTCCTTTGACTGGGTGAGGCCAGCTCCGATAGCTCCGGTGATGAGTCCTGCAATGGCCAATGCCACAACAATCAAAATGCCGAAGGCGACGAATTTGCCTGTGCCGGAACCCACTATGGATTCCCTCCATTGTCATCCGGTTGGCTGCTGCTGCTTTCCGGAGAGTTGTTTCCGTTAATAGAATCGGGCTTTATCAGTGGTTGAATCATCTTAATTAAGCCGTAAAACGCTGATGTTGTGCCGAACGCAAGCCCCATAAGAGTGAAAAGGAGCTTTGTGTCTAGCCACTGGTCTATCAATACACCCCCAACCACACCAATTACGATGCAGGAGGCAACGTACCATCCGAGCCCAATTAGGCGTAATGCCAAGAGTCTCCGATTCATGTTTCTGCCAGAGCGTTGTGAATAATATCACTAAGGATTTTGAAAGTCAATTGAGACTGGCTTCATGGAAAAGGTGACCAAAATTCAACAAAAACACCCTATTTTGCTATGTTAGAAATAGAGCGTTTTTAATGGAGCGTTTTTTAGCTGGTCAACGGGCACCCGATTGTTTGCCAAAATCTTCTAGATCTAAAGAATCGATGAAGTCAGTAAATGCTGACATACTTTTTAATTCTTCAGGCTTGACTTCTACTGGCGGCCCAGAGGCTGGACTTTCGCTGATAGTTTCTTGTCCCAGAGGCTTTCCGGTTTCTTTATCGAGGTGGATCCCAGCCTTGTCCATTACCTCTTCATTGGCGTATATCGGTACTTTAGCTCTAACTGCTAAAGCGACGGCATCACTAGGCCTACAATCGATCTCTTTCGATTCGCCGTTTGATTGTATTGTGATCTTGGCGAAGAATGTGTCGTTCTCGAGATTATTTACTAGAATATGATCGATCGTTCCTCCAAGGGACTCTATTATGCTACTCAGCAGGTCGTGAGTTAGTGGGCGTGGAACGTCAAGGTCCTGGAGTTTGACCGCGATAGCATCGGCCTCGGCAGGGCCAATCCAGATGGGAAGATATCGGTCGGACTGCTTCTCTTTCAGAATTACAACACGCTGGTAGTTCATAGGACTGACGCGAATGCTATCTACAGTCATTTCGAGCATGTAGTTATTGTCCTCCGAAATTCGTCCTCTGCTTTGGCGAAATTGTAGTCCTACTAGAATTTGCATGTCAACCCGAACCACGCGTGAATCGTGACTAGCCAAACTCCGGAATATGTTTTTTGGAACACAGAGAAACATAAAATTGATCCACATATGCGAGGACAGATTTTTAATCTGTATCACATGGAAGATGGCGAGGGGGTTTAGAAGAGTGGGTTTAATTCACGAACTATCAAAAATACAATCAAGCCTCTTGATTGTATCCAATGTTCGAAAATCGGAGTTTTGCAGGATAAACTGACAACAATCACGGTGACAGATATCACCAATGGCACAATAGTCGTAGTTTATGACGTTACAGAAAAAATGAATGCATGTTTTGTGGAAATAGGCAGTGATTGTCGTCTACCAGGGCGTTAAGAATTTGATCCTGAGGGTAGATGGCATGGAGGTTATCCGAGAAGGTAATTGAAGACGATTTGTATTTGATTGGAATACTGACAATCCTTATTGTCGGAGAACGGGATGCAAACGCTGGGCTTTCGAAATAAGGATGTTTAATCATTTGCCGGACGTGCGTTTGTGTGAACGGACTAGCTGAATGAGGGGTTACTTCCAAAGGATTTATGTTCATTGTCGGTAATCCCATTTTGTATCGAGGACGTTAAAAGCACCAGGTTTTCCAAATATATTAGATACCCTGGTGCTTTTGGTTAGCAGTCAATTTGTTGTGCCAGTTGTCTTAGTGTTAACGGAGCATTCCAGCGGCTTCTTCTTCTTGATAACGTCGGGTATTCAGGTTGCTGGATGCTTGCTCTGCGAGAACCTCAATTCCCTTTCGTACAGAACCGGCAAGCTTGCCCAGTTCAATCTCCATGGTACGAAGGCTGCGTAATGCATAGGCGTCGGCCTCGGTCTTTCGAGAAATAGCCTCGGCTTCCGATTGTTCTAGCATTCTCGTGATTCGCTCTTCTGCGTCTCTGATAGTTTCAGCTGCTCGGGTTTCTGCTTGAGTGACCACCTCGTTGTTGTTGAGCCGGTCACGGAGCTCGTCCTCAGCCATGGACTTGGTTCTGCGCGCATCGTTTGCGGCCGTGTTGAGTATCTGGTCTTTCTGAGACAAGACGTCTTCAGCTGTCCTGATCTCTTCAGGTATGGTAAGGCGTAGCTGGTCGACCAGCTCCATAACCTTTTTGCGGTCTACCAAGATACTGCCACTTACTGGGACTGATTTACTTGTTTCGACCAATGTCTCCAAACGATCGATAATATTTATGATGTCGATGATTGCACCCCTCCCCGGTCACTACACTTATTCATCCACTATTTAAGGACTATTCGGCGACCGGTAATCCAAATTTTGAATAAACCGCCTGAGCTACGTTGGGCGGAACCATTTCTGTGATGTCTCCGCCAAGTTTGGCAACCTCCTTGAGTAAACTGGCACTAACGAACATGTAGTCCTGTGAGGTCATGAAGCAGACCAGGTCTACTTCTGGTTCCAACCTCCGGTTCATGAACGCCATGTCGAATTCATATTCGAAGTCTGAGCCGCTTCTGAGACCCCGTACTATCACTCCCGCACCAATTTCTTTGGCAAATCGGACAACTAAGCCGGAGAATGTGATCACTTCTACATTCGGCAGGTGAGCCAAGCCGTCTCTCATAAGTTGTTTTCGCTCTTCAGTTGTGAACAGCAGGTTTTTGGACGGTGTGTCATAGACTGCTACATACAATTTGTCAAAGAGGTTTGCAGCCCGCGACGCCACGTCGACGTGACCTACCGTTACTGGGTCAAAACTACCCGGATAAAGAGCGGTTACCATTTATGAATTTCCGTCCCGACTTGTGTTAGAGAACCCTTCTGGGTGATTGAGGCCGTTAATATTTTGTCCTGCCATATCTCTTCTTGATTAAGTTTTCAGCGATTAAGTTTTATCTGCACCCGGTCCGTAGACGTAAAAGTCGACCACGTTGTCTCCGTATTGTCGATGCGAAGTTAATCGAAGCTCCCCATAGGCTTCTTTGAGTTCTTCCCTTTTGGAATGACCTGTGATGACAACCCCGCCTTCTATTATCAAACCGGATCGTGCGGAGACTTGTTCCATCAAGTTGTCTAGGTTGCCCATTTTGTAAGGGGGATCCATTAGTGCCAAATCATAATTGCCAGGTAAGGTTTGCAAAGCCTGAAACACGTCTAAGCGGTGGACTTTAGCTTTGGCCGTCAACCCTGTGGATTCGAGGTTACTGGTTATGACAGCACTCTGGCGGCGGTCCCATTCCACAAAGTCTACCCAGTCCGCGCCATGGCTTAACGCTTCAATGCCAAGACTTCCTGTCCCTGAGAAGAGGTCTAATACCCGCCCTCCCTGGTATAGATTGGGGTCTAGTATGTTGAAAATGGCCGCCCGTACCCTCTCCGTTGTAGCCCGGGTATTTGAAGTTACAGCCCCCTTCAAGCGTCTGCCTTTTTCGCTCCCACCTGCTACACGCATCCGTCTAATCCCGATAATCCCACGCGTCTAGTAAAGGTGGATTATACATAACGTCAACTTTCATTCCTAGCAAATCTTTAGCCAATTTAGATGAATTTTATATTAATTTTATATTATTATAAATGAATTAACCTATATTCAACTCTAGACGAATGTCTGAGTCAAAGGTTGGACGTTGATACTTGAGCGCTAAAAATGGTCCTCGGAATTTAGTAGAAGTCAACCGATCAATGTTGACGCTAATAGGGGCCTGTGCTAACATCCAGCCCACCTGAACACCCGTGTTTTACGCACAAATTCAATCATTTTCACCCTCCGCATTCGCACGCCAGTTGATTGGCTTGCAGGCCTGTGGCCCAATGAGGAGCCCTGTTGGGCGCAAAACGCGATGCCGGGGGACTCAACATATTGGGAACTAATCAGGAATGAGCTTTCGCCAACGTCTGGCTAGCGCTGTACCCAGCAAGGAAACCGTTGTTACTATTGGTGTTTTTGACGGCGTTCATCTAGGACATCGTCATCTATTGCGTAAGGTGGTTGAACTAGCAGGCGACCAATATGTTCCCACTGTAATCACCTTCTCCAATAGGCCCATAACCGTAATAAGACCAGGGACCGAACCTAGTTACCTTACCACGCTTGATCAAAGGGTAGAGCTCATAAAACAACAGGGCATAGAAGTAGTGGTGTGTCTGGATTTCACCCAAGAGCTCGCCGGAGTAAGCGCTGAGGAATTTGCGAAACTCTTGGCTGATTCCTTCAGGATGAAGGGATTGGTGATGGGGCCCGATTCAGCCATTGGCAAAGATCGCCGGGGTGACTTGGCCTTCATGAAGAAACAAGGCGAAGGGCTAGGCTTTTGGGCTCAGTCAGTTGAGACATTTGACGTTGAAGGTCAGCCGGTAAAAAGTCGTCGTATTCGTGAGGCGGTTTCGAACGGGACTCTGGAAGTCTGCCCGGAACTTTTGGGCAGGAATTATTTCCTATCCGGAAAAGTGGTAGTAGGTGATCAGAGAGGTCGTACACTCGGCTTCCCCACCGCTAATGTCGAGGTCGAGACCGAGATGCGCCTGCCTGGCGACGGTATCTACGCCACGTGGGCCATGATTGATGGCAAGCGGCATAAGTCAGCGACCAGCATCGGTATACGCCCAACATTTGATCTAACGCAACGCCTGGTGGAAGTGTACGTCATGGATTTTACAGGTGACCTATATGGAAAAACCGTTGGTGTGGAGTTTATAAAAAAAGTTAGAGACCAGGAGAAATTCGATGGTCTCGATACACTGATTAAACAAATTGGTCAGGATGTTGATAACTGTCGTCAGGTATTAGACCAAGATCGGGGGCCTTGAAATGGCCAGCCTCGGCAAGATTAGCTCATCAGATTTAGAGACAGTAACTACTCGCGGTGTCAGTGAGATTATCTCCCGTGAGGAGTTTGTTCAGCTACTTAAAAGCGGTAAGAAGCTCCGGCTTAAGATGGGATTTGACCCTAGTCGCCCTGATATTCACCTTGGTCACGTGGTCGGGCTACGTAAGCTGAACCAGCTTCAAGAATTGGGACATCAGGTGATTCTGATCGTAGGTGATTGGACTGCTCAGATAGGTGATCCCAGTGGCCAGTCTGCCACACGAACGATGCTCTCTCATGAACAGGTACTTGAAAATGCCCAGTCATATCTCCGCCAGTTCTTCAAAGTGGTGGACAAGTCTCGAGCTGAGGTTATCTACCAGAGTGAGTGGTTCGGGAAATTCGATTTGGCCAAGGTCATAGAGTTGACTGGTCGTTTTACGGTGGCCCAGTTCTTGCAACGGGCTGACTTTGCTCAGCGTTTTGCTGAACAGAAACCCATTGCCATTACTGAGTTGCTTTACCCATTATTACAGGCCTACGATTCGGTGGCGATCGAGTCGGACGTCGAATTCGGTGGTACGGACCAGATGTTTAACCTCCTGGTGGGAAGGGAATTACAGGGCATGATGGGACAGACGCCCCAGCAATGTTTCATGATGCCTATTTTAGTAGGCACCGATGGCGTGATGAAGATGAGCAAGAGCCTCGATAACTATGTAGCTGTCGACGAGGACCCCGTGGATATGTATGGAAAGCTCATGTCTGTGTCCGATGACCAGATCATGTCCTATCTAGAATACTTGACTGATATTCCAATGACAGAACTCGCTGAAATAGGGCTTGAACTAGAAAGCGGCACACTCAATCCCATGGAGCCCAAGAAACGTCTGGCCTGGGATGTGACTCACCAGTTTCACGAGCGTGAGGCTGCCGATGCTGCCCAGTCTCATTTTGAAAGGGTAGTACAGGGTCGGGACGTTCCGACAGAGGTTCCCGAGATGTCACTATCGGAACTACGCAACCAAGGGTTCGGCAGCGGAAAAGAGGTCAGGGTGGACGACTTGATGTTGGCTGCGGGTTTAGCTCCTAGCAAAGCACAGATTAAGAGACTTTTGTCCCAAGGTGCTGTGGAACGAATTTCTGAGGTAGGGGAGTCCCAGCCTGTGACCGGAGGCGACGCGGGCCAATTGTTACATGTTGGAGACATGCTAAAGGTTGGGAAACGTCGTTTCGTGCGGCTTACAAACTCGTAGCATTTATAACGCGATTAAACCGGAGGTAGTTCTTTGGATTCTCCTCAGGATTTGAACAAAATACTGGAAACGAGTGCCCGGTGGCGGGATAAACAAGACGCTTCGTCTCAGCGTAAGCCCGAGTTCAAGACACCCTCCCAAGTGACAGTAGATCAGGTCTACACGCCCGAGAACAATGCATCGAACAGCTACTTAGCTGATCAAGGAATGCCGGGCGAGTTCCCGTATCTCAGAGGCGTGCATGCGTCAGGTTATCGGGGTAGGCTCTGGACTATGCGTATGTTCGCTGGGTTCGGAAGGCCGGAAGAGACCAATGCCCGATTTAAATTCTTGTTGGAACAGGGACAGACTGGATTAAGCGTTGCCTTCGATATGCCGACCCTCTACGGCTACGATACTGATGACCCCCGCGGGGCAGGTGAATTCGGTACTTGCGGTGTGGCTGTCTCTTCCTTGGCGGATATGGAGACCCTTTTCGATGGGATCAAGCTCGATGGGATTACTACCTCCATGACCATCAACAGTCCGGCAGCAATTATTTGGGCCATGTATATCGCCCTGGCAGAGAAGCAAGGTGTTTCTCTGGACCGGTTGGGAGGCACTATTCAGAATGATATCCTCAAGGAGTATATCGCTCAAAATGAATATATCTTCCCGCCCGACCCTTCGGTTAGGCTAGTGGTAGATACCGTAGAGTTCGGAACGAAACACATTCCCCGATGGAATCCAATTAGCATCAGCGGTTACCATATTCGTGAAGCTGGATCCAATGCCATCCAGGAGTTGGCATTTACCCTTGCCGACGGTTTTGAGTATGTGAGACAAACTTTAGATCGCGGACTCAAGATTGACGATTTTGCTCCCAGGCTGAGTTTTTTCTTCAATTCCCACAATAACTTTTTCGAGGAAGTGGGTAAGTTCCGAGCTGCGCGCCGAATCTGGGCCCGGGTGATGCAGGACACGTTTGGAGCCAAAGATCCCAAGTCTCATCAATTGAGGTTCCACGCCCAAACATCAGGACAAACACTCACCGCCCAGCAACCGGAGAACAACGTTGTGAGGGTCTCGTTTCAGGCAATGGCTGCTGTGTTAGGTGGCTGTCAATCGCTCCACACCAATGGAAAAGACGAAGCCTGGGCGCTGCCTTCGGAAGAAGCAGCCCTGCAAGCTCTACGTACCCAGCAGATAATAGCTCATGAGACCGGTATCACCGATACTGTCGATCCATTGGGAGGCAGCTATTTCTTGGAGACCATGACCGATACTATGGAGGCCGCTAGTCACGAGTATTTCCAGCGCATCGACGATTTGGGCGGAGTTATTCCGGCCCTAGAAACCGGATTCCTCCAACGAGAGATTGCAGATGCTTCTTACTTGTATCAGTTGGAAGAAGATCGCCGTGAGCGTATAACGGTAGGCGTTAACGAATACCGAACCGGTGAGGGGACAGAGATCCCTTTGCTCCGAGTTGATCGTGAGGGTGAAAAAAAACAGATCGAGAGCCTGAACGAAGTTCGACGCACTCGCGACAATAGGGAGGTATCTCAGCGTTTGAAAGCGTTGGAACAGGCCGCTAAGGGGGCGGAAAACACTATGCCGTATCTCGTGGAAGCAGCCAAATCCTATGCTACATTGGGTGAGATGATGGACGTTTTCCGAGATGTGTTCGGAGAGTATAATCCGTCCTGGGGTTACTAATCTTGAGGCTGTCTCTAAAAAGCCCCCCTTCCTTCTAAGGGAGGGGGGCTTTTTTATTCTAGCTTAGTTTATTAAGCTGCTTCTTCCAGCTTGTCCCTCTTGGCATCTTCTATTATCTTGACTTCTAAGTTGGGCGGAACTTGGTCGTAGTGGTTGAACTCTAGGGTATACGTACCCTTACCATGGCTTACGGATCGAAGATCCTGTGCATATCTTTGGATCTCAGCCAATGGTACTTCAGCATCGATTTGAGTTATGCCGTCGTCTGGTGTCATGCCCAGAATTCTGCCACGCTTCACGTTGAGATCACTGATGACTTCACCAGTGTAAGAATCCGGCACCTTTACGTGGAGGCTAACCACTGGTTCCAACAGTACTGGTTGGGCGTCTTTTAGCCCCTGCTTTAGTGCCTGGATGCTGGCAATTTCGAAAGACATACCCGATGAATCTACGTCGTGGTAACTGCCGTCGTAGAGAACTGCCCTTAGATCAACCAGTGGATATCCCGCAAGTGACCCCTCGTCCAAAGCCTTGATTACGCCCTTCTCCACCGATGGTATGTATTCTTTGGGTACTTTGCCACCGGTTATCTCTGTGGCAAAAGCAAACCCCTCATCGCGTTCTTGGGGTTCTAACCGGATCAATACGTGGCCGAATTGTCCGTGGCCGCCTGATTGCTTTTTATGTCTATACTCGCTGTTAGTAACCTTAGTGATGGTCTCCTTGTACGGAACCTTAGGCATCTTCACCCGCAGGTCAGCGCCGAACTTACGTTTGATTTTTTCGAGGGCCACGTCGATTTGGGTATCGCCCAGGCCGGTAATCAACGATTCGCTAGTATTGGAGTCACGGCTGAAGTGAAGTGTAGGGTCCTCCTCAACGATTCTGCTGAGGGCCATGGACATCTTGTCCAGGTCGTCCTTAGATGCTGGCGTCACCGCCATCCTGAAAAACCCTACCGGTTGATTAATCTTGGCAAAGCTCACCGGGTTGTCTTTTGTGCTGAGAGTGTCTCCAGTTAGGGTCTCGGTCAGTTTTCCTATTGCGCCAATGTCACCAGCGGTAACCTCAGAAACATTCTCTTGATTCTTTCCCTTAGGCAGGTAGAGTTGACCGATGCGTTCCGAGTGTTCTCTGTTGCTATTCCAGACCTCAGAATTGCTTTTAATCGTGCCCTGGTACACTCGAAACACTGATAGTTTACCCACGAAAGGGTCAGCGGTCGTCTTGAATACAAATGCAGCGAGTGGCCCGGCAGGTTCCGTTGAATACTCGACAGGATGGACACTGTTTAGCATATCCGGAGGTTGACCGTCGGTTGGAGCAGGTAAAAACGATTGAGTAGTCTGTAGTAATTCGTCGATGCCGATGGCATTTGGTGATGATGACGTGGCTAATATTGGTACCAAATTCGAGGTTCGAATTGCAGTTCGAATGGCAGCGATGATCTCTTCGTGGGAAATCTCTAGGCCGTTCAGATAACGGTCGCCAAGTTCGTCGTCATTTTCAGCGGCTGCCTCGATTAGGCGCTCCCGTGCTGATTCGACGTCCGCGACGACTTCTTCGGGAATATCACTTGGAGGGTCGATGATGCTAATAACGCCCTTGAATTCATTAGCTTCACCCAGAGGAACTTGAAACGGGATGCATTTTCGTCCGAAAGATGCTTGGATATCAGCCACGTTCTTGGCGAAATTGGCGTTCTCGCGGTCCATTTTATTGACCACAAACATGCGGGGAATTTGTGCAGCATCGCACATCTTCCATGCCCGCTCGGTCCCAACATCCACACCAGTTGGCGCAGATACTACGACGGCGGCTCCTTCAACAACTCGGATGGCGCTTACTACCTCACCTAGGAAGTCGTCATAGCCTGGAGTATCTAGAAAGTTAATCTTAGTATCTCTGTCCATTATCGACACCAAGGTCGTTTGGATACTGCCACCACGTTTGATCTCTTCAGGCTCAAAATCTGAAACGGTGTTGCCGTCAGTGATTGTTCCCAGGCGAGTGATGGCTTTGGTGTGGAACAAGGCAGCTTCGCTCAGCGAAGTCTTTCCGGATCCGGTGTGGCCGAGGATGACCACATTTCTCAGGTCTTTTGCATCCATGTTTTGGCAGTCCTCCCTTTCATATTGATGATATGGGGAATGGGCCAACTGGGCCTGTTTGGCACAGTGGACGTAGCAATTTTGGGGTTTGCTTTACCTGTTGTTAATGATGGTGGTTGTGTCAAACTGATCGGCGTACCGGGTTTGGAGACGAACCACAACTTTCGGGTTCATTCTAGGGCTTTTCAAGAAGTCGTGCAATAAGTCCTGCGGATAGCGATCTTTAGTGTATGTCAGGTGTTTGATTGACACGTATATGACCACAGATATAATGGGTTACTATCAATATATAGTCATTTCAGAAGTTGATTTTTGGTCGCTATCGATTGAGTTGTTTCAGTCATAAAACATTCCAATAAAGGCAGGTAATCATGCCCAAGAAAGAGATTGTAAAAACAGATAAAGTCGCTGCTGGCACAGCCCCGTTGTCCCAGGCCACCAAACTTGGCAATTTGGTGTTCGTAGCCGGGAATACCGGCCGCCACCCCACTAATGGGTCGGTGGGCGATGGGATTAAAGAACAGACACGTTATGCTTTGGAACGCATCTCCCTGATTTTGGACTCAGCAGGTTCCTCCATCGATAATGTCTTGACCAACACATGCTATGTTTCTAATCGTGACGACCTGGCGGGCTTTAATGAGGTCTACGCGGAATTCTTCACTGGCGACTACCCTGCGCGTACTACAGTCGTGGTCAACTTTGGCGATGTTAATAACCTGGTGGAAGTTACCAGCACCGCTTATATTTCAGACTAAAATTTGGACCCGTGTTTCTTGTTTAACCGGAAGCACAGGTAAGCGGTGGCCAGAGTACCCAATACCCTGAGTCTCTAGGAGAATGCAGTTGGCGGCTAGAGCGTATATATTAATTGAGACCCAGGTTGGTAAATCGCGGGAAATATCCGACGTTCTTCGGACATTGTCTGGTGTGCCATCAGTCGACATAATTACTGGATCCTACGACATCATCGCGTTGGTTGAAGGGGAGGATATGTTGGACATTGCAAATGTGGTTACCAGCCAGATCCAGGCGATTCCCGGAGTGTCTAGGACCATTACCTGTGTGGCTGTCTGATTCCCTGAATGGGATTTATTAAATCCTTTACCCCACTTTTCTGTAGATTGTGTGGGAGCGGTTGGTGGCATAAGGTCTGATGTTAGGCGCCCAATCACCCTTCTCTGACTCGGTTATCCAGCCTTTAGATTGTGGCACATCCGGTGAGTCGATGTCGTAAAGGGCAGCGTACCGAGCCATTCCCTCTTTATTGGTTGATTCCACCTTGTAGCGTACACAGCCGTTAACGCCTTCCGCCTTAACGATGTTTGGTACATGTTGTGTGTCATATATTCGATTGAACTCGTCTTCCAATTCTGCCGGAATATCCATCATCACGAGGTAAGCGTAGTTACCCATTTGGCCCTCCTATCATTGTGGCGTGTTAATTTTTCGGGGTTAACGAATCTGCTGAATTCACGATTGTACGTAAGTTACTGTTGACTGCAAGGCGCTCTAGCCGTAGAATCGGTCACTCAGCGACCGGTTGTTCCGCTCCTTCAGCGGTTCTTTCGCTTCGGCGGACCGGCCGCTCTCTTTTTGCTTTTTAGCGGTATTCTAATATGTCAGGGCCGAAGTAGTTCCCTCTGGCAGATCTACATCCAGAGCGTTTAAGGCGTGGGCCAGCGTGTGGTAATAACCAGTCACGGCCAAAATATCAACGACACCAGCGTCTCCGACCATCGTCCTAACTGCTTCAAATGTCTCGTCAGAGATTCGGTGCTGGCGTAATAGCTCAATCATGAATTGGACTATCGCTGCATCTTTGGAATCTAGGCCGTTAGGTGCTCGGTACTCACGGATGGCTGCAATCACTTCATCAGATAATCCCGCGTCTTTGGCAGCGGGTTGGTTCACCGTCCACACGTAGTGACCGCATGCCTCTCTAGCCGCAGTAAGTACAGCCAACGCTTTGATCCTTGGGTTCATCGGCGTGTTGTAGCGGGCGTAAGTCCCAAGTCCGATCATTGCCTCAGAAGCTTTCGGGTTGTTGAGCAGAGCAGCGTAGTTTCGAGCAACCCCGCCCCTGCTGGTTTCAATGTCGTCCCATATCGCCTGTTCGACGGAGTCTTTCATACTTTCTCTGGTAGCGTAAGGTACTCTGGTCATAGTGGCTCTCCTGGTAATTTTTGATTTTTGTTGAAATAAAAACAGGCCAGGCTGATTTAAATGCCTGGCCTGTACGAATTTTGAGCTTTATTAGTCGGCGGTCCGCAGACCCAGCGGTTCCCCGTTCTTGGCCCACAGGGCCTCCAGGATTGCACCTGGCGACATCGGTAGTTGGCCCATGCGAACTCCAGTCGCCCTTGCTATGGCGTTGGCGATGGCGGCCATGGGAGGGACTATAGGAACTTCTCCTACCCCCCGAACTCCGTATGGGTGGCCAGGGTTGGCCACCTCGACGATGATAGTGTTGATCATGGTTGTATCCAGGCTGGTGGGCATACGGTAATCAAGGAACGAAGCGTTTTCCATTCGTCCTTCCGTGTCATAGGAGTATTCTTCGTTCAAAGCCCAGCCGATGCCCTGAACTACTCCGCCTTGCATCTGACCTTCTACATAACTAGGATGAATGGCCTTGCCAGCGTCTTGGACGATTGTGTAATCGAGTATGGTGACCTTTCCGGTCTCCGGATCGACTTCAAGGTCGACCACGTGGGTGCCGAAGGCCCCACCCGCCCCCTTTGGGTCAATGGTGCTCTGACTGGAGATTCCGCCGCCGCTCTTGGACAACTGGCTGGCAAGTTCTTTGAATGTGAATTTCAGGTCACCATCAGATCTGTGCTTTAAGACGCCGTCTTCCATTTCCACGTCATCTGCTGACACGTCCCATATGAACGCGGCTCGATCAATCATCTGTCTCTTGATGTCTTGGGCCGTCTCGTATGCCGCCCATCCAGTGGCGAAGGTGGTTCGGCTACCACCTGTCATCGCCGTGTACCCAATGGAATCTGTATCCGCTACGGTGGGATGGACATCCTCAGCGGCAATTCCAAGGAC
>JAKUNL010000036.1 GCA_022451925.1 Dehalococcoidia bacterium
CTCCGAAAACAAACCAGGGTCCTCCTGTTTAAACTGAGTCGGAGGTATGGCGTCTTCAATCTCTATGGCCGAAACACCAGCAGCCTCCAGTTCTTTGACGGACCGAACCACGTTGACCGCGTTTCCAAATCCGTCTTCCCCATCGTGCATCAAGCTCACGTCAGCGATGCGAATGATACGCCGACAAACATCCACCAGATCAGACATGTTAACCAGCACGATGTCAGGAAACGCCAAGTTCGCCGCTTTGTGAACTGAACCAGAAAGAAAACAAACCTCGTATTCCAACATATGGGCTATTCTGGCTGAAAGCGGGTCGAATATATTGGCGGCCAATGTGCAATCAGATCTGGATAAAACAGTACGAAAACGTTCACGTGCAAAAGACATTTCGGTTTCTCCTTTTTATCAGCAACTCAAAAATACGGTAGCATTATGGCATGCTGTTAGCCGGATTCATTTGTGAACAATGAATCATTAACCTAGACAAAAAACAACGCCCCGGCTAGATAGCCGGGGCGTTAGCTGTTAGCTTTTAAAATGGCGGTCCTAATCGTGATTCTTACTTACCGTCTTTAGTCCAAAGAGCTTCTAAGACATTACCCGGTGACATCGGTAAAACATCCATACGGACGCCTGCGGCGGCGTGGATAGCGTTAGCCATAGCAGCCAGAGGAGGTATGATGCATACCTCACCCACGCCTCGAGCACCAAACGGGTGTCCTGGGTTCGGAACTTCGACTAGAACCGTATCAATCATCGGTAGATCCAGGCTGGTTGGCATCCGGTAGTCTAAGAATGAAGAGTTATCCATATGTCCATCTGTGTTGTAGACGTATTCCTCATTAAGAGCCCAACCGATACCTTGAGCGACCCCACCCTGAAGTTGGCCCTCCACGTAACTTGGGTGGATGGCCTTGCCTACATCCTGTAAGGCGGTGTAGCGGAGTACCTCCACCTTGCCCGTCTCAGGATCAACTTCCACGTCCGCTATATGAACTGCAAAAGCATTGCCCACCCCCGCAGGGTTCACGTTACCTCGACCCACAATCGGACCACCAGTGCCGTTCAGCCTGGCAGCCAACTGCTTAAAGGTCAATTTAAGTTCTGGATCAGACTTGTGAGAGGCTACTCCATTAGAGTATTCCACATCGTCGGCAGTGACCTCCCAGATCCTGGCAGCCCGATTAATCATCTGCTGCCTGATGTCATGGGCTGCTTCGTAAGAGGCCCAACCTGACTTGAATGTCGCCCCACTACCAGCGGTCAATGAAGTGTAACCAACTGAGTCAGTATCACCAACTGAAGGATGAACATCCTCTGCCGGTATACCAAGCACCTCCGCCATCTGCATGGCCATTGATGCACGGCCGCCACCAATGTCGGGATTTCCTTCAACCAAGCTCACGGTTCCATCGGCGTTAACACTTCCAGTGGCGCAGGCAGGACCGGTTCCATTAAACCAGAATCCTGCGGCAACGCCGCGCCCACGATTGGGGCCTTCCAACTTAGATTTGTAGTGATCAGAGTTCATGGCCGCTGACAACGTCTCCATGTAACCCACTTGTTGAAGGACAGGGCCAGGGATACGGCGGCTGCCCTCTTTGACACCGTTTTTAACCCTAAACTCTAAGGGATCAACGCCCAGTTTCTGGGCAATTTCGTCAATCACTGATTCGACGGCGAAGGACGCTGCGGGCACACCCGGAGCCCGGTAAGCAGCGGCCTTAGGTTTGTTGACCACAACGTCATACCCCTCTATCCTTCCGTCTGCAATCTCGTATGGAGTTAAAACACATTGGCATGCCTGGACTATAGGCGAACCAGGGAAAGCGCCGGCCTCGTAGATCATAGTGATGTCAGCGGCGGTTATCTTGCCGTCATTATTGGCTCCGATCTTGACCCGAGTCGCACTTCCTGAGGTCGGACCAGTTGCCTGGAATACTTCAGAGCGCCCCATGGATATCTTTACAGGTCGACGTGATTTCATTGAGAGCGCTGCAACAACCGGCTCCAGGTAGATGACCGTCTTCCCGCCAAATCCTCCGCCAATTTCCATGGGAACGACTTTGATATGTGAGACAGGGATTCCTAGGACCAAGCTGATCAAGTCTCTGATTTGGAAATGGCCCTGGCTGCTACCCCAGACCGTAAGTTTGCCATCTTCTCCCCACATAGCGGTCGCGGTGTGGGGTTCGATGTAACCTTGATGGACGGTTGCGGTCCGGTACTCCCGTTCGATAATGACATCGGCTGCCTTGAAGCCTTTATCGGCATCACCTAATTCAAAAGTAAAATGGTTAGAGATATTAGTTGCCTTTTCGGTATCGTCATCATCTCTAAGGCCACCTGGACGTATATCGGCGTTGGTGGAGTTGGCAAGTCTTTCGTGCAGAACAGGGGCGTCGTCTTTCATAGCTTCCAAGACATCGGTAACCGCAGGGAGGACTTCATAATCCACATCGATCAAAGCCGCTGCCTGTTCTGCGATTTCATTGGTAATCGCAGCTACAGCGGCCACTGCATGACCTTTATATAAAGCCTTCTCGGCAGCCATTACGTTATTGCTAATCCATTTAGGATTAGCCATCGCGCCTTCACCTAGATCAGTGATTTTTCCACCCGGCTGGGCGAAATCAGCTGACGTGACTATCGCCAAGACACCAGACAAAGCCTCAGCTTTACTAGTATCTATAGAATTAATCTTGGCATGGGCGTGAGGACTGCGTAGCACCTTACCCACCAACATCCTAGGCAGGGTCATATCCGCACTATAACGCGCCCGTCCGGTTACCTTGTCGTTGCCATCGTGGCGGATAGGTCGGGTACCGACCACGTTGAATGCTTGATCAGAAATATCCACGTTCGAAGCCATGTATCTCTCCTATTAGTGTAGCCGTGATACTAGAGTGTCAGAATTCTAACATATGCCGTGCCTGATATATCCTAAAGACTTCTATAAAAGTGCCATCACCAGGCGAGGAATGTATATCTATATTGGCTATTACAGAGATTAGCTATTTCCAGCCAAATAAGAATCAGTGGCCCGCTTAAGTCCGGCTCGCCTATTAGCTTGAAGAGCGTCCTTCATACTGGCTGACCTTTGCTGTGAGTCAATGATCCCAGTGAGACTGCCTTGGTATTTTGGCATCACGTAACGTGCGAATAACTCGTAGCTGCGATGTAGCTTGTCTCTGGGCGCCCAGTCTTCTGCCCTTAGGAGCAGGCCTCCAAAACCGCCGCTGGCTTCCTGAAGTCGTTCTATCCCGGCGGTAACATCATCGGGCGTACCAACGATCCACTGGTTATGCTCCACCATGTAATCGACCACCTCGTTGGCTGGCACATCTGGGATCGGATTGCCGTTGGTACCGCCAGTATACTCAGTGACTACCTGCCCGGCTCCGACCCTAATCTGTTCAAAGGCCTCTTCCCTTGTTTCAGCAACGTGGCAGCCGACTGAAAGACGCCAGTCTTCGCGTCGTACCTCGGTACCGTATTTTTCAGCGGTCTCTTCAGCTATGGACCATTGATCTTTGAGGCTGGTAGTTCTAACTGAATCCCTGGGAACACTCAGTGAAATCACTGAGGCGCCGTGTTTTCCAGCCAAGAGAACGCCTGATGGTGATTGAACAGATGCCACTGCCACGGGAAAAGCTGGTTTCTGATACGGCCGCAGTTGCAGCGTAGCGTCTTTCATCTTGAACCAGTCCGTCTCCATGGTCACCGGCTCACTTCCGTCTAGAAGTTGCATGATCGCTCCCAGTGACTCATCCATCATTTCTCGCTGACGTTCTGGATCTATGCAGAACATATTGGCATCGGAGGCCAATGCACCAGGGCCCACTCCAAGCATCACTCTGCCTCTGGTCAAGTGATCCAACAACACCATACGATTGGCCACCATGTAAGGGTGGTGATAAGGAAGGCTAACAACCCCGGTTCCTAAACGAATGTTCCTGGTACGACCGGCAGCAGTAGCGATGAACACCTCGGGAGACGCGATGGTCTCCCAACCTCCGCTATGGTGCTCGCCGATCCAGGCTTCATCAAAGCCAAGGCTGTCCATCCATTCGATTAATTCCAGATCCCTCTCTAAAGCAAGGGTCGGATTTTCACCCACTCTGTGGAACGGAGCCATAAAGGTCCCAAATGTCATATTGTCGGTTAAAGAAGTCAAAGGTCTTTCCTCCAAATCTCTGTGGCGGTGGGCCTGCCGGTTCTGTACTTGAATCAGAACCAATAATAGATGAAACGCGTCCGAACTGCGAGGGTCATCCGCCGGACTTTGTCTTTTGTTTAATCTGCTATGAAGCCAAGATCCACAATGAAATAAACCTAGGAACTTGACGCTAATGAAATGAGGCCCCTAGATTTTTTCAGTCAAGGTTTCAGACTAAGAGGACTTACAAATCAACCTGATCGCCTGTTAGTTGTCTACAACAATCACTGGAATACTAGATATTTTGGTACCTAACAATTCAAGCAACACCGTAGAAAATCCCGCTGCCGTAGGACAGATTATTAACCGAAAAAATCTTTAGCCGTTCATATCTGGAGACCACTTGTAGATATTCATCAACGAACCACCCATCAGAGTAGCGCGATCTGAGTCGGATAGAGTATCTGTAATCCTGAACGCTTCGACCCCCTGTTCGTAATTCAGCAGTTCCACCGCCCTTGTCCAGTCAGTGCCCCACATGCATCTATCAAGGCCAAAAGCGTCGAATACTCTACTTAGCGGTTCCCAAATATCAGGATAAGGAAACGGTTGATGGGAAAGGGTTCCTGCCCCGGATATTTTGATGGCCACGTTGCTACAAGCAGCCAGAGCAATTACGTTATCCAAATCGGCAAAGGGTTCCGGGTCAGGAGGAGGAAGGAATGGCTGAGCGATTCCCACGTGATCGATAACTATCTGAGTATCAGGGTTCCGTAAGGCCAATTCCAGCAATAGCGGCAGCTTCCCAGACGCCATGACATTTATTGGAATACCCGCTTTCGATCCGGCGGCAAATATCTCATTAAGGCCGACATCATCGGACTCATATTCCTGGGCGGTGAGCATGATACGTGCACCAACCACCCCCGGTGTTGCAGCCCAGCGGGCAACATCCTCCGCAACTGCGCCGGATGCTGGGTTGATTGGTCGGATCAACCCGAACTTACCAGGATGGGCCGCATAGACTTCCTGAGCATAGCTGGCATCATATTGGTACAGGCTGAACGGCGAAATCAGCAAAGCTCCATCAACCCCGACTGCAGCCATTGCAGACACCATATCGTCTCCGGTGACTTCATCAGGGCCCTGAAGGAATCCGTGCCAAGGACGTCCAGGATGGTTCTTCTCGTAGGCGTGGACTTGTACGTCAATCGTGGGCGTCTGAGTAGCCATCTTAATTCCTCTCTTTTTTCACCGAAATTACCCAGCCAATCCGGCTGTAATCAGATTATTAGTCTAAAGCGATCTACCGACATAATTAGTAGCACAAGGTGTCTCCATCAAGAATCCAGTGGCGCAAGAAATATACCAGTTGATAATGCGCAAAAACGCCGTTCAGGGCAGTTCAACTTCAGCTATTCCAATACCGCTTTCGCCAGCTACGGAGTAGAGCAGATATATTCGGTCGCCTTCACAATATATCGCTGGGTCTCGTAGTTGATTCACATGGCCGTATGCGACACTTCGGACAGAAGGCTCAAGTGGGGCATTTGCGCCCTCCCAGTCTCGCCCCGGACGTAGAACCTCCACCGCGTCGGTTTCTTTCCATTGTTTCCAGTCCACGGACAGGTCAATTGTACTGAGTAGTATACGCTCAGGCACATCACCGACTTGACTCCAAAAAACCAGCAACGTTTCGCCTCTTTTCAATAGGGCAGCGTGACGCATATTCCTGTTGAAAAGCAAGGGTCCCTCATCAAGTGACAGCTCTGTATCTTTGAACCGATATATCTGCCCTGGCATTACCAATGCAAATGTTTGACCTTTATGCCTGAATGCTCTCAGATAACTTTTACTCAAAATAGCGGGATGAGCAACAAAGTCGACCCCGTCAGTAGATGTAGCCATACGCGTGACCTGCTGACCGAGACCTTCAAGGCCATGGAAATACATCACAATAGTCTTGTTTTCAGCGTCAACGTGTACATCGGGTGAAGCGATGTGAGGAGTGGTCAGTTCTTCCACCAGACCATGAGGGAGGACGTCACCTCCCCTCTGGGCCTGTCTCTGTTTCTTAATCTCCTCAACGGCTTCCTGTGGAGCATCTGGTGGTTCCGTAAGAAACCGTGATTGAGCGATTTGCAGGCTGCCAGGCGGATGTATCTGCCAGGGCCCGCACAGATTATCAGAATAGGCAAGTCGAATATAACTCCCCTTGTGATCTGCGAAGTAAAGATAATATCTGCCCAGAGGCTCCTCGACCCAATCCGGAACACGAATCAGCGACGGACCTTGGATATTCTCCCCGATACTCGGATGAAGTCCTGGTGAGATGATGGGTCCGTCGACCAGCCGGTTAACTTGCATTAAGATTTCTCCGTAAAATTGTTGGCATCTACTATCCTATAAGAACCAACCCATCCCTTTATAGTAGCCTCTGAGATGGGCGATTTGACCTCCATGGACACAATTATCGAAAACCAAAACTCCCAAGAAATTACCTATAGAAGCCACAGGGCGAGGCGGGAGGTTAAGCTGGCGCTCGAAATCGGACGCCGACAATGATTGAAGATAATCTCTAGCCGCAGTCTTAACAGCTTCATAGTAGCCAATCAGAGTATCTCTGGGCGGAAGTTGCCAATCGGCCACTTGTTCTTTAGTCCAACCCTGCCCTGTGTTGTTATCGTCATCATCAAGCCCAAATTTCTGGTGCCAACCATCTTTTGCCCATAATTGAGGCGCGTCCTGGCACCAAGTATGGACAAATCGATCTACTATCCTGTTCATATGAAAAACCAACCACCCCATGGAATTTGACTCCTCATTTAAACGGTCTCCGAGCATCGCATCATCCACGCCTTCAAGGGCTTTATCCACCATGCCCCAGTTACGTTCGAGTGCAGACATCGCAGTTTCTGTAGCTGACATATTTGACTCCAAGTACCTGATATTTTAGAGAATTAATCTACAGGCGGCAGGCTGAGTTGTCCAATTGACAAAACGACCATCTAAGCCCAACCGACCGTGCAAGAACCGTGCGCGATTAAAAGAACGGTTATACTATTCCTTCAGGCAAGCATAATCAACAAATAGAAACAGGGGTCACCCCTGGAAAACTTCACCCATATATTTTCACCCATATATTTAGGAGAGCGCCGATGCATTGCGGAGTGATGGTTACTGGTTACAATCAGGGAGATTGGGAGCGTCTCATAGCAGAGGACTACAGTCGGCCACCTGCTACCCCAGACTCCATGAACATGGACGACACTCTCTACATGGGGGAGTTGGTTGAGCCACTAGGGTTCGACTCAATCTGGGCCACCGAACACTACGGTTCTGCATATTCCATGCAGCCCAATCCCCTACAATATCTGGCTTACTGGGCCGGCAGAACCAGCCGCGTGGATGTGGGAACCGCTGTAATTGTAGCCCCGTGGTGGAATCCAGTTCGGCTAGCCAGTGAGATATCCATGCTCGACATCTTATTAAAGGGCAGGCGACTACATCTTGGCATTGGTAGGGGCATAGCGCCGCACGAATACGCATCGCTCGGATACCCGATGGATGAATCACACAAGTATTTCTATGATGTAATCAACGTAATCAGGGCAGCCGACGGAGCTGAGAGATTCGAGTTCAAAGGTGATGTCTACGACATTCCACCAACCAGCATTCGCCCTCAGGCACGCCACAAAGGAGAACTGACCAATAATATCAAGGTGGCATTCAGCACCGAATCATCGGCGATGTTGGCTGCCCAGAACGGCTTAGGGCAGATGTTCGTCGGCGGTGATGACGTAAATGAAATGACCAGCAAAGTACAAAGATTCAACAAGATACGGAAGGACTTGGGCCTCCCACCAGACCAGCCCACGACCCTGCTATGGATGTACTGCGCCGAAACAGCTGAGGAAGCCGAAGAGGGGTGGGAATATTTCAAAAACCAAGGAGTTGCAGCCCAACATCATTATTTTGATTGGAACAACCCTGGCTATGACGGCATAAAGGGCTATGAGGAATACCTATCGCGTCAAACTGCCGACATCAGTCCGGCAGAGGCTAGACTTGCCGCTCGCCGTGCAACTCAGCCAATCGGCACACCCGAAATGATCATCGAGAAGATCAAGTTCATGCAAGAAACAATCAGCATGGAGAAAGTCGTCATTCACATGATGTACGGCGGTATGCCCAGAGAGAAGGCGGAAAAGAGCCTCCGACTCTTTGCTGAGAAGGTACTTCCTGAAGTTCACGCCATGTCAACGCCGATCAACCCAAAGTCGCTGGTTTAATCTGCGACCAATAAATTCGAAAAACGGAACGGTTTAGTCAGTTTCAACGTTCCTAATAAAATCAATGACGGTACTGGCCAGAATGTCTGGGATTTCTACCTTCATGTTATGGCCGACACCATCGAAGGTCTTCAAACGGGCGTTAGGAATATTCTCAGCCATGAGGTACTGGGCTTCCATAGGAGTGATTTCATCCTGATTGGATGCCATGATTAGAGTTGGGGCATAAATTTGGGGCAGTAGAGATGTGAGATCTTGAGCCAGTAAGCATCCCTGCAATCCCAAGACCATATCCGACGCTGTTTTCTCCCCGGAAGACGCGTACCACTCAACGAGTTCAGGCTTGGAGTTTGGGCCAAACCGTTCTTTGGAATTGGACGCGAGCCACGCCTTGGTTCCCTGTTCTTCCAGAGTCCGCCTCCAAACACCGGCGTCGATTGCCGCTCCCATCTGAGCCAGCTTGGGCGTTGATGCCACCAGACTGAGGCTATGAGTACGGTCTGAGAAGTCATGGGCAAATTGCAGACTTACAATACCGCCCGCTGAAGCTCCCACCACGTGTACTTTATCAATCCCCAAGCTGTCCAAAACCGCCGTGATATCAGCGGCCAACCCAGGCAGTGTAAAGTGCCCATCTGGGGGACCATCTGTGCCGGCATGTCCCCGCATGTCAAACCTAAGAACTTTATAGTGCCGTGCCAGCGTCGGCACCCAGGACCGCCAACGATGAAGATTGCCACCCGCAGCGTGGTGAAGTAACACCACACTTTTGGATCTCCAAGGTTCAGTGTAGTCGTCCCAATGGTAGTGGAATCGGGACCCGTTCAACGTCAAATACGGCATTTTTAATAATCCTAGTTCGATTCGATATATTAATCAGCTCTGGCTAATGGTGAGCTTAATCAAGTCATCGGCTCTGGCTTTTTTGTCCAAGTCACAACAGGCAGCGATAATCGCTTCAAATTGTGACTCGGATATCGGGACACCAGGTATGACATCCCTAATTCGGCGAGATTCCTCTGCAAAATCCCACATGAATTCACGACCCGTAGACTGCTTGGTGTAGCTCTTGCCATCTTTCGTAAAGACAGTTATCCGAGGTCCAAACAGCGTCATATTATGTGAGGGGATTATGGTCACTCGGTGCATCAAATCGAGAACTTCAGGTGGATCTCCGCCACCATCTGCCTCTCCCATCTGCTGACTCCGCAATACGGGGAATCCCCGCATTGCGACCCCGTAAGCAGTGTAGTATTTGGTACCACCCTGTTGGGCCTCACCGTCTTCTCGACGGCTCGGGAATGCCGGACTCGGATACTGGGTTTCCATCCAGTTCACAACAGCCTCAACCCGATCGACATCTTCGTATCTGATCTCGTTCTCAATGCAGAGTTGAGCCGATACATCCACGTGGGCTATGTTATAACCCGCCGTAGAATATATGCGGTAAAGCGTCTCAAGGAACATCCACTCCTGCCCAAGACCTTTTGTAATATTACCCAGGCTCGTATTTGTATCTCCGACAAAGCTGTAGGTGAGTTTACCGTGATTATTGCCCGTATACGCGTGGTAGAAACCAGCCTCGCCTTCAAGAGTGGTATCTCCTCCCACATGTCCCATCTGGGCCATGGAAACGGCTAGCATCGCATTCCTAACTGCGGCCCCTTCGCGGAGAGCACGACCACCATTGCGTGGGCCTTCCAGGTTTCCAGCAGCCAGATGAACGCACAAAGCAATGGTATTGTTCACCTGGTCCTCCGTGAAATTCAGCATCTTTGCTGCGGCAATAGCTGGACCAAATATGCCAAACACCGGACCTGCATGAAAGCCCCGAGACATAACCGTTGGGATAAAGTCAGACGCCAACCGTTCCATGACTTCATAACCAGCGGCCACACCAGTTAGAAACTCCTTGCCGGTTGCGCTAGCAGTCTCGGCGCCAACAAACGCTCCAGGAAGAATACTCGTGCCTGGGTGAGTGAGCATCCGGAAAGAATCCAGCTTTCCACCAGACATAGCCATCTCGGCATTGGCAAAAGCGGCACCGCCCTTGGTGACCGTCGTACCATCCACCATTATGGTCGCACCATGCCTTACTCCAGATTCCTCTCCTTTTATAAGTTGCACAGCCTGTTGACCGCTCCGAGACTGAGAACCCAGAAGTACAGATGCGAGGCTATGCAGGGTGACACCCTTAGCTCGATCGATAACCTCCGGAGGGAGGTCATCGTAAGTCAGGCCCACCACCCACTGCGCGAGCTGTCTACTTAGAGATAACATGCTCTTCTCCAATTGTTTGTAATGTTTTGCCGTTGGATCATCAGATAACAGCGCAGGTAGTCTAACCCATCCTAAACCTAGAGTCCCGCTACTCTTAACGTATATCCGTTGTGCCCACGGAAAACCACCAAGTAACCGCCCAAGAATCACTACCAAGAATTCACATGAGGAGTATATTAAGGAATCTGTAACAAACAATTCCCCAAACGACATCATTTACAAGCAGAGTTGGAGGAAATTCGCCATGCCATTTTACGAAAGAGATTCCGTACGTATTCACTATGAAGAAGTTGGCTCTGGGTTCCCCTTGCTAATTATCCCGGGTGGTGGACTCAATGCCTCGATAACGTCGTTGGATACCTCGGTGCCATTCAACCCGATGATCACCTTCAAAGGCGACTTCCGATGTATCACAGCCGACCTCCGGAACGCTCCTCCCGGCCAGTCCAGTGGTCCGCTAGAAATCGACCGCCCTTGGGACTCGTACTCTGACGACCATCTTGGTCTGATGAATTTTCTCGGGATTGAGAATTTCCTCGTAATGGGCTTTTGCATCGGCGGGCCGATGATTCATAACATTCTAAGACTGGCCTCGGACCGAGTTGTCGCGGCTGCGTTGATGCAACCCAGCGGGTATGATCCAGCGCACCCGGATCTGTTTTACCAGAACAACATAAAGGGGTGGGGGCCTCCTCTTTGCGAGAAGCGCCCAGATTTATCAATGGAAATGATCCATGATTTTCTCACCTGTATGTACACCGACCGCGCTGATTTTGTTTTCACAGCTTCCCGAAATTTTGTGCGGTCGGTCAAGACGCCAATGCTAATAGCCCCCGATGATGTACCTGCCCATCCTTACGCTACGGCAATGGAAGTTGCAGATCTTGCTCCAAACTCTGATGTGACTATATACCCATGGAAAGACACTCAAGAACACATCAACGAAGTGATTGAACACACTCGAAGCTTCCTCAAGCAACACGCGGCCACAAGTTAATCAGAATAACGGTTGGTAGAGGTATAGACATGGCTAGTAACCCCGAAACAACGAACAATAACGGGCTACGCGGGATACGTTCCTCTGCTCCATTCATTTTATCCGGATTGAGCGCAGGCCACGGAATATTCCATTGGTTCAGCCAAAGTTTCTTTGTGATGCTACCAGCTGTGATGGCAACCTTTGGACTTAGCGGCACTCAAGTTGGTGCCATTTCGACCACAAGGGAAATTGTCTCAGGCGTAATTGCCCTCCCTGGAGGGGTTATCACCGACATGGTCCGACAGCACTGGGGGCTGGTATTAGCGGGTTGCATGGGCCTATTCGGTATAGGGTGGCTCATCATGGGAACCGCACCAACCTATCCGGTGTTGCTAATAGGTATGGCAGCAGTCGCTGCGGCAGCATCAATGTGGCACTTACCTGCAGCTGCAGCCCTATCAAGGAGGTTCACAGAAAACCGTGGTTCCGCCCTATCGATCCACGGTGTAGGCGGCAGCATCGGTGATGTCCTCGGCCCGTGGGTAACAGGCTTTCTCCTTGTGACACTCGCCTGGACGGACGTCCTAACCATCTACGCAGTTGTCCCACTGTTGCTTGTGGTAGTTGTCTTCTTCTCTTTCCGCGACATCGGTCGAACGGCATCGGAGGACGCTCCAAAGATCGGGTTCAGAGAACAAATGGCTAACACCCGGCTCTCATTTGTGGAGCATCCACGGCTGTGGGGTATCATGGCCGTAGCCGGTCTACGGGGCATGGCTAACGTTGGATTTCTGCCATTTTTGGCCTTATATCTGGGAGTCACGCAAGACCTAGATGGATTAGATCTGAGCAGCAAAGCTTTAGGTCTACACTTCGCACTCCTGGTGGGAGTCGGAGTAGTCGCGGCTCCAGCCATTGGCCACTTATCAGACAGAGCCGGCCGGAAATTGGTGTTAGTACCAGGAATGCTGACATTGTGCGCTCTAACCGCGTTACTGGTCCCGTTCGGAGATGGAATCGGGCTAATCATCATCCTTGCGCTACTAGGAGTCTTCTTCTTCAGTGACCAGCCTATCCTGACAGCAGCCGCTTTGGACATCGTGGGTGATAGGGTTGCCGCCAGCACTCTTGGGGTGTTCTCCTTCTCTAGGTTCGTGCTTGCAGCAGCGTCCCCACTTATCGCAGGTAAGTTGTACGATGAGGTCGGAATAGAAGCCACCTTCTACTACATTGCTGGGATCTATCTTCTAGCCACTGTGGTGTTGTTAGTGGTCCCACTTACACCCAATCATGAATCCAGAGAGGCCGTTGGCGATTAACCTGCCAACTAGATATCTTCGCCCACACTCGATTTAGCGAAGGACTAAATAAACATGCCACCACCGGACAAGTACAACACAGGATATAACGTCGGGGTTGGCGGTGCCGTAATCAATAACGGCCGATTGCTGTTAGTACGCCGTGCTGGACGCCGTGGTCGCGGAAATTGGCAAATACCCGGAGGATTCGTAGAACAGAATGAAACGATAGAATCGGCTGTGGTTCGTGAAGTGAAAGAAGAATCGAGTGTCACAACCTCGGTCGAAGGTGTCCTAGGAATAAGAAATAGGTATGACGAGGACGGCGGCAACAGCTTATACATCATCTTACTGTTAGATCCTCAATCTGGGAAGCCCAATCCTGATATGAAGGAAGTAGACCGAGCCGAGTATTTCACCTTAGAAGAAATTCAGGCCATGGAGAATATTTCGCCCATAAACATTGAAGTTGCCCAACGAGCGCTAGCAGAGGACCGTCGGCTGTTTTCTCCAAAAACAATAAATCAGCCCGGGAGAGGATCATACACGCTATTTATAGGGTGAATATCACCACAGACATTACGCACTAATCCCCATCAGATACCGACGGATTCGCAATACCATGGAAGTGGATGAGGATACCACACTCTTTATGCAATACATCATTATTGGCCGGCTGTGTTGTTAGGCGTAAATTGTATGGTCACTAAGAACGGTCTGATGATTAGTTCAAGAAAACCATCTTTATCTAAATACCGTTTGAGCCCGATCTCCCCCTACAGCCGCGACCACCAGTCCTACCTAAGCCAGTCAGACGACAAATGCCAAGACCACGAAACCACTGCTACGGTTTCCTAGGAAACCGGCTGGCACCGCCTGTTAAATCTATCTGACCTAAGAATTCATCTAAAAGTGATGGAATTCAGACTAATTCTTCCACCTGCTAGCACTCACGCCAAAGTAGACCGAGCGCCCTTCACATCTAGTAACCCGAATTACCGACATAAGAAGATCAACAATTGGGTCAGCATCAGGGTTTCATTGGACTAGATCAGAGTTCTGTCTTAATATTTAACGGTTAATCAGGAGGGAAAATGCCTAAGATAATCCCGGTACCAGATGAATTGAGCAAACCTTTTTGGGACGCTGTCAACGAACGCAGGCTGTCTTTGCAGAGGTGCACTGCCTGCAGCAAGCTCCAATACCCGCCGAAACAAATATGCCAGGCCTGCGGCTCCGGTGACAACCTGGAATGGAAGGATGTGGAAGGCAAAGGTCATGTATCTACTTACATAGTAATAGAGGATGGTCGCCTTAACCGACGCATGCCCGATCAGCCATACAACCTAGCACTAATAACTCTGGACGAGGACACCAGCGTTAATTTCTATTCCAACCTTCCGGGGATTCCACCTTATGAAGTCCCTGTGGGAGCCCCCGTCAAGGTGATTTTTGAAGAGGTTGGGCCAAACCAATTGATCCACGAATGGCAGGTAGTTGATTAAACTGCCGGCCCGTTCGAAAGACTACTGTTATATGAATAGGTGAGTAATGGCTACGCAACCATACAAATGGCGAAGAGATACAGACGGGCTGGGAGTTTGGGAGCACCGCGGTAAGGTAGCGGTGGCTGGATTCGGTCATTCCCCCGTTAACCGGCGCTGGGACGAGACATCCATGGATCAGACCTTGGGCGCATATTCCATGCTCGCCTGCGAACTAGCGATGGAGGACGCAGGAGTTACTCCGGATCAGATTGACGGGGTCATCTGTTGTGATAGCCATATCGCTGGCAACAGCGGAGGCACTGCGTCCAACTGGGCACCACGGCCTTATTTCGATCCTCCATATGATTCTGAATGGGGTCTTACTCTTGTAAACGGAGATTGGCTCGTTAAGAATATGGAGTTGCCAAACGTAAAGTATGCTCCATCAAACGTGCCTACTATTGGGGAAATGTTTGGACTTGCCGCCCAGTCCATCGCTGATGGGCTATGCACTACCTGCCTAGTGATTTACCCAACGGGAAACATGGAAGGAAGGTATCGTCGAGGCGGCGAGAACGCAGAGGACACTGCAGGAGGAGCTCGCCAATGGACAGTTCCTTGGGGGAACCACGGCGGCAACGACTTCATTAACATCTTCCCCCACAACCAATATTGCCTAAAATACGGTGGAACCCATGACGACGTAGCCCCTTTTGTAATTAACCAGCACAGGAACGGACTGCTAACGCCATGGGGCTACAACGCATCTAGCGGGATGGTGCAACTCACCATGGATGATTATGTGAACTCCAGGTATATATTAAATCCGCTACGTATATTTGATTGCGACAGACCTGTCAATGCTTCCGCTGCCTATCTGGTCACCACAGCAGAGCGCGCCCGAGATATGAAGCAGCCACCTGTTTACGTACTGAACCATTCTCAACACAATTTCAACCATCGCACCACCCAACCGGATTTGGACGAGATCGAAGAGTGGACAGACCGCGCCGCAAAAAGAATGTATGAGGGCGCAGGTCTGGGCCCCACAGATGTAGATATATTTAACCCATATGATGGTTACTCAATAATGGCACAGTTTTTTCTTGAAGCCTTTCAATGGCACGGCGTGAAAAGAGGAGACGCGTTCGCTTTTTACGCCGATGACATCAGAGTCGAAGGCCCGCACCCTTTCTGTTCCAGCGGCGGCAACCTTGGGAATGGCCGGACCCGCACCGCAATGTATACAGATAGCATCGAGCAGCTTCGCGGAACAGCTGGACCAAGGCAGGTAACAGTGCGAGCAGAAACCGCACTGGCGGCCTTTACTACACCAAGTAGTGGCGGTTGGATGATGTTCGGCAAACATCCAAACTAAACAATCGCGCCAACCATCCAATTTCTTAATCAACTGTTCGTCCTAGCTCGTGAGAGATGATATGCCGGAACGTAGAATCCTTGAGGGTATTAGGGTTCTCACCTTGGAACAGGTCCACGCCCTTCCTTGGGGAACCTCATTCCTAGCTGACCTTGGCGCTGAGGTAATCCGAGTAGAGAGCTTGAATCATCTTCAAGACAGGAAAGCCGGGCCATTCCCAGACGGTCACCCCAGCAAAGAATGGTGGAACGAAGGTGGGAACCTAGCTTATTTCGGTACCCGCAACAAGCGGAGCCTTTGTATGGACGTGACCGCTCCTAAGGGTAAAGAGGCTTTTCTCAAACTCGCACAGAATTGCGACATCGTTACCGATAACTTCCGACCTGGCACCATGGAGCGGTTCGGGTTTGGACATGAGAATCTAACCCCGCTAAACCCAAAGATCATCACACTAAGCTCCACAGCCTTTGGATATACTGGTCCTTGGAGGAGGGCTGGATCAAGAGCCCGCACTGTAGATGCCTCCTGTGGTATGTCCTACCTCACTGGCTACGAGGGAGGTCCGTCCCAGCGAGCCAGCAATAACTACATGGACCATTCAGTCGGTAACAACGTAGCATATGCCCTCCTGCTGGCTTTGTACCAAAGAGATAAGACCGGTAAAGGGATGCGCATCGACCTCACAATGCAAGAGACCGGCGTATCAGCCATCGGCCCAGCGATACTAGAAACCCAACGCGGGATCTCCCGGCCTCGTCTGGGCTGCGGCCACTTATGGAAATCGCCCCACAATGTCTTTCCCTGTCGAGGATATGACCGCTGGATAGCAATCACAGTGTCATCCGAGGAACAATGGCAGCAGCTAAAACATGCTATGGAGGAGCCAGATTGGGCCACAGACCCTCGTTTCGATACGGCCCAAAGACGTTGGCAAAACCGCCACGCATTAGGTGAATATATATCAGATTGGACTCGAACCCAAGACGACCACGAACTGATGGATCATCTGCAAAATCATGGTGTAGCTGCAGGCGCAGTCTTGACCGCTGAAGACTTGGTATCCAACCCCCATCTTAATAAACGAAACTATATACAGGAGTTTGAAAACCTTAACGCTCCTCAAGCAGGTCCTCGAAAATACGCTGGTCGGCCTTTCCGAATGCAAGATATTTCCTTCTCTATCCGTAGTGTCGCCGCTTTAGGCGAGCACAATTTGGAAACCCTGCGAGATGTTGCAGGACTGTCTGACAAGGAGATAGGCGCTCTGATCAGCGAAGGGATCATCTCAACCCAACCACTACCCACAGAACCTCATCCATAGGCCTGAAAATGCAGAATCCCAGAGAATTGATAAGGTTACCCCTAACGTCAAAACGAAAGGCGTATCTCGATAGAATGTTTAAGGTTCAACAAAGTTGAAAATATTATCGGACGTTAAAGTTTTGGAAGTGGCACATAGTCTTTCCGGAGCTTTCTGCGCCAAATTGTTAGCCGACCAGGGTGCCAATACTATCAAAGTAGAGCCGCCGGGCTGGGGTGACCCAGCGCGCAGGGAGCCCCCTTTTATCAATGGAGTTTCCGACCCTGAAGCATCCTCTATTTTCCTGGCATTCAACACTAACAAGAGAGGAATAACTCTAGATATCGAACAACCCCAAGGACGTGAATTACTGCTACGGCTAGTGTCAAATGCAGATGTCCTGATAGAAAGCTATCCACCGAACCATTTGGAAGGTCTGGGGTTGGGGTACGAGGTCTTGAGAGAAACGAATCCAGGATTGATCCTAGCTTCTATCACATATTTCGGACAGACCGGGCCTTATCGGGACTACATCGGCAGCGAACTAGTAGTCCAAGCATTAGGTGGCTTTCTCCACGCAGTGACCGGCTCAGCGGATCTACCTCCCATGGGTACCGCACTGGAACAGATGGAGATCACTGCTGCCCGTAATGGAGCCATAGCCATCATGGCTGCGCTGCTGCACCGCCAGCAGTCGAGTGAAGGGCTGCACATAGACCTATCCACAATGGAATCGGTTGTTAGTACTCCCTCTGGCTTGATACATCCATACACCTTTACCGGGCGCAACCCTAAACGGGGTGGAAGCGATGGTAATGTTATGGACGGCATGCACCTACCTACCAAAGACGGCGAAGTTACGCTGACTACGGCTGGAACAGGTGGTAGAGCAATGGAGGCCTGGGCCGAGTTTCTAGAAGAGCCAAGGTTGTTAGATCAAAAATTTTCTACCCGCATAAGTCGTTTGGATAATTGGGAAGAACTACACAACCTAGTTGCACCGAAGCTTTCCACATGGAATAACTTAGACCTGATGCGCGAAGCCATGGCTCGCGGATTAGTCATAGGGCTGGTTCAGAGCCCCCAGCAAGTGTTGGATTCACCCCACTTGGTTGAGCGAGGCTACTTCGTAGAAATCAACCATCCTCAGGCAGGAAGTCTGAAATATCCGAGTCCCGGGTTTCTGATGGACGAGGAGAATCCCATGGACGGCAGTAAATCGGCCCCGACTTTAGGGGAGCACAATGCGGCAATATTTGGCGATGAGTTGGGCCTCTCAGTAGAAGAGTTGAGCCTGCTTCGCGCCTCAAAAGTCATATAGAAACTTCTCATTTAGGAGAACCGACATGATATGGTGCCGCTTTGAAATAGACGGAGAAACCAGCTATGGAATCGTGGAGGGGGACCATGTTGTGCAGGTTTCTGGAAGCCCTTTAGGAGAACATTACAACACGCACAACAGGCATCCATTGAGAAACGTGAAGTTACTGGCTCCCATCAAACCAGGCATGCTGTACGCCGCGGGCCCTAATTATAGAGGTCATGTAGAGGGAATGGCGGCCCGGAGAGGTTTACCACCAAATTATCCCGACCGACCTTCTCCCAACTACCGGTCTGTCCACGCTATCATCGGGAGTGGAGAAAATATCGTAGTGCCAAAGGAAAGTGCCGGAGCTGTTCAACCTGAAGGGCAGTTGGCAGTAGTCATCGGTAGGAAAGCCAAGAATGTATCCGTGGATAAAGCGCTGGATTATGTGTTTGGATACACCATTGGTAACGACATTAGCGAGCGACCATGGCAGCAAGCTGACCGCACGATGTTTCGTAGTAAGAATTGCGACACCTGGAAGCCGATGGGACCGTGGATCGTCACTGATTTGCCCCCCGAAGGATTCCGCATCATCGTGCGGCATAACGGAGTGACATGGCAAGATTTTTCTTCCTCCGACCAGATCTGGGATACCGCCACCTGGATCCACGAAATCAGCAAGTATGCCACTTTACATCCAGGAGACGTACTGTGGATGGGAACGCAAGGAGCTGATGGCGACATGGTGCCTGGCGACATAGTCGAGGTAGAGATCAGTGACATCGGCGTCCTTAAAAACTACGTAGTTGCCGAACAGTAAATACGACCACCTGACACTTTCAGCGCCGCACCTAACGTCGCCGTCTTAGTCCCGTGTCTCTGATACCTTAGGGCTCCCATTTCAAAGAAGACCCCAATGCTTTTTGAGAAGAGAGCGTCTAAGCGTTAATAAACCTTGTGTCACGCCAGCAGACGAGAATCCTATTCGAGAATGAACCCCTCATACCCATTTGCCGCAACTTCGGCTCGTTTAGCACGCATAGCCGGTGCTGTATCTGGGGACGTGAGCAATGCCCGTGCCTTACCGGGAATATTAGCTCCCACAAACCAAGAATTAGCTTGGGTCCTCAGTATGTTTGCCCCATCCTCATTGACGTGCTTAACCCAGGCGTCTTCAGCCTCGACAGTAGGAGCTATACGCTTGAAATCATTGTCCCGAAGGTAGCTCATAGTCTCGCCCACCCAATCTATCAACGATTCAGCGGCCCTGACAAAATTACCCACGGAGGCTGCGTTCACGGTAAACAAATTCGGGAATCCGGCAGAGGTAATCCCCATATAAGTCCTTGGTCCGTCGGCAAATTTATCCTTCAGTCTCACTCCATTTTGGCCAGTGATATTTAAATTGATCAATCCCCCTGTGATAGCATCAAACCCAGTGGCGTATATGATGACATCTAATTCATATTCCTCGTCTCGGGTCTTAATGCCATTTGGGGTGATTCGCTCGATGGGAGCTTCTCTTACGTCGACGAGTAAAACGTTGTCTTGGTTGTAAACCTCGTAATATCCGCTCTCGCAAGGCAATCGTTTGGAACCAAACATATGGTCTTTAGGAACCAACATCTCTGCCACTACGGGGTCATGAACACGTTCCCGAATTTTGTTCCTAACAAATTCAGCGTAGTCCTCGTTAGCTTTTCCAGGAACCATCACGTCATAGAAATTAGATAGCCACTTCTTGAACCCCGGCTCAGTCCATAACCGTTCATACTGTTCAAGCCGTTCCTCTTGCGACACATCCATCGCTGACCGTTTATCAGGTTCATGCATGAACGATCCAGGGGTCTCCATACACACTCTGAAAATCTCAGGGTAGCTGGCTTTTATCTGCTTCTGGGTCTCAGCGTCTATCAGGCCATTCCGGAGGGGAGCACAGTAGTTAGCCGTCCGCTGAAATACAGTCAGATGGGCAACCTCTTTGGCAATCTCAGTAATGAGTTGGACACCGGTGGCACCAGTGCCAATTACCCCAACACGCTTTCCAGCCAAATCTACTCCCTCTTTAGGCCAGGCACGCGTGTGACACGAAGTCCCTCGAAAGCTATCGATACCTTCAAAATCAGGGACGTAACCGGCAGAAAAACTTCCGACCGACGTGATCAAGAACCTGCCATGTGACCGGCTTCCGTCAGCTAGACATATTTCCCAGAAACTCCCTACTTCGTTATAAGTCGCTGAGACCACTCGAGAATTAAATTGGATGTCACGACGCAAGTCGAATTTATCTGCAACGTAATTGAGATAACGCTCTGTCTCTGGCTGGGCCGAATAATGCTCTTTCCAGTCCCATTCCTGTAAAAGTTCTTCAGAGAATGAATATCCGTAAGAATAACTTTCAGAGTCAAATCGGCAACCAGGATAGCGATTCCAATACCACGTGCCACCCACTCCGCTGGCATCATCGAATGCACGCACAGAGAACCCTAATTGGCGCATGCGATACAAAGAATATAGTCCAGTAACGCCAGAGCCAATGATGATTGCATCGAACTCTTTAATCTCCCCATGACCACCAGAAGTGGGCACCGTCGTTTCCTTTAGGGAATCAGCCATATCTCCGCTCCTTTGGACATCCTCATCACCCGGTCAAGAATAGGTTACGGATAAATTGAGGCGAAAAAGTTTTCTAGCACTTATTGATTATGACGTTGCTCAGTTTCAATCAATCTCATCCGCTATCCGTCCGATTTTATATTCGAATAGAATAGCCCGCAAGAAGGGCTAAGCTAGAGACACCCACTTCTGATCCCCTATTTTTTCGACGTGGACATGGTGGCAGAAAGGGGAATAATGTCTAACTTGATTCCAGGAATTCAGGGTCGGCAACTACTCTTTTGGTTCGTCGCCCATGTCTTTAGAGAGCCTTCCAGATAGATACCGATAAAGGCCAATGTGTAAGACCGGAACACTGACGCACATGAGCAAAAAGATTAGTGCTAAGGCAAGTTGAAGAGTCATAGGTGTGTAATGGTATTTTACACATTTGGTCAATCATGTAGACTTTCGGGAAATGGCTTAGTATTCCTATCCGCCATTCCTTTCTCCGTTATCGTCTAAACATTCCCGACAATATTGCTACTGTTTCTTTACACGGTCGGAATCCTCAAGTAGCAACCTCTGGTGGTTTCGATTCACGTATCATGAACTCAACAGGACACGGAAGACACAAATAACTGACAGGCCTCAGCCCCGATTGGTTTCAATCCTAGCCTTCAAAGCCTCGTTTAAATAACTAATTCATAACGTTAACCGCCTCAATACAATCGGATAAGTCGCCTATAAAATAATGTGTATATTTTGGCAGTCTTTAATCGAATATGGTAGTTACCAGTACAGGAATCAAAACGGTATTTTCGTTACAATCATCGCGTCTTCACATGGGTCATGACCTTCAGGATGAGTGTCTTTGAGTATTTGATTGAATTCATCGCTTGTCACATGACAGAGTAGATAAAGACCTGATTCTTCGAGAAACTTCATTACCTCGTGATGTATATCTTTACCATCTGGATTCTTGGCCAAATCAAAAACGCCTTGTCTACCATAGTAGTTATCTCTAGGTGTGGGCCCGTCAACATACGTTGTATCTTTAATGGACCGTCGTGAAAGGTCCTTTACTAGCTCGTCCCATTCAGGTTGAGTTACGGTTGCGATATCGTACATGAGGGCGTTTCGAATCGGAAACATTACGGCCATCACCTTATGAAAGGCCTTCTCATCACTAGTCATTCCGTCCTGAGACGACTCTATAAGATCGTCCCCTTCGGAGGCAGGTTTCCCTGAAGCTACTAGTATTTCACCCGAAGAGTTAGCGGCCACCGATTCGTTCACAGAAAAGAGGAAATTTCCATCACGATCAAAGACTTCATCTGTACCCTGTTTTAGCCCCGTATCGTGAGGTATTCCGGTAAATATACAATGACCACTAGAGGCGATTACACAAGCATACCTATCTTCACCCCTACCGCCGTTACCGGGACCTTTTGGAGGTGGGCCACCCGAGGGCGGTCTTTCTTTATCGGGGCCTTTAGAATTCTGTCCACCTGGAGCTGGTCTTTCTTTGTTAGCAACTTTATCCCGCGTACCACCTTGCGTTCGCCTTTCTTCATCCTGGCCTGCAGAAGGTCTCCCTAAGGCCTGATTTAACTGTGCCTCGCTAATCCCTAACTTCTGGGCTGCAGATTTCGTGTCTGGCGGCGGTGGCCCAAGGGCATCGCGCAATACTTCAACGCTCACTCCAAGCTGCTTCGCTGCAGATTCCAGCCCACCAGGGTCTTTGTGCTCAACCTCGGTTTCACCCATACTACCGTCAGGGTTAGTGCCACACGCCATCAACCCTAGTAAAGCAACGGCTATTAATAATCCCATCATAGGCTGTTTCATCGATTGTTCATCCTAAGTAACCAGCTCGTGTTAATAAAAGGTTAGCCAATCAGCAACAATCCATTAATCCATAACCTCGTCCAACGAAGTTCATTCTTGGAACACGTATTCGCATCACTGTCATAGATATACACCTAGTCAATGCAACCGCTCAATTATTAACAGGTATCGCTGCCTTAATTGTCAGTCCATTTTGTGATGCAAAAGAAGCAATAAGCCATCGCGCACAACGAATCTAATAAGATCCTGGCTATGGTATCACGCACTC
>JAKUNL010000037.1 GCA_022451925.1 Dehalococcoidia bacterium
AAGGCAGACCGATGATAGTCATGGCAACGACAGCTAAACCTTCGTCATTAAGATAATTGAGGTCTTTGTGCATCTGTCCGGGTTCTTGCCGTTTGTTCACGGCCAGCAAGTTCTCGGCGTTGTCAGATTCACCCCCCACATAAATCATACTGATGTTGGCGTCCTGCATCGCGGCGGTCAACTCTTGATCCTGTCCAACTTCGGCACGGACCTGGCAAATCATGTTCATGCCGTCGGTGTGCCCCTTCCAACCTTGTAGTCGTGCAAGACGTTCGTCACGGAACTTTACGGCCCGTTTCGGTGGAGTATGAAGGTCGTCAGAGATAAATACTTGAAATTCTCCATTCCTTGAACAATGAATCAGACCGTCGGATGCGAGCTCTCGAAGCTGGGCGAGACGTTTGAACTCTGTCTCACGGGAGATCATTCGATATCCAAGAAATTGCTGTATTACTTGGCAGTAAGTACAATTCTCAGTGCACCCTCTGATGGTCTCAATGACTGCTCCTACCATCGGGTTGGCCGCATTCAAGTCTTTGATGGAGCGGAAATCAGGCAGCTCTACGAAATCTGGAGTGACAAGACCTGATCGTCGAGTCTCAACTATTCCTCCGTCTTTCCGATATGTAATCCCGGGTACCTTTGCTAGATATTGATCCCTGTCTCCCGGTCCATGTCCCAATAGGATGTCAGATAATTGGCCAATGATATCCTCGCCCTCGCGGTTTACTATGACGTCAAAGTCGCCATAATTAAAAGCCTCTTCTGCAAGTGGGCTCATCTGAGGGCCGCCGCCGATTGTTATTATATTAGGATGGAACTCTTTGGCTAATTTGGCGATTTGATACCCGCGAGGGGCCTCGTTTATAAGAGCCGTTACCATGAGAATATCGATGCCCTCTAGATCCTTCTCAGGATCCATAAGTCCAGAGCGATCTTCAAACCAAATTTCGCGCTCGTATATGTTGGGACCTTCCCACTGAGCTAGTGCTCCCGAAAGAAAGAGCATGCCCTGCCTGGGTATAGCAACGTATTCAAAGTTTCCACCGGCTGACGCTGGTTGGAAAAGCATCACCCGCTTTATTCGCGACATTCTTGCTCCTGCTGGCGTTTGCCAGACGATCCATGTGATGTAGTAGGCCTAAATCACCCAACACAATTGACTGATTTACCCTACGATAACTACGAGGATGATTGGTAGCTTTTAATTTAGATTTACCGTAATTCTATATCCTTCAGATATTATACAGGAGGATCAGCATGCGAAATAACTGATTTTCTTACTCGAGACAGCCGGTTTTTAAATGTCTCTTTCTGAAAACCTGGTTAATTACCCTCTAGTCAGAGTTATCCACCGTTTATCTGCAGACTACGACGTCTAGGGCCCTAGTATATTCTACGACAGAAAAACTTAATTGTCATAACGCACAGGCTGATTTGTTCTTAGGACTGCGTTTGATTAGACCCCGTAGGTTTCATTTTAAGCTAGGGATTAATTCTTTCGCTATGACCTCTAAATGACGTTCACGATCCTCCTTAGGACAGCAAATACTGAAGACGATGTGCCGCGCCCCGGCATCTATATATTCTTGGAGTTGTCTGAGGCAATCTTTAACTGTCCCAAGTAAACAATACTTTCTGACGATGTTTAAGAAATCCCCACCATACAGGTAGCGGCCACCCAATTGCTCAGCAGCAACCTCAGCCGCCTTCTGTTCAGTGGGGTAGATTGCAATGTATGGAAAGTGTGCCCACTGGAATCCTGATATATCTCTTCCAGCAGCGGCAGCAAAACCCTTAATCTTTTCTACGCTATTTTTGTACCTTGGTGCGTCGTAAAAATATGGCATCCATCCGTCACCATATGTTGCAGCTCTCAGCATTGCGGCGTCTCGGCGACCTGAAACCCACACTGGCGGGTTCGGTTTTTGGGTAGGAGTTGGGTTAATCATTGCTTCGGTCATTTCAAAATGTTGACCGGAAAATGTTACTCTCTCTCCGCTCCAGAGTCTGCGTAGCACCTCCAAGCATTCGTCGGTTCGTCGTCCTCGTTGGTTTACCTTTAGGCCGGCAGCCTCAAACTCGACTGGAAATTCACCGCCAACTCCTACGCCGAGGGTTAGGCGTCCACCTGAGGCGATATCCAAAGTTGCGGTAGTACGCGCCAGCATCAAAGGATGGTAGAAGGGAGTGAGGATAATAGAGGATAGGACGCGAAGATTGTCTGTTGCTCCGGCAGCTACTGCCAACAAAGGTAAAGTCGCGTGGGTTTGACCAGGAGGGTCACCGCGCATGAAGTGCTCTCCCGAAGAAAAGTATTCATATCCTAGTTCTTCCATCCAGCGTGCTTGTCGGGAGGTCTCACTGGCTCCTAGTGCAATTCCTGCACCAAAGTGTAAATCCAATTTTTCCATGTGTAACTCCTTGTCAACATCACCCTTTTTATTGGCGTTACGATGCACAAATTTTACAGCAGGAATTATCATTAGTTCTTTTTTTATTCAGTGCCTTCCGATAGACTTTGTATTTAATTCACTTGACATAGAACAGACTGTTTTGCCAATTTGGTCTGTAAAATGCCTCAGTATTTCCTTATCGGTAAAAACTGATCTGGTCAGGGGAGAAGTGATTTGGTTGTTTTGGTAACCGGATCTACCGGTTTTTTAGGCCGGAGGGTGGTTCGTGAACTTCTTGAACGAGGCCATGAAGTTCGATGTTTGGTTCATACGCCGGGTCGCGAACGTATATTCGCCCACCGTGAAGTTGAAGTCCAGTACGGTAGCATTGGCGATCGAACTTCACTGGAGAACGCTTTCTATGACGTCGAATCGGTGATTCACTTGGTGGGGGGCATGCGCCTATCCGGGAGCAATTCTTTCGACACAGTGCACAGGGAGGGCACGGCAAACGTATTGGCGGCCTCAAAAGAAGTTGGTGCCAGACACTTTTTACACGTGAGTGCGATCGGAGCTGCTAATGACCAGGCATATCCTTATCTTCACACCAAGTGGTTAGGTGAGCAGGAAGTAAAAAAAAGTGGAATACATTTCACGATTTTTAGACCATCAATCTTATTCGGCGAAGGTGACCAATTTCTGAATGTATTGGCTGCCATGGTGCGGTTGTCACCATTTGTCCCGGTAATTGGATCAGGGAAAAATCGGCTACAACCCTTAGCTGCAGATGATTTGGCCCGTTGTATTGCCATCTCTCTTAGCAGGGAGGACTTGAAAGGAAAGACTATAGACCTCGGCGGCACAGAACGTCTTAATTACAACGAGTTAGTGATTGAGGTTGCCAGAGCCATGGGCAAGCGGCGTATGAGGTTTCACGTCCCGGTTCGGTTGATGCGCCTGGTGGCTGCCGTCTGCCAAGGAATTCTGCCCAGAACACCGGTTACAACGGAACAGATTAAGATGCTGGGAATCAGAAACGTTGCTGAGTTGGGCGAAGTGGAACGTGTGTTTGGGTTTACCCCCAAATCCATGAAAGGTAACATTGATTATGTGAATTCGCTCACCTTCGGAGATGGCGTACAAATGGTCTTGGGTGGGAGGCCTAAAATCATTAGCAATCCTTGATACCCGATTACGGGATATCGTGATTGTTATTTTTATTTTCCGTCATTTCAGGTTTGAGGAGCCAAGTGGACTACTCTGAGGCAATTTCCCGACTGTTAGCTTTGGTTGACCATGAGAGAAACGCGGTCTCCGGTCCGCGCCAGAAAGCTATTTATGACTTGGGTAGGATCGAAGCTTTGCTGGACCGGCTGGGCAATCCTCAGATCCAAAGTCCGGCAATACATGTCGCTGGGACTAAAGGTAAAGGAAGCACTGCAGCTTTATGTGATGCAGCTTTGAAAGCCGCCGGATTGAGTACTGGATTCTATTCGTCGCCACACTTGCATACCTTTCGAGAGCGAATTAGGCGGAACTCTGAACCCATATCACCAAAAAAATTTGCTGGGTTGGTTGAGGGACTCTGGCCTATACACCAGGAATTTAAGACCAACGATTTAATTGGCCCATTGACTTTGTTTGAATACCTTACCGGTATGGCTTTTCAGTGCTTCGCCGAGGATAAGGTTGATGCCCAAGTAATTGAAGTTGGGCTAGGTGGGAAGTTGGATGCCACGAATGTGTTGGATGCTGGGGTTTGTGTCATCACATCGATTAGCATGGATCATATGGCCATACTAGGCGATACAATCCAGGAAATAGCTACTGACAAAGCAGGAATTATTAAACCAGGATCGACGGTCGTGGTTGCCCCGCAATCACCGGAGGCCTTGGCGCCCATATTGGCCGCATGCAGAGAGAAAGAGGCTGCCCCAATCTTGGTGGGACGGGACATCACCTGGGAAAATAGGCGCCTCGACGCCGACGGCCAGAGGTTTCAAGTTAAGGGTGTGAATTGCGAATATGACCTGTACATTCCTCTGCTAGGAACCCACCAGTTGGAAAATGCAGCGACAGCTGTTGCGGCGGTGGAATCACTGTCTAGCAAAGGGGTTGAAATACCCCCCCAGGCTATCGAAGCGGGCTTTGAACAAGTTACTTGGCCGTGCAGAATGGAGATATTATCGCGCTCGCCGCTCTTGATGGTGGACGGGGCGCACAACGTATACTCAATGGAGAGCCTGCTAAAATCGTTGCCTGAGTACCTGAATTATGACAAGTTGATAGTGGTTGTCGGTTTTTCTAAAGACAAGAATATAGAAGGTATGGCACAGGCACTGGATGACAAAGCCGATTCAGTATTTGCGACGGTCTCTCGTCATCCACGGTCTTTGCCTGTGGACGAATTAGTAGGGTTATTCAAGCAGTCGGCCCAAAAAGCGTCAACGGTAGCTAGCGCGCTCCGAATGGCACTAGAATCGGCAGGAGAAAACGATTTGGTCCTAGCGACAGGATCCTTATTCCTAACGGCAGAGGTAAGAGAGTCAGCGCTGGGCATTGAGCCGGAGTTATATCCTGGGTTGCCCAAGCCGGGTTCTAAGAGCTAAATGATTAGGGGCATCAATCAGACAATCAGGAGCGTCTCCATTGGCAGATGAACGGCTTAGGGTAGTAATCACGGGTATGGGAGCTATGACTCCATTGGGAGAGACCCCTGAAGAGTATTGGAATAATCTGGTCTCAGGCAAATCAGGCATCGGGCCAATGAGCCTTTGTGATCCGGATGGTTACCCCTGCAGGATTTCCGGTGAGGTGTCCGGTTTTGATCCTGGAACTTACATTGGCAGCAAGGAAGCCCGTAGAATGGCCCGCTTCACGCAATTGGCCGTAGCTGCTGCTCTTCAAGCAGTGGAAGCAGCAGCCTATGACATTTCTAAAGACGACCCTTATAGGGTAGGTGTCGTTCTGGGGAACGGCAACGGCGGGTTCCCAACTTTAGAGGAGAACTGTCGTATACTGACCGAACGTGGGGGGATGCGGATGTCTCCATTCTTTTTCCCAATGATTCTCCCTAATATGGCTGCCGCTGCCGTGAGTCGGTATACCGGCGCCCACGGTTACAACTCTACGGCTACCACGGCCTGTGCAGCGTCGAACCAGGCTCTTGGTGATGCAATGGCAGTTATCCAACGCGGAACAGCCGATGTCATGCTGGCCGGGGGTACGGAGGCAGGAATCAGCTTGCTTGGTTTGTCTGGATTCTCAGTTATGCGGGCTTTAAGCACAAGGAATGACGATCCTCAAAAAGCAAGCAGGCCATTTGATTCAGAAAGAGATGGCTTCATTCCATCTGAGGGTTCAGTAATTATGGTGCTTGAAAGCCTAGAGCACGCCTTGGGTCGGGGTGCCGATATACTGGCCGAGCTCGCTGGATTCGGTTCAACTAGTGACGCTGGTCATCCAGTCCAGCCTGAAGAAAACGGGACCAGCGCTGCTGAAGCCATGCAGATGGCATTGAACGATGCCGGTGTTTTGTTGGAACAGGTAGACTACATAAACGCCCATGGCACTTCGACACCGCTGAATGACACTCTCGAGACGGTGGCGATTAAACGACTATTCGGTGATAGCGCTTATAACATACCCGTCAGTTCAACGAAATCTATGATTGGCCATTCATTGGGAGCGGCCGGCTCTCTTGACGCTGCCGCTTGCGTGAAAACAATTACTGAAGGGATGATCCATCCGACAGTCAATTACGAAAACCCAGATCCAACCTGCGACCTTGATTATGTTCCAAACCAGCCTCGAGCCAAGGACGTTCAAGTCGCCTTGTCCAATGCTTTTGGATTCGGAGGACAGAACGCCTGTTTGGTGTTCCGTAAGTATGTTGGCTAAAAACATGACAAGCTATTATTGACCGGCGGTATGCTACTCCGGCTAAAATGAGCGGGGATGCAAAGGCTATGTGAGACGTGGGATCAACCGGGTGAGGGAGGCTTAGGATGGCTGATCGTTTGGTGTCTGGTGACCTCCAACAAGATGATTTCGAAGTGTCTTTACGCCCTAAATCACTGGTTGATTTTGTTGGCCAGTCGAATACTAAAGAGAATCTCTCGATATCCATACAGGCAGCCAAGATTAGAGATGAGGCGTTGGACCACGTCATCATTTACGGCCCGCCAGGACTTGGGAAAACCACTCTGGCTAACATTATTGCGTCTGAGATGGACGTTGCCATTCGGGTGACTTCTGGACCTGCGGTTGAACGTGCAGGTGACATGGCCGCTATATTAACCAGCTTGCAACCTGGCGACGTGCTTTTCATAGATGAGGTGCACCGCCTTAATAGAGTCGTTGAAGAAGTCTTGTATTCCGCAATGGAAGATTTTTTCCTTTCTTGGATGGTCGGGAAAGGACTTGCCGCGCGAAATGTTAATCTCCGGATAAATCCCTTCACACTGGTTGGTGCAACAACACGCTTCTCAATGGTTAGCGCTCCTCTCCGAGACAGATTTGGGTCGGTGTGTCGCCTGGATTATTACGAGCCTTGTGATATGGAAATAATAGTAGATCGCTCGGCCCGAATACTTGAGATGGACGCAGACGACGAAGGGATTCGTCTGATTGCTTCCAGGTCTAGAGGTACACCGAGGGTTGCCAACCGACTTTTAAAACGTACCAGAGATTACGCGCTGGTCAAAGCCGATAACAAAGTGAATGGCTTGGTGGCGAAGGCAGCACTCGATCAACTGAATGTTGACGCCCTCGGTTTAGACCGGTCTGATCACAGGCTGTTAACTACCATCATAGACAAGTTCTCTGGTGGCCCGGTTGGATTGGATACACTGGCGGCATCGTTGAATGAGGATCCAGATACTATCATGGATGTCTTGGAACCCTTTCTGCTTCAATTGGGATTCTTGGAGCGGACATCTCGCGGGCGAGTTGCCACTCGCAGAGCCCATGATCACTTCGGCAAGAGTTACTCCGTATCGGACATATCTGACCCGATACGATTTGAAGGATTCTAACCAGCTGCCAGAGTCTTTCTCCGGACTCCGTCCTCATAACTTATTGCCCAGTATGTTCCGACAGTCTAGAATAGTCTTTCATCGAGGTTGATGCGTACCTAATTCCAGGTGGGCTTTAGGAAAATCCAAAGTCGCAGACAATTGAGTGCTATTGACGGTAACCGTCCAATCTTGCGATGGGGAAAATGCCAGACAGCTGTACGCCTATAAATGACGTCCTTTTAAAAGCCAAAATGGGTTCTGACCTGACCACGTCGGACGCATTTTCTCTTGTTGCTGCAGATCTGGGAGATACCCAAGATATGTGTACGGTAGCCGGGTGGATGAGGGATCAGGTTAAAGGGAACATAGTTACGTTTTCACCTAAAGTGTTCATTCCACTGACTCATCTCTGTCGTGATTTTTGTGGGTACTGTACCTTTCGAAAAAATCCCCAGCAGGCGGGTGATGACCTGTTCATGACAGCGGAACAGATCCTTCAAGTGGCAAACGCAGGCGCCGCTATGGGCTGTACCGAGGCGTTATTCACCCTCGGGGAAAGACCGGAACAGCGTTATCCAGAGGCTCGCGAGTGGTTAAAATACAGAGGCTTCAAAACCACTTTGGAATATCTGGCATATGCCTGCCAGTTGGTGTTGGAAGAGACTGATTTGCTTCCTCATGCCAATCCGGGCACAATGGCTCGCCGAGAGATAGATTCCCTCAAACCTTTCAATCCGTCTATGGGACTGATGTTGGAAAGCACCAGTGATGTTCTGTGGGCGGAAGGGGGCCCCCACGAATTTGCGCCTAGCAAACGGCCTCGGGTTCGCCTACGGACTCTAGAGCTAGCGGGAGAGTTGCGAGTGCCTTTTACCACTGGTATCCTCATCGGCATAGGCGAGAGCCGCCGAGACCGTATAGAATCTTTGTTGGCTATATCCGAACTCGATGCTCAGCATGGCCATGTTCAGGAAGTCATAATCCAGAATTTTAGAGCCAAACCGTTGACAGCGATGCGAGGTACACCTGACGCCGAGACTAAAGAACTCATGTGGACGGTCGCAGCCGCCCGACTGATACTAGGGTCAGATGCGAACCTACAAGTACCGCCAAACCTGAGCGCAAATGATTACCAGATTTACCTGAATGCCGGCATCAATGATTGGGGTGGAGTTTCGCCATTGACCATAGATTTCGTTAACCCTGAAGCACCATGGCCTGTTCTAAACGACCTCAAACAAAAAACAGAGGATGCGGGTTTTGAGTTAAAACCAAGGCTTCCTGTTTATCCAGAGTATTTTATAGAAACAGAGGATTTTTTACCCGCGTCCCTCCAACGAAAGGTATCGGCATTGGCCGATTCAGAGGGATATGTACAAGGGGGAATGCAGAGATATGCCATCAAATTCTGAAGAACAAAGACCTTCCGGTTTAACTCGGGTAGAAGATCTGAATTCTATGATAACCACGGTCACGCCTGCGACGGCCGCCGTATTGGATCGAGCCTTGAGTGGAGAAGACATAACTCCTGATGAAGCGGTTATCTTGTTTGAGGTGCGAGGCCAGGATTACAACGCATTGGTGATGGCGGCTGATGAACTCCGTAGACGCACTGTGGGGGACGTCGTCACCTACGTAGTCAACCGTAATATAAACTTTACTAACGTCTGTATAAAAGGGTGCGGATTCTGTGCATTTAGCCGGGATTTCCGTGAAGAAGAGGGATATCTGCTACCCCCTGAAGAGATAGTTCGTAGGGCAAAAGAGGCTTGGGATTACGGTGCTACTGAGGTTTGTGTGCAGGCTGGTCTCCCTCCTAAAATGGAAGGCGACCTTTATATACGGCTTTGCGAGACCATCAAGAAAGAACTGCCGGATATGCACATCCACGGGTTCTCGCCGGAAGAAGTGCTTTATGGTTCCATCCGGTCTGAAACGACCATCAAGTCTTACCTATCAGAATTAAAGGCTGCCGGAGTGGGGAGTCTGCCCGGTACTTCAGCAGAAGTATTGGATCAAGATTTGCGGAACAAGATTTCACCTGGTCGTATTACAGTTGAAAAGTGGAAAGAGGTTATTACGACTGCTCATGAATTGGGTATTCCCACTACTTCAACCGTAATGTTTGGGTATCTTGAGACTCCGATCCAGCTAGCTAATCATATGGATTTAATCAGGGGTATACAGCAACAGACCGGCGGCATAACAGAGTTTGTTCCGTTGAGTTTTGTCCACACAGAAGCTCCCATGTTTATGAAGAATCTTGTGGATGACGTGCGACCCGGCCCGACGGGAATCGACGTCATCAAGATGCACGCTATAGCCCGGATTATGTTGAACAATTGGATACCTAATATTCAGGCTTCCTGGGTGAAAGAAGGCCCTCGAATGTCGCAACTACTGCTAACATCTGGTGTGAACGACCTTGGCGGAACGCTAATCAACGAAAGCATCTCCACTGCTGCTGGGGCCCAACATGGACAGCTTATGCGGCCGTCTGAGTTCCGTCAGATGATACGCGACGCTGGGAGAATTCCGGCAGAACGGTACACCACCTACAAGACACGACGGGTGTTCAGCGATAGTGATCAGGAACTTGATCCATTGGATTTGGTAGGCGACAATGTTGAGGAAATCTTTGGTTCATATAACAGGTTGGTCAAGCTTGAAGATTATCGATTTGAACATCCCAACCAGATTTCTACGTCCCCGAATTCTAAGGTTTAATTTTATCTTGATTCGCACTGGAGTTTCTCTTCGGTTGACTCTCTTTCGGCCCTGCGACTGATGGTATCGGAAGGAAGCCCTCCACATATGCCTACAGTGTTGGCTTTGGCCGGGGGGGTCGGAGGGGCAAAATTAGCCTTAGGGTTGTCGCTTCTGCTACCACCGGAAGATTTAACGGTGTGTGTCAATACAGGTGACGATGAATCATTTCATGGTCTGCATGTTTCACCCGATCTAGACACTATGATGTATACCCTGTCAGGTCTTTCCAACGAAGAGACTGGCTGGGGGATAGCCGGTGATACATTTACAACACTTGAGATGTTGGGCAAGTTTGGTGTGGACACCTGGTTTAATATTGGCGACCGCGATTTCGCTACCCACATTCGGCGGACGCAGTTGTTGGCTGAAGGCAAAACGCTTTCCGAGGTCACTACTGCATTGAGTCGTTCTTTAGGAGTGACTCAGATAGTAGTCCCTATGAGCGACGACCCGGTCAAGACAGTTCTAACTACCAATGAGGGCCCCTTGCCTATGCAGCGGTATTTTGTGGGGCGAAAAACTGAGCCAAGAGTATCTAACGTTGCCTATTTGGGTGCCGACACAGCTTCGGCGTCTCCAGGATTCCAATATGCTTTAACCATGGCAAATATGTTGGTTATGTGTCCATCAAACCCTTATCTTAGCCTTGGGCCGATCCTTGCTTTACCGGGCGTACGACAACTGATTCAAGAGTTTTCAGGTATTAAGGTCTGCGTTAGTCCAATAGTTGGCGGAGATGCAGTTAAAGGTCCGGCTGGAAAGATTATGACCGAACTTAGAAAAGACGTGTCTTGCGTTCAAGTTGCAAGGGAGTACCGAGACATTTGCGACGTGTGTGTGATCGATACTCAAGACCAGGGTTTGGCATCTGAAATCAGGGAACTGGGTATAACTCCCCTCGTAACCTCGACTATTATGAACACGGCAGAGGATAAGATTGCTCTGGCCAAGGAAATTTTGACACTAGCCGCTTAGCTTTAAAGAAGAACCTAAAACCTTATGGTCACTGATGCCCAAAACATAATCGCTATCATACCTATGAAACCTTTGTCCCAAGGTAAATCCCGCTTGAGTCAAGACCTCACAGCTGAGCAGAGAGCGGACTTAGTGTTAGGCATGCTGCGCCGAGTTATCCTTGCTATTAACGGTGCTAACGTCGATACGGTTTGGGTTGTTGGAGGGGACGAAAGAGTTCAAGAATTGGCTCGCTCACTTGGAGCCATGTGGTTGGAGGAATTGGGAACTGACCTGAATGACACTCTTAAAAGAGCCTTTGATCTTGCCTTCGAACATGGCAAGTCGGCCTTATTCGTCGCCGGAGATCTGCCTTTCTTGAAACCTGCAGATATACATAGCATGATGCAGGCTTCCCGTAGACAGGGGAATGTTACGCTAGGCCCGGCCCGCCGCGACGGTGGCACAAACTCGATTCTGGTCCCCTTGGGAGTGCCCTTAGAGCCGGAACTGGGACAAGCCAGCTTCATGAAACATCTAACCCAGGCTGCGAGACTGGAAACTTCCGTGGCGATCAACTCCAGTCAAGGCATTGGATTTGATTTGGATGTTGTTGACGACTTGGAAACCTTACAACATATGGAACCTGGCCTACTGGATCGCCTGGCAGAAGAATGGAAGTCAGGTCTGATCTAGATATGGAAATAACATAACGATACAAAATTAATCAATGAGCAAATTGAAAATAGGCATATTACTACCGACCCGAGGATTATTGTTGCGAGGGCAACAGCCTCAAAACATTGACCGACTATTCGGGTTGGCTGGAACAGTTGAACAGGCGGGACTTGATTCAGTCTGGGTAGGCGATAGTCTCATGGCTAAACCCAGGATGGAGCCCCTTTCGATACTTAGCGCCCTGGCTGCAAGAACCACAAGGGTAAGACTAGGAACGGCTGTCTTACTACCGGCATTGCGCCATCCGGTTCTTTTAGCTCAATCACTGGCAACGGTCGATTTGATATCCGGAGGAAGGTTGGTCATAGGGGCCGGTGTCGGGGGCGCATTTAACAGCGATCAGAAACGAGAATGGGTTGCTGCTGGGGTTTCTGCTGAAGGTCGGGCGCATCGATTTGAGGAAATTATCAAAATAGTCCAAGGCTTAGGTTCAGGCCGATCGTTTGACTTCCATGGGCGTAATTTCGATTTAGATGCAGGCTTGATGCGTCCGGTTCCTATTAACCCGGCCGGTATCCCATTCCTTTTGGGAACCCATTATCGAGCCCATAGCAAGGCTCAGATTCGAAGGGCCGCTCAATTGGGTGCTGGGATAATTTCAATCTCTGATAGTCCGGACGAATTTGCCCAGGTGATTCAACAGGTATCAGAAAAAGCGATTGAAATAGGTCGGGATCCGAAGAGTTTAGAAAACACCTTCTATATGACGGTTAATATGAATTCGAATTTGGCCGCAGCCGAGGCTGACGCATTGGAATGGCTGACGGGATATTATGGCTCAGATATTTGGGGAACCCGTTGGGGGCCTTTTGGATGTGCAGAACGGGTCAGAGACCGTATCGTACAGTACGAGGATGCGGGAGCGGAGACGGTCATTATTCGATTCGCCAGCTTTGAACCCGAAAGACAGTTGGAAATCTTCCTAGAAAAAGTCGCCTCGTTTTTCACGTAATACCATGAATGGTCCAAGAAAATATTATTGAAATTGGAACTTAGAGAGGTAGTCAGGTGTTTCCCATCGACCTGTCTGGCAGAAAAGGAATCGTTTTTGGCGTAGCTAATGAACGCAGCATCGCGTGGGGCATTGCTCAGGCTCTTTCTCGGGCCGGAGCTCGCATCGCCCTGACTTACCAGGGAGATCGTCTCAAGGAACGTGTGAAGAGCCTGGCAGATACTTTGGATGGATCGCTCACCCTTCCATGTGATGCCGCCGACGACGAGCAGATCGCACAGGTGTTCCACACCCTCAAGGAAGAATTTGGCGATATCTCGTTCCTGATTCATAGTATCGCCTTTGCTAATCGGGAAGACCTAGACGGCCAATTTGTCGACACTTCAAGGGAAGGTTTTAGAGTCGCCCTGGAAGTAAGTTCTTACTCGCTTTTGCCACTTGTTCGACATGCCGCGCCTTTGATGACTGACGGAGGCAGCGTGGTTGCTATGACTTTTGACGCATCTCAACGGGTTTATCCAGGCTACAACGTAATGGGTACCGCCAAAGCTGCTCTGGAGCATAGCGTTCGGCAGTTAGCTTTTGAGTATGGAGAGAAGGACATCAGAATCAACGCCATCTCGGCAGGTCCGCTACAAACCCTAGCAGCCCGGGGAATCAGCGGGTTCAGAGATATGCAACACGCTGCAGCTGAAAAAGCGCCTATGAAACGGAACATAACTGTTGATGAGGTGGCTCACACGGCTTTATTCTTGTGCAGTGGACTTTCCACTGGAATCACCGGCACGATCATTCCCGTTGATGCTGGCTATCACATAATGGCTGTATAGTGAACGAACCGGCCATAGTGGTATCTTCTTTTAGCAGATTGTAATATGGTTCGTTGGTTTAACCAGGCAACGTACGGGGGGCAAGAGCTTGCAGGTGGCGGCGATCTTCTTCGGCCTGTTGTGATCGCCCCATTTGTGCGTAGGCCTCAGCCCGCTTCTCCCATGCCTCGGCGTAGTTGGGATCCAAGGCTATCGCCTTTGTGAACTGGTCGATCGACTCTTGGTACTTTTGTTCTTGGAATCGTTCCATGCCTCTTGCAACCATCACTGCGGCTGTAGGCGCAGGGCCAGGGTCGTAAGTTCCCCAGGGAACATGCTCAGTGACTGGCCCAGAAGCCGGACTCTCTGATTCGGGCTGGGCAGTCCCTAAAAAGGCCTCGTCTTTGTCTTCGGGGGGAATATCTGTAACGGTGTTCGTGTTTTCTATCAGGGCTGGTGCAGGAGTCTCATTAGGTGAGGTTTCGCTTGTATCCGTCATTGTTGTTTGCACCGGTGGCTGTGCCGTGGATTGCTGGATAGGGTCAACTACCTCCGGAATATAGGCTTGGCTTAAATCCCACCCGCAGCCAGTGCAGAAATGTTGGCCGTCGGAATGAGGTTTGGTACACCGAGCACAAACTGGATCGTTGCCTTCAATGGCTGAAGAGCTAGACGGGTTCCTCGTGAATATTAGGACACTGACAGGAATTACGCTTAACAGAGCTGATTGTGGGACATGCAACAGACCAAGTAGAACTGCTGCCCCGCCCCAGATCCAAGGATTCCGTCCTTTGGCTTTTGCCAGACGAGCTGCCCATCCCACGGTCGCGAAGATGATTGGATATAGAAAAAATTCGCCCAAGATTTTCGTCCTGAATCCGACGTACTAGGGTCAGATTAGCCCAGATGCAGGCGTACTAGTACCCTTGATACTGGCGAGTACTCAAAAGTGAATATACACTCGTTCTCAACCCTCGGCAACAGCAGCAGTCGGTTCACATCCAGATAAAAATCCTAGGCAATCACTGTAAACATGAAACAAATTGACTCATAAATACCCGACTGCTAGAATTGTGCCCGTCGAATATCCGGTTATAATTCACGCCTGTCGGGTGCCTGGATTGCAACCCAGATTTTGGACCAATACTGTCCCGAGCTGTCGGGTATTATGATCATAATGGTTGGTTTATATTCTACCGAATTTGAAGTGTCAAATCGGATAGGACTTCTATGGGGTTTGTACGGTTATTTAGTGCGAGAGGTGACGCGTGTTGGTAACAGGGGGAAAAACAACTCTCCAGGAATACGTCGAAGCGGAATGGCAAAATAAAAGCCAGATTCAGGGTCTAAATGCTGTGATTTTGGCCATAGCAGAGGGGTCTCGACAGGTTCAGCAGCAAGTACAGCAGGCCGCCTTGGCCGACGCCCTTGGAACCACTGGAGAAACTAATGTCCAAGGAGAAATAGTCCAGCGTCTGGATGAGGCTAGTTCAAGTATTTTTGTTGAAACCCTTTCCACTTCTGGCCATGTTGCCGCAATCGGATGCGAAGAGATCGAAGATCCAGTCATTGTTGATGGGGAAACTGGCGGCGGTTTTATTGTGCTAATGGATCCATTGGACGGATCATCGAATATAGATGTGGCCGTGAGTATCGGGTCTATCTTTGGTATCTGGAAAAAAGCTCCTGGCGAAACAGTCAACGATGATTCTCTGTTGAAAAAGGGCAACGAACAGGTAGCCGCCGCTTATGTGGTTTACGGTTCAAGCACGGTTCTGGTATTGGCCACCCAAGATGCCGTTTGTGGATTCACCTTGGATGCACAGTCTGGGATTTACTATGAGACCCATCCCAACATCTTGATTCCGGACGCCTGCCCGTATTACAGCACCAACGAAGGCAACAGTAAAGGCCTGGATGAACCTACCAAGAAGGCCATCGCACTCCTACGTGACAAATATTCGCAACGTTACGTCGGATCGTTAGTCGCGGATTTCCACCGTAATCTTTTAAAGGGCGGCATCTTCGCATACCCAGCAGATCTAAACCGAAGAGACGGCCGTTTAAGATTGATGTATGAAGCCAATCCCTTAGGATTTGTAGCAGAACAAGCCGGTGGTGCCGCATCTACGGGCTATGAGAGGATTCTTGATGTTCTTCCTAAAGAGTTACACCAGCGGACCCCATTGATTCTTGGTAATAAAGACGTTGTGGAGTCAACCGTGTCTGTTATTAGTGGCGATTAAGAGCCTTGCTTATTACTAGACATAACTAAGATAATAAGGGAACGAGAGGTGATTGATGGATAAGCAGCGATTAGTCCAAACCGCCCAAGCGCTGGTAGCAAAGGGAAAGGGTATCCTTGCAGCCGACGAAAGTAGCGGAACAATTAAGAGAAGATTCGACACCATAAATGTAGAGTCGACAGAGGAAAACCGCCGAAACTACAGAGAGATGTTGTTTCGTACAGCAGGTGTGAACGAATTTATCAGCGGTGTTATCTTGTTTGACGAAACAATTAGGCAAGACGCCGCTGACGGTTCATCGATGGTAAAAGTTCTTTCTGATCAAGGGATAATCCCCGGGATTAAAGTTGACAAGGGAACCATCCCTCTGCCGGAATCTCCTGATGAACTTGTGACGGAAGGTTTGGATGGTCTACGGGACCGGTTGAAAGAGTATGTCGAACTGGGGGCTGGATTCACAAAATGGAGGGCAGTGATTAGCATCAGTGATAGCACCCCTTCGCAGTACTGTATAGCGGCAAATGCCCATTCACTGGCACGCTTTGCGGCGCTTAGCCAAGAAGCGGGATTAGTCCCAATAGTAGAACCTGAAATTCTCCGAGACGGTGATCATGATATTGACCGGTGTTTCGAAGTTACTGAAGAGACCCTTCGCGAAGTATTTGATCAACTGGCGCAGCAGAAAGTCGATTTGGAAGGCATGCTGCTGAAGCCTAGTATGGTAATCTCAGGGGGGGCTGCCGCTAACCGAGCTGGTCCCGACGAAGTTGCAGATCGGACTATTGGTGCGTTCAAACGGGTTCTACCTGCCTCTGTGCCCGGTGTCGTCTTCCTTTCAGGTGGTGAACCAGACGATTCAGTGACAGCTAACCTGAATTCTATGAACCAGAAAGCTGACGCGGCTGGAGCCCCTTGGGAATTGAGTTTTTCGTTCGGCCGTAGCCTGCAGGGAGCCCCTCTCGCGGCTTGGGCAGGTAAGGTGGAAAATACAGAAGCAGCCGCATTGGCTTTTTATAATCGAGCTAGCCTCACAGGCGCTGCGCGTAGGGGGCAAGGCTAACGTCTGCACCTATTGCCTAGGTATAAAGGGAAGACCTGCGATTAATCCCCGCGGGTCTTCCCTTTTTTGTGGATGGCTTTTTTATTTAGGATAGGCTATTCGCCTTCATAAGTGCTTTCCAATGAGAGTTCTTCTAATTGTTTTTGGTCGATCCGACTTGGAGCATCAAAGAGCAGGTCAGATCCGCTTTGGGTTTTGGGAAATGCGATCACATCCCGTATAGATGGACTATCACACAAGATGGCTACCAACCGGTCTATTCCAGGGGCGATGCCACCGTGGGGAGGAGCTCCGTATTCAAATGCTTCCAGTATCTGGCCGAATTGTGACTCTATCTCCTCTTTCGAGTGGCCTAAAATGCCAAATATCTTTTCTTGAAGTTGACGGTTGTGAATCCGGATGCTGCCGCTGGCTAACTCTGATCCGTTGCACACTAGGTCATAGGCTTTCGACGTTATAGCTCCTAGGTCCTCTCCATCTAAATCAAATTCCTGGCCGTCTGCCGGAGATGTGAAAGGGTGGTGGGATGAATCCCAGCGTTTAGCATCGTCATTCCAGTCGAACAATGGGAAGCTGGTCACGAAAGCGAACGCGAGTTCATTGGGGTCGGTTAACTCTAGTAATGTACCTATGTGGGTCCGCATACTAGACAACCAGTGGTTTAGCCTGGGTTGGTGTCCCGCCATTAGGAGAATCATGTCACCAGGCCCGGCGCCCATCTTGTCGCAAAGACGCTGGTGCCACTCCGGGGGCATGCGCAGTCCAGCAGATTCCAGTATCTCTTCTCCTGTCAGTTGCACGACGGGCTTTATTCCCCTGTAACGTATATGGACCAATCCACCAGCCCCAGCTGCCTTGGCTGTTTCTTCTAGTTCTTTCACTTGGCCGGTCACAAATTGGGCTTGGCCTGGCACAACGAATCCTTTAATCTGGCCCCCGCCTTCTATCGTTGACAAGAAAACTCTAAATTCTGTCTCTGTCGCCAGCTCAGAGATGTCGGTCATTTCTAGACCAAAGCGCAGGTCTGGTTTGTCAGAGGCATAACGGTCCATTGCTTCTTTATGAGTGATTCGCGGGAAAGGCTTGCGCAAGGCTTTGTCCGGAGTGACTGACTCGATCATTCCAGTGTAAAGGTCTTCGGTCAGATTGAGAATGTCCTCCTCTTCAACGAAACTCATTTCCAAGTCGAGCTGAGTGAACTCCAACTGTCGGTCTGCTCGCAGGTCCTCGTCTCGGAAACATCGAGCTATTTGATAATAGCGTTCCACTCCGGAGACCATGAGGAGTTGTTTCATCTGTTGAGGTGATTGAGGTAATGCGTAGAAGCTTCCTGGTTGCATCCTACTTGGTACCAGGAAATCTCGTGCACCCTCTGGTGTGCTCTTAATTAGTATCGGTGTCTCGACCTCAAGGAAGTTACGGTCGTTTAGGAAATTACGAATGTATTTGACCACTTCATGACGTAGGCTTAGGTTACGCAACATTGGAGGACGGCGTAAATCCAGGTACCTATAGCGAAGGCGGAGGCTCTCATCCGCTTCAGAATCCTCCTCAATATAGAACGGAGGAGTTAGTGAACGGTTCATAACTGTAACTTCTGAGGCCATGACTTCAATGTTGCCTGTGGCAATGACGGGGTTTTCGCTGCCGTCAGGCCGGAGACTAACTGTTCCTTTGACCTGAACAACCCATTCTGGTCGGAGCTCTTCGGCGATTCGTGTCGCTTCAGATGCCGTCTCCGGATTGAATACGATTTGCACGATTCCAGACCTATCTCGAAGGTCTAGGAATATGATTCCTCCGTGGTCACGTCTCCGACCGATCCAACCCGCCAACGTTACTTGATCGTCAGTATTTTCACTTCTCAGGGATCCGCAGTTCGCGCTACGCAGCAAGCAATTCCTCCGTAAACTATTAGGTATCTACTTAGTAATGATACAGCCATGGCAGAACCCCTCGCCACTCAACCTCATACCCCATACTCCATAGGACCCTTTGTCATGTGTTTTCACTAATTGCCAGGGAAAACTTTGAAGATGTCTTGGAAAGGGGGTTCTCGCTCATCGGTCAATTCGGACACTGCATCAGCTAGAGCCTCAGGCGAAACAACAGGAGGGAGACACACAGTATCTAGACAAACATGCGCTAGTGCTATTGGATCGTCTTCGGCCGCAATTACTGTCTTGATGTCAACATTTGGTTGGGGGAGCCGTGCTGCGGCTGCCACAAGCTCTTGGCATTTTATGTCTTCAGGATTACCTTCAATGGTCACTTCGACCATCGGGTTCTTCAGCAAGTGAACTGTCAAACCGTATTCAGCGGCAAACTCTCCATTCTCTCTGTATCCTTCTACGAAGGCGCTTAAGGTTGCCTCGGCAATCTGTCGATAATCATCGTTCCTGGTGGTTTGATACAGCCGAATCAATGCTTCGGCAGCCACAGTATTGTCAGCCAATGCTTTTTCCCGAACGGTAAGGTGACCTATCTGGTTTTCTTGTTCAGATATATCAAAGAACCCGCCGCCTTCTTGATCAAAAAAGTTTTCTACCAGCAGTTGGGCAACAGACAATGCTCGAGTAAGATATGAATCATTGGCGGTATTTCCGTGGGCTTGAATCAGGGCGGTCAATAACCAGGCCCAATCTGTGAATAGGGCCGGGACACTAGATGGGCCTTCCGCAGTGTAAACGTGGCTGAATGAACCTGATTGGGCCATGGTGTCCAAATTTCCTAGTATCTGCAATGCGGTGTGGTGGATCGACATATCGCCTAATTTCCAAGCGGCATCTAGAAGGACTGTCACAGCAAGAGCGTTGCTGTTTGCATAGCAAGATGGATCGGGATTGGGAGCGCCCGACTCTGCTCGAATTTCTGCAGGTAACGAATAATATTCAGAGTGAGCTCCCTGGCTACCTCTGAATCCAAGAGCTGTTGAATCGTAAAGTTGATTCAGCAGATATTTGATGGTTTGCTTTGCCGTCTCCGTGAATTCAGGCCGTTCAAGTAGGATACCTGCGTTAAGGAATTGCCGAGTGAGATTGAGATTATCATCCAACATTTTTTCATGCTGTGGTTGAGTCCAGTCCGCTTGGGCACAGTGTCGGAAGAAACCGCCATCTACGTCGTCCCAAATTTCACCTTCGGACATTTCGACAAGGGTTTTGGTCAACATTGAGGCGTAGAAATCCTCGCCACTAGTGCGGTAGAGGTGATTAATGCTTCTCACTATGGACGCATTGGGGAATTTTGGTTCACTGCCGAACCCCCCGTTTGTAGCGTCATAAGCACCTGCAACGATGCGTGATACTCGATCAACAATCAACTCTTCCAACTCGGGGCCAGCCACTGTTCGTCGGGCGTGTTCTCTGCGACGACCTAACAGATCTCGGGCCTGTGTATAGAGAGTGGGTCGGTCGTTTTTGTAGGCATCTATCAATTCGGCCATCATGGAGATTAACTGGTCGGGTGGAAGGTACGTTGCCCCCCCGATGAGCCCGCCATGTCCGGTTAGAAAACCTGTGGTGGGCCACCCGCCGACGTTATATCTGGAGTTGATGTCGGGACGGTGGTCGTTATCAACCCGGACAGCGACAAAGTTTTCCCGGATAATCTCTTGGACGTCTGGATCAGTATATGTGGTTTCGTCCATCACATGGCACCAGTAGCACCAAACAGCGGAAATTGAAAGCAGGACGGGTTTATCTTCTTCCTGGGCTTTGGCGAATGCGGCGGATCCCCATGGTTGCCAGTCGATTAGATGGGCGTTGTTTGGATTGGGAGAAAACCTTAACTCGGACAATGGGGCCGCCTTTGTGAAATTACTTTTCCAGTCGCGACGAAAATGGAGTCTAATACCTGAGCCTGTTTGAGAAGGAGAGGTGTAGAAAGTGCTTAGCAACGT
>JAKUNL010000038.1 GCA_022451925.1 Dehalococcoidia bacterium
GCCAATGTCTAGGATGTCTGCTCCCTCTTCTTGAAAGCGGAGAGCCTTGTCAACGGCGGCGGACACATCTTTATCTAATCCGTCGCCAGAAAATGAGTCTGGAGTCAGGTTGATAATGCCCATTACATAGGTGCGTACACCCCAGATAAGGGTTTCATCGCTGGATACAGTCAGCCCGTTTAGCGGGGTCTGAATTTTGGGCACGGCCAGGAACTCCAGGTTTGATATACCTTTATGGACGGATTTGCGCTGAACCATTTTATCACTTTGGTGCGTGCCGAGACTCCTTGCTCCTCGTTTTGGGTGTCTGCTACGATTGACCCAAAATAGCCTTAGGATTTGCCCTTTAATCACAGGACGCAAGACGGCTCACTTTGGTTATTGGCGGGAGAAGTTGTGACTGCAGAAAAAAGGCAGATTGACGAGAAGATCAGCAACCTGGCCGCTATGCGTGAAGAATCGCAAAAAGGTGGCGGCCAAGACCGGATAGATCAACAACATAGCAGAGGTAAACTCACCGCCCGTGAGCGTCTGATTCTGCTGATGGATCAAGACACCTTTGAAGAACTTGACCCATTCGTTACCCACCGTGCTACAGATTTTGGCCTGGGAGACAACAAGGTCTTGGGTGACGCTGTGGTTACCGGCTACGGCTTAGTGGAAGGTCGTCAGGTATTTGCATTCGCCCAGGATTTCACTGTGATGGGCGGTTCTTTATCCGAAGCTGTCAGCCTTAAAATCTGCAAAATGCTGGATCTTGCAGTGAAGTCCGGATGTCCAGTGGTCGGGATTAACGATTCAGGTGGAGCTCGGATTCAAGAGGGTGTGACGAGTCTGGGCGCTTACGGGGATATTTTCCTTCGCAATACCATGTATTCTGGTGTAATTCCTCAGATATCAGTAATCGTCGGCCCCTCTGCTGGCGGGGCGGTTTATTCCCCGGCTATAACTGACTTCGTTTTCATGGTCAAGGGAATCGGTCAGATGTACATCACCGGCCCTGATGTTATTAAGTCGGTCACCGGAGAAGAAGTGACCCACGAAGACTTGGGCGGCGCCGCGACCCATGCAACCCAGAGCGGTGTTGCCCAATTCGTATACGAGACTGAGGAAGAATGCATCAACGAGGTGCGACATCTTCTAAGCTTCCTGCCCAGTAACAACCTTGAGGACACGCCACCGGAGCCAACAGGTGACCCGGCCAATCGGAAGGAACCAGACTTGCGTTATCTCGTTCCCGATGATGCCAACCGCCCGTATGATATGCGGGAGGTCATCTATAAGATTATTGATAGCGAAGAGTTTATGGAAGTCCACCAGAACTTTGCCCAGAACGTGGTGGTTGGTTTTGCTCGGATGAACGGACGTTCTGTGGGGATCGTGGGTAACCAACCTGAATTTCTGGCAGGCGTGCTGGATATCGATGCTTCAGCGAAAGCGGCCAGGTTTATTCGGTTCTGCGATTGCTTCAACATACCTATCGTGACCATGGTGGATGTCCCTGGCTTTATGCCGGGAGTCGATCAGGAATACGGTGGTATCATCAGGCACGGCGCCAAGTTGATTTTCGCCTATGCTGAGGCTACGGTCCCAAAAATCGCCGTCATCACTCGCAAGGCTTATGGCGGGGCATACATCGTAATGAGCAGCAAACACTTACGCTCTGACATCAACTTGGCCTGGCCTTCTGCGGAGATTGCGGTTATGGGGGCCGAAGGTGCTGTCAACATTATCTATCGGAGTGAGATTTCTGAGACCAAAGACCAGGACAAGAGACGGAAAGAACTTATCACAGAATATCAAGACAAGTTCACCACGCCATATATAGCTGCTGGGAGAGGGTTCTTGGACGATGTGATTGATCCAGCAGATACTCGCATCCGAATTATTAAAGCGCTGGAAATGCTTCAGAATAAACGGGACAGCCTTCCTGCCAAAAAACACGGTAACATTCCCCTTTAATTAGGCATCTTTTTCTCCGGTAAAAATAAACTTAGGATAGATGAAAGATACTTCCCAAACAAAACTGCTCAATCGGACTCTTGCTGATTAATGATCACGGCCCTGCTTAAAATGTTTGTATTAGAATAGCCGGGGTATGATTTCCGACTTGCAGTGCATCCCCGTTTGAACTTGAGGAGATATTTATGGAGTTCGGAGTTTTCTACCAACTTCCTTGCTCGGAAGATCAGACTCCAGTCAGACGTATTAAGGACACAATTGTCCAATGCCAACTAGCTGACGAACTTGGATTTGACGCCGCTTGGTTAGCTGAATTGCACTTTAATCCCAACTTCTCGCTGCTATCAGCACCATTTATGATAGGGGCTGCAATTGCCCAGATTACCAAGCGTATCCGAATCGGAAGCGCTATTAGCCTATTGCCACTACATCAGCCCGTACGCCTGGCTGAGGAGGTGGCCACCCTAGATGTGCTGTCCAATGGTAGGGCCATATTTGGTGTTGGTAGAGGGTCCATGCCGTCTCATTACCAAGGTTACAGCATCAATCAAGAGGAGGGTCGTGAGAGATTCATTGAAGGGCTAGAGCTGGTGCTTGGTTCATGGCGCCAAGAGGATTTTAAATACCAAGGGAAGTTTTATCAGTCCCATGGTTACCGCATCACCCCTAGGCCTATACAACAACCGCACCCTCCTGTATACGTGGCGTCAAATAGCGAAGATACATTTGGAATAGTTGGTGCCCTCGGCCACAGTATCCTAGTCGCGCCGACGATCGTTACAACGGAAGGAGCCCTTCAAGGTCTGGAGTTCTATCGGGCTGAATTGGAGGCTAACGGGCATGATGCCTCCGTGTTGAAGGTCAATGTCAACGTGCCTATTCATGTGGCGAGGTCCGAGGAAGAGGCGGTAAAGGGCTTCGAGAAGACCATAGACAACTATTTAGAGACGTTGAGAATGATTGGTCAGGCACGAGGAGCCAGTCAAGGCTCGAGCCGAGCTAGTAGCCTTACCTCCAAGATTGTGATGGATGAATTTGCTGCTGTGGGCACACCGAACCAGGTCTCTGCCAAACTTGAGAAGCTTAAGAAAATGTACAACCCTGATGAGTTCATGTGCTGGTTCAATATCGGAGGTTTGCTGCCTCACTCAGCGGTGCAGAGTTCCATGCAGATGTTTGCCCAAGAGGTCATGCCTCGTTTCCAGTAGTCAACACGGTAATGGATAGGTGAACGACCATGAGTTCAGAGTCTTTGTTCGATTTCGACAGGAAGGTTCAGGCGAAGCTTGATGCCCCCTTAGCTGAGCGAATGCGTCCACAGACCTTTGAGGATTTTGTGGGCCAGGATCAAATTGTTGACCCGAACAAGGTGCTGTTGAAATCCATAGGTGCTGGGCGTTTGCCTTCAATGATCCTCTGGGGACCGCCTGGAACCGGAAAGACCACCCTGGCACGCTTGGTGGCTACCTCAACGCAGTCAGATTTCCAACCTTTGAGCGCTGTCACGTCTGGTGTGGCCGATCTGCGCAGAATTGTGGCTGAAGCAAAAGACCGCAAGGGGATGCACCGGCGGTCGACGATCCTCTTTGTGGATGAGATTCACCGGTTCAATAAAGCCCAGCAGGACGTTATTTTGCCGCATGTGGAAGATGGCACGATTATATTTATTGGTGCTACTACCGAGAATCCATCATTTGAAATTATCGCTCCACTGCTTTCCCGTTGTAGGGTTTTTACGCTCCAGAGCCTGAATCCCGACCAAATGAAAAAGATTATAGCCAGGGCATTGACTGATGGGGATGTGGGGCTTGGACCTATGCATGCCACTATGGCCGATGATGCTGCTGACTATTTGGTTAGCATATCTAATGGTGATGCGCGTATTGCCCTGAACGCGATGGAGACAGCAGCCTACACCAGCACGCCTGACGCTTACGGCAACCGGATCATCAATCTGGAAACAATCTCGGATGCACTTCAAAGACGCTCCCCAATTTACGACAAAGCCGGGGAAAGCCACTACGATACGATTTCTGCATTCATTAAGTCGGTGAGAGGCTCATCTCCGGACGGCGCACTGTACTGGTTGGCTCGAATGATTGAATCCGGTGAAGATCCTATGTTCATCAGCCGCCGTTTGGTGATATTGGCCTCCGAAGATATTGGACTAGCGGATCCCCAAGCTCTGGGTATAGCTATTGCGGCTCAGCAGGCGGTGCATTTTTTGGGGATGCCGGAAGGGCGCATACCGATGGCTGAGGCCGCGGTCTACCTGGCGTCTGCTCCGAAGAGCAACACTGCATACGCAGCTTTGAATCAGGCTATACAGGATGTTCGCGAACAGACCAATGAGCCTGTGCCTCTGCATCTCCGGAATGCGGTCACCGAAATGATGAATAATATGGGGTACGGAAAGGGATACAAGTATTCCCACGACTTCGAAGGCCACTTTGATGAACAGGAATATTTACCGCCGTCATTGAAGGGACGGCGGTATTATTTTCCTGGTGAAGAGGGGGAGGAACGACAAATCGGGGAGCGTCTCAAAGAGTGGTGGGGTGGCGAGGCTGCTGACTACCAGAGCTCCTAGATTCTTAAGTGGAAGTGAAGATTTGGACTTCCCGGTCTAAATGATAAGTATCTGGGCTTTGATCGGTGTCTACTATCGCTTTCAGCAGCCAAGACACTGTCGTTTTCCCGTTCTTTACCGTTGGCAGTGTGCGGTCCGGTACCAATAGGCTGAAAGGCCAAACATAGGACCGGTTGACAGTTAGCTGCACATTACTCTCCAACGAAACCCGTTGCCTGGTGGACTCATTGTGACGATCTCCTGCCTTTTCAGCGCTGTGCAACTCCATACGGATGTCTTTGGCCTGCTCTGTCACGTTCATATGGGCACGAAGCTCGCCTTCCAAGTAGCCTCCTACTCCAACGACGTCATTAACTAAAACCATGGCCAATGTGCATCCGTTGAAGGTAGCCTCTTCCGTCAGATCTGCGGCGGTGCGACCTTGTGACACCACAGGTAGAGTCAGGACTGTAACTTCCTTAGAATTAGTGATACGTTTGCCGTCATCAGTCTCTAATTTTCCAGTCACTTCCCAAGTAACCTGGGTAACCTCTCCGTGAACAGTGGGCGGAGATTCTCTGGGAACCTGGAATCTAGCGTAACGTGAAATCGGTTCGGTCGGGGTTAATTCTGTGTCGGCAATGAAAGATTGGACCAAAGGTTGGGCCAAAACTTGATTGTATTGGAGCCGTCCATGCCCGCTATCCGTCGATGATTCTTTTTCCCACGCTTGCTCAGTCCCGGTCAATTCTAATTGTCCAGTTTTGATATTGACTCCCGAATTTGACCGCATCGTCACTTGGACGTCAATTGTGCCGCCGGGTCTAGCTGATCCACCGGTTGTTTGAATTTCGATCTCCGCGGTTGGACGGCGAAACCAAGATAAAATACGTTCTAGAACCTGAACACCTCCATATGCGTCATTGACGTATCGACTTTGTTAATTGGCTCGTGATTCATATCGAACAGGGCAACTGACAGCATGTTAATGGCGATTGCCAGAGTAGGCAACCCGACTAGTCGACCGGTTATTGGAGTCCCGGTATTTTGGCTTAACGGGCGAATTGATTTATAACCCTGTTTAATAGGAATATTCTTTAATGTCGCGCCATAGATTTTTCAAGTTCCATTGGCAAGGTCAATGTCTTTCACTTCAAGTCTGGCGGCCATGGCTAAGATGGTTTAATCCATCGAGAATGAATATATGAATGTACTGGGTCTTGACGGTTGCCAGTGAAAATGCGGTATGGATTTGCTGTTTCGTTTGAGGATCGCCTGCAACTGCGTTCTTGTCGCCAACCAGTATAAACAAATTCTGCTCACCGGTGCTGGATTCCAGCACCTATGTTTTACTCATCTGGGATTTGCTGGAGCCGGTGGCCAGTGCGACGTTGGTCTCACCTTTTCGTGTCTCATAAGAACAATCTTAATTTTCCGTATGGGACCTCGCGTTCATCCAAAAAGGTGTGGGCTGGTTAGTATCAATAGTCAAAGATGTGATCTCTTAAAAAAGCGTAGGCCACATGACCTACTGAAATTGCCAGAGCTGCGCAGGCAAGATATAAGGTCCGCCGTTGGACCTTGCGCGATTGATATTCTGGCGGCTTGTCAGACAATTAGCGAGCCTTTAACGCCCGGATTACTTGTTCTGATTTAACGATCTCCGCCTGTCTAGGAAGAATGCGCTGCATCAGGAAATCATGTACCTCGACGTCCGAGTCAGAACAACAATCCTCTACTACGAATATATTGTAATCCAGATCGGCGCCGTAGCGGACGGTTGAAAGTACTACCCCACTGGTGGCGTATCCTAGAATCACCAGGTCGTGGATGTCATTAGACCGGAGAGCTACGTCTAATCCAGTACCATAGAGGGCGTTAACTCGGTGCTTCCCAACCACCACCTCATTGTCGCGGGGTTTGAGTTCCGGGTGGATGACTTCGATTGGATTGGGGATTGCTGGATGGCCAGAAGCCTTACGTTGGCTGAAGGTTTTGTTGCGCTTCCCGATTTCCGGATACCCTTGCCTGAACACAGTGGCACAATAACATAACATCACCCCGGCATCTCTGGCAGCGGTCTGCACAGCAGATGCCTTGGGGATCACACCCCGTTCGTTAGCGTGTGGCAGGGTGTTCATTATTTCAGTATAGAAGTCCGCAATCAACACCGCTGTATGGCTGTGATCGAATTTGATGTCAGACATGAGAAGTTCTCTATTTATACCCTGGATTGTAGCTCTCGTACGACCTTGGAGGTTCGTGACAGAGTTTCTTCCACGTCCTCATTGGATATGTGGCGGTGAGTGACCATCCGAACCGAGCGTTCACCTGGATAACTCACCAGTATTTCTGAGTCTTTCATAGCTTTAATGAAATTAGGGGCTGAGCCGATTTTTTCATCTACATCAAAGATGACTATGTTGGTCTGGATACTGGTTGGATCAATGGATAAGCCGTTTATGTTGGCTATTCCCTGGGCCAGTCGGCGGGAGTTTTGATGGTCTTCGGCTAGCCGGTCAATCATAGTATCTAGGGCAACCATGCCAGCGGCAGCCAGGATGCCAGCTTGACGCATGCCGCCGCCAACCATCTTGCGCCACCTGGTGGCTTCAGTGATGAATTCCTTAGTACCAACTAGCACGGAACCAACAGGGCAGCTCAAGGCCTTGGATAGGCAGAAACTCATGGTGTCAACGTCTCGTGTCAGTTCCAAAGCTGGTACCTCAAGGGAGACAGATGCGTTGAAGATACGTGCGCCATCCAGATGAACAGGTACTCCAGATGCGTGCGCAACGTCGCAGACAGCCTTGGTCTCTGCTGGTGTCATGACCGCTCCGCTGCACCGGTTTTGAGTGTTTTCTAAACAGAGAAGTGAGGTTGCTGCAACGTGGGGGTTTCCTGTTGGGCGTATGTTTTTTGAAACGTCTTTGGCGTCGATGCCACCATTTTTGTTCTGGGGAATAAGTCGAGTTTGAACACCACCCAGTGCAGCTTGTCCTCCGCCTTCGTTCCAGAACATGTGCGCCTGGTCACCCATGAGTATCTCATCACCGTGGTTGCAGTAGCTGAGCGTGGCCAGGAGGTTGCTCATGGTGCCGCTCGCCGTTAAGAGCCCTGCCTCTTTGCCCATCATGGCCGCGGCCCGATCCTGAAGTTCGTTGATGGATGGGTCTTCGCCGTAGACGTCGTCACCCACCTCTGCCTTGGCCATTGCTTCGCGCATTTCATCAGTAGGTTTGGTTACTGTGTCGCTGCGCAGATCGATTATCGCCATCAGGTGGTTCCTCTCGTACAAAGATATTTGTTCAAGCAGTTCCGTAATCCTAATTGGAACACTACGCGGTATTCTAGCAGGATTGCCCGTGCATAACTAATGTTGGAACGTTAAGAGGTTATACACTTGAAAATCTCCTAGTTATACTGGTAAGTCTGGTTGAGATCAAACGACTACCTGTGCTTTAGGTACCATGGATATTGCAAGTCATATATGGACTGTCCGCGAATGGTTATGATTCTTGCGAATATCCACTTGTTTGCCTAAGATTAATCTGATCAAGCTTTAGTGAATGTTAGGAGTGATTACTGTGCGTCAAAGTGCCGTTTCCTTTGAGACCGAGGGCCTAACTTTTGAGGGTGTTGTAGCCCAACCAGACGATGGTTCTGGCCCTTGGCCGGGAGTCGTTATCTGCCACCCTCATCCACTTCACGGCGGTAACATGGATAACAACGTGGTGATTGCCTTAGCATTGGGTCTAGCTCAGGATGGATTTGTCACCCTGCGGTTTAACTTCCGCGGGGTTGGTGGCAGCCAAGGCTCGCATACGAAAGGAGAAAGCGAGTCTGAGGAAATCTTGGCCGCATTGGCTTTGATTAAAGAATGGCCTGACACCAACGTAAACATCGGGCTTGCAGGATATTCTTTTGGCACCTCAGTGATCTTGGGTCATAGCGAACTTTATAGTGAAGTCAAGGCTATAGCACTTGTGTCTCCCCCTTTTCGGGCGGTTGAAGGAACTGCTCTTAAGGAATCACAGATTCCGGTTTTGATTACGACTGGAGACCGCGACCGACTAGTGGATTCGACACAGCTTGACTCTGAACTTGCCAGTTTTCTAAATGCTCCGGAATTCAAACTATTCGACGGTGTAGACCATTTTTGGTATGGACAAGAAGCTCGTTTAGTACCGGAAGTCGGCCGGTTCTTTTCTGAGAATCTAAAATAATAACGTTTATTTATTTGCTCCCAACAGATTACCGGTTCGTTGTTCCCGCAACCGCCTCGGAGAGATTGACGTGAGAACCAATGCCCCTCGCAAGGCCGTTTATAAGGATTTTGTCCTGATTCAACTGGCTGCGATCATATTTCTATTGGATCAGTTCACCAAATTCGTGGTACGGGACCAGTTGCTGTTTCGGGAATCGTTCCCGTCCGACGGGTTCTTTCGGTTTACCCATATCTTCAATACTGGTAGTGCCTTCGGTATCTTCCGTGATCAGAATACCCCGCTGATCTGGGTTTCTATCATTGGCATTGGCATCCTGATTATGATCTATCGCAGCCAAAAGGTACCGAGCCCTCTGTTACGGTTCAGTTTGGGTCTCCAGATTGGAGGGGCACTAGGAAACCTGATTGACCGAATCAGACTGGGCCATGTGACTGATTTTGTGGATGTAGGTGCCTGGCCGGTATTCAATCTAGCGGACGCGTCCATAATAACGGGGCTGGTAATTCTGGCTTGGATATTTCTGGTGGCGGACCCAAGCGAACCGGATCGTTCTGAATATGGAGGATATGGCTGGTGTCCGGTTTGTGACGGGGAGATGATCGCGGTGACTTGTGGCTGGCGGTGTACAGTGTGCGGGGCAAGAGAGCGTATTACCCGTGGGCGTGCGATTTGATGGATCAAGTGGAATTTCATGTGTTCGAGGTAACGGTTGCCGAGTCTCGGTTGGACCAATACCTTGCAGCCCTGGTCACTGGTATGACTCGCAGTCGCCTATCTAAGTTAATTGTAGAAGGGCAGGTGCTGGTAAACGGCGGGATGTCTAAGCCGTCCAATAAGGTTCGGGTCGGTGATTTGGTCTCATTATCGGTGCCGCCGCCAAGACCTTCTGAAGTCGTACCTCAGGACATACCTGTAAGTGTGGTCTATCAGGACGATAGCGTAGTGGTTATCGATAAACCCGCTGGCCTAGCCGTTCACCCTGGCCCTGGTCATCCTGACATGACTCTGGTTAATGCCCTGTTGGCCATGTGCCCTGACATTCAAGGGATTGGAGGTGAGATACGGCCTGGAATAGTTCACCGTTTGGACAAAGACACTTCCGGTCTTATGATGGTGGCCAAGACCCATCAAGCACACAATGATTTATCCTCCCAGATTAAAGACCGACAAGTTATTAAGGGATACATGGCTTTGGTGGAAGGGACGCCAAAACGGATTGAGGGCAAGGTTGATGCGCCGGTTGGACGACACCCACGCCGGCGAACTCGCATGGCTGTGGTGGTTGGCGGCAAAGAGGCCCGCACCAATTACAAGGTGATTGAGTATTTACCCGACCACAGCTTGGTAGAGCTTTATCTAGAAACTGGCCGCACTCATCAGATTCGAGTACATATGGCTCACCTAGGTCATCCTTTGGTGGGTGACACTACCTACGGGCATTCTAATAGACTTCTTCACCGCCACTTCCTGCACGCCTTCCATCTGGAGTTCAAGCATCCTGTGACCGGTGAGCCATTGGACTTTAAGATTGATCTTCCGGCTGATTTAACTCAGGCGATAGATGCTCTCAGATAGGGTGTTGTTCTCAACGTAAAATTCAGAAGGGTAGGCACGATTGAGGCCTAACCCCATGCTACAATATCAGTTGTCCGTATTTATTCCTTTAGACCATTGTTTATGGAGATTTGACGTGTCTGGAGAAGTTCGCGTCCGGTTCGCCCCAAGTCCCACCGGATTACCGCATATCGGAAACATCCGCACCGCCCTCTTCAATTGGCTTTTTGCGCGTCATCATGGCGGCAAATTTATCGTACGAGTTGAAGATACCGACCAGGCACGGCTGGTTCCTGGGTCTATTGAAGCTATGCTTGAAGGGCTGCGTTGGCTCAATATCGATTGGGACGAAGGCCCTGTAGTAGGTGGCAATTCTGGCCCCTATTATCAATCGGAGCGACTACACATCTACCATGATCTGGCTGAAAGACTAGTTTCCCAGGGTAATGCCTACCGGTGTTATTGCAGTCAGAAACCGCCTTCGCAAGACACTCAAGAGCAGCGCGACCGTCGGGTCTCAGCTAGCGCCGAGTGCAAGTGCCGTGATCTGTCCCAAGAAGATATAGTTAAATTAAGCGTTGACCAGAAATCAAACGTCGTCCGTTTTGCCATGCCAAAAGAAGGTGTGACAAGGGTGAAGGACTTGATCAGAGGCGAGGTAGAGTGGCGGAACGAAACCCTGAACGACTTCATAATTTTGAAATCCGACGGTTTTCCGACCTACCACTTGGCCGTGGTAGCTGACGACCATCTTATGGAAATTAGTCACGTGATGCGGGCTGAGGAGTGGCTACCGAGTACGCCGCGCCATTTACAATTATTTGAAGCCCTGGGGTATGAACCACCTCAATTCGCCCACTTGCCAATGATTATGGGTTCTGATCGGGCAAAGCTTTCTAAGCGCCACGGAGCTACCGCGATAGGCGAGTTCAAAGACAATGGAATTCTACCCGAGGCATTGATTAATTTCATGGTGTTGTTGGGTTGGGCATTAGACGATAAGACAGATTTGGTTTCAACACAAACAGTCATTGAGAATTTTACCTTGAACCGGATTACCAAATCGTCGGCTATATTTGACCAAGAAAAACTTCTCTGGATGAATGGAATGTACGTCCGAGAACTGACTCCGGTCGAGCTAGCTAAAAGGATGACACCGTTTTTGGAGCGTGACTTGCCTAAGGATCTCCTGCCTGTTGATCAGCAATATCTGCAACGGATCGCTCCTCTACTGCAAGAGCGCATTAAGAGTTTGGAAGAATCGGCCTACATCACTGAGTATTTTTTTAAGGCCGATGAAAAGTTCGACACCAGCACTATTATTCAAAAAGGCATGGATCGAGATTCGACATTATCTGCTCTGAAAGCGGCATTGGATGGCCTGAGCGCTACTGATGATTACAGGCACCAAAATCTGGAAGAGATGTTGAATGCCACTGGCGAGAAATTGGAATTGTCCCGGCGTCAGTTTTTAGGCGTGCTGAGGACGGCCGCCACTGGCCGGTCTGTCTCTCCCCCTCTCTTTGAGATGTTAGAGGTCTTGGGTAAAGACCGCACCGTTAGCCGAATGAAGAACGCTGTGGAACGTTTCAGCGCGGCCAGTTAATTAGCCCGCANAGGCAAAGATACAGGATAAATAAGAATGACACAGGCTGATACATCGGTTGACTTCTTACGTGGAATAATCGCTGACGATAACAGAACCGGCAAATTTGGGGGTCGGGTAGTCACTCGATTTCCTCCGGAACCTAATGGATATCTTCACATTGGTCACGCCAAGTCAGTGTGCCTTAATTTTGGTATTGCTGAGGAGTTTGGCGGGGTGTGCCATCTGAGATTTGACGATACCAACCCATCCCGTGAGGAGATGGAATACGTAAATTCAATTCAGGAAGATGTGCGTTGGTTGGGTTTCGACTGGGGTGAGAACCTTTTCTTCGCCTCTGATTATTTCGACCAACTATATGAGTATGCGATTAAATTGATCGAGTCTGGCAAGGCTTTCGTCTGTGATTTGAGCGCGGATGAAGTCCGCGACTACCGGGGCAGCCTGGTCGAGCCTGGTAAAGAAAGCCCCTACCGGAATCGCTCCATCGAAGAGAACCTCAGCCTTTTCAGAGGTATGAGGGCGGGTGATTTTGGGGAGGGCGAGCATACATTGCGCGCTAAGATAGACATGGCCGCTCCAAACCTGAATCTGCGTGACCCTGTGATCTACCGAATCCTGAAGCAGGCCCACCATCGTACCCGTGATGAATGGCCGATTTACCCGATGTATGACTTCGCCCACGGACAATCAGATTCTATAGAGCACGTCACCCACTCAGTATGCACGTTGGAGTTCGAGGACCATCGTCCTCTATATGACTGGTTCCTTGACGAACTTGACATCTATCACTCTCAGCAGATTGAATTTGCTCGGCTGAACATCACTCATACCGTACTCAGCAAGCGACGGTTGATAGAGTTGCTCAATGGCGGTTATGTGACCGCTTGGGATGACCCGCGTATGCCTACTATTTCAGGGCTGCGGCGTCGGGGTTACACTCCGGAGGCACTACGGAATTTCTGTGATCGAATCAGCGTGGCTCGGCGTGATAACACCGTTGATATCGCATTGCTAGAGCACACATTGCGGGACGATTTGAACCAGAAGTCTCCACGGGTGATGGGGGTTCTGGATCCACTAAAGGTAGTTATAGAAAATTACCCTGAGGATAAAGTCGAGGACATTATATCGACTAATAATCCTGAAGACCCCAGTATGGGAGAAAGAAATGTTTCCTTCTCCAGAGTGGTCTACATTGAGAAGGACGACTTTCGAGAAATACCGCCGCCTAAGTTCTATCGACTTTCTCCGGGGAAGGAAGTCAGACTCAAAGACGCCTATTACATCACCTGTAATAGTGTGGTAAAGGACGAAATTACTGGTGAGGTGGTCGAACTTCGGTGCACTTACGACCCTGATACCTTTGGTGGTACTTCAGCCGATGGTCGTAAGGTTAGGGGAACATCTCATTGGGTTTCTGAAGAATCCGCGGTGGATGCTGAAGTAAGGGTGTACGACCACTTGTTTACAACAGAATATCCAGACGATGTAGAAGATGGCGGGGACTGGAAAGATAACATTAACCCAGATTCCTTGGTGGTAATGAAGAACGCTAAGCTGGAGAGGGGTCTTAATCACGCCAAACCTGGTGAACGGTTCCAGTTTCTGCGTCAGGGCTACTTCTGCGTCGACAAAGACTCAACTCCGGAATCCCCTGTTTTCAACCGGACTGTGCCGTTACGAGACACGTGGGCTAGGTTTGCAAGAAGTAATACATAGACCTTCATTTCACTTAGTTGGCCTTGTAGATCTGCAGGCGGTGGCGGAGGCTGTCGGCGACATAGATATTGCCTTTGTCGTCTAATTTCACTGCTGTAGGCCCCCAGAAATAACCCTCAACACCAGCGGATATCTCCCTGTCTCGTCTGGCGGGTGGATCAAGCTCAGGGAACAAGTCGGCTTCGTTTCTAAGCTGCCCTTCTTCTGGGTTGACAGCGAAGTAATCAGCTGCCCATTTAGAGTCTACTGACTCACCTCTAAGTGTCGCCAGTAAACTCCCGTCTGAGGCCAAAATTTTTACTTTTTCGTTGCCCCAATCTGCCACGTAGATGTTTCCATCTGAATCTACTGTCAGTCCTGCTGGACGGTGAATTGGGTTGCCGCCAGAGAGTCCTCCAAACTCCTCAATCACAACGCCATCTTCTGTGTAGCGCTGGATTCGGTCGTTGCCCCAATCTGATATGTAGACATCTCCACCTTGGCCTAATGCCAAACCCCAAGGCCCTTCAAACTGACCGGATCCGGATCCTCGTTCTCCCCAACCAGAGATGAACTGTCCGTCTTTGGTGAATTTCTGCACTCTGTGGTTGCCGCTGTCGGTCAGCCACAGATTTTCGTCGGCGTCGAAGGCCATGCTCGAGGGGTATTCCAACTGTCCACTCTCGGAGCCCTTGGTGCCCCATTTTCTGAGGAATTCGCCGTCCTTATTGAAGACAGAAATACGCTGGAGTGCTTCATCGGCCACGTAGACTTGGTCGTCGCTATCAATAATGATGGCGCTTGGCCACCAGAATTGCCCATCACCTTTTCCGCCGGTGCCAAAGTCGCCGAACCAATCTTCATTCAGGTTGCACATGGTCACCCTTTTGGACGGCAGGCGAATGGGTGTTTCGGGGCCGGCTCTATTGATGACATAGATAACATCTTGTGAGTTGATGGCTAAGTCTACTGGGTTAGTAAACCCGCGCCCTGTAGCGGCCAGAAAACCCACGGTGTGGCTGTAATTGAATGTTTTTGTGGTGGTCATTTAAGGCTCGATTAAACCTAGAGTTATTAATTTGTTATCGAGGGCTGTGTAAGTATGCCCTACTGAGGGGTCACACAAGCACTTTGATTGTTATTAGGAAGGTTTGTCATACCAAGGAATCAGAACCTTTGCTAAGCGCAATTTGACACCATAATTGGGAGTTTGTTCGTTTAGAAATGTTATCTTGGCATCTAGAAGATTCTGAAGAATAACCGCGTGTCTCCGTTTTTGAGAATCGCAAGGCTAGTGCCTAGGCCATTTGGTATTCTCGGGTTGCTAGCATAAGTTGAAGTAGTTCGACGACCTGCTGCTCTGAGCAGGCAATCGAGTCTTCGGGTGAGAATTTCACCTCGCCGTAATTTGCGGCAAACTCTGTCAACCGATCGTGGGTGATTTCTGACACGTCTAGATTACCTAGAAGTAGGAGACACGCATCCACTAGTTCGTTCGGCTGGTAAGACTTTTGGCGGTCTTTGAGTCTTTGAATCATGTCCTGGACGCCGGGCTGTAGGGTGTTGCCGATTACCAGGGCCGAGGAATTGACGCGTTCCACCAAAGTGCCGGTGTCTACCCATTCCATGCCTGTGTGCCAACCTTCCACAGTGGGAGGATTTAAAATCTCCTGGCCCATAAAATTCGCATCGCTCGCTAGGTTGGTGATGTTTGACTGGGGAGTCTTGTAGCTGCCGGCCAGACGAGCTGTTCCGACTACTAACTCGGCCGGGCTTTTGATTTTATCGTACCAAACTGCCTCCGACTTAAAATAGTCGGATAAGAACAGGGCACGCAGCATTGAGCGGATGTTACCGCCGGATTTACGGTACTCCTCCGCTAGAAAGGCGGTGGCTTCCTCATTGGCAGTGTCTGAAACGAAGTAGTTATATAGTTTGCCCGAGATGAACCAACTGGTAGCGGGACGCATGGCAATAATGTCGATGATGTCTTCACCATTGAAGTTGCCCCTGCGGCCCAGGAAATCTTTGTCCGTCTCGTCGTGGTCTTCTGGGCGGTATTCGAACTGCCAATCGATGCGTCCCGATGGCCAGATGGAGTCTCGCGACGCCCGATTGCTCATGTATTCAGCGTTTGCAATGGTCCAACCGGTAAAGGCTCGAGCGCAGTTTTTGACGTCGTCTTCAGAGTAGTTGCCGATTCCCATTGAGAATAGTTCAAGTAGCTCTCGCCCATAGTTCTCGTTGGGTGCATTCTTATGGTTGTCTTTGTTGTCCAACCAGAAGATCATGGCTGGATCTCGAGACAGTTCCATTAATATGTCATGGAAGGAACCCAGGCCATGTCGCCTGAAGGTGTCAGTTTGGTTAAGTACACCCTTGGCATGGTTCAACTTGCCATATGCGGTGGCAAATAGCCCGTGCCAGAACAGGGAGATTTTCTCCTCCAATAAGCGGTTGGAGTTAATCATCTTGTACATTGCATACGACTGGGCGCTTTCGAAGTACATAACACTATTCTGATCCGGTTGATATCTGCGAACCAGGTCGTCATTCCACTCTGGAATGTCCTCTGGGTGTAGAAGTTCTTCAACAGTGGCTTCGTAGCCCTTAGCTTGATATTCTTCAAGTTCTTTGAGAGTGCCGCCAAATCCGGCACGGCGCAAGAGATGGGCTATAAGTCCAAGTTCGTTGTCTGGCATTGCTGGAGCTCCCAAATAATCCAAAACCGAATCGCCGTTAAACATGAGATCGGTTCAGATATGATGAGTAATATGAGATTCCGGGTAGTATAGCATTTCAAAAAATCTCATTATATAGATGGCACTTCTGAAAGAATTTATACACATAATTGTTGCAGTTCCATAATGGAGTTGACCTGTGTTTAAAAGAAGTATAATATTCTTCCAAATATTCAGAAGAAACTGGTATATTTCCCCTTGACATGGGGGATGGCAAGTCCAAATTGATGTGATATTGGTCAACGGGTGAGAGTGTGGTTGCGGGTTGTGACGTTGGTCGAACAAAGCCCTTTTTGCCGGTGGCCGATGTTGTTTCGGACTACTGGCTTTTTTTATTTACGGGGTCGAACTTAATAATGGATTATGAGGTGAATGAACCAAAATCTAAGAGTTAGTAAAGACCATTTGGCGAAGCACATCACCTTAGTAGCAATATAGAAAACATCTCTCAAAGTAATCAAACACGCTAAACGAACTATCGCGGGGTTAGAGTAATATTCTGTTTTTCTTTACAAGTCTATGGTGACGATTTCTGGGATTGCCTTGCATATGTAGATGTGGCGTTAGGTGGTGTCGAGACTAGGATGGGCGGATCGTTTAATAATAATGGAAAGAGGGGTTGGTGTGTAAGATGATGTCGACAGCAGTGAAAATCATCAGTGATGGGGTTATTAAGATGGACGGCGGGTCCATGTTCGGCCAAGTACCAAAAGTTGCCTGGGAGAACACTGTGGTCACGGACCGCAAAAACCGGATGACGCTTGGCTTGAATTGTTTGCTACTTCAAGTTGGCGGACAAAACGTGCTGGTGGATACCGGCATCGGATCGAAGGAGATCGATCAGGATAAAGATACCCTTGGGTTGGTACCAAGCCGCTTGCTAAAGGGTCTAAAGGGAGTGGGGCTAACTCCCAAAGATATTAGCGCTGTGGTTCTTTCTCACCTGCATTTTGACCATTCGGGCGGATGTACTCGCTTGGATCGAGCTGGCAATTTGGTTCCCACTTTCCCAAAGGCGAAATACTATGTACAGGATGCATGCTGGAGCGAAGCGTGTAATCCCAACGAACGTTGCCATGGTTCCCACCGGTCGGAGAATTTCCTGCCAATTGAGGAACGTGGTCAGCTGGAATTGCTGGATGGTGACACAGAGATTATGCCGGGTCTAAACGTGATGGTCACTGATGGACATGCTCAAGGACACCAAATGGTGATGTTCAACCACGGTGGCGAAAGGGTGGTGTTCCTCGGAGACATAGTCCCTACACCACACCATCTGAATCTGGTTGCCATATCGGCCTTTGACAGCTCTCCAGAAAAGACACTGGAGCAGAAACGAGACCTCTTGACTCAGGCGGAACAGCAAGGCTGGTTGTTGGTTTTCTCTCACGGGAACGATACCAAGGCAGGATATCTGGAGCGCCGGGGCGAGATGGGCTATCTCAGACCCGTTGATTTGTAGACGTTAGTAGATAGACTAATAAAAACCCCCCGGGACCAACATGGTCCCGGGGGTTTTTAGTGCACAATGCCCAGGGCTCTCTTTTTGTCCAGCCGTTAAATGGCCTCTGTTGTTAGACAATCTCCGTCTAAGCTTGTTAGGCGCACTTTGGTGATTGTGTTGGCTAGGTCATCTGTCTGCTGTGTCCGTACTTGGAGGTAATTGTCAGTGAGTCCGATCCACTCTTCGGACGGTTCACCGCTTCGGTTTATGTTCCAGAGGACCGGTCGTACTTGCTGAAGTGACCCTAAGCGGAATTGTCGCATCTTCATTGTTGCCAACTCCAGCATTTCTCCGGTTCTTTCTTTCTTTATACCGTCGTCGACGTGGTTGCAAAGATGAGCTGCCGTTGTGCCAGGCCGTATGGAGTAGGGGAATACGTGCATGTCGCTGAAATTCATGGACTCTGCGAAAGTATAGCTCTCTGCAAACTCCCTGACGCCTTCTCCTGGAAAGCCGACAATGATGTCTGTGGTAACGCCAGCATCGAGTATTTTTGACCGGATCAGTTCCACGGTGTCCGCAAACTGGGTAGTGTTATAACGACGGCGCATCGACCGCAACATAGTGTCGCAGCCGGTTTGTAGTGGTATGTGGAAGTGTGGGCAGAGACGAGGGTTCTCCCACAGATTTAACAGTTCCGGTGTTATCTCCTGGGGCTGAAGGGAAGAGATTCTTAGTCGGTCAACAGTCGTTTCAGCTAGAACTTTTTTAATGAGTTCGGTAAGGTTGGTGCCCGGCAGATCAAAGCCGTAGGTTCCCAATTGAGTCCCGGTTAGTACCACTTCACGACGTCCAGTCGTTGACCGGGTATTAATCTCATCAATGATCTCTTGTGCTGGGACGCT
>JAKUNL010000039.1 GCA_022451925.1 Dehalococcoidia bacterium
TGACATGACCATTCCAGATGGCTATAACCAGCCTATGCCCAAATTACTACGCTATCTCATTTCTGACATACGTTCGTTTTACTCGGAGGCAGCCATCTCAAAACCTGGTGCAAGATTTCCATCACCAGAGGACCTTGAAGAGTGGTTCTTCTTGGAAACAATTGCCGGTGACGTCTTCTACCAGGTACGAGAACGCCTCGTGAGCGCAGACATCCTCGTACTCATAGCAAATGGCCTAAATGATGATGAAATCGATAGCACGTTAGTTTTGCTGGCAGGGACCACTTCTACGACAATTGAAGAGCGCCTCAGAGAAGGGGGATTAAATAGGGAGCTTCTCAAATCCTCAGCCGAGGATTACCAGTCAGGAGACGTTGGCAGGTTTTCTAGGTCTTTCGTACCCATGACCATGCGGGACCGACGCAGTGAACGGGCAACATTCTCCAAAAGTTCATAATTATCCCCGTGACTCTTAAACCGCAACTACCTCACTGATAAAATCGAGTCGGTGTGGCGTGAGCATGGTTTCTAATCTATAGTCTAAGGCATAGACAAAGGATCCCGACGCCATCCAATGGTTGGTATCTTCAAACGAACTGTGCTGCCAAATTACAGACGTCGATTTGTAGCATAATTTAACACCGATTAGTCCTTGCGAGGACTTACGTTAACGACAAATAGATAGGGAGGAGTTATGAAATATGACGTTGTCATCGTAGGCGGCGGAGCCGCCGGCTCAGTCTTGGCCAGCAGGCTAGCCGAAAACGAAAATACATCGATTCTAGTTCTGGAAGCGGGGCCAGACTATCCGGATCCTGACAATATTCCGGATGAGATTAAATATGGAGGGACCCGTTACGCGGAAGCCCAGGATTCAAAACACAACTGGGCACTGCGCGGTACGATCACCGAAGAACAGGGGGAGATTCACGTGGCTCAAGGCCATGTGATCGGCGGTGGTTCATCCATAAACGGCCAGGCCATGCAGAGGGGATTACCGGAGGACTTCGAAGCCTGGGCTGCTCTTGGAAACGACGAATGGTCCTATACGAAGGTATTGCCATTTTTCAGAAAATCCGAGCACGACTTGGATATCCGCGACGACTTCCATGGAACCGATGGTCCAATGCCGGTTAGGCGACGCCAATCAGGACCAATTCCAGACATCCAACGGGCCTTCCGAGAAGCGTTACTGCAAGATGGGTACAACACCGTCGATGACACAAACGGCTCAAACCCAGCAGGCATTGGCGTTGCCCCCTCCAATAACCTTGACGGGATGAGAATGAGCGCCGCGATGACATTCCTCGCTCCGGTTCGTCATCGATTAAATCTCACAGTTCGGGGCGGCGTTGCGGTAAGGAAGATTCTGATTGAGGACCAGAAAGCCGTCGGTGTGGAAGCCGAAAGTGGCGGCGAAGTCTTCAACATCGAAGCCGAACGTGTAGTCCTTTGCTCTGGTGCCATTAGGTCGCCCCAATTGCTGATGCTGTCTGGTATCGGTGCAGCTGATCAACTGAAAGAATTTGGTATACCTCTTGTCAATGACCTTCCGGGGGTAGGCAGACACCTCTGGAACCACCTCAGCTCTCATATTGCATTCAAGGTTAAAGACGGAATCACTCTATCCGGTGAAGCCGATGCTGTTCACTATAGCCTTCACTACACCGCCGAAGGTTCCGATGAAGCCAACGATATGGTGCTGAGGACTAACCCAGTGGTTGACGAACGGGAAGAAAAAATACCAGGACTTAGAACCAAGTACGATACGGAAGGGATTCCTCCAGAACAGGTAGGTCGCATATCATGCACTCTTGGTCTACCAGACGGGTCAGGGTACGTTAGATTGGCATCAGCTGACCCTGGAGTCCAACCGACTTTCAACTACCGGTACCTGCAAAACGCAAACGATGCCAAAAGAGTCCGCGAGGGCATACGAATGGGTTGTAGACTTCTCGAATCAGACGCATATAAAGACGTGTGCGACTACAGGATCAACCCAAAAAATGAGATTCTCGACGACGACGACGCCCTCGACCTTTGGATACGACAGAATGTCGGCAGTGCCAGACACGTGTCGGGAACATGCCGTATGGGTCCCGATTCAGACGACACGACCGTAGTGGACCAATACTGTAAGGTTAAAGGAATGGAGGGTTTGTTTGTGGTCGACGCTTCAATCGTACCGAGAGTACCAAGGTCAGGGGGCCTACACGCCACCGTACTAATGATTGGAGAAAGGGCGGCCGGTTGGATCGCGAGAGCCTAACCTTACCCAAATTCCAGAGTTTCCAGAAACCCTGAACGATTGGATTAGGAGCATTAAAACAATGGAACCAGTTATCCGCAATATCAAAGATATTTTCGACGGCACAAATGCTGCCAGAATGATTAACCTTGCCGACAACCCACCCACCTGCACCCTGTCATACTCGGTAATACCGCCTGAAGGTACCAGTGCCCACCACATCCACGAATGGGAGCACGAAGTCTATATATTGCAAGGGAGCGGCACTCTGATCTGCGATGGAAATGAGTACCCGGTCAAATCTGGCGACGCTATGTTAATCCCGCCAAACGTCGACCACTACACTCTGAATAACGGCGGGCTGGGCAACATAAACCGCATCGAGATCAATCCGCTTATTGCCGCCCAGAGCGGCGGGGCAAAAAACAACGGAGGTCAGGGAACCGGGGAGGCACCTGTAATCCGTAACCACTCAGATTTAGATCGAAAGTCTGGTCACGTGTTGATTAGCAGTAAGGACGGAGCTCCAAATTACGTGATGCTCCATAACGACCCCATGCAGCCGGGAGCCGTCAGCCATCCTGATACAGGAGGGCACACGCATGAGTGGGAACATGTAGTTTATATGTTGGAGGGTACAGCCACATTGGTTTGCGGTGGAAAGGAATATACAGTCACCCAAGGCGATGCCATTCTAGTACCGCCGAACGAACACCACCAGTGGAAGAACGAGTCACAAGGTCCAGTTGGACGGGTCACCTATAACCCAGTGGCGTCAGAAACCGCCGAACATTAATGCACCAATAACGCTGTGCGAATCAACAACGACCCCTTGGACTTCAAAGGGGTCGTTGTTGATATTTTGATGGCATTAAAAGTCAATTATCGATAAACTTACATTAAATAATATGAAATGACCTTATTCCGTCGAAAATTTACGGAAACAGTTAAACCATATAACTGGATATATGTAAGTAATCGTAACGGGGGTTATCGATAGAGTCAGCTTTCAGAAGTGTTATTTCTTAGGAACCTGGTATTCCTGTTCACAAATTTTCTTGGGAACCACACCATTCGCCAATCTCGATAACGGCAAAACGGGACTGAAATAACAAACCCCATATATGAATCGGTTCCGACACTAATCTTTAAGCAGCTCTATCAAAGCATCAGCTACGGCATCGGGGCGCTGTGTGGGTACATCATGTCCCGCACCCTCTACAATCCTTCGCGCCACCATACCTGGAAAACGGTCTTCCTCACGTGAAGCATCATCAGAAGGTCGCCCAAAACCACTGGCTCCAGCGAGCAATACGATGGACGGCACGGTAATTCGAGGTTGCTCCGCTAATTGGCGCTCTGCTTCCAGAAACCGTTGTTCCCCGAGCGCGTTCTTATGGCGGTGGCGGTAAGAATGGATGACAATGTCTACAAAATCAGGATTGTCAAAAGCAGAAGCTGCGCGGTTAAAATCCTCATCACGAAAATTCCAATCTGGCGCCCAAGTATCCCAGAGATATCTAATAATGTCTCGTCGGTTTTCAGTCAATCCCACTATCCCCTGTGGGCTGTTAAAATACCACTGGTACCATAGTTGTGCTTCCCGCAAAGCTGAAACCGGCTTCTCTGTATTCACCGTGTCTTGTACTGAATAGCCGCCGATAGCCACCTGCGCTTTAACTCGATCTGGGTGAAAAATCGAAGTTACACAGGCAGCTCTATTTCCCCAGTCATAACCAGCCGTTGCAAACTGGCTGATTCCCAGAGCATCGGCAAAGTCCGTAACATCCTGACCAATAGCAGCCTGTTCTGCCATCCGCGGGGCATCAGGGTCAATAAAAGTCGTTGAGCCATAGCCTCTTAGATAAGGCACTAAAACTCGATATCCAGCCTCTACCAACGGCTGCACAACCCCGTCGAATGAAATTACTTCGTACGGGAACCCGTGCAGAAGAAAGATCGGAAACGCTGAGGCCTCACCGTAGTCCCCATACCCAATGTTCAACACAGGAGTCTGGACCGACTTAAAATCATTTGGGTCAATCAAGATATTTCACTCCAATTCTTATCGTTTGGTAGTCAGCTTATTACTAGAGTAGTAAACCTAACACAGGTTCTTGCCGCTGGGAACTTTCTTAACGACCTTTCCGTCTACCTCATTGACATCGTTCTCCAGTAATTGGCCCGAAGACCTGCACCAGTGTACCGGAAAAAAGACTGGGTTCAGTCCCCAGAATGCTAAAATGAACCATATTTTCCCATCTTTTAAAGTTTAATCAGAAGTCGTTTTCCACGTTGGGATTAAACCCCAATCTCCATGTTCCATGGAAGGCCGTGAGTGGTTCCAGTTCCAGAAATATTCGTATACGGTACGGGTTATATAGCTATGAGGAAGAATGTCTATTTTCAATTCTTATATCGGACAAGAGAGCTATAATCTACGCATTAACTGAGTTATCTACCTGATCCACTTTCGGATTCGCACGCCAATCACACTAAATTTAAAAGAAAGGAGGCCAATGTCATGGCAGATAAAAAGACTTCATTTGGCTACCTACTCCCCACTAGAGAAGCCATAATGGCCCCAGCCGAACCTGACTTTGCATCGATGATAAATCTTGCTGAAACAGCCGAGAGACAAGGATTTGAGTCAGTCTGGGTCGGCGACAGTATTCTGGCCCGTCCACGATTATAAGCCCTGACCACCTTGGCAGCCATCGCGGGCAGAACAAGCCGGGTCAAATTAGGCACAGCAGTCTATCTTCCAGCTCTCCGTAACCCAGTAATTCTAGCGAATGAAATCGCCAACTTGGACATCATATCCAGTGGTCGGGTCATACTTGGCGTGGGTATCGCCAGCAAAACCCAGGCCGTACAGAACGAATTCGCTGCTTGTGGCGTCGACTTCCGGTATAGGGTTAGCATCTTTGAAGAGACCATCTCGATCATGCAAAAATTATGGACCGAAGAGCAAGTGTCCTTCAATGGTCGGCATTTCCAGCTGGATGCCGTTAACCCAGGACTAAAACCGGTTCAAAAAAACGGGATCCCCATCTGGATGGCCGCCAGTGCCGAAAAACCTCAACGACGCATGCTGAAAATCGGCGATGGTTGGTTCCCTAACTCTAGGTCTCCGCAGGCGTTTACCAAGAGTTGGCAGGACATCGAATCTTTGGCCGAGCAATCTGGTGACGACTCGGCTCGCCTGCACAAAGCCCTTTACACTACATTGAACATCAACAATAACAAGGCCCAGGCAGACAAAGAAATGCGAGAGTTCATAGAGGGCTATTACAACATGCCATTTGAGACCATGGCCCAAACCCAAAGCGTGTTCACCGGAAACGGTACAGAGGTCCAATCATGGTTAAAAGATTTTATCGACGCCGGCGCAGAGACAGTGGTGATACGATTCGGAGGACCAGATCAGTCTGGTCAATTAGAGCAATTCTCCAATGAGGTCCTGCCAGCTATACTTGGGTAGGATACCCAATGGGATACTGAACGCCATCTGATGTCAACATTGACTTATTCGTACTCAAAGCTATAGTGGAACGCTAAGTCGTAATCATCTCAACTGTCCAAGCCTGAAATTCCACATTGGGGGATAACAAATGGCCACAACAAGTCGAAGTCAACAATCACAACAGACACAACAATATGACGTTGTAGGCACTAGGCCCATCCGCCACGATGGTCTTGAGAAAGTAATCGGAGCAGCCAAGTTCGGCGCAGACACACAATTGTCTGGCATGTTACACGGTAAAGTACTGCGCAGCCCCCACGCCCACGCTAGAATCAAGAGCATCGACACCAGTAAAGCGGAAGCTTTACCCGGTGTAACAGCCGTTGTAACCTCCAAAGACTTCCCTATCATCGGAAACGTAATAATAGACCTAGCCGAGGGCGGATCGCGCCTCCTGGCCGAGCATATCATGGCCGCTGACAAAGCCCGTTACAAAGGTCACGCAGTGGCGGCGGTCTCAGCTACTAGCGCTCACATTGCCGAAGCAGCATTAGAGCTAATTGAGGTTGACTACGAAGTGTTGAAGCCTGTTCTCAGCATCCAGGATTCGATGAAAGACGATGCCCCACTGCTCCATGACACCATGACTACCCATTTTAAATTGGAGCGGTTCGCCAGGGGTGACGATACCGGGGCACAAAGCAACATCGCCTCTCACATCCAACACAAACTGGGCGATATCGATAAAGGATTCGCGGATGCTGATGTAATCGTCGAGGGCGAATACACAACCCAGACCGTCCATCAAGGTTACATTGAGCCCCATGCTTCTACAGCCAGTTGGGCCGGAGATGGACGTCTGACCATCTGGACATGCACCCAAGGCGCATTCGCCATTCGGTCATCATGTTCTGCGATTTTGGATATCCCCGAATCACGCATCAAAGTGATCCCAACCGAGATTGGCGGAGGATTTGGAGCAAAAGCGACTACCTACCTCGAGCCAGTGGCCGCCATCTTATCGAAGAAGAGCGGACGGCCGGTGAAAGTCATAATGAGCCGAAAAGACGTCTTTGAGGGTACTGGTCCAGCAGCGGCATCTCTCATGAGAACGAAGATAGGCGCCACGAAAGACGGTAAAATAACCGCTGCCAAGCTATGGCTTGCGTTCGACGCTGGCGCGTTCCCAGGCTCTCCAATTGGTGGAGCTACTATGTGTGCTACCGGGCCATATAACATCGAAAACCTGTTGGTTGATGGCTATGACGTGGTAACCAATCATCAAAAAGTCCAGGCGTACCGTGCTCCTGGACAACCACAAGGTTCTTTCTCGGTAGAACCACTGATGGACGAATTAGCGGAGAAGTTGGGTATCGATCCTATGGAGCTCAGATTGCGGAACGTGGTCAAGGAAGGAGACCGACAACCGAACGGCGTACCACACCCCGTATTCGGAGCTAAAGAATTGGAAGAAGCCATGCGGGACCACGACCACTACCAAACTCCGCTATCTGGGCCTAATCAGGGCCGTGGCGCTGCCATAGGATATCGTTGGCAAGGAGGCCAGGCCTCGTCAGTCACTATCAATGTGAACAGCGACGGAACCATCAACTTGACATCTGGCTCGGTAGACATCGGCGGTACTCGGACTGCCATCGCCATGCAGGCAGCAGAGGTTCTCGGAATCACTGCCGAGGACGTAGCTCCCGCAGTGGCAGATACTGACTCAGTTGGTTACACCGCCAATACCGGGGGTAGCCGCACGGCATTTGATACAGGTTATGCGGCTGTTAAAGCTGCAGAGGAGATAAACCGCCTAATGGCCCAAAGGGCTGCTCTGATTTTTGAAGTAGACGAAGGCGACATCACCGTTGAAGGCGGCCAGTTTGTTTGCCCGAGTACTGAAGACAAAATTAGCTTCAAGGACCTCTCTGCACGCCTGATGCGTACCGGTGGCCCGGTAACCTGTTCTGTGTCCACTGTGTCACCAGGCATCGGCCCGGTCATCGCAGGCAACCTAGTGGATGTGGAAGTTGATCCTGAGACCGGTAAAGTCGACGTTCTGCGGTACACCGCCTTCATGGATGTGGGCACCGCAGTCCACCCCGCCTATGTGGAAGGGCAAATTCAAGGTGGCACAGTCCAAGGTATCGGATGGGCTTTAAACGAGGAATACGTATATGACGAAAACGGGGCGATGTTAAATTCTAGTTTCTTAGACTACCGCATGCCTACAGCATTGGACGTTCCCATGATCGACACCGTTATGATTGAAGTTCCCAACCCCAAACACCCATTTGGATTGCGGGGAGTCGGAGAAGCCCCCATAATTCCGCCGCTGTCAGCCTTGGCAATCGCCGTTTCCAACGCTATCGGCGTTCGCATGCACGATTTGCCTCTGACACCCGATGCCATACTGAAGGCCTTGGAATCCAAAAACGCCTAATATTACACTCAAATTGGCATCGCCTTCCCAGAAGTTGAGTCCAAACCAAAACAATAGCCGCGACGAGGGTCTCTAATAAATGACAGAGATCCAAGCCGCGGCGCAACCTACTACATCTTGGTCCCAGCGAATGAAGGGGTTGCTACAACACCGAGACTACCGGCTTTTGTGGGTAACTGGTGGTCTAGATAATACCGGACGATGGATGGACTCCGTGGTCATGGGGCTCCTGGTGTTGGACCTCACTGATTCCGCATTTCAGGTTGCGCTTCTTTTCATGTTCCGGTGGAGCCCCATGCTAGTCTTTGCCCTTATATCTGGGATGGTGGCTGACCGCGCGAATCGCTGGGCCATTCTTATCTTGGCTCGCAGCGTAGCCGTAGTCGCCACCGGCGCATTGTTACTCCTCGTGGCGATTAACACAATTGAACCGTGGCATGTCTTTATCGCTTCGTTTTTTTTGGGCTGTATATTCGTGTTGGAGTTCCCTTCGCGTCGTTCGCTCATCTACGACCTGGTAGGCAGCGAACGGATAGTAGGCGCAATGTCGTTGGAGACTATCAATTCCACTGTAGGTAAGTTTGCTGGACCTTTCATGGCTGGTCTGCTGATAGAATTGACCGGATTTACTGGCCCGTATATTTTCTTGATAGCGGTTTACATAGTTGCATTAATCCTTGTCTTCAAGATAGAAGGCAGAGGACCGATACGATCAGGAACAGCGTATCCATTCTGGCAAACGGTATCGCGGGGCCTATCTTATTCTTTAAAAAACAACGTCATCCGCAGTGTATTGATGGTGACTTTCATTTTCAACGCTCTTTCGTTCAGCGTTGAGTCCCTCTACCCTGTTGTGGCTCGGGACCATTTAGGTGTTGGGGCCGGTTTGACCGGCATATTGATCTCAGCTCCGGCAATCGGCTCGTTATTGTCAGCCAGTGTCATCGCCTCTTTGGCTGTTGTCAGATACCACGGGCGCATCTTTTGTTTAGGCTTGACCCTGCAGATGGTAAGCGTATTGTTATTCGCCCTATCCCCATGGTATCCAATATCGGTAGTTTTGCTTATGGTGGCCGGACTCGGCGCAGCAGGGTTTAGTGCCATGCAGACTACCATTATCATGATCTCCTCAGAACCGGAGATGAGAGGTACTGCTCTGGGTATGCTAGGTCACTGCATTGGAGTAGCAGCTCTAGGTGGGCTGGGAGTGGGAGTCGTTGCTAATATTCTAAATGCACAGACTGCCGTGGCTCTTAGCATCACATTGGGCCTGATACTCCTAGTACCCGTTATGGTCTTCTCGCCCTTAGTAAAAAAACCGACGTCCCCACCGGAATTATCAACAAATTAGATAAAACGACAAGTAATTACAGCACTCCGTCAGCCTGCAGCGTCGATACTTCCTCTTTGGTCATACCCCCCAAAGTACAAAGAACCTCTAGATTGTGTTGGCCAAGTAGGGGGGCCGCGTCATATGGTGGCTCCACGCAGGCGGTCAGGCGCGTTGGGGTTCTTACTCCTCTGAAACTGCCTCCCAGATTGTCTCCCGTGTCCACGAACACCTCCCTGGCTTCCAAATGAGGGCAGTTTGCTAGATCAGCAACAGTCTGGGTCACCCCCATAGAAAATCCAATCTCCGTCAACATAGCTGCCACTTGGAATTTGTTCAGGTTGATAGACCATCCTTCTATGGCAGGAATAATGTGTTCGGTGTAGAACTCTCCATCCATACCAGGCCCCGCCAAATATCGGGCGTCCCCTTCCAACAGGTCTTCTCGGCCAATCAATTCCCACATGTCTCTCATGCGAGACTCTGAACGAACCCCGGCCATAACGCAGTAACCGTCCTTGGCCTTGAATGTAATGCCTGCCGTGGCGTTACGGTCTCGAGAGCGAGCAGGATTGGTTCCAATGGCCATGTATGAATTCATGTTGCTCTCAACATGGGAGACCATGCACTCATACATGGCCATATCCACATGCTGGCCCAATCCCGTCTTGCGCCGAGTTTCAAGGGCAAGTACTATCCCTAATGCCGTCCACACTCCTGGTATCGAATCTCCAATATTGTCTCCTACGCTCTGGGGTACGCCGTCAGGATCTCCTGTTATCTCCATCCAACCAGACATGGCCTGAATGGCTAAATTATTGGCCGGGCGATCGGAATACGGACCCTTTAAGTCAGGACTATCTCCATATCCCGTGATACTAGCGTAAACTAGACCGGGATTGATTTGACTCAGTTTGTCATATCCAAGACCTAGTCGTCTGAATGCGCCGGAACCCCAGTTATCAACCAATACATCTGAATTACGCACCAATTCTTTAAAAGCTTCTTTGCACCGGGGGTTACGTAGATCTATCGATACACTTTTCTTATTTCGGTTTACGCCCAGGAACCTGGAACTTGTCTGTTGACCGTCTTCAGTCTTGATGAAAGGGCCTCTATTTCTAGCCAAATCACCGGTTCCGGGCCGTTCGATTTTGATGACATCGGCTCCCATATCAGCCAGAATCATCGAGCAAAACGGACCAGCTACGATATGAGTAGCATCTAATACTCTGATACCATCCAGGGGCAAAGGAAGTTTTTCGCCAATTTGGATCATTGAAACACCTCGTGAATCCTTCTACAGCACTTAATGCATCAGCCAGGGAATGTACATTCAATTCCAAGCATTCTACACTTCGCTCATCCGTTCCAGTACTTTTGACATTCCTATTTCCGTCTACTAATATGTGCGCCGCAGCAGCTTCCGTGGCGTTGTCATATAAATAAAATAATCAATGTGGAGTTCAAATTGAAAGCTAGAGGCGTATCCCACATCGCAATCTGTGTGGCCAATCTAGAAAAATCTTTGGAATTCTACAGAGACATATTGGGACTTACGGTGAAAATGCACACCACCCAGAACATGGAAAACCGACCAGGTGCGGAGTCTGAAGAGATGTACGACCATCCAAGGAAGTCACGCACCGTGGCTAATGTTTGGTTTGACGACCCTGTTCACGCAGAGCCCTTCTTGGTGTTAACTTCACATCCAGGAGAGCAGGTTGGAGGCATACCAATCAAGCTTGATCAAAAGGGCATAAGCCATATTTCTTTTGGAGTAGATAACGTCAAGAAATTCGCTGAGGAATTAGTCGCCAAGGGGGTCGAACTTGCAGGTAGCCTAGAGGACTTCACAGATGCCAACGATAACATCCGCACGATCTTTGTCTATGACCCAGACGGCATACTAGTGCAGTTTGACGAAGGGCCTCCCTCAAATTAATCACAACGGCCTAATGAGATCAATCATAGAATTGTATGAGTGACATGCAATTTCAAGTTCCCCAAGAATCGGCTTCCATTGGTTTGGGTCGACTATCGTTGCTCGACCGATATCTGACCGTCTGGATTTTCTTGGCCATGGCTATCGGAGTTGGCAGCGGTTATTTTTGGCCCGGAATCTCGTCTTTTTCGGAATCACTTTCAGTTGGGTCCACGTCTATTCCCATAGCAATCGGCTTGATGCTGATGATGTATCCGCCATTAACAAAGGTGCGGTACGAAGAAATGGGAGAAGTCTTTCGCGATTGGAAGATTCTAATTCTTTCGTTAGCACAGAATTGGTTGATTGGCCCAGTTCTAATGTTCCTACTCGCGATTGTATTTCTATGGGACTACCCAGAGTTTATGGCAGGGGTCATTCTGATTGGAACGGCCCGATGCATCGCCATGGTTATCATCTGGAACGAACTGGCTGAGGGAGATACTCAGTATGCAGCAGGGTTGGTGGCGTTAAATTCCATCTTCCAGATATTGTTTTATTCCTTCTACGCTTACGTCTTCATAACAGTGCTTCCAACCTGGTTCGGACTAGAGGGGTTGGAGGTTAACATAGGAATCATCCAAATAGCTCAGAGCGTGGGTATTTATCTTGGTATACCTTTCAGCGCCGGTATAATCACTCGATGCGTGTTGCTAAGGAGCAAAGGACGTTATTGGTTCGAGCAAGTCTTTGTTCCTATAATCAGCCCAATGACCCTAGTTGCCCTGCTATTCACAATCCTAGTGATGTTCTCGTTAAAGGGTAACGTCATAGTAGACATCCCGATGGATGTCGTTCGTATCGCCATACCACTGAGTATCTACTTCGTGGCGATGTTCCTTATTTCATTTTCCATGGGCCGGAAGATGGGAGTTGGTTATTCAAAAACCACCTCCGTCGCTTTGACCGCCGCCAGCAATAATTTCGAGTTGGCCATTGCCGTGGCGGTGGGAGTATTTGGTATCGGGTCCGGTCAGGCTTTGGCCGCGGTAGTGGGTCCCTTAGTGGAAGTCCCAGTGTTGATTGGGTTGGTCAACGTAGCCTTGATGTTCCAACGCCGTTTCTTCGCGACTGAGTGAACGGCACTGGAGCAGCAGTCCAATGATGCTAACAACGTTTGGTGTAATCGCCGTTACCGTAATGTTCCTCTCTTACTGGACTGAAAAACGCTCCAAATGGTTGGTGCTCATCTTTGCCGTCGGGTGTGGTATGACCGCCCTGTACAGTGCTCTAGAAGGAGTTTATCCCATTACCGTGATCGAGGGACTGTGGACATTGGTAGCGGTTCGTAGATTCGCTGAGCGACACCACCTTGAAAAGGTCATCAGATAAACGGCCGAGGGCGTCGGGCAGCGGCTGTTTAACTAGATATACGTAAGCCTCTACTGCAAACCTAGATCCCCCATATTTGATTCTGCATAAGACCACCCTAGAATCAGATGGCGTAATGATTACTCCCACTACGCTGGTAGGTCATAGGTACTTAGAAACCGATCCACCATGTCAATCGACTTTCCCCAATCATAGGTGCGAAATGAGTGGTTTCGCACGGCGAACTGAGCGCCCGAATAGAACATTTCGTATTGAAGATGACGGGACCCAAATTCCGACCCTATTGCATCCCAAGCCAACTTGAATAATTTTACCCTGTTCTTAGAATCACTAACCGGTGATTGCTGAGTTTTTTTGATCAACTCGGATGTTTCTTCCCCTGCAAAGTCATTAATCGACGAAGGCAACATTATCACTCCTCCACCGGTCAATTGACGAATGGCTTGAATAACCTCCGGATACATCCTCTGTGCCTGTACCTGTGACGCATACATTAGATGTCGGTCGGGCACATAATACTTACCCACATTAGTGCCTTTCGCTTCCATACCGTGAACCATTCCCTCTACTAAAGCTGCCTGTCCGGCCAAACTACCCAGACTTTCCACAACCTGTGGATACGAAATCACATTAGTCGTTTCAGCCACTTTTCTAGCCACACCAACCAAAAAACGAAGTTTAACCATCAACCGTATCTGAGCCTGGTAATTATGTAAGACATGTGCTGGTGTCTCATGGTACTGGGCATAGCACATAACCGGATCCTTATGTACAAACACCCGGTCCCACGGAATCTTCACTTCGTCAAAATAGACCACGGCATCATTCTCGTCGAACCTGGACGATAATGGATTATCAAAATCCGAGCCTGCAGAAGCCTCATAAGATTTACGCGATAACAATTTCACGCCCTTGGCTGACATCGGTATAGCTGCAGAGAAGGCGTACCGTTCCTCTCCCGGTTTCATAGGCTGAATTGTCCCCAGAAGCACTTCGTTTGCCAGGATACAGCTGGTGCCCAGCATCTTGGCGCCCTTCACAGTAATCCCTTGAGTATCTTCATCGCAGATACCAGCAACGGTGTATTCCTCCGTCTGTTCACCAACGCCCTTAGAACGATCGGCCTGCGGGCCCACGACCACGTAGGACACAAATTGGTCATAATCCCTAACATAGGCATAATAATCGGTAAATGCTTTGGCTCGTTTTGAGCCATGTGCTTCAAACAGGTCAGGGCGCATCATCATACCAGCCAATGAGGAAGCCACGTGATCTGGGGAACGTCCTAGAAACCCATTGGTTTGCTCCGCCCAAGCCTCTATTGCCTTCCTCCGCTGCACCAGCTCTTTATATGATTCTGGAAGATGCCAACTGCGATTAACTCGAGCCCCAGTAGGAGAGACGAAGGTCATTAGTTCTTCGTTTTCCGGGTCCGCCTGAAAATCGTAAAGTGAAGCCGTCGACCTAACGGCGTTCCGGTAAGCCGGATGATCAACCACATCACCAACCAATTGACCATTTAAATAAACGCTACGCCCATCACGTAAGCTTTTTAGATGGTCTTGTCCGGTTTTCGTCATAGCGTCCACTCCGGCTCAAATTTAATTATCCAACCTTTTCTACAAAACCTAATGAGCTCGATTTTGCGTTCGCAATGTTACCATAACGTTCTACAATCGCATTTTTTTAGAAGCACTACTAACACGTAGTTAATAACTGGTTGACGTGGGTGTAACAACGGATATAATCGGGCCATCTTGGACGGCGCCGTATGGCAAATACTGCGATTACATCAACGGCCTTACCAGGTTTGGATTCGGTCCAAAACCTCTGTCCGGTTGCAACCGGGTATTGAATAAGTGACCATCTATTAAATTTCCATTCACACAGAAAGGAGTCGGTCCCGTGAAGGTAATCTCATGGAACGTAAATGGCCTCAGGGCAGCCCACAAAAAAGGTTTCTTAGACTGGTTCAACGAAACAAATCCAGACATTCTTTGCCTGCAAGAGACTAAAGCGCACGAAGATCAACTACCTGAGGAAGTAAAGTCTGTTGCCGGTTACACATCCTTTTTTTCAACGCCAGAGAAAAAAGGTTACAGCGGAGTGGGACTCTACGCCAAGAAAGCTCCTCAGAGTATTCAATTTGGATTTGGTGACCGGTTCGACTCCGAAGGTCGAACGATTATTGCAGACTTTGGTGACTTCGTTTTATTCAATATCTATTTTCCCAATGGCAAACGCTCGGCTGAGCGTCTTAAGTATAAGATGGATTTCTACGATACATTTTTAGCGTACGCTGAAAAGACCCGCCAAGATGGCAAGCATGTGGTGGTCTGCGGCGATGTCAACACCGCCCACAAAGAGATAGACCTTGCTCGGCCCAAAGAAAACGTCAAAGTATCCGGGTTTTTACCTATAGAAAGGGCCTGGATAGACGATTTTTTATCCAAGGGCTACAAAGACACTCTCAGGATTTTCAACCAGGAACCTGATAACTACTCGTATTGGGACCAGATCACTCGAGCCAGAGACCGAAACGTTGGTTGGCGTATCGACTATTTCTTTGCGGACAACGAGTTCGCCGAGCGACTGACAGATGCTTTTATATTGTCAGATGTTTACGGGTCAGACCACTGCCCAGTGGGAATTGAAATAGACTGATTTAGACGTCACTAACCCCCAAACGGTCAATGCTATACTAGGCCCCGTCTAAGAATACAGCACGCCTTATAAATATATAACCGAACTAAGGAAGTCGGCCACATGTCGATAAGCGCCAAGGTGCAACAAGCAGCTCTCACTCTCCTAGACCAATACCATCACAAACAGAATTACACTCTGGAAGATCGGCTAATGCCAACCGACCTTGATGAGGCGTACCTGATTCAAAGGGAATTTCAGTCTCACGTTTCAGAAGAACAAGGCGCAATAGCCGGGTATAAACTGGCCTACACCACAACGTCTCTTCAAGAATCGGTCGGCGTGAGCGACCCAGTATTAGGGATAATGTTGGAGGATAATATCCGCCATTCTCCCAGTAGGTTAAAAGCCTCTGATTTCCTGCAATTAGCCTTGGAATGTGAAGTTGGAGTGCGCCTGGGATCTGACTTGAGCCCCGGCGGTGCACCTTATGATAGGGGGGCGGTGTCGGAAGCAGTCGAGTCATTGATGCCTGCATTTGAGGTAGTAGACATCCGTCGCACTCAGGGCGTACACCCAATGATTGGGTTCATAACCGGAGTCTCTGCCAATATTTTCAACGCTGGAGTGGTGTTGGGAACTCCAGTGACAAACTGGCGGGAACTGGACTTAGCGTCAGCCTATGGGTCAATGACCATCAACGAGAAAATAGTGGGTGACGGTCACGGTGCTGATGTCATGGGACACCCCCTGGAGCCGCTTGCCTGGCTTGCCAATAAACTCGCCGAACAGGGCTTTGGTTTATCCGCGGGAATGGTCGTAATCACCGGTAGCATAGTTACACCTAAAGTGGTGAAACCCGGCGATACCGCTTCGATATCAATAGAAGGACTCGGTAGCGCGAACCTTGAAGTCGTTTAACCTGGATTCCGGCGTTATCGACAAAACAAAGGATATAACGGAACAGTGATAACCCCGGAAAACGCACAGATGGATCCGCAAGGACTAAATCGTGTAGAAGAGCTATTCAACCAACAGATCGAAACCGGAGTACATCCGGGTGCAGCGTTGGCGGTTTATCGCCACGGACTACCAGTGCTTGATCTTTACGGTGGATTAGCCGACCAAGAATCTGGACAGCCAATCGCAGATAACACGATGTTCGTCCTCTATTCCTCAACCAAAGCTATAACGTCCTCATGCCTCCATATACTCTGGGAGCGGGGGAAATTCGATTGGGACGACCCGGTTGCCTCTTATTGGCCAGGCTTCGCACAAAAGGGCAAGGAAGACGTAACTATTCGCCAGGTCATGACCCATCAATCAGGTTTCCCTGATACACCCAGCCATATGACCTGGGAACGCTGGCACGATTGGGATGCTGTGGTAGACGCTATGGAACAAATACCCCTAGATTACAAACCAGGTAGGGTAATCGCCTATCATCCCCGTAACTTTGGCTGGGTTGTGGGTGAATTGGTCCATCGGATTGATAGTCGACCCATCGACCAATTTGTGCGGGAAGAAATTACCACCCCATTAACCATTAAAGAATTCCATCTAGGAATCGATTCGTCAATGGAAGACCGAGTAGCCAAGCTACACGCTATGGAAGACTGCGACCGCACCAGCCAGGTGAATATCTACAACCGCCCAGAGGTCCACACCGCAGTTCTTCCAGCAGGCGGTGGGATTGCTACAGCACGAGGACTCGCCAGGTTTTACGCTATGATGGCCGGCGGCGGAACTCTCGATGGGGTGACCACGTTGAAATCCGATACGGTGGCAGAAGTAACCAAGCTGCAATCAGAAGGTTTAGACCACAGCCTAGCCCGCATCGTCAAACGTGGCCTCGGTCTTACCCTAGGAGACCCACGTTCAGCAGCTCCAGGAAATGAAGATATTCGAACTTTTGGCCACGCTGGTTCGGGAACATCTGTGGGTTGGGCCAACCCTGATTCAGGCCTGGCTTTTGCTTACATAACCAACGGTTTCAGAGCCGAGACCACAAACACACCCAGGTTGGCTGCCATATCTCAAGCAGTCTTAGACGCCGCCATTTGACGCAAGCAATCACCCTCCAGGAGATATAAAGATGGCCAGCCCCAAACAAACTTTTGAAATCGAATTGGGTACAGACCAAATGGCATTCATCCGATCCATGAAAGCCAAATACGAAATTGTGGATGAAAGCAAAACATTCCGGGCAGTTATCGATTATCTGATAGCCACCCAGAATGTTCATGACGATGTTTTTGGAAAGCGCCGCTGCTTCAGGTGCGACTGACCTAAATCAACTCTAGTCGGAGAGTCTAGCGCATATTTTTAATGGCTTCCAAAGCCAACTTATAGCCATATACTCCGAAGCCGTAAACAGAGCCTTTGCAAACTGGTTGTATCTGGGAGACCGTACCGCGTGATGTCGGATTTGAGGCGTGGACTTCAATCATCGGGAATTGTACCTGCGCGATAGCTGCTTTGATGGGACCAGTGGTGGTAGTGTAACCAGCGGGATTGATGATACCAGCCTCATATCCGCTATCATGCGCTTCATACAGTGCGTTGATGACTTCACCTTCCACATTGGAATGGAACAATTCAATGTCCATGTCCAATTCTTTGCCGTATCCGACTATTTGCTCGTTCATTTCACCCAGTGTCATGGGTCCAAAAGTTTCAAGCTGTACTTTGCCTCTCATGTTCATACCCGCACCTTGAATCACCAACACTTTGCCCATATTATTCTCTCCTCTTTTTTGTTTTAACCTTCTAGACCTGTCGCCTGCCCAGATTCCGGCATGGGTGGTGCCGACTCGGTTTCTGTTGTGGGAGTTTCATTGATGTAGCCTGCTTGGAGGATGTCTA
>JAKUNL010000004.1:0-24131 GCA_022451925.1 Dehalococcoidia bacterium
GAATCCACCTCCGAAGGCGTTAGAATCGGCTCCCTTTGTACTCAACACCAGATTACGACCAGCCCAGTCATCGGAGAGAAGCTTCCTTTGTTGGCCGACACTTTTCGTAAAGTGGCCACTCCTAGGATCCGCAACATGGCTACTATTGGTGGAGGTTTGGTCAATGGTGACCCCAGTCAAGACCCGCCTCCTTCGTTAATCGCCCTTGGTGCATCGGCAGTGATGACTTCCATAAGCGGCGACCGGGTGGTGCCCTTGGAGAACTTTTTCATCGACTACTATGAAACTGATGTTCAGCCTGGAGAAGTGCTCACCAGTGTGATGGTCCCCTACCAGCCGATTGGCTGCGGTTCGGTATATCTGAAATTCTTGCCCAGGACCGCGGATGATTATGGAACGGTTTCAGTGGCGGCGGTTGTTTCCACTGAACAAGATGGCACTTGCAAAGATATTCGAATCGTATTGGGTTCAGTCGGCGTAACAGCAATAAGAGCTACCGAGGCTGAAGAAGCCCTGCGAGGAAAGGCGTTAACCGACGAGAGCATAAGGACTGCTGCGGCATTGGTAAAAAATTGTGTTGATCCCCTTGATGATTTCCGTGGTTCAGCCGAGTACAAAACAGATATGGCAGAAGTCTTTGCCCGTCGTGCCGTTGAGCAATCATTGTCCGCTATTACAGCCTGAACTCTCTCGCCGGAAGATTTTCAATTGAAACTAGAGATTCGGTCCATAGTTCCTGCCGGTAGAAAAATCACTTGGGATACCGTTATGGATATTCCCAAAGCATCTGCTTGCGTACCCGGGATTAAAGAAATTACTCCAGATGGAGATGGCCGATTTCAGGCCATCCTGCAGGCACGGGTCGGGCCGATGGGTATGACATTGACCGGAACAATCACTATTGTTTCCCAGGATGAAGAAACCGGGGAGGCAGAGTTTATTGTGGAAGCAGGGGACAAACGTGTTGGTGGAGGGGTCAAGACAAATATGACTATGAAGGTTTCAGCTCACTCGGATAACCAAACCGAGTTGGAAATCATGAGCGACACTACTTTCATGGGGCGGCTTGGTGAACTAGGCCAGCCCATAATCCGCAGAAAAGCCCGCAACACTCTGGAAGATTTCTCTAAGAACCTCAGTAAACTTCTGAAGTCAGAAACCTGCTAACCTCCATTCATTGGTTTTCGTTATCGTCATTGTCTCCTAGACTCGCCTAGGTTCGTTGACATAAAATTCCCTGAGTTCCTATACTTAATTATTGATGATTTGCATCCTTGATTAGTCTAAGCACTAATTTATTTAATGGTTTCGATCGAAGGGAATTAGTAGAGGCCGGGAGGGTCTGTGTGCGGCATTGTTGGGTACGTCGGTAAGCAAGATGCCTGGCCTATTATTTACGAGGGCCTGAGGCGGTTGGAATACAGGGGCTACGATAGCGCTGGTATCGCCATTGTAAACGGTCAAGGTGACCTCCAAGTCCGCAAAACTGTAGGTAAGGTCCACGGGCTTGATGAGACTACTATCGCCAACCAACTCCAAGGTTCTGTTGGGCTCGGGCACACCCGCTGGGCTACACACGGACGCCCTTCCCATGAAAATGCCCACCCCCACATCGACTGTCAGTCTCGTATCGCCGTAGTCCATAACGGCATCGTTGAAAACTACCTGGAATTGAAGCAGCAACTGATCGATGCTGGTCATTCTTTCTATTCAGAGACCGACACTGAAGTCTTGACCCACCTAGTCGAAGAGGGTATGGAGCAGGGCCTTAGTTTTCAAGATGCGTTCCGCAGAATGGGGAACCTGCTTAAGGGTTCTCAAGCCATCTCAGCAGTTTTACAAGGTCACGACTCGGAAATCTGCGCTCTAAGGTTGGGCCACGCCGGTGGTATTGTGGTCGCTCATGCTGATGGACAAGCCATCATTGGAAGCGACCTTCCTGCGTTGTTGCCGCTGCTTAAAGCCGAGTCAAATGCTGGCCAAGTTGGATTCTTGGAGACCGGTGAGATGGTGGTGCTCACCACCGCTGGAGTCCAATACCAAGACCTGGACGGCAATCCGATTGAAAAAGAACCCCGACTGGTCACCCAGGAAGAAGTTTTGGTAGATAAAGCCGGTTACCAGCATTTCATGTTGAAAGAAATTATGGAGCAGCCTCAGGCTGTGGCCAGTGCAATGCGGGAACGGGTCAATTTTGAGACCCGTCAAGTAGTATTTCCCGACTTCCCTTTGACTTCCCAGGAGATTGCTGATTTAGAACGTGTGGTGTTGATCGGCTGTGGCACCAGCCTGAACGCAGCTCTAGTTGGTCGTTATCTGGTGGAACGTTATGGCGGCCTGCCTGCCGAGGCAGAGAGCGCTTCAGAATACCGGTATCGCGATCCGTTCATCGGTCCAAACACCTTGGTTGTTTCTATTGGCCAATCTGGTGAAACGGCTGACACTGTCGCGGCCATGCAGATGGTTAAAGACAAGGGCGGTAGATTAATCACCATCTGCAATACAGAGGGCAGTCAGGCGTCACGCATCGCCGATGGATCTCTCTACATGCGTTCTGGGATTGAGGTTGGTGTGGCCAGCACTAAAACCTTTGTGGCTTCTTTGACGATACTGAATCTGTTGGCCATTTTCCTGGGCAAGTCTCGTGGGACTCTGGATATATCGACGACCCAGGAATTGGTTGACGGTCTCACCAAACTCCCCCGGTTGATGGGCGACTTGTTGGCAGACATCGCCCCATATAAGCAAGTGGCCCATGAATATGCGAAGTTCGATAAATTTTTGTTTTTGGGTAGGGGGATAATTGCACCTATTGCTTATGAGGGCGCGTTAAAACTTAAAGAGATCAGTTACATACACGCGGAGGGCTATCCGGCTGGGGAAATGAAACATGGGCCTATTGCGCTCGTTGATAATGCAATTGCAATAGTCGCCCTGGCACCAAAGGACTCTCTTTACGATAAGGTAGCTAATAATGTGAAAGAGGTTAAGGCCAGAGACGGCTGCGTCCTGTCAGTGCTGACCGAAGGTGACACACAACTGGCAGTAGATGTTGACCACGCATTGTATATACCCGACGCGCCGGAGCACGTACTCCCTATGTTGGTCACGGTTCCTATGCAGATGGTGGCCTATCATATCGCCCTCTTGCGGGACCGGGATGTGGACCAACCAAGGAACCTGGCCAAGTCAGTGACCGTCGAATAGCGCCTTATTATTCCACTATCCCTCTTTATCTTGTGAAAATTACTGGTTTTTGCTCGCCCCCGAACTGATTGGTGAATTATTCGACACAGTACAATGGCCGATAGGGCTACGGGTTTTGTATCTGGACAACACTGTTGCAGTCCGTAGTTAGGCGTATATTCTGCTCTATATTAGCGTGTGGTTAATTGCATCCCAGACTTGTTGACGGTTCTATCTTGAGGTAGAGTCTAGTTCGCGGTCTGAGCTTACGTGTCAACCTAAGAGCCACATAATATCTGACCTCAACGTATACTTTGCCGAAAGATTCTACGGAAAGATTGCAATGACGACAATCAGAGTTAAATCCCCCGCCACCACTGCAAATATGGGTCCCGGATACGACTGTCTGGGGATGGCTCTGGATGTTTGGAACACCATCGAGGTGAACGTACTAAACGGTGGTGAACCCGTAGTCAAGATCATTGGCGAGGGTGAAGGCGAATTAGGTACAGGACGCGACAACTTAGTGTATCGGTCCATGGAATTTTTGTTCAGTGATGCCGGACAGAACATGCCTACAGTTAGTATCAAGTGTGAGAATTCCGTCCCATTGTCTCGGGGCATGGGTAGCAGCGCCGCCGCAATTGCTGGTGGTTTGGTTGCAGCAAATGCCCTCTGCTCTCAGGATTACACTACCAACGATCTTCTGGAGATGGCTGCGACCATAGAAGGGCACCCAGATAACGTCGCCGCTGCGGTGATGGGCGGTATGCAACTTGTGATTTCGGATAAGACTGAAGAAGGCCAGCGCCTCTATACCGTGCCAGTGAGCGTTCCAACCGAATTGCATACGGTGATCTTTGTACCAGACGTGAGGATATCCACCGAGGCCGCACGGGCTGTTTTACCCGAATCTGTGTCCATGGATGACGCTGTACACAATATGAGCCGCGTTGGGCTTCTGGTAGCCAGCATGGCCACGAATCACCCTGAGTTTCTGAGCGTTGCTACCCAAGACAGGCTTCACCAACCCTACCGACATCCTTTGTTCACTGCAATGAAGGTGATTTTCAAAGCCGCTTTGGATGCTGGAGCATTGGGTGTTTTTCTTTCGGGAAGTGGTTCCACTGTGTTGGCGTTGACCAAAGGTCGGGAGATGACCGTGGCTTACGAGATGGCAGAGGCCGCGAGGCAGGCGAGCGTGGAAGGAAAGGTCAGTGTCACAAAACCTACGGCACGCGGTGCTCACCTTATGGAAGAATAATTATGGCGCTAGTTGTTCATAAATATGGCGGATCTTCTGTGGCAGATGCCAATAAGATCCAAAGAGTGGCCCGCCGAATTGTTGAAGTGAGTAAACTTGGCACAGGCGTGGTTGCTGTCGTTTCTGCGATGGGTGATTCGACAGATGAATTGATTGAATTGGCCCACTCCGTATCAAACAGTCCTAATCCTCGGGAGATGGATTTGTTGCTCTCCACCGGCGAGCTGGTGTCATGTACGCTGTTGACAATGGCCCTTGCCAACTTGGGACAGGAGGCTGTTAGCCTCACTGGTTCACAGGCGGGGATACACACCGATACTAGCCACGGTCGTGCATTGATCCATCGGGTGGATACATCCCGCATGCAGAAAGAGCTGGAGAAAGGCCGCGTTGTCGTGGTGGCAGGATTCCAGGGAATCACCGAGGATAATGATATTACCACCCTTGGCAGAGGTGGCTCAGACACCACAGCAGTGGCATTGGCCGCGGCCCTGGGGGCGGACCGGTGCGAGATTTACACGGATGTAGATGGTATATACACATCAGATCCTAGAATAGTTCCCGAGGCCCGCAAGCTTACTGAGATTGACTACGATGAGATGTTGGAATTGGCAAATTATGGCGCCAAGATGCATCCTAGGTCCATTGAGTTGGGAGGGGTTTACAACGTACCAATCTATGTGTCATCTAGTTTTAACGACACACCCGGGACATTGATCCACTGTATACCAGGGAACGCTAACGAGGGTGAGATGGAGAATAGGATTAAAGCAACTGGGATCGCCTGTACCAACAATGTGGCCAAGATTACTGTGCGCGGTGTCCCTGATCGGCCTGGAGTTGCTGCCGCTTTGTTTGAGCCTCTGGCTCAGTCTGGTATTAGTGTGGATACAATTGTTCAGAACACTAGCGAAGACCGAACTACGGATATTAGTTTTACTGTCAGTGGAACGGATCTTCCTGCTGCCCTGTCCAAGGTTGAGGAGTTGTCTACAGAAATGGGGACCTGCGAGCTGAGCAGTGAGGCCAATCTCGCAGCAGTGAGCGTTGTAGGGTCAGGTATGCAGCACACTCCTGGATATGCATCTCGCATGTTTCGCGTGCTTGCAGACGGAAATGTGAACATAGACATGATCACAACCTCAGAAATTCGGATTTCCTGCATAATTCGGGAAGAGCAGGCACAGGAAGCAGTCAAGCTGCTTCATCGTGGCTTTCAACTAGACGAACCTAACCCCTAGATTAGGTTCGTCATATCATCCGGGTATTTAAATTTGGAGTATGTTTACATTCCGGATTGGACGTGGAGGGAGTAATTATTTGGTTGAGCCGTTCCTATCAGTTGTGATTCCAGCCTTCAACGAAGAACTTAGAATCACGGAAACCTTAGCCATAGTTACCAAATATCTTGCTGCCCAAGACTACGAATGGGAAGTGATCGTAGCCGATGATGGTAGCACCGATCACACAGCTCTGCTGGTTGGCCAGGTCATCGTGGAACATTCGAACGTGCGTATCCTGCGCCTGGCACATGGAGGTAAGGGCTGGGCAGTGAAGAATGGAATGTTGGCTGCCGAGGGCCAGTATCGATTGATTTGTGACGCGGATTTATCGGTCCACATACAACAAGTGGAACGCCTTTTGCCTCCAAACGGCCCTGATACCGATATAGTTTTGGGTTCTCGTGAAGCGATGGGCGCTGCTCGCATTGGAGAGCCGGTACTCAGACAGGCCATGGGGCGGCTCTTCAACCTCCTCGTGAGTCGACTTGCTGTGCCTGGTTTAGCTGACACACAATGTGGGTTTAAGTGCTTCCGTGGAATAACAGCTCAGGATCTGTTTCAGCGGTTGACTATCGACGGGTTTGCTTTCGATGTTGAGTTAATCCACATCGCTCGTAAGCTCGGGTTTAGTCTCTCTGAGGTGGGTATCAACTGGTATTACAAGTCTGAGAGCAAGGTGAGACCACTCCAAGATTCTCTGACTATGACCGTGGACGTGATAAGAATCAGGTGGCGGCATCGTAACTTGGTTTAGATATCAGAGCTATTTCCGTTTCTTCTGTCTTCGTTTTCCTTCATTAACATTCACATCGCCTTTCTGATTTATTTTTAATATATGACGCCTGTATTTGCTATTCTCAGGTTTGCTGTTTCATTACGTCGAAAAAAGCATTTTATAATCAAAATATTTATGCACTTTTTGTGCTTGACCTCTAACGAGGCGATATTGTAAATACTACGTAAGGCTCAGGCATGGAATGAGTTTCAGAGGATCATTAAATATCGCTCCAATATTAACGCCTACTTGCCCTTAATATTGGAGCGAAGGTATCAGGCTCGTAGATCTGAACCAGGTTGGGGTAATTACTTAGTTCTAACCTGGAAACTTGGTTGCGGCCTTAGTCAGCAAATGAGATGAATCACGGAAGAAAATGAGCACACGCGGCAGCATAAAGTTTAAAAGAGACCTCGATAGGGAAGCCGTAAATCTTGCCCTTAACGGTGAGTGGGATCGGGCTACTGAGGTTAACAAGGCAATCCTTGAATTGTTTCCATCTGACGTGGACGCAATGAACCGGTTAGTAAAAGCGCTGATAGAATTGGGCAGTTATGTAGACGCACGAGCCGTGTTGAATCAGGTTTCTGAGGTTGCGCCGTATAACAACATAGCCAAGAAGAACTTGGCTCGGCTTGACCACTTGGTTGAAAATCCCGATTTGGCAAATACCGGTACCGCAAGGTCGGCCAGAAAGTCTCCGGCACAACCTCAGACTTTCATAGAGGAGAGTGGTAAGTCCGCCACCACGGTGATTCGAAACTCCAGAGGATCCAGCTCAAGATTTCATGTTTCTCCCTCTGATCCAGTCGTACTTTTTCGGGACAAAAACACAATAGATATACGGACGTTGGACGGAGAGGTGCTCGGCCAGGTTGAGCCGAAAATGGGTAACAGATTGGCTCGACTAATCGGCGGTGGAAATAAATACTCTGCGGCTGTGTTGGCGATTAGCGAAGATGGAGTATCCATAATGATTCGAGAAACTTTTAAACACCCCAGTCTGCATAATACCGTCTCGTTTCCGACCCAGTCCCCGTCCGACACGGACGGCAACCGCCGAACATTGTTAACGGAGAGGGTAGCTCGTTTGGTATTGGAAGAGGATGATGAAGAAGAGAACGTTATTGACGAAGGTGCATTGGAAGCCAGCTGGTCTGAGGATGAGTAATTCCTTTTTGACGGTTGAGAGGTAAATATTAGGGGAACGATTGGATTTCGTGAGGCATTGTCCAAACCGTTCCAGCGAACCTGATTCCGCGAGGACTCCCAGACTCTACGCCGATGCCCAGATATATACAGAACCCCAAGTCCTCATGTCCATATCCACGCATGAATGACCCGATTGTCTTCTAGTTCATCGGTAGCCGTCATGGTGTATACATTTCTTACTGAGATTAAGGCCGTAAACCATATGTATTAGAATCCATGGAATCCTCTCCTATTTAAGTCCACCAATGGATTACTCCGATAATCTCCTTTGATTTTGGAGTCGAGGGTTTTAATATCAAATATTTGAATTTGGCCGAGTCCGCCTTGGTACAGTAGTCGAATTTCCAAGTAAGCTGCTAATGGTAGGCTTGATTTCCAGGTCTTTTTATAGATGATGAATCTATCTGAGATGCCATGACGTTCAGAATCACCAAAGAAGTATTGTATTGAATAGCATCTTAGAGGTTTCATATTTGTGTTGAGTCAAGCTTCCTGATGTCCAACACATTCCAGTGCCACTTTATCCAATTGCTAATCGAGTGAGACGATTGTCTTTTTCAATCAAGAGAACAAAGCTAATATTCGCACTTGAGATGCCATTTGATTAGAAACTAGGGCAAGCTATGAATCTTTAATCTCCGGTTTGTTCAGTAAATTCACGCTAACTCGGGCTGAGATGAAAAGAGATGAGCCAGCTAATAGAAATCGATAACGGGCATAATGTGATTGAAACTGTGACCTTTTATTACGAGGCCTTGCCTAGGTTTGGATGGACATATAGAATGTTTCATTGTTGCGCTCAAACCAACCTATGAATATTAGGAGGACAGGTGATTGGAAGTACTAGGTTCTCATCTCTTGTTGGAACTCAAGGACTGTAACCCCGAGCTGCTCAATGACCTCTCTTACATCCGTCAAGTGATGATAGAGACTGCTGAAGATGTTGGCGCCACGATCATTGGCGAATCCTTCCACCACTTTTCACCCCAGGGCGTTACTGGGATTCTGGCCATTGCCGAGTCCCACATATCAATTCATACTTGGCCGGAATACGGCTATGCAGCAGCGGATATTTTCTCCTGTGGAGCTTCATTCCGACCTATGGAAGCCGCTACCAAGTTAGCGGAGGCCTTGGAATGCGTTAATCCAGAGATACAAGAGATTCAGCGTGGACTTGCGGTCGAAGAGGCCGTGGGGCTCTGACCGGGCTTTCTTTGTATGGATATGTCAGGCAACTGGTTTATTGAAAGCGTCTATACCGACCTTAACGTGATGTTAAAGGTTCGTGAGGTTTTCTACTCGGGCAGTACAGCCTATCAAAAGGTTGAAGTTATCGACTCAGAACTTTTCGGCCGTAGTTTGGTGCTGGATGGCAAGACACAGTCAACGGAACGCGACGAACATATTTACCATGAGACTCTCGTCCATCCAGCGATGCTATGCCACCCCGACCCTAAACAGGTTTTCATTGGCGGTGGTGGCGAAGGTGGTACACTTCGCGAGGTTCTATGCCATAATTCTGTAGAAATGGCGACCATGGTCGATCTAGATTCGGAGGTGGTGGCCCTATGCCGCCAGTACCTTCCAAATCATCACCTTGGCAGCTTTGACGATCCTCGAACCAATCTGATTCACGAAGACGCTCGTGCTTACTTGCAAAATACGCCAGATTTGTATGACGTAATTATCTTAGATTTGGTCGACCCGCTGGAAGGTGGAACCGCTGCTTTGCTCTATACCCAGGAATTTTACGCCTTGGCCAAGGCTCGGTTGAATTCCGGCGGTGTATTAGTCACCCAATCTGGGCCGGCTGGATTACTGAGCTTTAAGGAGTGCTTTACTACTATCTTCAACACTTTGGGCACTCTGTTTGACCATATCAAAGCTGTCCAAGTACATGTACCAGCGTTTCAAACGTTGTGGGGTTTTACCATTGTATCGGACACAGCCTTTCCAGAGGTTTCGGAAGATGACGCTGAGTTTGAATTGGCACGTAGGCTGTCCAAAAAGTTAAAGTATTTGGATGGTGTAAGTTACAGTAATATGCACTCGCTTCTCAAATTCCAACGAGACGGACTAAGAACGGAAAAGAGAATCAACAAAGATTCAGACCCTGTCTTCATGATTTAACCAACCTTATTAGGGCTGTTTGGTTGAGTTACTTGAGCGGTTGTTTTTGAAACAAATAAGAGGGTGCCCAGAGGCACCCTCTTATTTGTTCACTAGGTTCTTTGGTTCTTAATTTACGGGCGGATTAGGACTCGTGTTGTGCCGTCTGGGTCGGAGCGTTTGGTTAGGACTTCGTGTCCTGACTTCTCGGCCCAAAGGCTCACGTCGTAGATGTTCAGTGCGTCGGCCAAGATTGCTTCTACAAACGATTCCCTGTCCATTTCTACTTGCTTAGTCAGAGCTGCAATCACTCCGGCACAGCTCTTGCCACGGCCGTCTATGACCACCCATCCGTTGGAACCGCTCACGGGGATGACCTCTCCGTCGTGGACATCGACTTCGCCGCTCTTGCGGAGGTCGACTTGGCGCTTAAATTCGGCTACCGCTTCCCAGGCTACCGCCCGATCACGTTCTCCGTTACCGCATACCGCGCCTCTGACACCAACGATATCGGGGTTTATGCGGGCGAGTTCGTCCAGATCAGCTAGTTTTAAATGTCCGGACAGTGCGGTACTCATACCCATTTCTTTGCCCCTAAGTACCATATCCTTCAGAATCGGTTCTGACATGAAATCGAAAAGGTTTCTGCCATCCTTGGTCAGTGTGTCAATCAACCACCCGTCGCACTCGCCGTCTTTGGCTAGGTCAACCATACAAAGAGGGTCAAGTCCTTTTTCAAAAAGTTCGTTGTCTGCGAAAACTGAACCAACCAGTTTACAGTTGAAACCTTCTAAGGCCATTCGTGACTCTTTTAAGACTTCAACAGCTTGGTCGTATTCAGCTTCTTGGAAACCCACTTTTACGGAGGTGGCGTCCATCATCGCCGCTGCATATACAGCCATAGCGACAGTGCCGGGTTGATTGGGGACAACGCCCAGCGTGACACTCACATGTTTTTCTACCGGCATGATGCCCCTAACAGCTTTCACGATGTTGGGATGACCGGAACCGACCAGGGCTTCTTGTAGGTTCTTTACGTCGACAATGTCAGCGCCGCCCTGTTCAGCTTCCATTGCTTCTTCCATATTTTGGACGCTGACCATGAGAAGCATTCCGGAAGCAAAATTGTTGTTTCCGTCTAGCCATGAGCTGCGGGTTTGGGTAGGCACGGCAGGTATTACTGGGGGTTTTGGCTTTAGGGGCTCCAATTCTTCTCTCAACTCTGATTTCTCCACTGGTGATAGATCGAATAATGGCGGGCGGACCGAACCGCCGGACATTCCCATGAGTTCGGCCCAATGTTTAACCATGGCTACGGGTAATGCTCCGTTGTACTTGGTTTGGGTCTTGGTCCACCAAGTATCGGAGAGCTCTTTTAAACGACGTAGCTTAGTGTCGTAGAATTTTTCGTCCAGGTCTCCTTTGCAGGCACGATTAATCCATTGTACGTAATTGTTTGCTCCGACAACATCGAATCTCCAGTCGGATGTGTTGGCAAACATTACTTGTTGCTGGATTCCAAGTTCCTGACCCTTAAAGTATATCCACTCGTCCGGAGTACTGATTACGTGGTCATTGCCTAAGGACAGGTGTGTTTCAATAGAAATCTGCTGATTGAAGCTGGCTTCTTTGACTCCGACCACGTTAGGAATACTGCAGAGCTGACCCATTCCGTAAGGGCTCATGATGATTCCAAACTGGGGCGAGTTGTAGAACATAATGGCCAAATCTGTGTTGTCGGCTAGCAGTCTTACGTACTCAATTACCTGGTCTTCAGTCTTAGTGGCCATATAAGGCGGGGCGACTATTAGCAGGTCGAAACCCTGGGCCTCTGCGTGCTGAGCCAAGGAAATCATCTCGTTGGCATTGGTGCTGGTAACGTGAGCGCCGATGGGCCAGGAGCTTTCTGCGGATTCTGCAACTGCGTCCATAACCTGAATTCGTTCGTTGTGGGATAAAGACCAGAACTCCCCCATATTCCAGGTACATCCGGCGCCGACTGTGCCTAGATTGCGGACGTGACGAACGTTCCGTTTCATGCCCTCTAAGTCGACTTGATTATCGGGTGTGAAGGGAGTAACCAAGGTGGTCCACTGCCCCTTTAACGTATCCCAGGCCCATTCTTGAGCCTCACTTTTATTGTAGCTCGCCATGGATTCCGCCCTCCATCGGGGGATTAATTAATTGTAGTTGGTGACTCGACGAACCCGCCCAGGTGGAAGTTTTACAGGTTCCGGCTAAAGGCGATTTTAATCTTCGTCGCCGTATTGTTCCTTTAAAGAGTCTACCACTGCTGGGTCGGCGAGGGTTGTTGTATCGCCTAATGCCCTACCTTCTGCCACGTCTCTCAGGAGACGGCGCATAATCTTGCCGCTGCGCGTTTTGGGTAACTCAGCGGCGAAGATGATATCTTCTGGGCGGGCCATGGCTCCAATTTTGCCAGCCACGTGGGTCTTCAACTCGGTAATTACGTCATCTGACATTTCAACGGTGTCTTTCAAAGTTACAAATGCGACGACAGCTTGACCCTTGATCTCATGGGCTTTGCCAATGCAGGCAGCCTCTGCGACCTTGGAGTTGTCGACCAGGGCGCTCTCAACTTCCATCGTGCCGATACGGTGACCCGATACATTAATTACGTCGTCAACCCGCCCCAGCAGCCAGAAGTCTCCTCCTTCGTCCAGCTTGGCACCGTCAGCAGTGAAATAGATGTCTGGATATCGAGACCAGTATTGTTCAACGAACCGTTCTTCGTCACCGTAGATGGTCCGCAGCATGGAAGGCCATGGTTTTCTAACGGTCAAATAACCACCGCCCCCAGGCCCGACTTCGTTGCCTTGGTCGTCCAAAATCGCTGCTTCGATACCAGGGAACGCTTTGGTCGCTGAACCAGGTTTTAGAGTGGTAACCCCCGGTAACGGCGCGATAAGAATACTACCGGTCTCGGTCTGCCACCAGGTATCTACTACTGGACATCGTCCTCCGCCAATATTCTGGTGATACCAGATCCATGCCTCCGGATTAATGGGCTCGCCTACAGAACCAAGAAGCCGCAACGAAGACATATCGTGTTTCTGCGGGTAGCTTTCGCCCCAGCGCATGAAGGTCCTGATGGCAGTTGGGGCGGTATAGAGAATACTCACGCCGTATTTGGCAACGATTTCCCAGAACCGGTCCCGATCTGGATAATCCGGTGATCCTTCGTACATCACCGACGTCGCTCCGTTGGAAAGTGGGCCGTAGACGATGTAGCTATGTCCGGTGACCCAGCCTATGTCTGCTGTACACCAGTAGGTGTCATTCTCTTTGATGTCGAAGATCCACTTGAAGGTAGCGTAGGTGCCCAAAAGGTATCCGGCAGAGGTGTGGACAATTCCCTTTGGCTTGCCGGTAGTGCCGCTGGTGTAGAGCAGATAGAGCATGTCTTCACTGTCCATCTGTTCAGGTTCGCAGGTCAACGGTTGACCTTCAATCAAATCATGCCACCAGATGTCACGGCCATCTACCATTTTGTCGTCTGCGGTCTCGGTGCGCCGCAATACTATCATTTTCTCAACGCTTGGTGCACCGCCTTCTTGGGACAGGGAGTCATCAGCGTTCTGTTTCAGGGGCACTATGCCGCCTCGGCGATAACCGCCGTCTGCAGTGATCATGATTTTAGATTCAGAGTCGTTTAATCGGTCACGGAGTGACTCCGCACTGAATCCCCCAAATACTACGCTATGGGCCGCTCCAATACGGGCGCAAGCCAGCATGGAAATAGGCAGTTCTGGAACCATGGGTAGGTAGATGGTTACGCGGTCGCCTTTCGTGACTCCTAGGCTCTTTAATCCATTTGCAAACTGACAGACCTCACGGTAAAGGTCCCAGTAGGTGTAGACACGCCGATCTCCGGGTTCACCCTCCCAGATGAGTGCAGCTTTATTCTTGCGATCGTTTGTCAGATGTCTATCTAGACAGTTGTAGGATACGTTTAGTTTGCCGCCTATGAACCACTGGGCGTGGGGCGGTTTCCAGTCTAGAACGGTGTCCCATTTCTTAAACCAGTCCAGTTCCTCAGCAAAGTTGGCCCAGAAGGTCTCTGGGTCACGTCTGGCCTCATCGTATACATTAGGATCTGCGATGTTGGCTTGAGCCTTGAACGCCTCCGTAGGAGGAAAAGTGCGGTTTTCTTGAAGCAGGGCGTCGAATCTTCCAGAATCTTCTACCACTTGGTGACCTCTACATGACTGTTTACTGGGTTTGCTAATCTGAGCAAACGAACGGTTAAATAACTCCGAAGGACATGCCGCATACCATCGGAATTTTAAGACAAGCGGAAAGCCATTGCAATCAGATATTGAAAAAATGACAGCCTCGGTATGACTAAACGTATCTACTTATCACTTGGAGATAGTAGAATCTTGTACCTATGAGCGTGTCTCCGGAACAGCCTTCAAAATTAGAGATTGTGAGCAGCCTCAGTAGCCGGGGTAGAGTGATGGTGGGTGTTGCTGCCACTCTTGGAATGTTCCTATCGGCATTAGATACCTCGGTCAACGTGGCGCTCCCGGCTATGACCACGGATTTGGATGCGGATTTACAGAGAATACAATGGGTGATTGTCGCGTTTATAGCGACTCAGGCTGCTCTGGTTATGGGCGCTGGCAGTTTCGGAGATAGGTTTGGATTAAGACCCGTCTACATATTTGGAGCAACCACTTATCTCGCCGCTATGTTCTTAATTGCGTTTTCGCCCAATTTGGAGACAGTGGTCGGTTTTCGCGTGCTGCAGGCGGTGGGCACCGGTTGCCTATTTGCGGTTTCACCCGCCATAGCAGCCAGTGTGTTTTCCAATGAACGGCGCGGATTGAGTATGGGTTTTGCTGTGGGAAGTCAGGCCTTGGGAATGTTTGCCGGTACCATCGGAGCCGGTCTCTTGGTCGGATGGATCGGGTGGGAATGGATATTCTTAGGACGGACACCTTTTGCCGTTATAGCCATCGTTCTGGGGACTTGGTTCTTACAATCCGGTCCAAGAAGTAAAGAAATAGGACCAGCATTCGATGTTCGGGGAGCTGTCTTGTTGGTTGGTGGTCTGATTTGTCTGATCGTTGGATTGAGGTTGGGGCGGTCCAGTGGCTGGGTTGATCCGGTGGTGCTGGTATTGTTGCCGCTAGCTCCAATATTTCTGACTGCGTTCTGGCACGTGGAACGTTCGGCACCGTGGCCAGTTCTGCCCGGCTACCTTCTGCGACTCAGGGGTTTTACAGTTGCTTGTCTGAGTATGTTCTTAGCTAATTTTGGAATCTTTGTAATCTGGTTTATTTTCCCGTTCTACATTACCGATAGTCTCGCTGGTAGTGCACTCACATTGGGAATGATGCTGGCTACTTTGGCATTCTTTAACACGGTTGCATCTGGTGCCGGTGGCTGGCTTTGCGATAGGTGCAGCTACCATCCTGTGGGGGTTGGTGGCCTGTCTATGATGGCTACTGGGTTGTATCTGATGAGTTTACTGAACACCGAGTCTGCTATTTGGGATGTTGGTCTACGCATTGGTATAGTTGGCGTTGGACTCGGGTTGATACAGGCTGCCTCTTATTCTTTGATGCTAGGTACAGTCCCATCAGAGAGGTTTGGTACAGCCGGAGCCGCTCTTGCATTGTCCCAGTCATGTGGCCGAGTCCTGGCAGTGGCCGTAATCGGAGGAATATTTGGTTGGCGAACCGACTACCATCTGGCGGAGATGGTCGTCAGTTTTGATGCTAATGGGTTGGCGTTTATCAGAGCTTTCAAAGACGTTTTCATAATCGGTGCGTCTGTTGGCTTGCTGGGGGCATTCGTTTTCTTGATCGGCGGTTGGGATCTGGCCAAAGGCCGCATTGACGATGAAATACTAGGTTAGTACCGACACTGATTTGACGGAAATAGTAAACTGCGACTGAAATATTCAAACTATCAGGCGAGGAGATTCGGTAGATGGCCCTTCAATTTGGCGTATTCGACCATATAGAGCCTGTCCCGGGATTAGGACTTCAGGAAACATATAATCTGCGTATGGACCAGATTGAGGTACTGGATAAGGCTGGATATTACGCCTATCACCTTGCCGAACATCACACTCCAGCGGTTCACAGCTTAGCTCCGTCCCAAAACGTGTTTTTGGCTGCAGTTTCTCAGCGTACTCAAAATATCCGGTTCGGTCCGGGTATCTGTGTGCTTCCGCTTCACCATCCGGTCCAGTTGATTGAGGAATACTGCATGCTGGATCATCTGAGCGGTGGACGGCTTGAGATCGGAGTGGGGCGGGGTGGTGTTTTTGAGGCCTTCTTCTGGGGGCAGGACTCAGATGTGGAGGCCAATTATGCGCGCTATCGTGAAACTCTGGCAGCCGTACAAAATGGTTTGAGCAACGATGTCCTAACTCATAAGGGAGAGTTTTATGAGTTTGAGCAACTTCCTATGCGACTCCGGCCGATGCAACAACCTATGCCACCCTTTTGGTATATGAGAAATGTGGAGACTGCCGCAATCGATGGTATGAACACCATCATCGTTGGCGGTTTGGATGGTTTTGAGGCAAATGTCAAGCGGTACCGTGAAGAATGGGACAAACATCAGGGAGTGGGCTCACTGACTGCCCAAGGCACAGTACCCAAGATTGGTCTAGTGGTCCATCTGTTGTTGGCCGATACTGATACGGAAGCTATGGCCCAGGCCAAACCTGCTTGGGACCATTACAGTTGGAATCTGGGAACCCCGAGGAGGTTGGAGGCCGAAAGGCGTGGCCTGACCCAGTTCCAAGGTGAGGGCATGAATCCCCGGCCCGCATCCGTCCCTGCTAGGGATTTGCCACATGAGGAGCGCCGCGATCTAGCAGCAACATTGGAAGATGAGGAACGTATTGAGCGTCGGCAGAATCTGCGTGGCCGAGTGGCTGACCCCACTGGTGGTGGAGCTGGGTTTGGTTCTGTGGCTGGTTCTCCGGACACAATTCGAAAGTATATGGATGAATATGTGGCTACCGGCGCCAACTATTTCGTCGGCGCGTTCCAATGGGGAGATTTGTCGCATGAACAGGCTATGAGGTCCATTGAGTTATTCACTAATGAAGTGATGCCTCACTACGTTTAATTGAGAGGTGGCTCTTTCCATTAACGATTTACGGTTGATGAAAAGGTCCGCCACTTTTGCGTGACTCCTTGGAGGCATAAGCGATTGGGTGGTCGATGTAATGTTTAACCCCTTATTTATTCCTACTAAAAGAACAGGGATTTATTACCGACTGACGATTCAAGAACTGCAAGTTCAGCGAGACCGGTCGGCTACGCTCCTCCCTGGTTGCCTTTTAGAAACTGTTCTGAAGATACGCCGTACAGTTCCAGTTTTTCCATCTTCCCACACTTGATCGTTGGTCCTAACTGGGAGCCTTCGTAGCGCATACCGGCATTTTTTAAAACGTGCCCTGATGCCGGATTGCGGGTGAAATGAGCGGCATAGATACGGTTCAGTGATAGTTGACTGAATCCGTATTGGACGATAGCCTTGGAAGCTTCCGACGCATAACCCTCGTTCCAATACGGCTTTCCAATCCAATATGATAATTCTGCGGAAGGCGTGTCTGGGTCTATATGGATGGTTGATGCACCTATAAACGCGTCATCGCGAACGAGAATGATGGCAAAGTGGATGATCTCTCTTAGCCTTGCCCGTCTTTGACAAGACGTGATCCATTTCTCAGCCATTCCATCTTCATAAGGGTGTTTAATCCCTTTGGTAGTCGAGGCAACATCCTTGTCGGATGCGAGGCGTTGGATGTCCGTTGTGTCGGACATCCTCAGAGGGCGTAGTAGTAAGCGTGTGGTTCTGATAGTCAAAACAACGACATATTAGCATGCGGCGTGCTGTCTGGTGCCAGTTGTCTTGACTGGCGAAAGCGCCCCTTGTTACACTGCGTTAGATGCGGGCGGTTAGCTCAGTTGGTTAGAGTACTTGCTCGACACGCAAGAGGTCAGTGGTTCGAGTCCACTACCGCCCACCACTAAAAGGGCAACCGCACACGGACCTCCCGGTGAATAGGCCGGCAGACCTTATTCCAAAATTAAAATACGTCGGCGGCGACCTGTGGATTAAAACACTGAAGCCTGCCCGGTTTGAAATACAATCAACGAGTTAGTGAGACCAGATGGACGCCGCCCAGTTACTAAAAAAAACACCTAACCCCAAAATTCCGAATTTCAGCGCAGGCGATACAGTTAACGTGAACTTCCGCATTAGGGAAGGCGAACGGGAAAGAATCCAGGTATTTCAAGGCGTTGTCATCCGGATCAACAATGGTAAAGGTCCTGCGGCCAATTTCACAGTGCGCCGCATTACCGCCGGCATCGGCATTGAGCGGGTGTTCCCTCTCCACTCTCCTTTGGTCGAGTCTCTGGAAGTAACCCGGTATGGATCTGTACGTCGGGCGAGGCTCTATTACCTGCGCGGATTGCAAGGCAGAGCGGCCAGGATTAAGGAACTTAACCCGGTCCAACGTCGCAAGGTTCAGGAAGCCACAGCAGCCGCAATGGCTGAGCTTGAGGCGCAAGCTGCTTTGACCAACGCTGAAGCTGAAGAACTGGAAGAGCTTGAAACGGAAGAGGCTATCATAGACTCTGAAGCCCAAGCTACAGGCGGACTGGAAGATACTGTGGTAAACGAAGCCGAAGATGCTCTTGATGATGAATCTTCCGAAGATGCTCCACCTGAAGACACGCTTATAGAAGACCCTCCCGCCGAGGAATCGGAAGAACGATAATGAAACTGACACGGCCCGCATTAAGCGGGCCGTGTCAGTTTTTGGCCACACGTAATCCAGGTTACGTCCCATTGATGGTTCCTCCTGTTAGGTCATATTCACCCCAGACTTTTGTATGGTATTTGTGAATAGCATGAGATACGCGGAAGTGGCAGTGGATGCGGTGATGGCTCCTTCTCGAAGTTTCTCCTATTCCATCCCGCCAAGATTCACTGTAGAGCCTGGGCAGCTCGTATGGGTTCCCTTTGGGAGGAGAATTCTTCAAGGATTGGTTCTAGAACTTCTTGAGATACCCAATGTGCCGGAGACCAGGGATATTCTTCAGCCAGTCGAACCTTCGCCATTGATTGGTCCACACCACCTTCAGATGGGCCGTTGGATCAGCGAACATTATCTCTGTTCACTCTTCACTGCGATTTCCCCTCTTTTGCCACCCGGGTTTGAGAATCAAGTCAGGTCTCGCATTAGTGTTGTGCCCGGAGTGGAAATAACAAACTCCAAATTGAGACCGGAGTGGGTTGTACCGTTTGGTGCACTTGCCCCCAAAAAGAATGGCATGCTGGAAGCTGATTTCACCAAATTATTAGGCCGGAATGGAAGCCGTGAATTGACTAGAATGGTTGACCATAAACTAGTCCGTCGTGAGTTGACTATTCCGAGGCCTAGGTCAGCACCAAAATACGAATCATTTTTAATTCCTTTACAAGCTAGTGTCGATGAACGTAATTCAAAGGAAATCGGACTGCCAGTCAGGCAAGATGCATTGCTAAATGCGGTTCGGAAGAACAGAGGACCGTATCCATCTACTTTGGCCAATAAGGAGTTCGGCAGCGGCGTAGGGCAGGCGTTGCTCAGTAAGGGGCTGGTGGCTATGGAATGGGTACGGGCGGACGCTGAAACGGTCACAAGGTCGGTTCTTCCTACCGAGAAGCGACATCATTCCTTGACCACCCATCAAGAGCAGGTTCTATCCCAAATCCAATTGGCAATAGATGATCCTGATATACAGCCTCGCAGCTTTTTACTCCATGGAATAACTGGTAGTGGCAAGACTGAGGTTTATCTTCGGGCCATCGACCAGGTGGTGCGTCAAGGGCGCCAAGCTGTATTTCTGGTGCCTGAAATCGCTCTCACTCCCCAGACGTTGGAACGGGTGAATTCCTGGTTTCCTGGCCGAGTGGCGGTCATGCACAGTCGATTGACTGCTCGTCAGCAGGTTGACCAGTGGTGGGATATACGTGAAGGTAAATATGATGTGGTCGTTGGGCCTCGAAGCTCTCTGTTTGCTCCCTTGTCCAATCTTGGCCTAATCGTGATTGACGAGGAGCACGAATGGACCTACAAGCAGATAGAGACCCACCCTCTTTATCACGCACGAGCATCTGCTTTGGAATTGGGACGTTTGACCGGGGCACCGGTGGTGATGGGGAGTGCCACGCCTGATGTGGAAACGTATTACGCCGCCACCAGTGGCCGTCACACTCTTTTAGAACTTCCAGATCGTGTTAGTGCTGGCCCAGATCGCGTGTCACGCATGGCCGAAGTAAAGGTTTGTGATATGCGATTAGAGCTTCGTGAAGGCAATCGGAGCATGTTTAGTCGGGCTCTGGTTCATTGTTTGAAAGATTGTATCTTAGAGAAACACCAGGCAATCCTGTTCTTGAACCGAAGAGGGGCCTCGTCAATAGTCCAATGCCGCGACTGCGGCCACGTGCTTGCTTGCCGTAGTTGCTCAGTATCGTTGACCTTCCATTCTCAGGCCGTGTACTTCACGGAAGGACAGGCCAAACATGGCGAATTGCTCTGCCACCGGTGCAATAGACGCAGCCGGATGCCCAAAATCTGTCCAGAATGTCGTATGGCTCATATTCGCCAACTGGGGGTCGGTACTCAGAGGGTTGTGGAAGAAGTAAAGAAACTGTTGCCTGGTGTGACCGTTGACCGACTGGATGCCGATACTACTCGTGCTGGACAGGACATCGAAGACATAATGGCCCGACTGACTAGTGGTGATACTCAGGTACTGGTTGGAACACAGATGGTGGCCAAGGGCCTTGATATTCCAAATGTGACTTTGGTGGGAGTGATTCTGGCTGATATCGGGATGTATCTGCCCGATTTTAGGGCTGGCGAACGTGCATTTGGGCTGCTATGCCAGGTGGCAGGCCGGGCAGGCCGAGGCGGTGATATGGGGCAAGTTATAGTTCAGACGTACAATCCTGATCACTATGCGATCCAGGCCGCGGCCAGCCAGGATTATCAGTCTCTCTACGAATATGAAATAGAGTCCAGACGTGAACTGGGAAACCCTCCATTCAACGAGCAGGTTCACCTGCTATTCCAAAATCTTAACGATGCCCAAGCTCTACGCCAGGCTACCGATACAGGAAGGATGCTGATGCAACGTGCCCAAGCCCAAGGTCTGTCTGATGTAAATGTGATCGGCCCCGCTCCAGGGGTACCATTCCGCATAAGAGGTCGTTACCGCTGGCATCTAATCCTGAATGGAAGAGGGTTGTTGCGGTTCATCGAAGGCATGGAATTCCCTCAGGGATGTACCGTGGATGTGGACCCAGCACATGTCCTTTAGGATTCACTGTCTTTACCTCACAAGTGGGGTTGAATATAATGCTCAAGTCTTTATATTGATGAGTCACAGCGTCAGGAATTAGGACCTGTCGTAATTTGAATCTCCACACGTGAGAGGTAGTTCCCTTGGCAATCTTGGAAATGCGTCTGCTGCCTGACCCGATCCTACGCAGGAAGACTAATAAGGTCGCTAAAATCACCCCGCAACTCAAGACCCTAGTAAAAGATATGATTGAAACAATGCGAGACCAGTTTGGGGTTGGGTTGGCTGCTAATCAGGTAGGTTCTCTCCAGAAGGTGGCTGTTGTCGAGACACCAGAATTAGAAGAGCCACTGGTGCTTATCAATCCTGAGATTATGAAGACAGAAGGTGAGCGTGAAGTGGTGGAAGGTTGACTAAGCGTACCTGGCTATCGTGGTATGGTCATACGCTCGGAGAAAGTAAGGGTCAAGCACATGGGATTGGACGGAAAGATTCACCGTCTCAATGCTGAAGACCTTTTGGCCCAGGCTCTAGAACACGAGATTGACCACTTGAACGGTATTTTGTACATCGACCACCTGGTCGATCATGAAAGTCTTTATAAGATCACCCAAGAACACGACCCTCGCGAGGAGGAGTTCGATGGCGATCCGGAAGAAGAACAACAAGAAGAATTACACTACAGCGAAGAAGACACTGAAATGGATCAAGTTTTAGCTGCAGAGCTTTCTGCGAAAGACGATCAAGATTAAATACTGTCTAATTCATTGTCTCCAGGCTAAGCCTAGCTTTGCCTGACACCTTCTCGCAACTAATTTACCGCTTTGATGCTTATGCCGTACAACCATGCTAAATAAACTCGCCGATTGTTGCTCTTGTCTGGGCGTCGATGTTTATTTGGTGGGTGGGTTTGTTCGTGATTGGCTGCTTTACAACAAACCCGGCCGCGACATAGATATAGCGGTGTTGGGATCCCCAACCATTGTTGCCCAAGCTATCGCCGATAAATTTGGTGGCACTGTGATTCCACTTGGTGCTGACCACGGAGTGATTCGCGTGGTGACATCGGGTATAGGGGACTCTTCTCAGAATGAAACTGGACAACGTTGGCCTGGCCATGAGTTGTCCGAACAGGATCAAGCCCCGTGGACCATCGATGTAGAAGGGTATTCTGGGACCATCGAAGAAGACCTTCAGCGCAGGGATTTTTCTATCAATGCAATGGCCATACGCCTCGATGACTGGCCAGCCATGGATAAAGTGATTGACCCCATTGGTGGCAGGTCCGACTTGGTCCAGAAGTCCATCCAAAGTTTGGGCCCTAATGTCTTTAAGGATGACCCAGGTCGTCTGATGAGGGCAGTACGTTTGGCGGCGCAGTTGAAATTCCGCATCAATCCTGTCACTTCCAAATCGATTGCCGCCAACTCCACTCTCCTGGCCAACGTTTCTCCTGAGCGTGTCAGAGAAGAGTTTCTAAACATACTTTCCCTGGACGGGGCCAAGGCTCAATTAGAAGTTCTGGATCATTTTAAGTTATTTGAACATGTAATACCGGAGCTCCAATCTGCCAAGGGTGTGGATCAGCCAAACGAGCATTACTGGGATGTTTGGGGCCACACCATACACACTGTGGAGTTCGCAGAGCTAATTACCAAAGGTCACCAGAATTCGCCTATATACTCATGTGTGCCATGGACTTTGGAGAGCGAATCTCATTTTGCTCAGCATGCGACAGACGGCCATACTCGGGCCACAGTTTTGAAACTGGCGGCGCTGTTTCATGACATAGCCAAGCCTCAGACTAAATTCGAAGACGAGACTGGCCGCACTAGGTTCTTTGGTCATTCTGAAGAAGGCGCCGAGATAGCTATTTCGCGTCTGGGCCATCTTCGTGTTAGCTCTAAGGGTATAGATATGGTAAGCAAGATGGTGGAACAGCATCTGCGCCCGACGGGAATGAAAGACGGGGACGAGTGGCCTACCAACCGGGCCATTCACCGATATTTTAGGGACGTAGGCGACGTTGCTATAGACACATTGTTCTTGTGTATGGCGGATTATTTGGGCGCAAAAGGGCCCAACTTAGTACATGAGCAATGGCTGAACCATGCTAGAATGGTCGGACATATCCTTCACGTAGGCACCAGCGAGCCGGTTTCACCCACAACAACCCGTCTCATTACCGGAAAAGACCTGATGGCTCACTTCGAAATCCAACCAGGCCCAGAAATTGGCGCTGTATTGGAACGGGTTGAAGAGGCTCGGTCCGCAGGAGAAATTGAAACCAAGGAGCAAGCCCTGGAAATGGCTGCCAATGCACTAAGATATCTGGCCGAACAAATCGCGCCAGAAAGCTGCCACGACGGGTCTAAATAACTGATGCGTTCCCGCAGCATACGTCTTTCCATCACGATACTCCTGATTCTGGGCGTCGCCGTAGCGGCCCTAGGGTTCAAAGACATCAACTTAGACATCCCAGGCTTCCCACGAATTGAACGTGAAGGCACTGGACCATTGGGTTTGAAACTGGGCCTCGACTTACGAGGTGGTGGCCATTTGGTCTACCAGGCGGACACCGGAACCAAATTTGATGTCACATTCGCTGGGGACGTGAACATTTCTGAGGTTGCTACTACTTTATCCGAGATTACGTTCGGTGAAGATGACCTGAATCTGGAAGGCATACAGGTTAGCCAAATTGGCCCGAATCGATTCCAGTTTCGTACTGATATATTGGCAGAGGATGACCCGAGACGAACCGGCTTGAACGAAGCATTAGCCGAAGCGCACGGTGCAATATCCTTCTTCAGGTCTGAGGTAATCGAAGAACCTACCGTTGATCAGATGCAGGGCGTGTTGGATAACATCACCCGCCGTGTCAACCGGTTTGGAACTGAAGAGCCAATCATCCAGATATTTGGGGATGACCGTATTATAGTCCAGCTACC
>JAKUNL010000004.1:24230-99955 GCA_022451925.1 Dehalococcoidia bacterium
CAGATGAGTTGAAAGTTATTTTGCCGGTGTTATTGGAAGAAGCCGGTTATGAAGGCGTTCAGATCGACATAGAAGATGCCCTGAACTTCACCATTAAGTCAAACACGGTCAACTCGTCAATCCAGAGTCAGGCTGCAATGGCGATATCCGAACAGGTAGGCGATTTGTCATCTTTTGGCGTGAGTAGCGGCATCGACGCGGCTAAAGAACTAATTGGTCAAACTGCCAGGCTTGAATTCAAAGAACGTACTTGCGATTCGGCTCAGTGTGCCACCTGGACTGACACCGATCTTGGTCTCACCGGTGATGACCTGTCTCGGGCAGAAGCTGCTACGGATAACGTGGGAGTCGGCTGGGTAATCAATCTTCAGTTCAACGGGCGGGGTTCTGATATCTTCTCGGACCTGACCCGCAGGATCTCCACCATTGAATCTCAGACTACGAAACGAATCGCCATCATTATGGATGACCAGCTGTTGCTGGCACCCGTGGCCCGAGCTTGGATCCGGGATGGACGGACACAGATTAGCGGTGACTTCACCAGGGAAGAAGCTCAGACAAGGGCCATCCAACTGGAGTCGGGCCGTTTGCCGGTGCCATTGCGGTTGATTCAAGAGAGTGATGTTGACGCTTTGCTGGGCGCTGAATCTCTGAAAAATAGTCTGGTCGCCGGCATGGTTGGCATCGGGCTGGTATTCATTTTCATGATGATCTATTACCGGATGGCGGGAGTTGTTGCAGCCTTTGCACTGCTGTTCTATGCGATTATCGTGTTGGCGATATTTAAGATGATCCCTATCACTTTAGAGTTGGCGCACATCGGTGGATTTATCCTTTCTATAGGTATGGCGGTTGACGCAAACGTCCTTATATTTGAGCGAATGAAAGAAGAGGTCCGTATCGGTCGTACGTTGTCTTCATCCATGGAAGTCGGATTTGGTCGTGCATGGCCAGCCATTAGGGACAGTAACATCTCGACCATGATTACTTGCGTAGTCCTCCTCTGGTTTGGAGATCGGTTGGGTGGCGGTCTAGTAACGGGTGTGGCAATCAGTTTGTTTATCGGTGTGGCGGTCAGTATGTTCACCGCGGTGGTGGTGAGCCGTAACCTCCTACAATTGATGGCTTGGGTTGGCTTGGGTGGACGCATCAACCTGTTTACACCAGAGCCTTTGAACCGTACCGGGCCTAATCCGTCGCACGCCACGGCCTCTAGGGGAGGAATCTAATGCAGGATATTGTTGGTAAAAGGGGTTGGTACTTCATCTTTTCAGCTCTGGTTATAATACCTGGATTACTTTCAATGATTTTGTCACCGGGTTGGATCACTGGTGATTCTGGTCTGAAAGCAGGCATCGACTTTACCAGCGGTTCCGTGATGAACGTTTCTTTCTCCAATCCGGATATCGATGAAGAGGACATCCAAGCACGGATGTCTGAACTTGGCCACGATGAAGCCTTGATACAACGAATCGGCGGCAATAGCTTCTTCATACGGACTGTGGTCTTGGAAGAGGCCGTCGGTGACGCTCCGTCTGAAAGGGAGAGCATCGAGAGGGGTCTAGAGGAATTTTTGGGACTAGAGAGGGACCGCGTAGAGTTTGACACTGTCTCTCCCATCGTGGCCCAAGAGACGGTTAGAACGGCCTTTTACGCCTTGGCGGCTGCCTCGGTGTTTATACTTTTTTTTGTATGGTACGCCTTCCGGAGAGTGCCTAAGGCGCATCGTTATGGTGTCAGTGCTATCCTTGCGTTGGTGCACGACTTATTGATAATTCTGGGGATATTCTCGATCCTGGGCCGGGTGATTAACCTTGAAGTGAACTCGATGTTCATTGTGGGGTTGTTGATCGTTGCTGGCTACAGTGTGAACGATACCATCGTGGTGTTTGATCGCATCCGAGAGAACGTATCTAGGCATCCGGACCGAGATTTGGCGCCTATGGTTAACCTGAGTATCATGGAAAGTATGGGAAGGTCTCTCAACACCAGCATTACAACCCTGGTGGTGCTATCGGCCATGCTATTCATTGGCGGTAACAGCATCAGAGAATTACTGTTGGTTTTGGCGGTTGGTGCGGTAGCTGGGACTTATAGTTCCATTTTCGTCGCCAGCCAGTTCCTTGTTATGTGGGACAGGGGCGAGGTTGGCCGGTTCTTCCGGCGGAGGTCCACTGCCGCGGCCACCACACTTATTCACTTGATCGGTCGTTAGCTATTAACTAAACATACGAGTAAATAGGGCCATCTTATGACGGCCTTATTTACTCTAGTCGTTGGGAATCAGGACAACCCGACCCATTGGAGATCGGTCCGAAACCATTTGAAAAGCCTCCCCCGCTTGTTCCAACGGCAATTGAGTGTGGATAACAGGCCGAATCTTGCCGTCCGCGACCATCTGGCTGGCCAGCTCCACAGTTGTTCGAGAAACTCCGGATGTGCCCAATACCATGGCGTCCCGGAAGATTATCTCGGCTGGGTTGACAGTCACGCTTCGGCCTTGTATTTCGCCCAGAAGCACCAGTCGCCCAAACTGGGCCAAACTCCTAAGAGTTGATGGGAACAAGGCCGAACCGACGGTGTCGATGACTGCGTCTGCGCCCTTGTTACCAGTCATGGCAATCACTATCTCAGAGAAATCCAGGCCATCGTCGCCTGGGACCTCTGAAGCCAGAACTTCCGTGGCCCCCAGTTCAAGGATCAAATCATTCTTGCCTGGAGATGAGGACACCGCAAACACCGTGGCTCCCAGAGCGATCGCAGCCTGAACTGCGTGAGCGCCCAGTCCGCCACCTGCCCCAGTCACCACCACCGTATCCTCCTGGCTTACCATGGCTGTCTCACGTACGGCCTTTAGTGATACTCCAATCGGGCAGGAGATTAAAGCGGCACCCACCGGATCGATTTCCTCCGGGATCTTGACCAGGCTGTGTTCGGAAAGGGCCACGAATTCAGCGAACCCACCGTCCCGGCTATGTCCAATACCCAGACCCTGGTGGCAGCGGTGTTCCCTGCCATCTGCGCATCGGTCGCAATCGCCGCAGGCCTCGGTTAGGATGTTAACGACCCTGTCGCCAGGTTGGAGTCTGGCGACCCCGCTGCCGACTTCAATCACAACTCCTGAAATCTCGTGTCCTAGAATCACATTGTCGGCAACCCCCCGCCTGAGCGTGCCTGCCATGACGGCACGGTCATGGTGGCAGAACCCGCAGGCGGTTACCTGAATCAGTGCCTGGCGGTGAGCCACTTTTGGTTTGGCCACATCTCTGATTTCCAGCATTGGACGGTTGCCTGATTGTCTCAGATATAGAGCTTTCATATTTGTGGATTATATTCCTGCAAGCATATACCGCCAACATTGCGCTAACGTATAATCATCTGTGCCCGTCCAACTGGCGCAGACACGAACCAAACCGGGAATCTGGAATTATTTGCGGTATCAGGTGAACATGAGCCTATGTAGCCATGCCGCGCGGAATCAGTAACGTGGTAGCCGCTGGAAAAAGGTTGGCTGTGAATCGATTCAGATATTTGGTTATTCGCCCCAAAGTCAAGGGTTTAAGACCTTGCCTGGAGAGAAGTTAGAACCTTTTGCGCAGTGCTTGGCCGACGTCGGAATCGGAAAGGTATTTGTAAATGTCATCTACCTCATAAACTTGGGTTCCTCCGACAAAGAAAAGCTGAACAACTATTGATTCCCTTGCCAACTACATGGAATTGGCTCCTGACCTGGGTGCCATCGGTTTCATATTCCATCCTGGAATTCATGGTGGGGTTGGTTACCAGGCCGCGCTACCCCGGGCGGAGGAGGTAATCGAAGTCGTGCTCGACACTGCGTCAGAGGGTGCTGTTCTAGCTATGGAGTACATGGATGGCTCGGGGCAGCATATCTGCATGAGGTTCGGCGAATTGGGCGGTATACTGGAAGAGGTGGACTGTCTAGGCCTTAAAATAATGTTGGACAATCAGTATTTCTTTGACGTCAGTTATGACCTGACCAACCGTATAGCACTGCAACAGGTGGTGGACGAGCTTGGCGCAGTACCTGACGGCGTATATGTGCTAGCCGTCAACGCCAACATTCGATAAGAGGGTTTTACCGCTATCATGGTAAGTTCAACTTTTGCGGAAGTGCCGTTCCCGCGGGGAGTGCCCAGTTTTGAAGGTACCGGCTCTGTCCAACAGGATATAGACATCCTCAAGAAGATTAGACAACAAGTAGGTCTTTCGAGTTGATTAACATGACTAACAGGGAGTTTGTGCGTCTGGCGCGCCAGGCTTACAGCGAGCTGCCTATACAGGTCATACAACGCCTGGAAAACGTGGATGTAGTGGTGGAAGAATGGCCTGGGCCTGATGATGAAGACTTGGTTGGTCATGATGGAACTCTATTTGGTTTATACACCGGAGTACCATTGACCGAGCGCGAAGGTGGCGATCCGATGCTACCCGACCGGATAGCCATTTACCGCCAGCCCATCTTGCGGAGCTGTTCTAGTCGGACCGAGGCTGAACGCGAAATTAAAATCACCCTTTGGCACGAGATTGGCCACTATCTGGGACTGAGCGAAGAGGTCCTACATAAGCTAGGTTACGGCTGATGGCTCAAATCATGAGCCGCGCTGCCTGGGTATTAGGGAGTGGTGCGGGCATTGGCCTGTTTCCGGTCGCTCCTGCTACGTGGGCCAGCTTGGCGGCTGTGATCGTCTACGGCTTTTCACCTATGGAAGAAGATTCGGTAGGGTTTTTTTTGCTTTGCGGATTGGGCTTCTTGGCAGGGATTTGGGCTTGCCAGAGTCTGATCACCGATGATGACCACGATCCCAAAAGGGCGGTTTGGGACGAGTTCTCCGGTATGTGGATCACATGTTTGTTCTTGCCGAAGACCTTCGTCTGGTTAGCGGCTGCTTTTGTAGTGTTCCGTGTTCTGGATATCTGGAAGCCGTGGCCAATCAGAAAATTGGAAGCGCTACCTGGAGGATTGGGAATCATGGCTGATGACGCGTTGGCGGGAGTGGTAGGCGCGTTTGGACTGAACGTAATCTACAGAGTTTTGTTTTTAGCTTGAGTCTTGTTCTTATCTTTCTTGCAGGCCACAGGGCCGCCGATTAGGCTGAGGTCGGTTTCATTGCCGGCCAAACACGCCTATGATATACTCCGCTAAGCATTAGAATGCCCTATAAATACCTTTGGTGCAGACTTGAAATGGGAATGCGGGGCAGGAATTTGCGGGTCACGTTGCCCATCTGCAACGGACTCTCGGACGTAGTTGGCCGAATTGGCCGACAGAAGGAATAAACCCAATATATGGTCGAGTCGAATGAACTGCCGGTAGATCCCTCACTGGTAGATCCCTCAATGGAAACACCCCTGGCTGCTACGGCACCCGAACCAGCCCATAATGCAGATTTGCCTTCCGAGTCGATTGCAGCCCCTGCTCCAGTTACGGAACCTGCTCCTGCTCCAGCCCCTGAGTCTGATGGCGGTGTTGCGGTTGCCACTGCTCCAGCCTCTGCACCAGTTGTGGAATCCGCTCCAGTACCACCCCCAGCCCCTGCTCCATTTGTGCGCGAAAATCTCACAATGAAAGCCTTATTAGAGGCGGGAGTCCACTTCGGGCATCAGACCCGACGCTGGAATCCGACTATGAAGAAGTACATCTTCACTCAGAGAAACGGCATCCACATCATTGACCTCCAACAGACCCTGGGCATGATAAACAATGTCTATCAAGAAATGGTTGATTTGGTTGCCGAGGGTGGAAAGGTACTGTTCGTGGGGACCAAACGTCAGGCTCAAGAAGTGATTCAGAGTGAAGCTGAACGCTGCGGTATGTTGTACGTCAACCAACGTTGGCTGGGCGGTACCATGACCAACTTCCAGACCATTCGTACCCGCATAAACTACATGCTAGAACTTCAGCAAAAGCGGGATCAAGGATATTTCAGACTCCTCCCCAAAAAGGAAGGCGTCAAACTACGTGACACCCTCAACCGCCTGGAGAAATACTTCACAGGCGTGCGGGATATGACAGAGGTTCCAAAGGCTATATTCGTTATCGACATTGGCCGTGAAGACATTTGCATCGCTGAAGCGCAGCGAATGGGAGTTGAAATCTTCGCCATAGTCGACTCGGACTGCGATCCCAACAAGGTTGACCATATAATACCGGGTAATGACGATGCCGTTCGTTCCATCCGGTTGATCACTAACCGCATGGCCTCTGCTGTACTCGAGGGTCTCTCCGAGCGCGAGGCCCGAGAGCACGCCCGTATGGAAGCCATGGCTGAAGTGGACCAGTCCACGTTCATGACTGCCTACGTGTCACCTGACGACGACGATCAAGAAGAAGGCCTTCCAGAGATGGAAGGCTTGGATACCACTACAGTCGCCGAAGTTGCTCCTGCAACTGCAGCGGCTGTAACACCGGTGGTTGAACCTGATGTTGAAGACTCTGTGGTACCTGAAGAGACTGCCGCTGCAGAAGAAATCCCAACTCCAGAACCAGTTGCTGAATCGCACTTGGTAGAAGCACCCGCAATCGATACCGCACTTGAAGAAGTCGAAGAGTAGTAACCAACTAATCATTGAGAACAAGTCGGAGCACCAGGTTCCGGCATTCTCCATCCACGGTCAGATACTGGCCGGTTAATTAGGAGCAGTCAATTGGCTGTTAGTGCAGAACAAGTCCGATCCCTTAGAGACCAGACCGGTGCTGGGATAATGGACTGTAAAGTTGCCCTGGAAGCATCTGACGGCGATATTGAAAAAGCTATCGCCGCCCTTCGTGAGAAGGGTTTGGCCAGTGCTGCGAAGCGTGTGGGACGTGACACCAATGAGGGTGTCATTGAGACTTATATCCACACCGGCGGACGGGTTGGAGCCTTAGTAGAACTTGGCTGCGAGACTGACTTCGTCGCTCGTACTGAAGAATTCCAAAAACTTGCGCACGACATCGCATTGCAGGTTGCGGCTATGGATCCGGTCTACGTGGACGTGGATGAAATTGAAGAGGGGGACGATCGCCCCCAGGCTCAGATCGCTCTGATGCTTCAGCCTTTTATCAAAAACAATTCTGCATCCGTCGGAGAGATGGTTAAAGAGTTGGCGGGAAAAGTTGGAGAGAACATTAAAGTGGTCAGATTCACCCGACTAGCGGTTGGCGAATAGTCCAAAACCAGGTATGCCAGAAACCAAATACCGGCGCGTAATGCTCAAGATCAGCGGCGAGTCTCTGAAGGGAGATACCCCATTTGGCATTGATACCACCGCGGTAACCTATTTGGCGTCTCAGATTGGTGAAGCAGCCAAGCTAGGTGTTGAGATTGCTGTGGTTATGGGCGGCGGTAACATCTGGCGAGGCGAAGCTGCAGAGTCTCGGGGAATGGATCGGGCCACTGCAGACTATGCTGGGATGTTGGCCACTATGATCAATGCTCTGGCACTACAGGACAGCTTAGAGCAGCTCGGTGTCGACGTCCGAACGCAGAGCGCGCTGCAGATGCAGGCCATTGCCGAACCTTACATAAGACGCCGCGCCATTCGGCACCTTGAAAAACAACGGGTTGTCTTATTTGCAGCCGGTACTGGAAACCCGTATATGACTACTGATACTGCGTCTGCGCTCCGGGCTTTGGAAATCAGTGCTGATGTCCTGCTGATGGCCAAGAACAACGTGGATGGAGTCTATGATTCCGACCCCAATACAAATCCTAGTGCCGTTAGATTCGGTAACCTGGATTATATGGACGCGCTGAACAAGCGTTTGGCGGTGATGGATTCCACTGCCCTATCACTCTGTATGGATAACAGACTGCCGATAGTGGTCTTTAACGTCTTTGAACCGGGGACCATTGGCAATATACTTAATGGGCAGACCGTTGGCACACTAATCTCTGGGAGGGACTGATTATGCCTCCAAAAGGCGACGACTTCGATTTAACCCCTGAAGCAGTGCTATCTGATACCTCAACTAAGATGGATCGTGCTATAGATGCTTTCAAACGTGACCTTACCCAACTTCGCACGGGCCGTGCCACCACGGCGATGGTGGAGAATGTTGAGGTCGATTATTACGGCAATATGACTCCTCTGAAACAGATTGCGTCTATTTCGATCCCAGATGCCCGGGCAATAATGATTCAACCTTGGGATGTTGGTTCTCTGAGAGAAATTGAAAAGAGCCTGATGGCTTCTGAGATGGGGTTTAACCCTTCCAACGATGGTGCAATCATCACGGTTCCAATACCCCAATTGACTCAGGAACGCCGTCTGGAGATGGTTAAATTACTCAAGCGAAAAATTGAAGATGGCAAAGTGTCAATCAGAAACGTGCGCCGTGACAGTTTGGAGAGTCTCCGGAAATTGGAGAAGGGCAAGTCAATCTCCCAGGACGATGGCCGTCGTGCCCAAGAGCTATTGCAAAAGACGACTGATGGCTTTACCAAGCAGATAGACGAGACGGGTTCCGCTAAAGAGGCGGAAATTTTGCAGGTCTAAAAAGGTGCAGGTAAAGTCTTCTTTGCCAAATCCTCCTTCTGCCGATGGCAATATTCCAATACATGTCGCTTTCATCATGGACGGAAACGGCCGATGGGCGCAGAAGCAAGGTCTTCCGCGAGTTGCCGGCCACGAAGTAGGCGTTCAGTGTATCCAACGTGTATTGGAAACTTTGGGGGCATTAGGGGTTAAGTTTGTCACCCTCTATGCGTTCTCAACTGAGAATTGGGGTCGTCCCCAAGATGAGGTCGACGGTATCATGGATGTTTTCTCAGAGGCTGTTGCCAACCAGACTCAAGCCCTTCACGAGAAGAATGTTCGCATCGTCCATGTTGGTCGCACTGAAAACTTGCATCCTGATTTGAACAACGCAGTAGCAGAGGCCCAGCGTCTGACCTCTAATAACACCGGAATCACACTGAACGTGGCATTTGACTATGGCGGTAGGGCTGAGATACTGGAAGCGGTACGTAGAATCATTGAAGATGGAGTCAATGTGGACACCATCGACGAAGAGCTATTCAGCCAGTACCTTTTCACTGCTCATTGCCCAGACCCTGATTTAATCATACGAACCGGTGGAGAGCATCGCATCAGCAATTTCCTATTATGGCAGTCTGCTTACAGCGAGATGTACCATACTTCAACTCTCTGGCCGGATCTGCAACCAGATGAGATTATTCAGGCGCTGCAGTCTTTTGGAAGTCGCCGACGTCGTTACGGTGCGCTCAACCCAGAAGACCAATTCCCCGACGGCGCTGACGAAGCTAAACCGATACAAGAGTAGAGTGACTTCTTGTTCCAGCGGTTGTTAACTGCGGTTGTTGGAATCCCGATTCTTGTCGGGTCCATCATCCTCGGTTCTCCATGGATCACCGTGATTTTGCTGATTGCAGGCGTAGCCGCAATCTGGGAGCTCTACCGGATGCCCCCCGGCAGTGTCCCTCATTTGCCTTTCATGCTGGGCGCTGCCTGGGTGTTAGCTTTGTTGCTTGGAGCTCACGTTGCATCAGGTCGCGATGATTTTTTGATTATCTCCGGCGTGATTATCGCCGCGGGATCGTTTTTCTCACTTCTCTGGTTCATCGCGTATTATCGTCCTGAACAATCAGACGAAAAGAAGAGTTATCTAGTTGGGTTTGCCTACTTGATTCTTGGTCCGATCTACGTTGGTTTTCTCTTAAGCCACGCGCTGATGATTCGGGAGATATCCTTGCCCGAAATTGCAGACACCCGCTTGACAGAAATCGGTGTTAGTTGGCTTTTGTTCGCCCTTCTGAGCACATTTGCCGTTGATACTGGTGCCTACATAGTGGGACGTTCTATTGGTAAACGCCCCATAGCCCCAAGTATTAGTCCTAATAAGACTTGGGAGGGTAGTGTTGGGGGATGGGTCTCGGCTTTGGTCGCCGCAGTGGCGCTTGGTCAATTGCTGGAGTTGAATATCAATGTCTGGCAACAGATCGTGATCGGTGCTGTGGTAGGTGTGGTTGCCCAGTGGGGAGACCTTCTGGCGTCTAAATTGAAACGTATAACTGGCGTCAAGGACACTGGTAGTATAATCCCAGGGCATGGCGGGATGTTGGATCGTTTAGACAGTCTACTTTTTACTCTGCCCGCCGTTTATTATCTGATTGTCACGGTGTTCGTGCCATCATTTACGAACATCGGCTTGTGAGTTGGCTGAATATGAAGAAAATAGTTGTATTAGGTTCCACTGGTTCCATTGGCCGCCAAACCCTGGACATCGTCCGGTCTTTTCCGGATGAGTTTGAGGTTATCGGATTAGCCGCTGGTAATAATCTAAGTCTATTCAAAGAACAGGTCAAAGAGTTCAACCCCAAACACATATACTGTATCAATCCTCCAACAGACGCCTTTCCAGGGAAGAACTTTACCCCTATGGAAGACATGGTTGTTTTGGAAAATGTAGACCAAGTGATGGTGGCGCTGATGGGTAGTGTTGGTCTGATCCCGACACTTAACGCGCTCCAAGCTGCCAAGTCTGTGGCTCTTTCCAACAAAGAGCCTATCGTCATGGCCGGCGGACTAATTACAGAGTACGCCGATCGTTACGGCGGTGAGGTTCTGCCAGTGGACAGTGAGCCGAGCGCGATCTGGCAGTGCTTACGTGGAGAAGATAACGATATACTGAGGTTGTTGATTACTGCATCTGGAGGGCCTTTCCGCACAACCCCGTTGGACGAGATGGCGTCTGTGACCCCCGAAAAGGCATTGCGGCATCCTACTTGGCAGATGGGCAAGAAAATAACGATAGACTCTGCCACTCTGATGAACAAGGCGTTTGAGGTTATAGAAACCCACTGGCTGTTCAAGGTGCCCTGGGAGCATATTGAGGTGGTGGTTCACCCTCAGAGCACGATACATTCGATGGTCGAGTTTGCTGACGGTTCAGTGAAAGCACAGATGGGGCCTCCGGACATGCGATTGCCTATCCAGTACGCGCTCTTCTACCCGACTAGATTGCCGAACATGATGATTCCTAGGCTAGACATCACAAAACCGCATTCACTGACCTTTGACCCGCTTGAGCCTGGGCGATTTCCTTGCTTCGAACTGGCTGTTGAGGCGGGTAAGAAGGGTGGTACCTATCCCGCGGTGCTAAGCGCAGCCGACGAAGTGGCGGTTCAAGCTTTTTTGGATTCTAAGATTGGCTTTATGGATATCCCAAAAGTAATCGACAGAGTCTTGTCCGAGCATGATTCTCTGCCTGGAGACAAGGCAGAGGATTTCCTGTCCGCCGATTCCTGGGCTACAGAAAGAGCGACTGAGCTAACAGGTGGCTAAAGATCCTTTATAGTTTTTAAGACGTAATATATTCTGCACGACTTTGATAAAGGTTAAGCCTATTTTTTTGGGATCGAAATAAGAATGGAAACAGTTCTCATAGCCATCGGCTCCCTAGTGCCGTTGTTGATTTTTCTCGTAGCGATCCATGAGTTCGGCCACTTCGTTACTGCCCGGGCTATGGGCGTGAAGGTACTGGAATTTGGTATTGGGTTCCCTCCGCGTGCATTTGGTTTTTACACTGGGAATACCGCGGTCATGGTAGATGCCAGGACACGCTACGTGGGTTTCACTGGCTTGGACGATTTGTCTTGTGGCCAAAAAGTGAGAGTAAGTTCGACCGAGGACGACCAAGGCAACCTAGTGGCTCGAATAATTGAACTCAGCAGGAAACGAGCCGAAGGTGAAGAACTGTCGGAAGAAGAGGAATTACGAGTTGACGAAGAAGACCTCCTGAACCATGAAGGCAAGTTACGGTCTGTCGGTGAACGATCGATTGCATTGGCCGACATGATGTATTCGGTAAATTGGGCTCCTATAGGTGGGTTTGTGCGGTTGGCAGGCGAGTCCAACCCTAATGTGCCCCGCAGCCTGGCTGGCAAAAGTCCTGGCACTAGATTCCTGGTGTTGATTGCTGGGCCTTTTATGAACGCGATCCTGCCTCTGCTTATTTTTACCGTGTTGTTGATGATTCCCCAAGAAGAGGCCGTAGGTCATTTGGTTATCGATCAGGTCAGTGAGAACTCAGCCGCAGCGGCGGCTAAGGTACAACCGGAAGATCGAATTATCAAAGCGAATGGAAATGTAATTGAGAACCGGCTGGATTTTACCCGTGAGATTAACCTGAACGGCGGATCCATGATGTCCATGTTGGTTGATCGTGACAATCAAGAACTAGTGCTCCATGTTAGGCCTAGGTTCGACACTGAATCGGACAGATGGTTGGTTGGGGTGATTCCTCGTCTGGAAAATATTGAGATCGTGAAACGCGGCGAACCCATCTGGGAAGCTGTTCCTAATAGCTTTGTGAATACTTGGGAGATGCTGGTCCTGGTGAAACAATCGATATGGGGCTCCTTTGGCGAGGGTTCACCACCAGAGTTTTCTGGCCCCATCGGTATTGCTCAGGTCACCGGCGAGATAACCCGGGATGGCGGCCTGATTGGCTGGCTGGGTGTTGGAATACTGCTCAGCATTAACCTGGCTATCTTGAACGTATTGCCTATACCAATGCTTGATGGCGGGCGGTTATTATTTGTTGGTTTAGAATGGGTACGCCGGGGCAAGAAGATTCCGGCTAAGAAAGAAGGCATGGTACACCTGATAGGTTTTGCCGTACTGATGGGCGGCGTCTTCCTGGTCAGTGTAAACGATATCAGCCGCCTTATTGACGGTCGCAGTCTATTAGGTTAAATCCGTACTAAAGGCCTAGGGCTACTCTGGCGCCTTTTTCCTCGTTCGTGTACCATGATTTTGCCTTCGCCCTTAATGGCGGAGATGGCCTTTTTAGGCGCGAAATCAGGCTAATATAACCTCCTCTATTGAGTCTCTTCTAACTGAGGTTTGAGGAAAGAGCGAAATGAGCAATCGTCGAGCGACCAAACCGGTCTATGTAGGTGGCGTTAAGATAGGTGGTGGAGCGGATGTAACTGTCCAATCCATGACCAAAACCGACACCCGAGACGTGAAGGCCACGGTCAAACAAATTCATGAATTGGAAGAAGCGGGTTGTGAACTGATACGAAGCGCCGTCCCCGACGCAGAGGCCGCAGAAGCCATGGCCGAGATTAAGAAGCAGATTCATATCCCACTTATCGCCGATATCCACTTCCATTATCAATTGGCTCTAAAGTGTCTTGAGGGAGGTGTGGACTGCCTCCGTTTGAATCCAGGCAATCTCCGCAACGAAGATCAGGTACGTGAGGTTGTTCGTGCTGCCAAAGAACGTGAAGTGCCGATTCGCATCGGCGTTAACTTTGGCAGCTTGCCGCCGGTGGGCGGTATCGGACGTACCAGAGGGTTTTCTCGTCACATGGATCTCGTGAATCAGCTGCCCAAAGCCGGCGAGGCTCAAGCCGGAGAATACAGCGTTGTTGACCACATGGTGGCTACTGCTCTGTGGGAAATTAGCCTGCTGGAAGACCAGGATTTCGACCTTATTAAGATTTCCATGAAAGCGTTTGACGTCCCCACCACTGTGGAAGCGTACACCCGGTTAGCTGGTATGATGCCCTATCCCTTACATTTAGGGATCACCGAGGCAGGGACGCCGATGGCCGGTTCTATACGAACCTCGGTGGGTCTGGGTGTTCTGCTCTATAACGGAATAGGAGACACAATCAGGGTTTCTCTCAGCGGCCCGTCTACTGAAGAGGTTACTGCGGGATTCGAGATACTGAAATCGCTCAACATGCGTAAGAAGGGTGCTGTTTTGGTAGCCTGCCCTAGCTGCGGTAGAGCCGATGTTGATGTCGTTAAGCTCGCGAACGAAGTGGATGGTCTGCTTAAGAAAGGTGATAAGGAGATTACCGTGGCAGTCATGGGATGCGAAGTCAACGGCCCTGGTGAAGCCAAGGATGCCGATGTTGGTATAGCAGCGGGCGCTGGCCGTGCTGTCATATTCCGTAAGGGTGAGAAGGTTCGCGTGGTGCCGGAGGCTGAGATGCTAACAGCGCTGATGGAAGAGGTAGAAAACACACCGGTTCCATCAGGCGATTAGAGTCTTAATCGCATAGCATCTGAGCCTGACCTGAAACATGGTCGATATACTAATTTGGCTCCGTTCATACGGAGCCAAATTAGTTTTACTAAATTTGCGCCTTTTGAGCCAATAACCAAATATCTAAACAGAGGCATTATCTATATATGCGATTCTCCCGGATGGTTTCCAAAACACTACGCGATGACCCGCCTGATGCCGAAACAGCGAGCCACAGGCTGATGCTACGTGCAGGACTGATTCACCAAGTAGCAGCTGGAGTTTACTCTTATCTGCCTATGGCTCTACGCTCGTTGCGGAAAATCGAGAGCATCATTCGGGAAGAGATGGATGCGGCCGGTGGCCAGGAGCTGATGATGCCTGCCCTCCAACCCCAGGAACTTTGGGACCAAACGGGTCGCAAAAAAGCTTTTGGTGACAACATGTTTGCGTTGAATGACCGGCATGGGCGCAACCTAGTACTGGCGCCTACTCACGAGGAGGTGGTTACCAACCTGGTCAAAGCAAACGTACAGAGTTACCGGGACTTGCCCCAGATTCTCTATCAGATACAAACTAAGTTCCGCGACGAGGCTCGACCTAGGGCCGGCCTGGTAAGGGTTCGCGAATTCGATATGAAAGATGCCTATAGCTTTAATGCCGACGAGGATAGTCTGGACGAGAGTTATCAGGCCATGGCTGAAGCCTATCAGAACATCTTTCGGCGTTGCGGCCTACCTGTGCTGATGGCCGAGGCCGATAGCGGCGCGATCGGCGGGAAGGATTCCCACGAGTTTTTGCTGGCCACAGACACTGGGGAGGACACGGTAATCACCTGTGAGTCATGCTCGTATACCGCCAATGCTGAGAAGGCAGCATCTACCATTCCAAAGCTTCTCTCCGAACAGGAACAGTGTTTAGAAGAGGTAGCAACTCCAGGGATAAAGACTATTGCCGCGCTGGCTAAGTTCCTTACCGTGCACGAGTCAAAGACGTTAAAAGCTGTCTTCTATATAGCCGACGGTGAGCCGGTGTTTGTCACCATACGAGGGGACTTGGAGGTGAACGAGACCAAGCTCAAGAACGCACTCCATGCTACTGACTTGCGAATGGCTGATGGAGAAGAAGCCAGGAGCGCTGGATTGGTGGCCGGTTCCGCTTCCCCCATAGGGTTGAACGATATCAAGATTGTGGTGGATTTGTCTGTTACCAATGGGAACAATTTTATAGCAGGGGCCAATAAGCCGGATGTGCATTACAAAGGGGCTAATTATCCCCGAGACTTCGAGGCAGACACCGTAGCCGATATCTCCCTGGCTCAGCCTGGGCAGCTTTGTCCTCTTTGCGGTCAGACTCTGGAGTCCACCAAGGGCATAGAAGTTGGCCATATTTTCAAGTTGGGGACGTTCTTTAGCGAATCTCTGGGAGCAGATTTCTTGGACGCTGAAGGACAACAACATCCCGTCATGATGGGATGTTATGGTATTGGAGTGGGTCGTTTGCTGGCAGCCGCAGTGGAGCAGAACAATGACGAAAACGGTATTGTGTTCCCCGCGCCAATCGCTCCTTATCAGATACACATGATTGCCTTGAACATCAACAACAATGAAGTCTTTGAGGTCGCTGAGAAGCTATATAGAGACCTCGAATTGGCTGGTATTGAAGTGCTCTTTGATGACCGAGAAGATGCTGCTGCAGGGGTTAAGTTTAATGATGCAGACCTGATTGGACTGCCAGTCCGGTTGGTGGTCAGCCCACGTAACTTAAAAGACGGAAAGGTGGAGATCAAAGGGCGGACTGATTCCGAGTCTGGCAGCGTAGCCTTGGACGACGTCTTAGTATCGGTACAAGAGGTACTGGCAAGCTTGGCGAAGTAAGTTTATTGCTTATTTAGCTGTTAGCGCCCGGTCTAGTTTCCATGCACGAGGACAGGTATCTTAGGTTCTCTATAAGGGCAGGGGCTATTGTCCCTTTATGAGAGCTGGATAACAGCAATAATAGGCGCAATTGGGCCCCCAAGTCCGCTGCCAAAGCTTGTTTGGCCTCTGCTACTGTATCTCCTTCCACTGGCACCCTAACACCTGAGAGAGGCATGTGGGTTCGCGATTCTGCTGCCCAGTATTTGTCCAAGCTGTCCAGTATCACGATAGGGATCTCTTTGTTCAGCACAAAATTTGCGTCTGGAGGACTATCTGATGGGCGGAGGATATCTATCAATACCCGTGTGGACTCTGAATGGCTGATGTGAAATACAGCCGCGTTGGGCTGGGTCGATGAGATATTTTTCCAGTTCCAGTCTTCCGGTGTGGCGTAGTCAGAACCGGGTTCGATCTTTATGGGAGTGGTGATGTCCTCTGCCAAAGTCCGGTCATCATCACCCGTGGCCATGCTCATCCCCTCCTTCCTCACCGTTCAGATCCCAGGCAGCATAAACTTGGTCTGGTAAGGTGATAGGGCCCACGGCATCCTCGTACTCTTTCACGTGCTTGGTGGTTAGGAGCGCAATTGCTTTTAGCATTTGAGGACTGACCTTTATCCTGGCTCTGAGGATTGGCTCTCGTTCCTCCATCTGTTCACCAAAGAATAAGACGGCAGAATAGAGGCTGCTGAAAATGTGCATGGAATCGCTGTAGAAAGTGATTGGGTCAAGGGAGCTGTCATGGGACGTGCTTTCCTCATTGGTCCCTTCACTACTGCTAATTCCTGCGCTACTGCTGGCGCCCGGGTTCACGTACGAATCTTCGTTGGGTACCTGGTCATCTGGTGGTACGTAAGGCCGTTGGATTATGGGCATTGTGCCTCCGGATTTAATTGGTTCTGTTGATACCAATTATAATGTGGTCGACTTTCTATATGTCTCTTGGATGTGGGTCGCCAGATTAGAATGCGTTTTATTATACACGCCTGATAAAGCTACAACTCTTTTACTGTACCCAAATATTTCAAATGCATAACCCTGGGGACTTAAAATCGACCAGAGGAAGCACGGTTATTTCAGAAGAGAAACGACTATTTTTCTGGTGCAGCAGTAACTCGAAATTAATACCCGAGTAAATAGGGCGGTTCAAAAGATCGGGATATTTCTAGGAATAGCAAGCTTATGGGTCACGGGCAGATGATTTATTCGAGAATAAAGTCGGTTGTCGTGCTTGGCAGTCTTGACCCTTGAATATGCGGTTTATATAATTGTTTGTTGCCCGCTATTGGTAATCAAATGCCTCGGGATCAAAACCTGCGCGACTACATCCCTGGAGGAATACTTAGCTTGACTGAACCCTCGATCCAGCGTCCCTCAGCGCAAAGTATTGAAGATATTATAGCCGCAGCGTCAGCAGAGCTGGAGTCCATCCAGGATCTGGCGGCTCTTGACCAATGGCGTGTTCTGTATCTGGGCCGTCGTGGTGCTTTAACAATGGTTCTGCGCGGACTGGCATCCATTGAAGTGTCAGAACGTAAGGCCGTTGGGGCGCTGGCCAACCAGGCTAAAACAACTCTCGAAGATCGATTAAAAGAACGTGTCCGGCAAGTCAACGAGGAATCGCTTAAAATCTCTGAAAACCGTGACCGTTTGGACGTCACGCTTCCTGGTCGCCCTGCCCTTAAAGGCAGTTTGCATCCGACCACTCAGATTGTTAGAGAGATATGCGATGCCTTTGTGGCCATGGGTTTCGGAGTTGTAGAAGGTCCGGAGGTCGAGTGGGATCACTACAACTTTGAGATGCTGAATATTCCAAAGGGCCACCCGGCACGGGATATGTGGAACACTCTGTGGGTCGACTATGATGACCCAGAAAAAGAGAAAGCGATGTTGCTTCGAACCCACACCTCTCCGATGCAGGCCAGGGTTATGGAAAGTAGGGAGCCACCCATTAGAGTCGTGGTTCCAGGAAAATGCTACCGTTATGAGGCCACCGATGCCACCCATGAGTGGCATTTCTATCAGGTGGAAGGGTTGGCTGTCGGCGAGGGTATAACCTTCGCTGACCTTAAAGGCACTTTGTACGAGTTTGCACGCCGGATGTTTGGTGAAGAGCGTAAGATTCGGTTCCGCTGTGATTATTTTCCTTTTGTGGAACCTGGTGTGGATATGTCGATTGACTGTTTTGCCTGTCAGGGAGACGGTGATGGCTGCCGCATTTGCCGTGACAGTGGCTGGATTGAGATTATGGGAGCCGGTATGATCCACCCCAGAGTGCTGGAAGGCGTCGGCTACGACGTAGAGAAGTACACGGGGTTCGCATTTGGCATGGGGCCCGAACGTATCGCTATGTTGAAATACGGGATAGACGATATTCGCCACTTTTACGCAAACGACCTCCGTTTCCTGCGCCAATTTTAATAACGGAATAAACTGGCAGGGTGAAGTCTGCCGTCTCGTGACGCTCAAGAGATATTGGCCGCAGTGGATGTATGAGATAAAAGATGAAAATATCCCTTAGTTGGCTCAAACAATACGTAGATGTTGACCTCCCTGTATCGGAGTTGTCCCACCGGCTGACCATGGCGGGTATTGAGGTCGGTGAAGTTGAAATCATCGGTGGCTGGACTGAGGTATTTGTCGGTCATGTGACCGACGTTCGACCTCATCCAAATGCCGACCGACTTCGGCTCTGCGTTGTGAACACTGGAAACGAAGAAATGGAGGTGGTCTGTGGCGCTCCCAACGTTGCACCTGACCAGAATATCTGCTTAGCAAAGGTTGGCGCCAAGGTATACAACACTCACACAGAGCGGTATGAGATTCTGGGGCCTGCTAAGATCCGTGGTGTCGAGTCGCAGGGTATGATTTGCTCGGCGGTTGAGCTTGGCCTGGGTGCTGAGAATGATGGGATTATCGTGCTGCCTGACGATGCACCTGTGGGTGCGTCGCTGGACGATTACCTTGGTGACGTTGTTTTGGACTTGGAATTGACCCCCAATCGGTTGGACTGTTTGTCGGTCTTAGGTGTGGCTTATGAAGTCGCAGCTATCACTGGAAAGGAGGTTGTAGAGCCTGAAGCTAGCTACCATGAATCGGGGGTGCCGATATCGGAACAGGTGAAGATCAGTGTGGCTGATCCTGACCTGTGCCCCAGGTATACAGCCAGTCTGTTACAGGGAGTCACCATTGGACCCTCCCCTCAGTGGTTGCAAGACCTGTTGATCAAAGGCGGTCTGAGGCCAATCAACAACGTGGTGGATGTGACAAACTTTGTTATGTTGGAATACAACCAGCCGTTACATTCATTCGACTATGACCGAATCAAAGATGCTACAGTCATAGTCCGGCGCGCACGGCTTGGCGAAAAATTAACTACACTGGACGATATCGAGCGTACACTTTGTACCGATAACCTGGTCATCGCTGACGCTAACGATGCAATCGGGTTGGGCGGTGTCATCGGTGGGGCCAACAGCGAGATTAATGAGAACACAATAAACGTACTTTTGGAATCGGCTACGTTCAACGGAGCCAACAACCGGGAGACCGCCCAGGCAATGGAATTGCGTACCGAGGCTACTCTTCGGTTCGAAAAGGGTCTCCGTGCTGAGTTGGCACCAATCGCCTTGCGTCGGGCCACGGCATTGATACAAGAGGTTGCTGGAGGTACCATTGCTCCTGGCATAGTCGATATCGTATCTGAAGAAGGAGCTGAGCCTGCGGTAGTTACTCTGACCAGTGGCAAGATTAGGCGAATGCTAGGTATGGACGTAGGCCTGAAGCAGACTCAGGAGACCCTGACCTCTTTGGGGTTTACGTGGGAGGTCGAGGGCGATGCTGCACTAAAGGTGACCGTCCCATACTGGCGTAACGACGTTAACATTGAAGAGGACCTAGTAGAGGAGGTTGTGCGGACCATCGGATACGAATCTGTTCCCACGACTATGCTCTCCAGTCCGATTCCATTCCAGCATCCAGTTCCGGTGATGAATCTTCGTGATAAAGTCAAGGATTTACTAACGTCTGCTGGTATCCAAGAAGTGATCAACTACCCGTTGGTCACACTGCAACAGCTGGAACAAGTGCGACAGTTAGATACTGAAGCTCTACCGATTCGAGTAGCCAACCCCATGAGTTCGGACAGGGAATATCTCCGAACGACACTTAGGGCTAGTATACTGGGTACTCTGGCCGCAAACCAAAGCCATAGTATCGGACCGTTCCGTCTGTTCGAGGCCGGCAGGGTCTTTACTCCCCGAGAGGATGACTTACCCGACGAAAAGGAGACCGTAACCGGTTTATTGGCCGGACTTCGTCACGAACCCTCCTGGTTGGAAGACGAGACTCATATGGATTTCTATGACGCCAAAGGCATTGTAGAATTAGTGTTTGAGCGGCTGAGCGTCAACGTCACTTATCAACCAGCAGAGGACCCCACATTTTATCCAGGACGGTGTGCGGTCATCGAGACGTCCGACTCAGTAGTGGGTATGGTCGGAGAGGTTCATCCTGTGGTTATGGAACGCCTGGGATTGGACTCACCTCAAGTGGCGATATTTGAACTATATCTTGAACCAATATTGGCTGCTCTGCCCGAATCACAGCGAAATTTTGAGGCTCTACCCAGATACCCTTCCGCCACCCGAGATCTTGCTTTGGTGATGCCCGCCGATGTATCCGCGGGGTTAGTTACTCGGGTGATTACCGGTCACCGCGGCGTTCACCATGCAGAATTGTTCGACATTTATGTAGGTGAGAACATCTCAGAAGGATCCAAGTCTCTGGCTTTCCACGTATATTTTCAAGCCAGAGACCGGACACTGACTAATGAAGAGGTTAACAAGTCTCTAGACGGTCTGTTGAGGACCCTAGATCGAGAATTAAATGTAACGCTGCGGGTTTAACAACTCGTATGATAGGAATATGACTAATCACAATCACGGACACAATCACGAGGCTCCCCACTCGCACGGCCATGCTTCTGCTTTTGAGGACATGCTCAGCGTTGAACAGGCATTCGATAAGGTGATTGCCAGCTTCCAATCCCTAGAGTACGAGGAAAAACCCCTGCTGGATTGCATTGGACAGGTTTTGGCGGAGGATATCAGGTCGCCACTGGCACTTCCCCCACTCGCTAACTCGGGTATGGACGGATACGCCGTTATACAAGCAGATATTGTAGGAGCGTCGCCGGCAAAGCCAAGTAATTTGTCTGTTATTGGAATCGTTGCAGCTGGCCATATGCCAGATAAAACCGTTGTTCCAGGCACGGCTATCAGGATCATGACAGGGGCTCCCGTTCCAAACGGTGCAGATACCGTTATCCCATTTGAAGAGACTGACGAGGTTGAGCGGAAGCGTGAGGGTAAACCTCTGGATCGAGTGCAAATATTTGCTGACATGCCATTTGGATGCAATGTCCGTCCAGCGGGCGAAGACGTTAGTGTTGGGATGTTGGTATTGGAAAAAGGCACGTCGATTAGGGCAGCAGAGGTTGGTGTTATAGCCTCTTTGGGAATGGATAAAGTTAAAGTGATCAGACGCCCGGTAGTCGCGGTTTTGGCTACGGGCGACGAACTGGAGACTACTGGCACACCATTGTCGGGTGGCAGGATTTACGATTCAAATAGTTTTAGCGTGGCGGCGTCTATTATTTCTAGCGGCGGCGTTCCAAGGATATTGGGAATCGCAAGGGATAATTTAGGCGACCTGAACGCCAAGTTGGAGGCAGCAGTAGGTTCTGATCTGGTAATCACTTCTGCAGGCGTTTCTAAGGGCGATTATGATATCGTTAAAGATGTATTAAACGAACGGGGAGAGATGAATTTTTGGTCGGTCCGTATGCGTCCGGCTAAGCCGTTAGCGTTTGGACACTTGAATGGTTCTGGTGGCAAAAACATTCCACTGCTGGGATTGCCTGGTAATCCGGTCAGCGCCATGGTTGCCTTTGAGATGTTTGCCAGACCCGCCATTCGCACCATGTTGGGGAAGTCCAGGATTTTCAGGCCGATGATAGATGGTGTATTGACCGCCTCTATCAGAAATGATGACGGTCGACGTGTATACGCCAGAGTGGAGGTCGAGTTGAAAAACGGTGAATACCAAGCGACTCCTACCGGCCCACAGGGCTCAAATATACTGACATCCATGTCCAAGGCCAATGGCCTGGCTATATGCCCTGATGATCTATCTGGGAAGGATGCAGGCGAAGTGGTACAGATAATCATGTTGGATTGGAATGAAGAGGTACAAGTATGACAACCCATGACTCTAATGCTGAAGAGGTTTCAGCAGAAAGGCAACCGGAACTCGAAAACCCTTTGTTTCTGATCAGCTCTGATAAGCTAGGTAAACTAGAGCGTTCTCCTGTTTATCTGGTGGCCGGAAGACTGACTGAAACCAGCCCGTCGAAATCAAAGGCAATGGGCGAATTGGGTGACATGAAGAGTCTTATCCGCGAGATATCTCAGAACGCTAAGAGCGATTCCAGTTTCATACGGTCTGATATGCCGGTTCAAGAGATTGTCTTTCGGACCTTATTGGCACGGAATAACCGACCCATGTCTCTGACGGATCTCCATTATGAATTGACAGAAAAATGGGCGACTCCCGTTCGACCAATAGTTATTACTCAAGAGCGGTTGCTCCGGATTCTCGACAACGATACCTACTATGGTTTCGCTCGTAAGTAAATCAAAATCAACTGGTTTAGCCTTAGACTGAGGCATAAAAAATCGCGGTGAATAACACCACGATTTTTTTATGGCCTTTTTAAACTGCCTAGGCTGCAGCCAGTTGTTCTTTGGAGGTTTCTACCAACTTGGCGAAAGCCTGAGAATCACGTACTGCCATGTCAGCCAATATCTTTCGGTCCAGTTCAATACCTGCTAGCTTCAGGCCGTGCATGAACTGGCTGTAGGTTGTCCCGGCTTCGCGGCAGCCTGCACCAATCCGGACGATCCAAAGGCGACGGAAGTCGCCTTTCCGCTCCCGGCGATGGCGATAGGCATAGGCCCAAGCATGTTGTACAGCTTCCTTGGCCCATTTGTAGTTTCGTGAGGAAGATCCGCTATATCCTTTAGCGGCTTTTAGTATCTTTTTGTGGCGGGCGTGCTTAGTAACGCCACGTTTGACTCTAGACAAGGGTTGCTCTCCGACTTGATAGTTACTTTAGGGAATTTTGGAGAAGTTGGTTCCTTATCCGTAAGGAAGCATTTTGTGCAAGCGCTTGTAGTCCGAAGCGTCTACTGCCAACTTATCAGCGTATTTCCTGGTTACTTTGGTAGGCTTCTTGCGCCGTAGGTGACTGCTCATTCGCTTTCGTCGCATCAACTTACCGGTGCCTGTTACGTGAATTCGGGCTTTAGCCCCTTTGTGTGTCTTAAGTTTTGGCATCTGCCAGTTCTTCTACTTGTCCTGGATTATTATTGTTTGGCGCGTCTTCTTCGCCCTTTTCGGTTTTAGAGAGGGCGGGGATTAACACCATGGACAGCGCCCGACCTTCCATCGATGGCGGCCGTTCCAGTCTTACTTCATCTTTCAGCTCGTCTGCAACCCGCTTTAGGACGGAAAGCCCCAACTGTTGGTGGGCAGCCTCGCGGCCGCGGAATCGAACGGTGAGTTTGACCTTGGAACCGTCGCTGATGAACTCGCGAATTTTGCGGGTCTTCGCGTCTAAATCATGAGTTCCTATGTTCGGCCGAAAACGCACTTCTTTTTGCTCTGTGCTCCTTTGGCCCTTCTTGGACTCGCGCTCTTTTTTGGAGGTCATGTATAGGAGTTTGCCGTAGTCCAGAAGCCTGCAGACAGGAGGATCCGAGTTTGGAGCAACCTCAACTAGGTCTACTTCAGCGTCTCGCGCTAGTTGGAGCGCCCGCGCAACTTCCATCACACCGAGCTGCTCCCCGTTGTCGCCGATGACTCTTACGGAGGGGCTGTTTATCCGCTCATTGACCCGATACTGTCTAGCTATGCTCTGATACCTCCGATAAATTCCTCGTTTATTACGCGAAATATAGGTGAAATCACTCTAGCATACCCCCTATATAACGTCAAACAGATTGCTGCATGATCTGTAATTGGCTGGAGCTTACGCCCGTAACTTTGTAAAAACCGGTAGGTCTATTGAAGATTGTATTAATACATCGTCACGAGTTCATATAGACAGTTGATGCCAGAAGGAAATGTCATTTACCGGGCACTACATAGCCATGGCATTTAAAGATCAGAAGCGTTTTGTTGCGCAGCCGTCAACCAACCTGAGAATCCAGTTAAGCTGGTCTCGGCTCTTGGCGAGGATATAGTTCTGAATTTGTGCGGTGTCCCGCGATGATTGACTGGAAGGTAGGAATAAGAGCTTCGGATGTGATATTGGGGCTAGTTCCGACAAAGACTACTCGTCATCTGGGTCGTCATCTAGGTCTAGTTCATCGTCAAATTCGGTATTTGAACCTAGACCTTGAAGGAATTCTTCCACCATGGGAGAGAGATCACTGGTAGGTTCGCTATCAGGGTTATTCTCCCGATCATATCGTTCTTCAAGCCGTTCTAAAAGTCCCGCGACTTCAGAGGTGTCAGTGACTATGTTCTGGAGAGACGCGTATTGTTGGCGTCCGCGTTCAGAGTCGGCTAGTCGGATAGGTAGGCCATATAACGTGCACATAATCGTCATCAGACGTGCTGTGCCCGTAAAATCCTCTTCAACCTGGAAGTACTGGGGAAGGTGAACAACAAATATACGGGTTTCGATATCAGCAGCGTCAAGTGCGTTAGAAACTAGGTAGGTGATGGTAGTCGGACCTTCGTAGTCGCTGGGCCTTACGCCAACTAATTTGTATTCTGCTTCGTTATGAGAGTCTAAAATTCCTCCCGACACCAGCAGTTGACGGGTGTGGGGTACCATGTCGTACATGGCACCAATCATGGAGTATCGCTTTACACCAAGGTACTTTAGGAGTTCGATTAGGGAGTCGGTATAGTCTTCGCCGTAAAGATGGGGTTCCAGCATGTGCAGGGTTATTAGGTCTGGCCCGTGTTCACGAACGGCCGCGCTGATGGTGGTGGATGGGATGCTATATTCTCGTACTCCTTGTTTTAGCACCGATTTTGGGCGGTAGCGTGTGAAGTCGTAATAGCGACCAGGCTTGACTAGTCGGCCAATCTCTTTGGACTCAAGATGGCGCTCTAGCCGCCTCATGGTCAAAGTCCCCACGTTTCCCACGTCAATCCATGGCCGGACAACGGCCAACACATGGGGGTCTTTTAACATGGGTAGAGGCTCTTGGAGTTCAAAATCACCGATACGCATGGCATTAGTTTGACAGTGGTGTTTTGGATTTACAAGGGCAGACAATTCGGACTAAGAGGTCTTTATCGGGTGTTTTTCTACTTGGATGGCGAGTGTCGGATATCGGACTTTGATATCATACGTTCAGAAAGAATGACTAGAAACGCAGAAACGATGGAGTGTGATTGGAGAAGACCGTATCCGATTTCCAGACACTTGTTCATGTTCGACTAGGGCGGGTGCCAGCCATTTCTTCAGCGGTTTTAATAGTAATCATGGCCAGCGTGTTCTTAATTGCTTGTGGTGGTACAGCATCGACCACAGTCGATACTATCGATGCCGCCAACTTTGAGGATTACCAAGCTGATGATGAAACGCCGATCTGGCGTTACGTGAACAGTGGCTGGGTCGTGCCCGTCAAAGAAAAATATTCGGACGCTTTCTCCAGAGATTTGAGGGTTGTAATCATCACGAGTGACGCGGAAATGCAGCAATTCAACCGCGAAGTCATAAGCAAACGCACTAACGGAACTGGTGCCACTCTGGGTCGACCTAAGTATCCGGAATCGGTAGTCGTGGCCGCGTATCTACTGTGGCTGCCTGTTAAAGGAGACCCATTATCCGTTGTTGGAATGGCCATCGAAGGGAATCGGGTCGTGGTTGACCTGGAGCTTGAGGAGGATGCGCAAGGTCGGGAGCTGCCGTATCTCTATGCTCCAATGACTATGGTGATGGTTGACCGTTCGGAGTTGCCGCTTAATGGGCCAGTGGACTTCGCATTCATGTTAGATGGTGACCTGATGGCTACAGCCCGTGATAGCCTAAGGTGAATCAATCACAGTGAGGGACCGTAAATAAAAGGGTCCCCAATTTCTCGGAATATTCCTTCTATTTACGGTTTCGTGGGTTGGGTTTGATTGCTAGCCTCTATTCAGGGATTTCAGATACCATACCCTCGCCGAGTTCCACATCCATGGTGGCTAAAACCTGTGCTACTAGCATGTAATGGCCTACCAACACGGCCAGATGCAGAGTATCTTGCTCGCCGAATCGGTCTACTAGAGCCTTATAGGTAGAGGCGCTCACCTTATGTTCTTGAAGCATCTCTTTTACGTAGCCGGTCAATAGCGCTTCATCACCTTCCAAACCGTTCGGGGCAGCGCCTGTTGCGATGATCTTTATGGTCTCGTCAGAGACACCCGCAGCACGGGCCAGCCTAGCGTGGGCGGAGAACTCGTATTGAGACCGCATCTCCCGAGCGGTAGCAATAATCACAGTCTCCTTCAAGGACTCTGGAATTGTGAACTCATAGCGCACGAAGGCACCGGTGTCAGCCACCCGTGCCGCTAGTTTGGGGCTGTGCAGCAGCACGCCGTATGGTCCACGAATGCTTCCTCGGGTGCCTACTATTGAGTCGAAATATTCGTAGTCTTCTGGATTTAGTTGTTCCCTGGTCACCGCAGGTAGTCTAGCCATTATGTTTCTCCTTTGTGTTTGTGAAAGTTAATTTGCAAGGGAGGTGTGCCCTTAATCTCCGACTATTTTAAAAGTCTCGTCTTTGTCGGGTTTAACTTTCCTTAATTTTAAATGGAAAGGTATTTTTGATTTTCTAAGGTGGTTAGTAGTTAGCTTTTCTTCACGGCTGGCACTGGGTTGCCTGGGATGTTTACTTTGACTGAACCCAGGTGGTTTCGGCTGGTGAAGTAGAGGGTCTTCCAATCGTCTCCTCCGAAGGCCAGGTTGGTGGTGGCGCTGGCACCGTGGCGGATGATTCCTAACTTTTTACCATTGGGATCGAATACATATAAACCGCCGGAGCCTCCGGTGTAGATGTTTCCTTCAATGTCCACTTTCATGCCGTCTGGGACACCGGGTTCGTTACCGTTGACGTCAATGATCACCTTGTCACTCTGCTTGGCTAGTGTGCCGTTGGGTTGGACCTCAAAAGACCGGATGTGTCCTCTTCGAGAATCGTTGACATAGAGGATGCTCTCGTCTGGAGAGAACATCAGACCATTGGGTACGATGAAATCGTCGATCAACAGTGTGAGTGTCCCCAGATCAGGTGAAACGCGGTAGACACCTGAGAATGTGAGGTCCCATTGTTCTGCGGGATGAGGACTAGTCCAGGGGTCTGTGAAATAGATACTGCCATCCGATTTCACAACAACGTCGTTGGGCCGGTTTAGGCGGCGGCCTTGGAAGCTGTTGGCGATGACAGTTACGCTGCCGTCTACTTCTTGGCGTGCGACGCGGCGGCTGTCGTGTTCGGCGGACACCAGGCGCCCTTGCAGATCTCGTGTTAGACCATTGGCCCGATTGGTTCCTTCCAGGAAAACAGTGGTATCTCCGCCTGGTGTGTGTTTCATCCTTCGGTTGTTGTGGATGTCGCTAAACAGTAGATAACCACCCTCCTGCCACCAGAGTGGGCCTTCAGCGGGCCCTTCTGTTCCGCCAAACCCGTCGGCCAGCTCCAAAATGGGCTCGTCGGTTGATATGATTTTGGACAATTCCGGGGCAAACTGCTCTATGGGCATGTTCCCCTCCTTTCGAATCGGTCTCTAGGCCGGATCATTTTGTGTCCGGCCTGAAATTACTGGGAGATTATAATACGAAATTCTTGACTGCGCGTCGCGTCTCTTCTGTCGGCTTGACTGGTTTACTTTGTAGGGCTATTCTGCCTCTAATCTGCGATGGATTACCGCGCTTATTTTGCAGATTGATCAGTTGAGGAGGCGGACCATGGCCCTGAACTTAAACCACGTACACTTGAAGACCCCAGACCCGCAGAAGACTGCCCAGTTCTACATCGACACGCTTGGTGCAACCAAGGTTGAAGACGTCGGAGACATTGGCGTGCGATTGAACTTGCATGGGCTCACCCTGAATGTAACGAAGCATATCGAGACTCAGACTCGAGACCAGAAATACGGTATCGAGCACATCGCCATAGATGCCGACGATATCCAGGGAATGATTGACAGCTTGAAGGGTAACGGAGCCAAGATTCTTGAGGAGACATCCATCTCTGGAGGCCGTCGAGTGGTGTTCTTTGAAGGCCCCGATGGCGTACAGCTTGAATTTATTGAAAAGAAGTAATTTCGATGCAATAGGAGAAACACTTTGATTTACGAACAAAGAATCTATAAAGCGGTGCCGGGCAAACTGCCAGCCATCAATAACAGGTTCGCCAACCATACCTGCGCATTTTTTAAAGAGTTTGACATTGGAATGGTTGGCTTCTGGAACGATGAGATCGGCGCAAGTAATCAATTGACCTACATCACTAGTTTTGAGAGCATGGCCGACCGGGAAGAGAAATGGAACGCTTTTCAGGCTCATAAACCCTGGCAAGAAGTTCGGGCGGAGACTGAGACGGATGGCCCGCTGGTCGCACAGGTTATCAACTCTTTCATGGAATTGACGAACTACTCACCCAAACCGTCTTTCAAAACCACATTGCATGAAAAGAGGATTTACGAGGCGATGCCGGGAAAGCTGCCTGACTTGCATAATCGTTTTTCGAACCACACCATGGGCTTGTTCGAGAAGCACGGCATCGAAAATGTAGCTTACTGGACCGAGGTTGTAGGTACCAGCAACCGATTGGTGTATATGTTGGGTTATCCGGATTTGGCCGGACGCGAAAAGGGTTGGTCTGGGTTCCAATCAGACCCTGACTGGCAGACCGCTCGGGTTGCTTCCGAAGAAAATGGGGCTCTAGTGAGAGTATCTAAACATTCTATGCTGAGGTTGACCGACTACTCACCTAGGTAGGATGTTACCACCGAACCAGGTTGCCTTAAATCGGCCCGAATCAGGAGTGGTTCGGGCCGATGTCAATTTCTGGAATTGAGAGCGGTTAATCTATGGGGAAGGATTGATTGATGTGGATTTAGAGAAGATTAGAAGCCAGATACCTGTGTTGGCCCATACCGCCTATATGAACACCGGCTGGTCTGGACCGCCGCCTAGGCAGGTTGCTCAGGCGATGAAGGACCGCATTGACTTGGAACTGGAAAAAGGGCCGATTATGCCTGAAGTCCTTGAAGCAGGTCGAGAGATTCAGTATCAGGCCAGGGAAGCCGCGGCCAAAGTATTCAATGCCACGGTGGATGAGGTTTTGGTTACCCGAAATACTACAGAAGGTCTGAACATAGTCCTTAGCGGGTTGGACTGGAACCAGGGTGACGAGATCGTAATCTGTGATATGGAACATGGTTCTGTAATCGCTCCGACTCAGTTGATTGGCCAGCGATACGGGTTGCCAATAAAGGTTGTGCATTTGGAAATGTCTGACTCCAGTGAAGTCATATTGACTAAGATAGAGGACGCATTAACCTCTAAGACCCGTATGGTATTTATTAGCCACATCTTGTATGCCACTGGTCGTAGGATGCCAGCTGAGGAACTCCGTAAAGTGACCAAGGATCGAGGTATCCTGCTTATGCTGGACGGTGCTCAGACCGGCGGACACATTGAGTTGGACATGTACCGCTCTGGCTTTGATTTCTACTCCATTCCTGGCCAGAAATGGCTGTTGGGTTATGAAGGTTCAGGAGCTCTGTTCATCCGCCGAGAACACTTGGAGCGGATCCACCCTGCTCATACTGGTGGAAGGGGTATCGCCCGACCTGCAGACGCCAACTATTTCCAGCCGGTATCTGACTCTATGGAGAAGTTCTTGGGTGGTTCAGTTAGCGTACCGGTGCAGTTGGCGTTCTTGGAAGCTACCAAGTTCGTTCAGGCAGTTGGCATTAAAAACATTGAGGAACGGAATCTCACTCTAGCGGATTCTGCCAAGGCCAAACTGGCGGAAATACCCGGTGTTACCGTGAATTCACCCTTGGAACGGAGTGCTTCTTCTGGATTGGTCAGTTTTGCGATAGCCGGTCAGGAGCCGGAGCCCGTAGTTGAACAACTGTGGGCCAATCATCGATTAGTGGTGCGTCAAGTAGGAAACCCTGCAGGGGTAAGGGCCTCGCTTCATTTTTTCAATACCGAAGATGAAGTCGATTTGTTAGTTGGAGGTGTCCGTGAACTAGCAAGGTAATTAATTCTGTGGAACTCCAAACCTTATTTGGGCTCCTCTGTCATACACATTATGACGCAAGCCAGACTCATGTTCAGTAATCGAATAGGTATTAGGCCTCTCGTGAGGTGATTGCATGGGTTTGTTTTGCTGTACATACGGTCCTCTGGTGGTTGCCTCCCCAAAGAGAGAATAAGCTGGGAAAACCTGAAACATGCAGTTGAGATGTTGGGATAATTAGTTCCGTTTCGTTTTACTCGTTGGTCAATATCCTTTATTTCTGTAGCACACCTGGCGGATAGTGCTCTAACCACCAACGTGCGATCTCGTCTCTTCTAGCAAACCAAACGCCTGGGAAACCCTTGGTGTAGTCTAAGAATCGTTCAACGGCTCTGGAACGGGCTGGACGTCCTGCGATACGGCAATGTAACCCGACTGACATCATTTTAGGGTGTTCGGAGCCCTCCTGGTATAAGCAATCAAAGGTCTCTTTTAGGTATTCGTAGAAATCAGTAATACTGACCAGGCCACCGCGCCAGAATCGGGCATCATTTGTCTCCATGCTGTAGGGGACTACCAGCCAGGGCTTTCCCTTGGCATCCACGTAATAGGGCAGGTCATCATTCAGACCCGCGCTGTCATAGATGAACCCGCCTTCATTAGCAACTAGGTCTCTGGTGTTCAAGCTGGGGCCGTAGCGGGTGAACCAGCCCACTGGGCGCTCGCCGGTGGTGCGTTCCAACGATTCTACCGTCTTTTTAATGGCCTCTCGCTCTTCGTTGATATCCTTGAGGTGATATTCCTCCCAGCGGTACCCGTGACCACAGACTTCGTGACCCTGGGCAGTGATCTCTTTGGCGACTTCAGGGTTGCGTTCTAGTGCCAAGGCACAAGAAAAGAATGTTGAGCTGACCTCGTGGCGCTTGAACATGTCCAACAGACGCCAGACACCTACTCGACTGCCATACTCAAAGAAAGATTCATTGTTCAAGTCCCGGTCCTGGGGTGGCACGGGCGAGGGCACCTCGCCGTTGGTTTCGTGGTGGTCGTCACCATCAAGGGTTGAGTATTCAGCTCCCTCTTCGTAGTTGACCACCAATGACACGGCAATCTGAGCTCCGTTAGGCCACTCAATTTTGGGTACATTTTTCCCGTATCCGATTAGGTCGCGCTGCATGAAGGCATCCTCCTGGATATCGCTTTCTGCTGAGTTTATGTTTAGAAAGCAACACAATTATATATCTGGTCTTCAGTAAGTCCTATGCTAGACTTCAGGCTGAGCAGAATTGTAATAATTATTCAAGCAAATCAAGGTGGAATATGGCCAAACCGATCACCCCAGAATTGATATACCATCTCAAAACAGTTAGCGATCCAGCTCTTTCTCCAAGCGGAAATTTGCTTGCTTATACCCTAAGTTGGGTAGACGAAGATAGCTTGGGAGCCAGGTCTAAGGTGATGTTGATGGATCCGGGTAGTGGAACTTCCCAGGAGTTTACTCGAGGAGAAAAAGACTCTGCGCCAAAGTTCTCGCCTGACGGTAGAACTTTGGCGTTTTTGCGTTCGATTGATGCCGAACATGCTCAGGTTTGGACAATGACTGAGGCAGGTGGTGAAGCACGACAACTAACCCGATTGCCCAAAGGAGTATTTGATTACACCTGGTCTCCAGACGGGCAAAGTATGGCGTTGTGTGCTGACGTTGATCCCGAAGGTAGCGACCAAGCTGAGGGATTAGATAGTCTTCCTAAGACCACGGTTGTGAGCCGGGTGCGTTATCGATATGACACTGTGGGCTGGCGAGGTGATTCCCACTTCCACATATTTGTATTGGACTTGAAAACGTTGGAGAGCAGGCAGATTACGGACGGTGATTGGGACGATACCGGTCCAGTCTGGTCCCCAGACAGCTCGCAAATAGCTTTCATGTCTGGTCGTCGCGCAGATCGTGATTTCATGGCCTTGAGCGAGGCATATACGGTGTCCGCAACTGGAGGAGAACCAAACCTTGTTTCTGAGGGATTATGTAGTGTGGGGGCTCTGGTGTGGTCGCCAGACGGACACCAGTTGGCGGTCGTAGGTTCGGACGCACCCGAGGGCATGGTGTTGTGGCAAGGATGGCTATATGTGTTGGAGGACGGCGAGAAGCCCCGTAGGCTCACAAGTGATGTGGTCAAACCCTATTTGGGGTTTCCGTCGGTAATGCGCCCGGTTTCGATATATTGGACTGCCAAGGGGCAAATAATCTTCTTGGGTGAGGTCAGCGGCGAGTCATATTTGTATCAGATTTCAGCTCAAGGTGGGGATATAGATGTGATTTGGGGAGGGGATTGCCTAGCGACTGGACTGACTTTAGACGAGGCTGCAGACCAAGCTGTGGTGGTCGTTTCGTCTTCGGATTCTCCGAGTGACTTGATTCAGGTAGATATCTTCATCGGCGGGAGTATTCAGTTATCGGACCATAACCAAGATTACATAGACGATCACCCTACTGCTACCCTTGAAAAATTCCTGATCATACGTCCGGAGATTGAAGTGGAATGCCGGTTATATTTTCCGCCGGATTTTGATGAGGGATCGACATACCCGCTGGTTCTGGACATCCACGGTGGCCCTAATGGGGCTTTTTACGACTCCTTTGTTCCTGTCCAGCAGGTGTTGGCTTCCGCTGGATATTTGGTTTTGGCCGTTAATCCAAGAGGGTCTTCAACCTATGGAAATGAGTTCATGATGTCCGTTTTGAAGGACTGGGGCGGTGAGGATTACAACGACCTGATGGCGTCGGTTGATCAACTCATCAAACGCCCTTATGTGGACGTGTCAAGACTTGGGGTCCATGGTTACAGTTACGGCGGCTACATGACCAGTTGGATTGTCGGGCACACTAATCGGTTCAAGGCAGCAGTGGTGGGAGCTCCGTGCATCAATTTGCATAGCATGTACGGCACATCAGACATCGGTATTAGCTTTGGAGAAGCACAATGGGGAGGCTCGATAGTGGATGCCACGGACAAGATGTTAGAACGTTCTCCTCTCACTTATGTAGACAGAGTTGANACTCCTGTCCTGCTGCTGCATGGAGATGCCGACGCCCGATGTCCTATCAGTCAGAGTGAAGAGTATTTCACGGCTTTAAAAAGATTGGATAAGGAGGTGGAATTTGTTCGGTTCCCAGGCTGTTCTCACCTGTTCCCAAGGATGGGACATCCAAAGCTGCGTGAGGAATATCTCACCCGCACTCTAGGCTGGTTCAACCGGTTGTTGGCTTAGGTGATAACCGTCCATTCATCATGTAACACGATAAGTATTTGACGGGACGTATTAAACCAGGCGAGTTTCCTAGCCCGTCGTGACTTCATCTTTCTCAGTCAATTACGGATGAAATCGGTTTGGGGGAGGCAACTCAAATTATGTTAGTTATACTCGGCAGTGGTTGCGTGAAAAGGAACGGATTCTTAACTAAAGAATCCGTTCCTTTTGGTAGTACGTCAGGACGCCGTAACCCCGAATGTCAGAGCAGCCAGTCTTTTATGCTGGCGGACTGCTGATCGGCAGACAAGGCGATGTGATAGTTTGAGATGCTAGCTCGGGTTGTGTTTGTTCAGTACTTCGATGACGCGGGGGTCAATGTTTCCTAGATCCACTCCGCCGTCGGATCGGGCGATGCCCAGGTGGGCATCCCGTTGGATTTCTTCCCATTCGGGCTCCAGCTCGTAGGCGTCCTTAAGCTCGTTAAACATAGCGTCAAGGGATTTTTTGTCAAACATGTCTTTTCGCTGAGTCCTCCTAATTTTTGGAAGCCGAACACTTTATTCAAGCGAGTGCGGCACTTCAATCCACCAAGTTTGTAACGGCTTCTTTTTCACACCGGGTAATGTGAACCGAAGCGAAAGTTAGTCTACAATTTTTGCTTGACTGTGGCAAGTCGAGATTATATCGATTGGAATGTGGTGTTTGATAATCTCGATACAGGTTTGTTGAAAACTCGTTGGCGTTTCAGTCATTTATCGTTTATGTCTGTATCTCGCTTGATTTTGGTTGAGCGTTCTGCGGCGGCTCTTCTGCTACTTTCCATCAAGTAAACAGTCATGATGGATATTGGGATAGCAAAGATGAAGAATCCTATTATTCCAACTAGAGCCCAGGGGCTCGGGCCAAGAATTTGGTCCAGTCTTTCTTTAATCCAGTGGACCAACTCAGGTTCGGCAGAGTCACCGAAATGGGCGAGGAAAAAATTGAAGAAGCCGGCCATGGTGGCCTGCTAATCTCCGGCTGCAGCTGTGGGAACAGCTTCTTGGTAACGAGCTGAGTATCTTCGCTCCTTTATCGAGAAAGCTGATATTGCTGCTGGGAACAACATGGCTCCGAACAATGCGAATGGGAGGGTGTACGTTCCAGTGATGTCAAAGAGTCGGGCTGCTATTAAGATGGCCAAGGCCCCTCCGAAAGAATGGAACATGAAGGATATGCCTGAGATGGTTCCCATAGCCTTCGTGCCGTAAACCTCTGCCGTCAGTGAGGAAGTCAGAGGGACCGTTGCAATCCAAGAGAACCCTGCAACAGTGGCGAACACCCACATTCCAATTACGGAATCTATGCTCACAAGCATGATATAGGCCAAACCACGTACGGCGTAAACTAATGCCAACAGATTTTTAGTCCCACCGAACTTGTCTGAAAGCAAACCGGCCCCGACGACACCAATCATGTTAAGCCCCATCATATAACCAAATATAGATGCGGCAGTTGTCCCTGAAACCCCTCTATCATCCATTGCGAAGGGAATGAAATGGACGGCCAATACCGTGGTGGTCATACCGCAGACGAAGTATGAACCTGATAGCTGCCATATGGGGGCGTGGGCGAAGGCTCTTCGCCACGTATCTACTGTCAGAGGACCTGGGATTACGGCCTTGCGTGCCTGGATCCCGCCTTCGGCCGGGTCTGGGTCTCCGTCAGGAAGTAGCCCTCGATCTTCCGGGCGTTCGTGTAAGAACAAATAGGCCATTGGCAAAGTGCCCAGGACAATTGATCCGATAATTATCCATGCTAGCCGCCAATCGTCAGTTGCCTGTAATAGATACATGGCAAAAGGAACCATTATGAGCCCACCCAAAGAAAGTGCTGCGGAGTTGATGCTGATTGCCGTTCCCCTCCGGCGTCTGAACCACCGGGACATGAGAGCCGCGGTGTTGGAAAGGGCTGGTCCGCTTTGCGCCATAGAAACCACTATACCGAACATGAATACCAAGTAGATTACGTTGCTGGTCTGGGAGATGGCTATGGTCCCTATCCCCAGAACGGCCAAAGTGATGAGAATCATGTTTCGACCGCCGGTGCGGTCAAATAGCTGACCCATAAACGGCTGAGATATACCATTTACCGCAACGCCCAACGACGCGGCGATCGTTACAGTGGTCCTGTTCCACTGGAACTCGTCACTCATAGGGTCTACAAACACTCCGAAACTGTTTCGAACACCGATGACAACGAAACCAATGAACATTGTTGCGGCACAGACGTACCATCCAAAATATATGGGTTTCTTAATCTTCTTTGGTGAATCCATTCCGTTTTTAATCTGTTACAGCCAAATACATATTTGGAATTCGATGTGAAATCCGGTTGGCGGAGGGTAGAGTATAACACCCGTATGCGACTGTAAATACGGACTAAAGACGCAGATGAGAGAAATTAGATGTCTGCAAGCAATAAAAGATCGATTATCAGTTTGATAGCCAGTCGGCGAATTCTTGCCCTGCTCCTGCTCTGTCTTCAATTGCAAGTCTGCCATCGGCCAATAGTTCTGATGGCTTTATGCGACCCCAGACTAAGAGAGCCAGGTGATCTGCATGGCAGGTGAAGGTAGCCGTGGGCTCTCCCTCTGCTATGTCCAGGCGATTCTCTTGATCGGCAATCACTACGTCTTTCTGGAAATTTGCGGATCCGGTGGTCTGTATTCGGTAACGGGCCGGAACATGGGTTGCCTTGAAGTTTTCTAAACCATGTTCATTAAGCCAAACAGGCAATCGTTCTAAGACTGGTTTGATGCACTCTGGTGAGAGTCCTGCTCGGTTATTAAACGGGTAGCGAATGTCCCAGGAATGGATGACCATTTCGCTTAAGCGGGATATGACATAGGCCTTAGCAGGCCGAAGTTCTCTTAGGCCCCAACATAGGGTGGCCCAATCTCCATCCTCTTCCATGAGTGCGAATAAGCTGTTTAACCTGTCCACGCTGGAGGAGAACGCGTCTATCAGGTCAGCTCCAGCGGAAAGATTGTATTCTTTGGCCATCCTGGCGATGAATGCAGAGATTTCAGAGGTCGGTATGGTACCGATTTCTGGCATACCATCCGGAGCAGTTGTGATAGCTGCCCTACCACGGGAAATGGAATCTGCGAAGAATTCCGCAGCCCAGCCGAGGTGACCGATTACGTCACCGACGGTCCAGCCTTCACAAGGACTCTCTAGAGCCCATTCCTCTTGGCCGGTGCCTCGAAGATATTCCTTAATCCGAGCTGTCTCGGCAGAGATAAGTTTGATCCCTTCTGCAGTTGAGACCATTATTTTCCCCAATAAAAACAGCCTTTCGGACAAAGACTATCCGGAAGGCTGTTTGGCTAACTGGACAACTAGGTTGTTTTAATCTCTTTGGCTTCTATGCCGGCGCTGGTGCCGGACAGCTTGCCAAATACCATACCAGCTGAGAGACCTGAGCCGCCCGGGTAGTTGTGATAGAACAATCCACCTACCATCTCGCCGGCAGCATATAAGCCAGGTATAGGTTCTTGGCTGTTGGTCACCACGCGTCCCTTGGTGTCTATTTTGACGCCACCAAAGGTGAAGCTAATGCCACAAGTCACGGCGTATCCCGTATAGGGTGGTGTGTCAATCGTCTCGGCCCAGTTGCTCTTGGGTGGATTGATACCAACGGTGTTCCGTCCGTCTTTGACAGTGGGGTTATAGGGTATGTCAGTTTGGACGGCAGCGTTGTATTCCTCGATGGTTTTTACAAAGCCTGCGGGATCGATGTCCAAGCGTTCGGCGAGTTCTTCTAGGGTGTCTGCCTTGGCCATGGTCACCTGGTCGATATGGTACTCGTCGCGTAGGAGGTGCTTGACCTTCTCGTCGAAAATGTGGAAGCCCAAGCCCTGGGGTTGGGTAAGGTAGGCTCGGCCGAACTTAACGTATGTGTAGTTGCGGAAGTCCTCTCCTTCGTCTAGGAATCGCTCACCATTGATGTTGACGATGAGGCCGAATGGATATGAGTGCTTCTGGTACAGCTCGGTGATTTGACGGTCGCCAAACGCCGGAGCGTTCATATCCCAGGCCACAGCATGGCAGCTACTGTAATGGCCGTGGGATTGAGCCCCTACGTCTAAGGCCATCTTGATTCCGTCGCCAGTGTTGTAAGGGATGCCACGTACTTTAACGTTTTCCCAACCTGGGCCAAGGTAGCGACAGCGCATCTCAGCGTTGGCTTCAAACCCACCGGCGGCCAAGACCACGGCACTTGCTGATATATCTTCAAATCCATCTGGTCCAAGCACTGTCAGCCCACTGACACGTCCCGTCTGGTCTTGAATTAGTTTCGTGGCTTGTGTGGAGTATCGGACATCTATGCCCATTTCAGCACAGACATCAAACTGCTGGTCGGACAAACCCTTGCCGGCGCCGACTGCTTCAACAAGAAGTCCTCCCCAGAATCGGTATTTATCACCGTCTTTGAAGGCTTGCCTACCGTAGGATAGGACGAAGCGAACGCCCTTGGATTGGAGCCATTGCATTGTTGGCAGAGACTGGCTGACCAAAATCTGGGCCAGATCAGGGTCCGTTAAGCCTTCGGTGACTCGCATCATGTCGTCATAGAATTGGTTCTCGGTATAACTGCCCACTTCTACTTGATTGACTTCGGTTTCCGACATGTCAGGGATAAGAGTGCGAATGTCATCTAATCCATCAAAGGCGAAGCGGATGATTCCACCTGTGAAGTAGGTATTACCTCCCCTGAAGTATTCCGGGGCTTTTTCCAAAACCAATACTGAATCGGCGTTTTCTTTGGCGGCGATGGCAGCAGAAAGTGCCGCGTTACCTGCGCCGACTACAACCACGTCGTAATGACTAGCCAATGTGGGTACCTCCAAGGGGTTTTTCGAATTGTTTTAATGCTGATCGCTTTGTATTTTTTAGCGTGCACTATAATAATCGGTCAGAGATTAACTCACAAGATATAAGGTGTTATCAGGCATGAATCGATGTGAATGGGCATCCAACGAATTGATGGTCTCATATCACGACGAAGAATGGGGTGTGCCGCTACATGACGAACGGTTACTGTTCGAGTTTTTGACCCTAGAGGGAGCCCAGGCAGGATTGAGTTGGAGCACCGTTTTGAATAAGCGTCAGAGTTACCGAGACGCCTTCGATGAATTCGATGTGGCGACCGTCGCCAAATACGACGACGACAAGCTTCGAAGTCTGATGGCCAATACAAGAATCGTCAGAAACCGTCTTAAGATAATATCGACGATTAGTAATGCTAAAGCTTTTCTAAAAATAGCGGAGGAAACAGGTAGTTTCGATAGCTATATCTGGGGTTTTGTGGGTGGGAGTGCCGTGGATAATCAACGTGTATCCATGTCTGACGTACCTGCTACTACTTTGGAATCGCACGCCATGAGCAAAGACCTGAAGCGTCGAGGGTTCAAATTTGTTGGTCCAACCATCTGTTATGCCTTTATGCAGGCGACAGGGATGGTCAACGACCACAAGTTAGATTGTTTTAGGCACGGGCAGGTTTAGTAAGTCACCCGAGGTGTTTCTGTTAGGTTGCCGTGATCGGGTGCCCGGTTTAAGATACACACGGCTTAAGGGATTTAGGGCAAAAACCAACAACGAGCTAATAAAAATTAGGGGGATTCGCCAGCATGAGAGCTGCGAGACTTGCCGGACCAAAACACTTTGAATTCATCGATACTGATATGCCTGTGGCAGGGGATGGTGAGTGTCTGATTAAGCTGGAACGCGTATCCGTATGTGGCAGTGATTGCCGCCATGGGTTCAACATCCACCCAGAAGAAGAATATCCTATGGAACCGGGCCGGCCGTGCCACGAGTTAGCTGGGGTCATAGTCGAAAGCCGAACCGATGAGTACCGCGAGGGACAGCGAGTTATCGCGATTCCTGCCAGGGGTTCCGGCGGGCTGATGGAGTACATGACCTCTGATCCAAGCCGGATGATTTTACTACCTGACGAAGGACCGCTTGATGAGTGGGTCATGTGCCAGCCTTCCGGTACTGTGCTTTATTCCTGCCAGCAGATGCCCAACATCCTAGGCAAAAATGTTGTCATTATGGGCCAAGGAAGCATTGGTCTCAGCTTTGCGATGATCACTTCTCGGATGGGGGCGTCTAACGTCGCGGTGGTTGACCCGCTTGACTACAGGCTCGAAAAGTCAAAGCATTTTGGTTCCACACACCAGATCAATCCGGACAAGGAGAATGTGGATGAAGCTGTTTTAGATATCACTGATGGCGTTGGCCCAGACGTGATTGTAGAAGCATCTGGTTACCCGGGGCCTTTCAATGATTGTTTCCGGTTAGTTCGGCAGTTTGGGACGATTATGGTTTTCGGTGTTCAAGCCGACGACTTTGTACCTGTAGAGCACAACTACATCATGGATAAACAGCCTAGGATGATTGGAACCACTGGCGCCCGCAGTGGTGATCCCACCACTCAGATCAAGCACATGGTGGCCCTTAGGCAACGAGGTTGGTGCGAGCCTGCTGATCTGATCACCCACCGAATGGACTTCTCTGATGTCCAGAAAGCCTACGATATGTACGATACCCAACAAGATGAAATCATCAAGGTAATCATAGACATCAACAAGTAAAAACTCGTCTGCGGACGGCTAACATTAACGTGTATCTAACTGGCCGGTGGTTATAGAATTACAAGAACTATTTACTCCCGGCCTAAATTTTGGAATTCCTGGGTGTGGTTGAGGTGTTGTGATGGTGAATCCCGCATTTGAAATCAGAATGGTCAAGGAGAACTTAGATCTGGCGATGGCCCTGTTGCAGGCAGTCCAGGAGGAAAAAGTCACGGCTAGACAGTTGTTTAGAGACGGTCCTGAGGATATGTTTGTGGCTTTTGCTGTGGATAATAATGGCCCAGATCAGATAGAGTTCACCAGACGTGCTGCCAATCAAGCTCGTGCTGCTTTTGCTTTGTCGGTGATTCAAACTCAACGCAGTTTGGACAGGGTTTTCGTAAATAAGCCGCTGGAGGAAGAAAATCCGGACCTGCAAGCAGCTAGGTGTGTGATGTTCTTGTTGAACAACACTGTTTTTCCTAACTTGTTCCAGCCTGTGTGGAATTGTCCTCCCGAGTATCGCCGGCGCTTCGAGGTCAGGCCGATTAATCTATTGATGGATGCTGCAGAACTCCACGGGAAGGGTCTTAGTTGGGACCATGTGGGCGGTCTGCCTCAATATTTGGAATTGCTGGTATTTTTCGCCAATTGGGTTCAAGACCTTGATGAGGTTGGTTCGCCAGTGCAGGCAGTTCAACAGATTGCCATGGAGTCAGAAATCATCAATGCTAGTCCCGCTCCGGCGCGTATGATTGAAGACTCTGTTCAGCGGTTTGTAGACGTCCAGTGTGAGGTTGGAGAGACTAATCTGGTTCTGGCTAAGGATCTTTATTCTGCTTTCCAAGAGTGGTGCCGTGATACTGGCCAAAACGACGTTTCTCAGCGTAGTTTTGGCATGCAGCTGACTGCCTTGGGACTTCAACGACGCCGGAGGGGGCGAGGTAAGCACTGGTGGGACGGCATTAAACTCACCGCCTCTATACACCTCGGAGAGGTTGCGACTCAAAAAAGTCTGGTTGGGTCATCCACTGCCTATCCGGAAGCCTATCAGACGGAATTGCCTACCTAGTTCCGGTAATAGTCGTTCTAGTCGGGTTTAGCCTTCAGGGACCTGCGGCTCATCCCCGCTCAGTCAACATCCGGGTTCGTTAAAGTTGCCACAGCATGTTCTACGCGTACGCAGTTTTATGAAATTGTTGCGTACGAGATGGTGTATCTTCCACCATAATGGCATTGGCTGCTTTAAGTTGGTCCAAGGTTGGAAATGTCTTTGGTTTTGCCCACACATATTCTTGGATTATGACAGTCGGGTAAACTGCTGACAACCAAACGCTGATTTGGCAGGAGATTAATATGCCCCGCTACTTAAATCGCCTCTCCGACTTTGTCTTTGATACCCGCCTGGAATCCCTTGAGCCCTCCACTATTTTGGCTGCGAAGTTGGTGGTGTTGGACACCATCGGCGCCATTTTAGGAGGGAGCAATCTTCCGGAGAACGTAAAGCTCGCTCAGTTGGCTGCCAATACCGGTGGAAAAGGCCACTCTACTCTTTTAGGCCAACCTGGGTCGTCCACAGCGGTATTCGCTGCACTTTCGAACGCAACCGCCGGAGTGTCCCTGGAGATGGACGAAGGCAACCGACTCGGAGGAGGTCATGCTGCCATACACGTTGTTCCAGCTGCTTTGGCCATTGCTGAAGAGCGAGGTTCCAGCGGGAAAGAGTTCATGGAAAGCGTGATTGTCGGCTATGAGGTGACCTCGCGCATCGGTAGCGGGACAGTAGTTAAGGATACTGTCCACTCTCACGGGACTTGGGGCACAATTGGTTCTGCGGTGGCAACTGCCAAACTGATGAACTTTGACTCCGATAAAATCAAGACGACGATAAACCTAGCGGCGTCTATGAGCCCAGCTAACACCTGGACTCCGTGTTTGGAAGGGGCGACGATTCGTAACCTGTACCCTGGCCGATCTGGGTTTCAGGGTATCATGGCCGCTCATCTGACCGATTGTGGTTTCACCGGTCTCGAGGATGGGCCTTTGGATATCTACTCTAATATCCTTGGCGAGGGATTTGATACAGAGTCCGTTTTGACAGGTCTTGATGATCCGGGGTCATATCGGATTCAGAATAATTATTTTAAGCTCCACGCCTGCTGCCTATATAATCACCCTGTGTTAGATGGTGTGCAAATTATATTGAACCGGGACAAAATCGTTGCTGATGATGTGGTAGGTATTAGAGTGGAAGCACCGCCGTTGGCGATGATTATGACCCATCCCGAACCAGTCAATATGCTATCAGCGAAGTTCTCGCTACCATACGCTGTGGCTACAGCGGTGGTCTACAATAGCACAGACATAAAGGCTTTTTATCCGGATCGGCTGCAGGACCCGGAGACGTTGGATCTTTCTCGCCGTGTAGAAATCGTAGCTAATCCTCAGATGGACCTGCGTCGATATGACTATCCAGCAGCCAAGGTTGCAATATCTCTGAAAGATGGTCGTGTGTTAACTGAAGATGTGACTGCTCACTACGGAGATGCTCGGAACCCTGCCTCTCGACGAGACTTGGAAGGCAAGTTCAATTTCCTAGTTGATGAAATCATAGGCGAGATGCAGGCAGCAAAGGTGTTGGAGACGGTGCGTCATTTAGAGGATCTTGGTGATATCAGGGATCTGACTAATTTAATGAATCGTAACTAAGCTCTGTTTATCTGCCTTGCACGTCTCCCAGCACGATTATGTGGAACAGTGTTGAGAATTGGAATCCGTATTTAATGCATAGTTCCGAATGCCAGGTGGTTTTCATCTAGTGAATCAACAGTTAGAAAGACTTCGGAGCGGCAGGTGATGCCATTGGCATAAGTACACTTGCCGCTTAGTTCAACAGGCGGTGCCCGCTGTCAAATATGAACTCGCTTCTTATCTAGTGAATGGTCGGTTGATGGCGGTTGCGATAGGTAATCTGTTTAGTTGTCTACGTGCTGATTTGTTCGGCTGAATATTCAACTGTAACTGTGGTGTGCAGGCCTCCCCTGACCTTGTAGTCGAGCGTGATCTTCATGGAGCGGGGTTTACAAATGTCAACCAAGTCTATGAGCATTCGGTTTGCAGCGTGCTCTTGGACTATGCCAACGTCCCGGTACGATAGTAGGTAGTACTTTAGTGATTTGAGTTCGATGCAGGAGCCACTTGGCACGTAGGAGATAGTTAGGACACCGTAGTCAGGTAGGCCGGTCCACGGGCAGACTGCAGTGAATTCGTCAGTATCTATCTCAACTTGGGAATGTTGGTTTGGGTATTCATATTGAAAAGTGATAAGGCAGGAAGGGTCGATGGCCTCTTCACTCTTTGCGGGCAGTTCCTGGTCGAGACCTACGTATTGGTCTTTTAACTCTTGTATGGTGGGCATGGGTGCCTCCGTGGGATATCAAAGGGAATCTAGAAGTAATGATAGGTGCAGTGGTTGAAGAGTGTCAAAGTGTCTTGCGTGGGCAGATACCCAAAGTTAAGATACGTATAAATTACGGTTAATCACAGAAACTATCGGTATGCGGCCCCCCCGCAATGATAATATTAAGAGCTGGTTAGTTTCAGCCGAGGACGATATATGCGCATTTGTTCTTTCTTACCTAGTGCCACTGAGATAGTCTACGATCTTGGCCTTAAGGACTCGCTTTATGGCGTAACCCACGAATGCGATTACCCTCCAGAAGCTCGGGATAAACCCCATGTGGTTCATAGTGTTTTCGAGGGGCAAGAACCCACTAGCGGTGAGATCAGTAGAGTAATCGCTGAACGATTGGCTCAAGGGCTGGGCATATATGAGATTGACTCAGATCTCCTCAATGCCGCTAGACCGGACCTTCTAATAACGCAGGCAGTCTGCGAGGTTTGAGCCATCTCTACTCGGCAGGTAGCCGAAGTTAGCGTAGGACTTGCCAAAGAACCGGAGATTTTGTCATTGGACCCCCTCCTTATAGGTGATGTTGTTGAAGACATCAACCGAGTTGGTCGGGCCACCGGCACAGCCACCAAAGCCGCTGAGATAACTGACAAGCTGAATGGAAGAATTGAGTCAATAGTCGAGCGTGCGAGAGACGCTGATCACCACCCTAGTGTCCTCCATGTCGAATGGGCTGACCCAGTCATGTGCGCTGGTCACTGGGTGCCTGAAATGACTGAGATGGCCGGTGGCACGAACAGTTTTGGAGACAAAGACACCGGTACGTTGAAACTGGATTGGGATGAGGTAGTAGCGAGTCAGCCGGAAATAATCATTATGATGCAGTGCGGGTTTGATGTTAAACGGTGTCTGGAAGACATGCCACTGATGACTTCCAAAGAAGGCTGGGCGTCGCTACCAGCAGTGCAGAATAATCGGGTCTACGTAGTGGATGCCGGGGCTTATACTAGCCGCTCGGGACCTAGATTAGTGACTGGGTTAGAAATCATGGCTGAGATGATTCATCCAGAGTTGTTCTCAGGATTAATACCCGAATCTGGCGCGTTGCGTCTCTTTGGAGATTTGACGAAGGCCAGTTAGCATCGGTGCCTTAGTTCAAGCGAGGGCCTTGGAAGGGATTTTGCTTTCTGATGCTCTCTCTTAACGCCTCATTACCTTGTTGAAGCAAAGGGATCAGGTCATACAACCGCGTCGCCGCGGTCTCTGTGACCAGGAGGCTTTGACGGAGGTGCGACTCCATCTCCAGGCTGGCCGCGATGGAATATGAGAGTTCTATAGGGTCTACTGGAATGTCCACTCTTGAGGTATAGCCCCCGGTAAGTGCGGTCAGGTTTCTCACCAACTCAACGTATTCTTCGTTTATTTGAGGCAGTAATTCAGCGCAATTATCGCCTTCTATATCCACGAGGTAACGGACAAGTCCTACGACGTGAGGTACCCGCTGGACGATTTCTTCGATCTCGAATCGCTGCTGTCCCTTGGTCATGATATTCATTCGACCTTGGTCCAGTATCTCCGAGCGAAGTATTCGTGTGGATGTTCCGATGCGTTCTGGTTCGGCAGGTGCTCCAACCTCCGGTCCCTCTTTAATCAGGACCACACCAAAGGGAGTGTCGTTTTCGAGGCACTCACCAATCATGTTCCGGTACCGTTCTTCAAAAATATGAAGAGGCAGGTCCATGCCAGGAAATAAAACCAAGTTCAATGGGAACAGAGGCAGTCTGGTGAGCCCGTCTTGGGGCTCATGTTGAGGCTGAGCCATAACACTAGAAGTATATTCCCTGACGTTACGACAATACAAGAAGAGTCAAACTGTAAGCCCATCGGAAAAGTTTAACTTAATGTCGGTTCTTGGCTCTGCGAACTCTGAAGTTGGTCGGCCCTTTTTGATTCCTGGCCCACTTCAGATAGTCAGAGAATTCTGGATTGGTACGTAAAGCGGCGATGGAGTTTAGTTCTTTAGCTAGCGTGGATTCGGTGAACATGGCGTGGACCTGCCGATGGCAGGTCAGGCAGAGCTTGGCCTGAGGGCCTAATTTACCGCCACGAGACCGAGGGATAAGGTGATGGGAAGTAAAGCGCGACGATTCGCGCTTACATAGCTCACATAAGCTAGAATCTTGTGGCGGGCGAGACGGTATCAGTGGCTTGGTGTTTATAGATGTCCGCCGTACCAAGTTGTCAGGCTTTGTCCGGGACTTCCAGAAATCGCCAACCTGGAAGGTCAACCTTCCAGTCATCGTCTTCCCATAGCATGGGAAGAATCAGCCCGTTCATGGCTCTGCCATGTTCAACTTCCGTGGTGTCATCCTGCATTCCAAACGGAAGAAATGCGAATGCGTGGAGGTCATCAAGATAACTGGTGGGAGATATTCCTAGATCGGTCAGGTCTTCTAGCGGCCAAAGACTGAGCACGGTCTTTCGGAAATCATCTAGCATCTCTGCTCTCATGGGGTGATCTTGGTTGTACCCAGCACGGTAGGCATCCTGCATGTTGATCTGGTTTCGAGTAGCCCAGACCCCCATGCGCATCCCACGAGTTTCCTTGGATAACATGGACCACGCCAGATCCATATCTCCGTCTCTTACGGCCTCAGCGAAGGTTCCGGCCCTTCCACCGCATTCGTCGGGGTAGGGGTTTCTTTTCGATCCCGGTATACGCATTTATTTCTCGTCCCGTTGATTGTTGAGCGGCGGCTACCAGCCAATTGCGTAGCCGTCTCGTCTTGGGTCTGCGGATCCGTGCAAAGCGCCAGTCTTAGGATCCACTTGGATCATCATCTCACTGCCTTGGGCACCCCAATCGGGCATCATGTTCAGTTGATGGCCTTTTGCTCGGAGCGAATTCAGGACGTCTGCGCCGAATCTGGATTCCATATGCAACAGATTATCACAGACGTGTGGGACATTGGACTCGGTTGGGCTGTGGGAATTACGCCACCGTGGGGCTTCTACACACTCGGAAACAGTCATGCCAAAGTCAATCAAGTGGGTTATGACCTGCATGTTAGTCTGCACCTGAGTGTCCGCACCGGGCGTGCCGCAGACTAACATCAGATTGCCTCCACCCGACGCCTTGCCTTCTGAGGCAGGGCCGTCACCTTTAAATACCATCACTGGGTTCATGGTGTGGCGTACCCGTTTACCGGGTTGGAGGCAATCAACATGATCCTCGTCAAGGTGCCAGTATGTCATTCTGTTATTGAGTAGAATTCCAGTGCCCTCAGCTACGATGCTGGATCCCAAGGAGCTCTGAATGCTCTGGAGTTGGCAGACTGCGTTGCCCCATTGGTCAACAATTACGAAACAGGTGGTGTCCTCTTCTTGGGCGGCCGCGGTAGTAACCAATCCCGCAGTGCCGCTCCCTTTCTGATAAGTCCAAGGGTCTCCATGGGTCGGGTCAGACGTTTTGGCTGGGTCGATGAGCTTGGCACGGTCTTTGGCATACTCTTTGGAGATCAATCCTAAAGTTGGCACGTCAGTATGATCGGGATCGGCCATGTAGGCTTCTCTATCAATGAACGCGAGCTTCTTGGCTTCCACCATCAGGTGGATGATTTCAGCGGAGTGGCAGCCCAATGATCGCAGGTCGAACTGTTCCAATATGTTTAACTCTTGCAGTAACACGTGGCCGCTGGAGTTGGGCGGCGCTTCGTAAACTGAGTGATCACGGTAGCTGGTCGAGATCGGCGTCTCCCAACGGGAATGGCAGTCTGCTAGGTCTTTCATGGATATGAGGCCGCCTTGTTCGTCGGAGAACTTGACGATGGCTTTGGCGATGTCACCTTTGTAAAAGGCGTCCCTGCCACCATCCACAATCGCCCTAAAGGTCTTGGCCAGGTCTTTTTGGTAAAGAATTTCACCTGGTTGCATGGGCTTCCCGCCAGGGGCAAAGATTGCTTGAGAAGAAGGGAACTCGCAGAGTAAGGAATCACTTGCGATGACTCCAGACAGAACATGAGATACTGGAAAACCGTTGTCGGCTAGGTCAATTGCGGCGGCGAACAGCTCTGATCGCTGTAGGGTTCCGTATTTTTCGTGGGCGGCTATCCAGCCGTCGACCAAGCCAGGAACGGAGAAAGACATGATTCCTTTAGTGGGTATGCCATTGGCGCGGTACCAGGCGACGTCTGTGGCATAGGGAGCGGCTCCGGTGGCGTTGCAGATATCTATCTTATTTTCGGCTTTGTTATAAATCATGATATAGCCGTCGCCGCCGACACCAGACATATTCGGTTCAACCACGTTTAGGGCTGCGGCAGTGGCGATTGCCGCATCCACGGCATTACCGCCCTTTTGCAGGATGGCTATGCCAGCCTGGGCGGCCAGTGGTTGCCCTGCACACACCATTCCGTTGCGACCCATGACCACAGGGCGGTTGGATTCAAATTTGATGCCGTGCGGCGTCTGCACCATTATCTATGTACTCCTACAAATTGGGTTATATAACAAATTGCGGTTGGATCGGGTTCCGTCTGCAATTCCATCGGTCTCGGTATCATCTCTAGAGAGATGGATTCTTGAACTCCTGCTGTTTCATTTGCTTCTGTGTACTGATATATATCCGCCCGAATCCGAATAGTGTCTGCTGTCCAACTTTACCACTAGCTGCTTATCAAGGCACGCTAAATCTACTATGTAAGATTTAGCTGGGTGGTGTCGTCTAAATAATTATATGCAGAACAGACTTTGGTGTAGAAAGACCAGAGGCCAGCGTGTCACTGAGTTGCCTGGCTTGGAGTGTTTTGCGGCTACGGGTTTTGATTCATGATAAGGATATAAGGAATTCTCTTTATTTAAAGGACGTGTCTGTCATCATGAGAGTTGGGTTGGATGATGCTATTGAATTCCGATATCGTTTGGAAGTCAACAAAAAGGGCTTCAGTATTCTGAAGCCCTTTTTGTTGACGTTGTATTGATTGGTTCTGTTTAGTGTCCGCCGCAACCGCCGCCGCCGCCGCCGCAACCGCCGCCGCCGCCGCCGCCGCAACCGCCGCCGCCGCCGCAACCGCCGCCGCCGCCGCTACCACAGGAGCAGCCACCGCCGCAGCCACCAGCGCTGGAGAACATGGGGTTATTAATTACGAACCCAACCTGTCCGCCCAGATTCTCGACGTAGTCTATTGTCGCCTCTTCTAGGAAGGGCGCACTATCTGAGTCCATGAGGAAGTTGACTCCCTCTTTCGCCATGACAGTATCGTCAGCCTGGGTCTCATTTTCCATGGTCAGCATATATTGGAGGCCGCCTGTTTCAGCAGGTATGGCTACTACCCGGAGTGACCCATTAGTTTCGCCCTGTTCTTCCATTACTTCTTTGAGCTTCTCTATGGCGAGAGTCGTGACTTCCATTGACTATTCTCCTTGGGAGATTGGTTGGGGAAGATTCTCAGGCCGTCTAGCGACCATAGTTGTAGCTGTTAACGCTAACACAGCGGCAAATACCCAGTCAACGCTAATGGCGGCATATCTTCGCGCAGTCGAAGGCGAATATCCTTATATAGCAGACGTTTTAGGTTAGCATTTACACTCTGGCAAGCGTATTGCCGTATTTAATACCAACAGGCTCATAATAAAAGCTATTGACTTGCATTATTCGCTACGCTAGAATTGCTCAACTTTGGGATGGCCCGACCAGATAATGTTTATTCGAATATGCAATTTCGGGCGGCCAAAGTTATCATTGTGTCTGTCGTGATACGGGCCTTTGAGTTCAGATAGTGGATTCAAAAATGACAGTTTCGACGATTAGGCACATTACTTCCAAATCGGAGGAGACTACATGTCGAGGCACCGGATATTTAACTTTAGGACCCTACTTCCAATCGTTTCGGCCATCTTACTGATTGTTGCTGTTGCGTGCGGATCATCGGAGACCGAAGCACCGGAGTCTGCTGCATCAACTGGTAGCACACCAGTACCTGCTGCGGTCGACGCAAAGGACACACCTGCTACGACAGGTGGTGATGCCAAATATGGCGGAAATATCAAAATGTCCGCTTACGCAGATACGAGAGACTGGGATCCAAAGGGATCTGCTTCCCTTTCCAGCATCCAAGCCTATTCGCAGCTGTATAACCAGATGGTGCAGTTTTCGACCGGATCTGACACCACAAAGATCGAGGGCGACTTGGCGGATACCTGGGAGTCATCTAACGGAGGTCAGACTTTCACGTTCCACCTGAACGAGGATGCAGTTTGGGGCGACGGAACCGACGTAACCTCGGACGATGTAGTCTATGCCCTATCTCGATATATGGACCCTGAAAACTCCATAGGTCGGTCTGGTCTGTTCCGGAACTACACACTTCCTGTTGCCGAAGGCGGAGTAAAGAAGATAGACGACTCGACTGTCGAGATGAACCTTTCCTTCGCATCAGGTGCGTTTCTCAGTTTCTTGGCTTTAGACTACGCCAAGATCCTTCCGAAACACATCATGGAAGCCGGAGTTGACCTTAACCAGGCTGAAGGGATAATGGAGAGCAGCTCAGAGTCAGGTCCATTCCTGCTCGATGATTACCAGCGTGGTAACAGCTACTCGGTATCCAAGAACCCTAACTATTTCAAAGAAGGCAAACCCTATTTCGATAGTATCGACCACTTCATCATCACTGACACCGGAACGTTGATTGCGCAGTTCAAAGCCGGTCAGTTGGATATGATGAATGGTGGGTTCTCGAACCTCTCGCCTACTGAATATCTTGAGCTTGACGCAGATACTAAAGGAACTGCAAACGGCCATATCATCGCGAATGAGATGCCTGGTTCCCGTAACTGGGGCTTGATGATGAACACCAAGGCGGAGAAACTTCAAGACCCGCGCATAAGGAAAGCCATCTATCTGGCCGTGGATCGAGCTCAGATCAACGACATCCTGGAAGATGGTACCGGTGATATTCCGTGTGCCTTATGGGGAATGGGGTACTCACTAGAGGAATGCGAAACGTTCCCTGGCATCCGCGACAAGAACAGTGAGGGCGGTAAAGCTGACCTCGCCTACGCCAAACAGCTGATGGCAGAGGCTGGGGTACCAGACGGTTTCACGGTAACTTACGATGCACGTCAGGTGGGTAACTATCCAGACGTCTGTACGGTGATCAAGAATCAACTGTCGGACAATCTGGGTATAGAAGGTGAGATCACCACCCATGAGAGCGCAGCGGGTTATTCTCTGTATGCGACCGCTCGTTCCGGAACTGGTGACTGGGAACTAGCCTGCCAAGGTGAGGGCATGACCGTACTAGACCCAGATGCTCTGTTAGGTGGTGTCTACCTGGCCGGTGGGACCCGTAACTATAGTGACTGGGAACCGGCCAATGTCCGTGCTGCGTTTGAGGAGCAGAAGGAAGAACAAGACCCGGCTACGCGTAAACAGCAGTTGTCGGACCTTGAAGACTTCTTGATCCCCACGGACCCGGATGATATCTCAAAGGGATTCACCGACAATCACTGGGTGACCCTTTATTGGGGTAAGTTCTTCTGGTTGACGCATGAGGACATTCGGGGTTTCAACGCCCCTGCGACTGTCCAATATAGTTTCAAACACGAAGACCTCTGGTTGGACCGCTAGGCAACCATCTGGTTCCCGAGCCTAATCATTGATGGCCTGCCTCCACTTGGAGGCAGGCCATCAAATTTGCCTAGCTATAAAGTTGAATTGAGCATTGGAATCTAAGGCATGCAACTGCTCTTTGTAATGTTTATCTTGTAAACCGTGTAACCCTCACGGATACACCTTTCGATAACCAGTCGATATATAATCACGAACGAAATTGACTACTGGATAGGCTAACAATGCGACAATACGCCATCAAAAGAGTAGCCCTCTTTATCCCCACAGTTCTACTTGTCACTTTAATCGCATTCGTCGTTATGCGGGTTATCCCAGGAGACCCAGCAATCGCTATATTGGAAGGTGACGGAGGTGGACAATACACTCAGTTCGATTTAGATAAACTTCGTGCGGAGCTGGGGACCGACCGGCCCATTGCGGTCCAATACATTGAGTGGATTGGTGGCGTGGTTCGCGGTGATTTTGGTGAATCGCTATGGTTCAAATCATCGGTCATGACTGAGTTGGGTTCTAGGATTCCTGTGACTGTGGAACTGGCGATTCTATCGACTCTTATGGCGGTCGTGATAGCAGTACCTCTAGGAATCGTATCAGCCATTCGGCCGGACAGCCCGTTGGATTACTCAGCTAGGATATTCACCTTAATCGGAATAGCCATCCCGAATTTCCTAGTTGCAGTGTTGATGATTTTGTTCTTATTAAAGACCTTCAACTGGCTTCCAGATTTGGGTTACGTAGAGTTATGTGTACGCGTTTGGACTGACGGATGTGAAAAGGGAGATATATTTAAAAACCTGTCACAGATGTTCTTTCCAGCACTTGCTTTGGCCCTGTATGAGATGGCTTTCATTGCTAGGGTGACTCGCTCTTCAATGATGGAAATTATTAGGGAAGACTATATGCGAACGGCCAGGTCTAAGGGTCTTTCCGAACGTGTGGTACTCTTCCGCCACGGCCTGAAAAATGCGATTCTGCCTATCTTGACTATCTCCGGTTGGCAATTCGGTCGCTTGTTTGGTGGAACGGTTGTCATTGAGACCATCTTCTTGATCCCGGGTATGGGTCGCATTGTAATCGAGGCAGTGCAGCATCGGGATTTCCCGTTAATTCAGGCGGCTATTGTAATAATCGGTTTGGCTATAATATCTATCAATTTATTCGTAGATTTGTTGTATGGCTGGCTCGATCCCAGAATTCGGTACGCCTAGTTGGCTTACGGTGCCTGTCATGCACAGCTAGCAGCCCTGATATTCGAAACTGAAATTTAGGTTTGATATAGGAATAACAAATGTCAGTGGATCAAACAAGTAGCGATGAAATGGATGTTTTAGAATCTAATTTACGGATTAGGCCTAAACCTATATGGTACGTCGCGGCTTACCAAAGTACGGTACGTTTCGCCAAAACCAAACCGCTGGCCTTCAGTGGAGGCGTGGTTCTGCTAGTCATGGTGATAATAGCGTTCCTGACCCGGTTTACGGGGATTGCTCCATATGATCCAGAACAGGTTGGCGTAGCGACTAAGTTCGCCGCACCAGGTGCTGATGCAATATTGGGGACTGACCAACTTGGAAGGGATGTTCTTAGTAGATTAATGTACGGTACTTGGATTTCGTTGAAAGTGGGTCTGTTGAGCACTCTTATCGGAATCAGCGCGGGAACAATAATAGGCATCTTCAGCGCTTATATTGGAGGTCTGTTTGACCTGATTGTTCAGCGGTTAGTGGACTCCTTGATGGCCTTTCCCCCGATTATCTTGGCGCTTGGCCTAATGGCCGCTCTTGGAGCTTCGGATAGAAACGTTATTATCGCACTGATAGCGATTTTGACCCCTGGGGCCACCCGAGTCGTCCGGTCCCAAGCTCTTAGTATTAAGGAGCTGGATTATACTCTGGCTGCTAGAGCCATCGGCGCAACTGCCGGTAGGGTCGTCTGGCGGCATATTTTGCCCAATGTGATGGCCACCTACATAGTATTGATTACCATCACTGTGGGATTTGCCATAGTAGTAGAGGCAGCGCTCAGCTTCTTAGGGGTAGGGGTTCCTCCAGACGTCCCCACGTGGGGTGGTATGCTGCAACTTGGGCGCAAGTACATTGACGTCACGTCATGGTTGTCTGTGTTCCCTGGTATTGCTATCGCATTGGTGGTTTTCTCTGTGAACTTCCTGGGAGACGGTCTACGGGACGTAATGGATCCCAAACTCCGAGGCCGCTAATCCACTGAAATATAAACTATAATTTGGTTTAACTTAACGGCAGGCATCATGTCTGCCGTTATTTTTTTCTGACCTAAGCTAGTGATGACACCCATCAGGCTACCGGCTATACTGGCCTTGCTCGCCTAAATTCGCGCCTATTGATCTATCTAATCGCACAACAGGATAACCGACGTCTTGAACGAACATATCATCCTTGATTCATCTCACCCAATTGCGACCGTCACTTTCAATCGTCCCAGTCAACGTAATGCAATCAGCTTTGCAATGTGGCGAGAATTCGCCGATATATTGCAAGAAATCGACTCGGATAAGAACATTAGGGCCGTTGTAATTACCGGGGCCGGTGAAGAGGCTTTTTCTGCTGGTGCAGACATCCAAGATTTTGATGATTACCGCTCTGACTCCACCAAAGGCCGAATATATAACGATGCCGTAAACGGTGCATTGAAAACTCTTTCCGAAATGGCGACTCCGACCATATCCATGATTCGCGGATTTGCTGTTGGAGGCGGATGCGAACTGGCAGTGGCCACTGATCTGCGTATAGTAAGTGACGACAGCCGAATGGGTATTCCAGTAGGCAAACTGGGGATCAGCATCGGCCACCGAGAGATGCGTGGTTTGGTCAATTTGGTTGGCAAGGGTAATGCCATGTATATCCTGTTGTCTGCCAGGCTGCTGAATGCAGAGGAGTCCTTGCGCATTGGCCTGGTTAACCAAGTTTTGTCTCCAGAGGAACTACATGATTACACTTATAAATTGGCGGATGAAATTGCTGGATTAGCACCTCTTTCCCACGCGGTTAATAAGCTAACGATGCAGCAAGTGCAAGACAAACCTTCTCTGGAGAATCTTACTAAGGAAGAGGATGACCTACCACTGACTCAGTTCGATACGAAGGATTACATTGAGGGTTATAAAGCATTCTTGGAAAAGCGTCGGCCCAATTTCATCGGCGAATAATCACCAGAATCACTTTCGTTAGTTTCAATCTCACCTCTGAGCGTACATTTTGACAGAACGCGCAGCTAAAATTCGGGCCGACCTGCTGCTCTTTGAGAGGGGGCTGGCAGAATCCCGAGAACAAGCACAAGCTTTGATCATGGAAGGCGTGGTATATACACCTACTGGTCGGGTTCTAAAGGCTGGTTCTACGCTCTCTGCAGATGTGGATCTCGAGGTGAAGGGGCGGTTGCCATTCGTCAGCCGAGGTGGATTAAAGCTGGCCCATGCTCTTGATGAATTTCAGCTGGATGTCTCTGGTCTGATTGTGTTGGACGTTGGTGCTTCCACCGGCGGGTTTACCGACTGTGTACTGCAACGAGATGCAAATAAGGTCTATGCTGTCGATGTCGGACATGGGCAATTGCATTATGGGTTGCGCAAGGACGAACGGGTATCGGTGATGGAAAAAACCAACGCGCGCTATCCATTTGAATTGCCAGAGTTGGTTGATCTCATTGTCATGGATGTGTCGTTTATATCCATTGGCATGGTTATTCCTGAGGTCATACGACACCTGAAACAGGGCCATTACATCGTCTCATTGGTTAAACCCCAGTTTGAATCCCAAAGAGACCAGGTCGGTCGCGGCGGAGTGATTAAAGACCCCAAGGTGCACGCAAGCGTTTTAGGCAAGATAGTTAATTGGGCGGTTGGACAAGACATCAGAGTCAGAAATATATGTCGTTCTCCAATTCAAGGCGATTCCGGTAACCGCGAATTTTTCATCCTGCTGGAAAAACCATAGAATTAGTGAATTACGGTTAAAGGAGGCATTTCAAATGGAAGTTCAAAAGATCGCAGAAATACTGACCGAACGCGGCAAAACCGTCTCAGTGGCCGAGGCTGATACCGCAGGTCTGATTGGTTACATGCTTGGGGCTATCCCTGGCAGTTCCAAGTATTTCCCTGGCGGAGTGATTGCTTATACAGGTGGCCTCAAGGAGAAAGTTTTAGGCGTGGCTGACGATGTATCTCCAAATCACGGAACCGTGAGTAGCCAGATGGCCATTGGAATGGCCCGAGGTGTACTCGAACTGTGTGGAACTGACTATGCAGTGTCTACCACCGGAGTGACCGGACCGGCTGCCGGGCGCGCTGGACTGCCTATCGGTACGTTCTGGATTGGTCTTGCTGTTAAAGGTGGTCAGGATAGGGCTATAGAGGTCCTCTTGTCTGGAGACCGTGACGACTGTAAACAGGGCGCTGCCAAAGCAGCCCTCGATCTGTTGGGTGAAGAACTCAGTACTTAGTCTGGAATAAGAGTCTGCTCGGTTTCGCAATTGGCCTTGATACTCTCCCAGTCATAGCCCATGGGGATCATCTCGACCTTCCGCCAGGTTTCAGACTGATCCGCGTAGTGGTTGCTTCCCGGATGACCTGAGCTTCCTAATGGTACTACCCAAAGGGATTTGTCCCAGTTGGACGGGTCGTACGAATACCTTGCCACTGACAGGCTTGTCACTGTATTAGGGGTGGCCGGGGAATAGCCTCCTTGGAGTGGCGTGTCGCCATCGCCGCTAGTGGGTATAGCTGGTGGATCTAATAGATCTGCCAACTCGGGGTACGCCGTAGAAAGGTTGTGTTTGGGGCGAGCCTGATGCACCTTGCCCCATTGCCACTGGTCAATGTCTTCTCCTAGTCTTTCAGACAATGTAACTATGGCCTTGGACAACGCCCTAGCCACTGCTGTCGGCCATGTGTCTCCTTCTGGAAGCAGTGAAGTGTCGTTTTGCTCAATCATTGCTACTAACCTGGCTTTGAGACGGTTCGAAAACGAGCCCAGCCCCCTGTCCGCTGGATGCCATGCTTCAAAGGCTAGCTTTTCGGTTAGGTTGGTTTCCAATATTTCTTTCAGTAGAGCGTCACGCATTGCGCTGTAGATAGTGGGCTCCACTTTTTGCGCTTCCATCTGGCAGTCCCAGTTAATTAGGCGGTCTTTGGCATCTTGACTAATAGAATTTTGAGGCTCCATTTGTTCGATGACGCTCTGATATGCCAATGCTGGAATGGACACCTGTTCTGCGTGAATTTTGGCCATATCCGCTGCTGTTGGACGAGTCAATGATTTCAACCCTGCCGTCACCCGTTTCACTCGATATTCGGGAGTAAAATCGATTGCGATGTAATGGGGATAATCATCACCAACAGGACGGTTGTTGGCAGTTGCGATATAGCCTTCCGGTGGGTTGATTGACACCGGTAACTCCTTAAATGGGATATCCCCTTCCCACTCGTGCTCTCCAGTCCAACCAGGTACTGGGAGCCATCCGTTCACCCTAGACCGGATGGGAATACGGCCACGACAGAGATAGCCCATATCACCGTGTATATCGGAAAAAAGGAGGTTGTTGCATGGATCTACCCAGCCTTCCATGGTTGCTACAAACTCCCGGCTGTTGTCTGCCCGTAGCATCTTCCAGAGAATATCTGGCCAGGTGGACGCCTTCTCGGTCGCTGTGTATTTGAATGCCAGTCCTGATCCTTGCTCTGGATTACCGGCGATGATTGGCCCATGCTGTGTGATAGTCACCGTGGTTTGAACATCATTGCCATCTTTGACCTTTATTGTCTCTTTGATAGTCTCGGCATCAAGCCATTTGTTTTGGAATAGATACTTCCTGGGTTCTCCCTCTTTGAATCTCTCAATATATAGGTCCTGGTAGTCTGCTGCAGTGTGTGTGACACTCCAGGAAACTCGACCGTTATGACCAAAGTGTGGAAACCCTGGAACACCGGGGAAAGACAGGCCTACCACGTCAAACTCGGGACAGGCGATCTGGTTCTGGTAATAGGCGTTGGGTGTGTCCAATGCCCTGTGGGAGTCTCCGGCCAATATGGGTTTGCCAGTGGCGGTCTCAGCACCGCAGAGGACCCAACTGTTGCTACCCGAGTCCATCTCATTTAGGTAGTTCAGTCCGGCTGCGCCTTCTGCAAGTTCTTTGAGCCCCTCATCTAAGGGTCCTGGAGAAGTAGAACCAGGTGGTAAGATCATCAGAAAACCTGGCTCGATGCCGGGGAAGAGTTTCCCTGCAGTTTCGGCACCCATATCACGGACCATACGAGCTCGCCAGACTTTGGACTCAAACACTCCCATGGATATGTGCCGGACCTTGTAGGCAATGAGCCCATCCCATGGCTCCCAAGGTTCAGGGGTCAATCCAGTGATACGGTATTCCACCGGCAGTGCGTCGCCGCTTTCAATGAAGGCATTGACTCCGGCAGTATAGGAGTCGAACATGGATTTGGTGTGAGAGTCCATTGCTCGATAGTCGGCCTTGGCGCTCGACTTCAGCCGAAAGCGTCGCATCATTATGTCCTGGGAGACCGCCTGTTGGCCAACAGCTTCTGCCCAGCGTCCAGACCCCCTGAGCCGGTCATATTCCATGTGCCACAGCCGATCCTGGGCAGTGGCGAAACCCTGGGCAAAATAGGCATCCATTTCAGTGCGTGCTTTGATTCTAGGGATCCCGTAAATGTCCCGGTATATCTTGACTTGCTCGTTCAACCCCTTCAACGAAACATCGTCACTCGTATTGGGGATGGCTGATATTAAGTCCTGACTGGTAATCATTTCAGAGATCATAGTTGCCCTCTATTCATGTGGAAGAAGCTTTAGTCCGTGGTTGGATATCCCAGGATATTAACATAAGAATGGCAGGGGATTGACGACACTTAGGCTCAGGACTACCATCCGTTCACCTAAACTATCAGCATTTTTATGGGGATGAAACGGCCGATGCAGATTAGCAAGAATATCTACGCAACCCACATTGAAGAGGATTCTAGCACTTTCGGAGCCATGCACCCTGGTGGGACCCACATTTATTTCGTGGGAGATCCCAATGATCACATGGTGATGGTAGATTCGGGTGAACCTTATCGCTCCTGGACTAAGCAGATCCAGGATTTTTACTCTGAACTTGGAAAACCGCGCATATCATCCATCGTGGTCACCCACGGTCACGGGGATCACATCGGGGGATTAGATAGGCTTCAAGAGCAGTTTGGCTGCATCGTTCGCTGTCATCCCAAGCTAGAACCGTTGCTTACTCACAAGCTGGGTGAAGGCACTGTGAAAAAACTTCGTTCTAAGGAGTCGGTTATTGCCGGTGGCGGCGTCAAGCTAAGGGCTCATTTCACCCCTGGTCATGAAGCTGATCACATTTCCTATTATATTCCCGGAGACAAAGTAATATTTAGTGGAGATACCATCCTGGGAAACTCTTCGTCAAGTGTGCGAAATCTGAAGCAATATATGGAATCATTGGAAACACTTGCTGGATTGAAGCCCAACTTGATCTGCCCTGGCCACGGGCAAATCATTAAGAATGGCACTGCCCGGGTTGAGGGATATATTCGTCACCGAACTGAGCGGGAGGAACAGGTTCTGTCCGCGCTGAAGTCTGGTGTGGATTCCGTGGATGAGATTGTCACTGAAGTCTACTCAAGGAACTTACGTAGAAATCTGCGGAGCGCTGCTGGGCGCAACGTGCGCACCCATCTGGATAAATTGACTGAAGAGGGCCTTGTCGAAAGACAAGAGGCTACATTCAAATTGGTCAAAGGTTAAGGGATATGCAGTTTAGGCAGTTCAATCTAGGAGGCACTTTACAGAGTGCTGGAGTCGGTTGTGGTGGGCTGCTTTTTCTGCTGGGGTTAATCTTAATATCACCGGTGGGGAAGTGGCTCATAACTAGTATAGGATGGTTGTTCGTTCTGATCGGAATATTCAGTATAGTCACTGGAATATATTATTGGATTAAAAGCTCAAGTAAGGATGGATCTATCTAAAAGTTAAAAGACTCCAAATGCATAGCGAAAAGGCCGACGTATTAGGCGTCGGCCTTTTGTTTTAAGCAATGGAACTCTATTCGCGGCGTTCCAGAAGTTCGATCCGAACATCCCCGGGAGCACGTACAAATGCTATCCGAAGGCCCGGACGGAGATCCTTCGGTTCCATCGAGAATTCTGCCCCTTTTGCCTTCAGGTCTGCAGCAGCAACATCCAGGTTCTCGACTCGCAGTCCAAAGTGGTCTAAGCCCACATACGGCTCGTGAGGACCGTCTGGTGTAGTGTCTTCTGCCTGAGCAATGAATACCACCAGGCCGTTGATATCAATATCGACTCGGCCCTGGCCATCGGATTGGATGCTTTCTTTAATCTCAGCGCCAAACATCTGGTTGAAGTACTTCGCCGTTTCCAACGGTTGTCGGCTGCGTAGGTGTATGTGGTCGTACGTATAGGTAACCAATGATGTTCACTTCCTAATCGGTTTTATGGTTTGTATTGACGTCAACGTTATCTGGCTATGCCGTAGGAGACGGCCTGGGTTTCTTTGTCGTCTACGTTGCTCATATGCTGGCCTAGTGCCATTATCAGGGCGCCCATGGCAGTCTCTGACCAGAACCATTCGTGGATGTCCCTGTCTGCGACGTTAGGCCGTTGGGCCATCCGAGCTTCGTAATAGAATGCCTTCAGGTCATTTACGCAATGGCGAAGGAACTGGGGGACGTTAATGTCTTCGGGTCTTTCTTTCATGTCCGTCTCTTCGTCGTTGATGTATTTTTCTATGAACCTGATTATCCCTCGAAACCTACGTTGAGGAACTGAGCTTGCACCAACAGCAGTGCGGCCGTTATGAGAGGTCACCCACTTCTCATAGTAGGCCCTGAGTGAAGTGAGTTCGTCAGCGGCGTTGAATCCTTTCTCTTCGGAAGAGTTAGTGGTCTCAGAACCTTGCATCAATATGTCAGGGATCATGTCGTCGGGGAGTTGTTCTAGCACAGGGCCTTGGTCGCGGTTAAGCAGGTCGAACGTTGCTTGCAAAACCTGGTGTTGGTATTCTGGGTTGTCCGCTTCACCCAGAGCGTTCCCAAAGAAGAATGGAACGGCCAGCATTCTCGGCGGCTTCACTCTTTGGGCGTGTTCCTCGATCAGAACGATTCCGGTTGTGGTTATGCCAGATTCTTCGATTATGCGTGCGATCACGCTTACAGCGTGAGAGCATGCCGGTCAAGTAGGGGTCAGTAGCACCACATCTACGTTCTCGTCTTTGAGTTGGCGGACAACTTCAGGGCCCGAATTATCAATTATCCCCGTTACATCCCTGAGCGCCCCCATGAACGAGTAATAGTTGTCGGATAGCGAGCCGATTTTACCCTGCTCGACCAATTCCGTGAGACGGTCGATGGGAAAAGTTACGTTGATATCTCGGTATATGCCTGTATGGTCGAATCCCAGACTGGTATGGGTTTGGATGATGTCTGCACCGCTGGCGCTCCGTGGTATGGTCCGGAATGTAGTGTCACCACCATCGTGTGACGCCCGGAAAGGTTTGTCGCCTCGCAAGTGTAGTCCAGCTGTTGTGATCAAGCTTAACTTGCTCTCTGATAGTGGTTTGGCCATGGGTGTCCACGGTGTGTCGTCGTGCTCCATACACGGCCACATCAGCATGCTTTTTCTCTGAATCTCACTCAAGGCTGATAGCTTAGGCATAACATCTCCATACGATTGTGAAATAACTGGCTTTGAGTGTTTCTAAAAGTATTCTCTGACCTATGGTATGTCAAGAAAACGCTAATTTCTGGTTTGCGGTGTGTGCTAGGCAGGAATTCCTGCGTTTTTCTAGAACGCCAGTTATAATGAGTCTCATAAAATTTACCTGACTTACCCACACTTGGGTTTTGATCACGAGATATTCAGGATTGATTCAATGGTCGCAACAGTTGTAATTGCGGGAGTCCGCAGCGGCGTGGGCAAGACGACTATCGCCACCGGTATCATGGGTGCTTTAACTCGCCGTGGCCATAGAGTACAACCGTTCAAAGCCGGACCGGACTACATTGACCCTTCGTACCACAAGTTGGCCTGCGGAGTGCCGAGCCGTAACTTGGACACCTGGCTTTGCGACCACCCGACTGTCTTGGAACTTTTCCAACGGGCGAGCTCTGGTTCCGACGTCTCAGTTGTGGAAGGCGTGATGGGTGTTTTTGATGGACGTTCGAGCCTCACTGAAGAAGGTTCCAGTGCCCAACTGGCCAAGCTTTTAGGCGCGCCCGTTATTTTAATTGCTGATGCGGCTAAGGTGGCGCGCAGCGTAGCGGCTGAAGTCCTGGGGTTTCAGACTTTCGACCCTGACCTGAATATTGCTGGTGTTATTTTGAACGGTGTGGCCAGCGAACGCCACTTGGAATTTTGCAAGCCGCAGATAGAAGCCACTACCGGCATACCTGTTCTTGGCTATTTGCCACGAAAAGAAGAATTCATCCAACCGGAGCGCCATCTGGGTCTCATACCCACTGTGGAAGGTACAGTGGCCAATGACTGGTATGACAATGTGATTAACCAGGTTGAAGCGACTATGGATGTGCCGACTATTCTCAAATTGGCTAATACAGCTAAAACTCCCCCGTCTTCGCCGAACGTCTATCCGGAAACGCCAATACCGGCTAGGGCAACTATTGCCGTGGCTCAAGATGAGGCCTTCAACTTTTACTATCAGGACTCCCTAGATTTGCTGGCGGCATGGGGCGCTGAACTTGCTCCATTCAGTCCTCTTCAAGACGAGACATTGCCATCAGGAGCCAATGGAATCTATCTTGGCGGAGGCTTTCCCGAACTTTTCGCTGACCAACTTGCAGGCAACAAGCCTATGCACTATGCGATACGCCAGGCAGTTGTAAAGGGCGTGCCAGTCTACGCCGAGTGTGGTGGGCTGATGTACCTTGGTAAAAGTCTGTCGGACTTGGAAGGTGTAACACATCCGATGTTAGGAATTATTCCTGCTGAGTCGGCGATGTCCCAAAGTAGGCTGACTTTGGGGTATCGCGAAGTGGAGTCATGTTCTGATAGCCCTGTCCTGCCCAAAGGGGAGAGGGTTAAAGGCCACGAGTTTCATTGGTCTACGCTGGCCCGGGAGCCGGATAACCAAGAATCGGTCTATAAAATCGTCGACCAAGATAATCGACTCGATGGCTTTCGGACTGGTAGCGTTTGGGCGTCGTATGTCCACATCCATTTGGGAAGTCGTATGGGTCTGGCATCCAGGTTCGTGGAGACCTGCTCCTCGGACCGAATTTAAAATCTAGAGTCAATCCGGATCTGGAAAAATAATGGAATAAGAGAATGAGCATAAATACACCGGAGAATCAAAACACGGATCCCAAAGAACAGGCAGAACCGGGTCCCCAATCAGTTACTGGTCCCAGAATCGACAAGGGGCTGGTAATCGTCAACACGGGTAAGGGCAAAGGTAAGACCACAGCAGCCATCGGGGTCTTGGTGAGGGCTTGGGGCCGCGGCATGAACGTGACTATGTTCCAATATATTAAGCATTCCACTGCCAATTTTGGCGAACAGCGCGCTGCCCAGAAGATGGGGATCGAGGTCCGGTCCATGGGCGATGGTTTCACCTGGCGGTCTAAAGACTTGGATCAGTCTGCAGATCTAGCACGCGCGCAATGGGAAGACAGCAAAGAAGCCATATTGTCGGGGAAATATGACGTGATGGTCTTAGATGAATTTACCTATCCTATGCACTATGGTTGGATCGAAACTGCGGAGGTAATCGAGGTTTTGAAGGCCCGGCCAGAGATGTTGCACGTTATCATCACCGGGCGTAACGCGCCGGAAGAGTTGATGGAATACGCCGATTTAGTCACAGAAATGAATGTGGTGAAACACCCCTATCAACAAGGCATCAAAGCCCAACCCGGGATAGAATTTTAATCAGACAGATTTTGTATTAACTTTAACCAAGGATTTGATAAAGACTAATGCCTATCTCAGACCTGATAGATCTAACTGTAAATGCGATAACTCCTCTGAACGAGACCGCAATGGCCGAAGCCGGGGCTAGGCAAGACCAACTGACTAAACCCTTGGGCAGCCTGGGTAGGCTGGAAAAGTTGTCTATCCAGATTGCTGGTATCTTTGGTCAGGGGACTCCCCGCATCGGTAAAAAAGTCATTATCCTGGCCGCCGGCGACCACGGTGTGGTATCCGAAGGCATAAGCGCTTATCCACAGGACGTTACTCCTGCCATGGTGATGAACTTCCTGGGCGGCGGTGCTGCGATCAATGTTCTGTCTAATCATGCCGGGGCCGAGATAGTGGTTATAGATGCTGGTGTAGCTGCGGACCTACCGGATCACCCCCAACTTCGTTCTGCGAAAATCGGCCGAGGTACCGATAACATATCAATTGGGCCGGCCATGTCCCGTAAACAGGCCATCCAGTGCCTTGAGACTGGAATTGAAATCGCTCGCGAACAGATTGCCGCTGGGGCAGACCTGTTTGCGTGCGGTGATATGGGTATTGGGAACACTACTCCGTCCAGCGCCATAACAGCAGTCGTCACGGGAACTTCTCCTGATATCACTACCGGACGTGGGACTGGATTAGACGATGTGGGCTTAGCCCACAAGTCGTCGGTCGTAAAGCGGGCCATAGATGTTAACAAACCGGATCCCAAAGATGGACTGGATATATTGATGAAGGTTGGTGGGTTTGAGATTGGCGTGTTGGCGGGAGTTTACCTTGGCGTCGCAGCAGCAAATCGGCCTGTTGTTGTTGATGGGTTTATATCTGGAGCAGCTGCCTTGATTGCCCATGCCGTTGATCCCGACGCAGCGCAAAGTTTCATAGCGTCTCACCAGTCGGTGGAGCCGGGTCACCGTATATCTCTGAATCATATGGGTTTGGAGCCATTGCTGGATCTACAAATGCGCTTAGGTGAAGGCTCTGGCGCCGCCCTGGCAATGCATATCGTTGAAGCTGCAGCAAAATGCCTCTCCGATATGACGACCTTTGCCGAGGCGGGAGTCTCAGAGAAAATAGAAGACGACGAGGTCGTCTCCTGATCGCGTTCTGGCTGACACCGCTCCGGTTGGCGGTGACATTCCTCTCCATATTCCCGTTGGCACGCGGTTTGGAATGGAGGCCCGAAGATATCAGTAACTCCCGGGCCTTCTACCCGACGATAGGTTTGATCATGGGCCTGCTTTTGGTGGCAGTAGAAGAGGGCTCCAGCCAATTGTTTTCCGCTCCATTGACCGCTGGGCTTCTGGTCGTCACCATGGCGATTATCACCAGAGCACTTCATCTGGATGGCCTTATGGATATCTGCGACGGTGTATTTGGCGGGTTTACTCCAGAACGTCGCCTTGAGATCATGAAAGACTCCAGAGTAGGGGCGTTTGGCGTCGTAGGCGGCGTCACCGTAATTCTACTGAAGTACGGGGCCTTGGTGAGCTTATTGACTTTACCTGAACCAGGAAAGGAGTGGGCTCTACTGCTCTTCCCTGCCATCTCTCGTTGGACCATGGTGGTCTTGCTGGCGACTTTCCCATATGCTCGTTCTCATGGGCTCGGTTCTCCATTCGACAACAGCGACAGCAAAATCTGCACCTTGTTGGCTGGTATATCGATTTTGGTCGCGGCCATATTGCTGGGCGGGTTTGGCGGACTGGGCCTGCTGTTTGGTGCAACGGTGATTGCTTGGTTGATTGGTTGGGCTATGGTCAAGTCTCTGGGCGGCCTCACCGGAGACTCCTATGGGGCAACCAACGAGATCATGGAGGTAGCGGTCATAATTGCTGCTACTGCGCTGCTGGCCCAAGAATGGTTGGAACAACTGCCATTCCTATTGGATAGGTTTTGATATTCTCTGGGACTGATGACTTGTCGGTACTTGCATTGGCTGTGTTGATCGACCTAACCCTTGGAGAGCCACCAATGTGGGCACATCCAACAGTCTGGATGGGACGGATGTTGGGCATAGTCGAACAGCGTTTGCCAAAAAAAGGGACACTCGCTCTTACTTCTGGATTGATGATAGCGTTAGTCTTGCCGTTGATTTGGGGGGTGGCGGCCTATTTCACGGCATTTTGGCTGAAAGAAGTTCATACTATCGCTTACATCCTCGTGGCTGCAGTTCTCCTTAAAACCACATTTTCAGTCCGGCTATTGCATAAAGAAGCCGCTTTGATACGACGATATCTGGGTCAGGATGATATGGAGAAGGTCCGGGCCAGGATGCCGTCGTTGGTCAGCCGGGATCCCTCCGTTCTGACTGCGAAACAAGCCACAGCGGCTACGGTGGAGTCGGTATCTGAGAACATAAACGATAGCTTTCTGGCTCCGTGGTTGTTCTTTGCCATATTTGGATTGCCGGGGGCTTTTGTTTTCCGAATGATTAACACATTAGATAGTATGATAGGCTACCGGGGAGTCTATGAATACCTTGGCAAAGCCTCAGCCAAGTTAGATGACTACGTTAATCTTATTCCGGCCCGGATTGCAGGTCTGCTCCTGGTCTTCTGTGCTGGATTTCTCCCAGGTCAGAAGCTCTCGAGGGCTTGGATAATCATGTGGAGGCATCATAATCGTACCCAAAGCCCCAACGCGGGTTGGACCATGGCTGGCATGGCCGGGTCATTGGGTGTTCGGCTTGAAAAAGACGACCCAGAATTGGGATACCAGCTGGGAGAACCAGATCGGGAGATAGAACCTCAGGATATAACGCGTACTGTCCAGTCCATGTATTTAGTAGCATTATTGGGCTTGGTGATCTCGTTCGCTGTGGTCTATGTTCGGGGCAGCCTCATATAAAGCAACCATCAAAAATGACTAACCAATCAAATCAATATCCTGTCAGGCCTCGTCCTGTGCACGGGAGCATTGGACCCACCGAGTTGCGAGCCCTCGGCTTGAACCCGGAAGATCTGCTCGACTTCAGCGCCAGCATCAGCCCAATAGGACCTCCAGATGGAGTTTGGAACGCCATACGAGGTGTCGACCTGAGCCGTTATCCAGACCCAGAATGTCTGGAACTGCGAGAGACCATCTCTCGCAAAATTTCAATTACCGACCGACAGATTCCAATCGAGAACGTAATTGTAGGTAATGGTTCCACAGAGATATTCCATCTGATCGCTCGGGTTTATCTGTCGAAGCGTCCAGTTCATGGGACCGCAGTGTTGATGACTCCTACGTATGGTGAGTATGAGGGGGCTTGCCGCTTGGCAGACGCACGAATACTGAAATGCGTTGCCAATCTAGATGGCGATTTCAGATGGGACATTGATTCTGCATCGAAACTAATTGAGGACAACAAACCCGATATCGTAATCGTCTGTAACCCCAACAACCCAACTGGAGTGTACTTGTCCCGCCGAGAGATCGAGGCTCTAGCCGATGCAACGCGCGATGCTGATGGATTGTTGGTGATTGATGAAGCCTACTTGGCGTTTGTGGAAGAGCCATGGGATTCCCTGCCTCTGCTGGATAGACCTGAGGTGATGTTGGTTCGTTCCATGACCAAAGACTACGCCCAAACAGCCTTGCGTTTGGGCTATGCATTGGCGTCGAAAGATGTGGTGGCACGGCTGAGAGAGTTTCAGCCAGACTGGAGTGTAAACACCCTAGCCCAAAGGGCTGGCGTGGTTGCCTTGAATGACATAGCTTATCTACCCCGGGCCAGAGCTGCGGTTTTCAGTGCCAAGGCGTATCTAGTGGATCAGTTGAGGAGCTTAGGATTGGAAGTTCCCGACACAGAAGCCAACTTTATCTTGGTGAAAGTTGGTGAGGCCGCTAAGTGGCGTTCCCTGCTTTTGGCGAAGAGGTTTGTGGTGCGGGATTGCACTTCGTTCGGTCTGCCGGAATACATCCGGATAGGAATATTACCTATGGGAGATACTAAGAGATTAGCCAAGGCGATAGTTGAAATCGCCAAGTCAGAAGCGCATTAAGTAAATTGCTTGATGAAACAAACCAGGGCGATTAGAATCTATTCCAATAAACTTGTAACGCTTGGTGTAAGGAGTTTCCTGCCATGGCTACTATTCGACAGACCTCGTCAGGGGAATTCGTAGGCGATAGCCGGTTCCATGAGGATTTTGGGGCTCCATCTGACAGGGCAGTCCTGAAGCTAAAGTCACACTTGACCCCATATGTTCAAGAGTTCATACAGAACGCTCCTTTTGCAATCATGGCTACTGCTGACGCTGATGGCCGCTGTGACGCTTCACCCAAGGGTGGTAAACCTGGTTTCGTAAAAGTTTTGGGAGAAAAATATTTACTATTCCCGGACGTGGCTGGCAACAGGCTGTTCCAGTCCTACCAGAATATAGATGAGAATCCATTCATCGGTTTGATCTTCTTCATACCTGGTATCAATGACACTGTAAGGGTCAACGGCAAGGTAAGCATCGTTAACAAAGAAGAACTTGAAAAGCAGAATATTGAGCTGTCCCTCTACGAGACAGACGATAATTCCAAGCATCTGCAGGGGATGTTGGTCGAGGTAGAAGAGTCTTATGGTCACTGCCCCCGAGCACTCAAATTCTCTAATTTATGGGGCGCTGAAGAGATCGCCAAAAATAAGGCCACACTTCCTTTTGAAGAACGAACCGACGAGAATTACTATCACCATAAAGAAGGGTCTTAAGTCGATAGTAAATCAGTCGGTCAGTAGCCGTCTGCACTTAGTTTTTGAACCTAGAAACAGGCTCCTAGAATGCTAGGAGCCTGTTTTTTTATGTTGGTATGGATTGGATAATATTTCTAAAATGCACTCCCCATTTGGCGAGGTTGTCAAGGATCGATTTTGGTTTACAACGATGCTGCACCGCCTTAATATGGGTTGATTGACATTACCCAACCCCCTTAGAGGATTTGTGCAGATGGTAACCATCGCTTTTGAGAAACATAGATTGTCCAATGGACTGGACGTGATACTTCACCGGGATAATACGATTCCTGTTGTAGCCGTAAATGTTTGGTATCACGTTGGTTCCAAGGATGAAGAAGTCGGCAGGACCGGATTTGCTCACTTGTTTGAACACGTGATGTTTGAAGGGTCTAAACACCACAACAGTAGCCACTTTGAGCCGCTTCAAAAAGCAGGGGCTAACCTTAACGGATCAACGACCCCAGACCGGACAAACTACTGGGAGGATGTGCCCACCAATTACTTAGACTTGGCTTTATGGTTAGAGTCTGATCGCATGGGATTCCTGCTGGATGCCCTAGACCAAGAACGACTCGATATTCAACGGGATGTTGTGAAGAACGAACGACGCCAGTCCTATGAGAATCGTCCCTACGGAATGGCCCATTGGAATATACAAGAAGCGCTCTATCCCATGCCACATCCTTATCATTGGATGACCATAGGCTCTCAGGAAGACCTAGATGCTGCTACCCTCGACGACATTAAAAATTTCTTTAAAAAGTTTTACTCCCCGACTAATGCTAGCCTGGCCATTGCTGGTGACATCGACATGGGAGAAGCCCTGGAACAGGTCAATCATTATTTTGGGGATCTTCCTCCGGGTGAGGTAGTTCCACGGAGAGGCCGTCATGATTCTGGCCTAATCGGTCGCATCGACCTGGAAATGCGGGACAAGGTCACGTTACCCAGGACCTATATCGCCTGGCCGACTCCTCCGGAAGGCGACCCTGATGATGCCCCTTTGGAGATATACCAAGCCATAATGTCGGACGGGTTGACCTCCCGGCTGCATAAGTCCCTTGTCTATGAGAAACAGATCGCCCAGAGCGCTCACATACGCTACCATTCTTCTGAGATTGCTGGACAGGCCGTGCTGCAGGTGACTGCTGCTGAAGGGCACGAATTAGAAGAGGTGGAAGCCGCTGCGGAAGCTGAGATGGCTCGCCTACTCCGGGAACCACCAACTGATGAAGAGCTGACGCGCGTTAAGAACCGGATCGAAGCCAGCCATTTTCGCCAATTGGCCCGTATTGGCGGGTTTGGCGGTCGGGCTGACCAACTGAATCATTTCAGCGTATTTGCGGATGACCCCGCATTGATTAATACAAGCTTGGACCGGTACATGTCTGTTACACGTGAAGACGTGACCCGGGTTGCTGAAAACGTCCTGGGAGAGAATCAAGTACGGCTGCATGTTCTTCCAGAGCCGACTCTTTCGCCGGCCATTGTCACTATTGATCGCACAGTTATGCCGTCGCCTAAGAGTGAGCCGGTATTTATACCTCCAACACCAACAAGGACTACGCTTACCAACGGGATGGGCATATCGGTTGTCGAACAACGCGGCCTACCCATAGTGGCCTTCGGTGTCCTCATGGACGCTGGTGCATCACGTGATCCGGAAAAACTGCCTGGCTTGGCGGGGTTCACCGCTCAGATGTTGCCAGAAGGTACTAATAGTAAGTCCAGCCAAGAGATCGCCCAGGCATTCGAGTTCATTGGATCCAGGATTTCAGCTGATGGGCGCCGCGAGTACACCCTGCTTTCGGCAGAAACTCTCACTAAGCATTTCTCAACAGCCTTGGAACTGACCTCTGATTTGTTGCTGCATCCAAACTTCCCAGACCACGAGGTGGAACGGGTAAGGAGGGAGCACCTGACGGAGCTAAGACGTGGCAAAGACGAGCCTAATGCCGTGGCCGAACAATTGATGGCCGGTCTGGTCTTCAATAAGGACTCGGGTTACGGTCACTCGCTATCTGGAACAGAAACGTCAATCGGATCTCTGACCCGCGAAGACTTGGTCCGTCAGTTCAGCAGGGATTACAGCCCAGCCAACGCCAATTTGATTGTCGTGGGAGATGTCAGTATCGATGAGGTTGTCAAACAGGCAGAGTCCGTGTTCGGTGATTGGAAATCTGACAGCAATGCAGCCAATATTCGATCTGAATCTGTGCCTTCCAACGGCGTTGCGAGCATCTACTTGGTAGACCGTCCGGGGGCGCCCCAGTCGGTTATCCGCGCAATGCATACAACCATCCCCAGGTTGCATCCGGATTATCTGGGGCTNACTTTGATGAACTATGCATTTGGTGGTCAATTCTCCGCTAGGCTGAACCAGAACCTTCGCCAAGAGAAGGGATATAGTTATGGGTATCAATCTCACGTTCAGTGGTATCGCGGTCCGTCGTTGATGCTGGCCGGGGGGGCTGTTCAGACAGAGGTCACCAAGGAATCCGTGTTTGAAACTCTTAAGGAATTCAATGAGGTGAGGGATTCAAGGCCTATCAGTGAAGAAGAACTGGAAAACGCCAAGGCCAGTGTATTACGTAGCTTCCCTGCCAACTTTGAGCGCCCTGGGGCAATTATGGGACAGGTGCTGCAGATGGTTCAATTCGGATTGCCCGACGACTACCTTCAGACAGTCAGGTCTAATGTGGAGTCTGTAACCTTGGATGATGTTCACCGAATCACCCAGGAACTTATTCGTCCCGATCAACTCAAGATATTAGTGGTTGGAGACCGACAGCAGATAGAGGCTGGACTCCGGGAACTAGACCTTCCCATAGTGATTCTGGATGTGGACGGTGTAGAAACGACCTAAGCGATAACTAGTACCAAATAAAACCGTCCCCTTGAACAGCGGGCCTTTCTGGTTCAGTATTCGCAGCTGTCGGTTTTTATTGTTGCGGACGTTCACCTAGTTGCAAGCTGAGAGTCTCACGTGAACCGATCCCGTCAGCAACTCTGAATATTCCTACGTCCACGGTTTGGCCGGCGCTGAATTCTTGCTTCAATAATCGAGTCAGGTCGGTGATGGTGGCTATGTCATGTCCGGCTATATCTACAAGGATATCTCCGGGGACAATTCCTGAAAGATGGGACGGGCCGTTCAATACAATGTCTCTGATTATTACCCCCTCGCGGATGGGGAGACCAACCTGTGCAGCAACCTCTGGGATTAAATCGGCTAGGAAGACTCCCATCCAAGCCCAACGGACGTGCCCTAATTCAACTAGCTGATCGGACACTTGTTGGGCTGTTTCCATGTTAATGGCAAAGCCGATACCCTCTATCGGTACCCCGCTGCTGCCACGGAAGACCGCTGTGTTGATGCCGACGAGGTTCCCTTTTAAATCGATTAATGGTCCGCCGCTGTTGCCTGGGTTGATAGATGTATCGGTTTGTATCAGTTCATAGAGAGTTATACCTGGAGAGGCTTCTATGGTCCGGCCCAAAGCCGAGACTACGCCAACAGTGACGGTAGGGCCTCCAGGCAGGGCCAAGGCGTTTCCGATAGCAATAACCCAGTCACCGGCTCTAAGACTTCCGTTCTGGGTTATTGGCAATGCTGGATAGTTATCAACTGGGAGCCGCAGTACAGCAAGGTCTGATAGCCGATCTGATCCGATAATCTCGGCTTTGACTTGATCTCCGTTATCCAGGGTCACGATAACCTGAACCCCATTTTCAATCACGTGGTTGTTGGTTAGAACTAGGCCGGATTCATCGAATATCACGCCGGTACCGCTGCCGAAATCGGATGCTCGTCGGCCGAACCGGTCGTGTGTGACAACCTGAGCCACGATAGAAACCACAGAGCCCCGGACTTGTTCCACAATATCGGCGATATTTGGCAATTGGCCGTTTGGGTCCCTTTCAATGGCCACAGAGTTTGTTACATTTGGAACCGCTGTGGCTGTAGCTTCCTTGGCTTTTGGATGAGCGTCGTCATAATTACAGGCCATCTGGAACAACAGGGTCATGATTGCCACTGCAATCAATATCTGTGTTGGGGACTGAACTATTAATAATCTATGAATCGGTAGACTTTTCACTACTATTGAAAGCTCTGGGAGGCTTCTCGCTGGTGCCTGAAGAGCTCTTCCATGCCGCGTGAAGCCAGGGAGAGCACTGCATCTACCTGGTGACGTGGAAATGGGTCTGCCTCTGTGGCACCTTGGATCTCAACTAGACCACCCTGTGATGTGAGGACGACATTGAAATCTACATCTGCGGCGAAGTCTTCCTCATAGCAAAGATCCAGAAGAAGTTGCCCATCAATGATTCCCACGCTGATGGCGGCCACCGGGCAGAGGAGCGGAGTTTCGGTCAAAATCCTATTTTTGACCAGCGTTTGTAGTGCCTGGTTGAGGGCTACGTAAGACCCAGTGATGGCGGCAGTGCGTGTTCCCCCGTCAGCTTGAATCACGTCGCAGTCAATGTTTACGGTTCTTTCACCCAGTGCGTTTAGGTCAGTGATCGCTCTGAGTGAACGTCCAATTAGACGTTGTATCTCTTGGGATCGCCCGCTGATCTTGCCCGATTCCCTTTCGCGGATGCTTCGGGTGTTTGTCGCCCTGGGTAGCATGGAGTATTCGGCGGTGACCCAGCCTCGGCCTTCGCCTTTCATGAAAGCTGGCACACGATCATCGAGTGAGGCTGCACAGAGGACTTTCGTGGTTCCCATTTCAATCAGCGCCGAGCCTTCGGCGTATTTCTGGTATCCGGGCGTGATGGTTATGGGGCGAAGTTGGTCCCAGGCCCGTCCGTCCGGTCTGGAATTTTCAGACAATGGTTCTTGGCTCCTTTGAGTAAACTATAAGTCCAATCTGGCGTGGTCCAGGCATTAAATTCAAGTATACAGCTATTCGGAGAGAGTTCTGAAGATGTCGTAGTAGCTGGGTGGAAGCCTCTACAGTAAGGCTGGGGATATCTTTCAACATCTCATGACTAATCTTTCGCGCAGGTTAAAGGTTGGAGATAGGCTGAAAGGAACAGGCATATTCTCGATTCTAGGTGATTTCTACGCCAATATTGATCTTATCCTGAGGGGTATGTAGGATCTCCCGTGAAAGCTTAGCCTGATGTTAATCAGGCCACTATGGAACGCTTAATCATCGGAGGTTGATCAAAATCTACGGTGCTATCAATGGAGTTTCTTTGTGTTGGCAGATGTGGTTTGTAGTCTAGTCAGCCATTTTCGAGGGTACATTGAACCCATTGAATATCTGTGCTCTAGGCGTTTATCGTGTATGCGATGCGACTTTAAGAGGCCACCGCTAGACGCGCTGGGTAACAATCGAATTGTTCATGTAGGCTCTCAGATCATCGGGGACATACTGATGCTTGGAAATTAAGCTGTGAGAAATGATTCCGATTGCGGCATTGTAAAATAGATTAGACAATAAAATCGGTCGACAAAACCGGCCATACTCGTTTCTATGATCGGCGCTGTAAATGTTATTTACCTTGCAGTGAGGGCTTGGAGTGCTATTGATGCAGGTTTATAAATGAGTATCGATTGGCCAATTGGCCCGCATCTAGATATAGGTTGTACTGGTTGTGGCCGTCCGACTATAATCTAGCGCAGATTCGAAACAATAGGAGCCAAACCTTGGGCACAAACAAAGCAACATCCGTCAATGGCAATTTGAAACCGCACGCCTTTTTCCAGGGCGCAGTGGTACCGATGGATGAGGCAAAGGTGAGTGTGACAACTCATGCTCTGCACTACGGTACGGCTGTATTCGAAGGGATCCGAGGCAACTGGAATGAAGAACAAGGCAAGATGTTCATATTCCGCATGCGCGAGCACTATGAACGCTTGATCCGCGGCTGCAAAATACTGTTGCTTGACATTCCCTACACATCTGAACAACTCTGTGAAATCACCGTTGACTTAGTGACACGGAACGGACATCAGTCCGACATATATATTCGGCCGTTGGCATACAAAAGTGCGGAGGTCGTGGCTAACTTGAAGCTTCAAGAACTAGCCAGTGATTTCACTTTGGTAACGGTACCATTTGGGAACTACCTTGGCACGGATATTCTCCGTTGCTGTACATCTTCGTGGCGCCGTGTCGACGACAACATGATTCCGACGCAGATAAAGAGTGCAGGTATCTATGTGAACAGTATGTTGGCGAAGACTGAGGCCACCTTGGCCGGTTTTGATGAGGCAATCATCCTGAACCAGGACGGTCATGTTTCCGAGGGCTCTGGCGAAAATGTGTTTATGGTCTCCGGTGGGAAGCTACATACTCCCAGTCTAGAAGACAACGCTCTGCCTGGCATAACTCGAGACACCATCATCCAACTGGCACAGGACGAGTTGGGCCTTGAAGTAGTCGAACGGAGCATCGACCGAAGTGAGCTATATCTTTGCGATGAGATATTCCTAAGCGGAACCGCCGCCCACCTTACTCCGGTCGTAGAACTGGATTGTCGTAACATCGGCGACGGAGAACCAGGCTCGGTTTCTACTTCTTTACAGAAGATGTACTTCGATATTGTGGCTGGCAGAAACTCTAAATATCTCCATTGGTGTACTGAAGTGACTCCACAAACTGTACCGGCCTGAAAACGTTTCTGGTGCGGCTGAATATCTGATTTTACGGGCGTCTGATTTATCTGGCGCCCGTGTTATTTTGGCTAGCCATGCACTTATGGGGACAGGAGTTCTGCGATTTGACCTGGGTCTGGCTTGGCTTGCTTTCCTACACGATAGGCAGTCTACCCACTGCCTATATATTCACTCGTTATATTCTTGGTCAGGACATCAGGGACCTTGGCGACAACAATAGCGGTGCTGCCAACGTCTTCCGTAACGTCGGTACCATCGCTGGCGTAGCGGTGGGAGCCATAGACATAATCAAGGGTAGCCTGGTGGTTNTGCTGGCCAAGTTTCTGGTTAATGATATGGGTATGGAGATGATGGCTGGTGGCGCAGCTTTGGTTGGGCATAATTTCCCGGCCTATCTAAAATTCCGAGGTGGTCGCGGCGCCGCGACCGCTGTGGGTGTTTTGATAGCTTCGGTGCCCATTATTGGGCTGCCTGTTGGCGCATTTTGCTTGGTACTAATCTCAATAACCCGCAAGGCCATATATCCCTTGACTGTTTTCCTTGTTGCTATTCCAGCTCTTACCTGGCCCGTGGGTTATTCCGTGGAACTAGCAATATATGCGGTGGCCATTCCAATAGTCGTTGGGTTGAGCCATTTTTTTACCACTAGAATCTTGAACCCCGGCGCTGATTCTAGGTTTTGATGATGCGTTAACCAGCAGTTTTCCCTGTCGGGAGGCGGTTGGCAAGTGGCGGTTCAGCGGGGAGGCACAAACCTGCATTCTGGATTCGCTAGTTAAGTACGAGCTCGCTATAGCTATGAGGCCGAAATATATAGCGTGTCTTTAATTCAATCTGAACCGAATCTCGAGACTCGCTTAATCATGGCTAGTTATCGGATTGAGAGGCCAGTACCAGATGTTCGCCTTCGTCTCCAAGTCGACCGTCTGATAAAAGGTTGTTTACCAGTTCGTTGAATCGGTCTTTCATTGCCTGGTTGGTCCGGCGATAGCCCATCAACTTGAACACCGTTGTTGGCGCTTGACCCCTGGCGATGCCGTAAGACCTCTCCACAACAAAACAGATGGCTTCTTCCAATTCCTCGTCGCTGATCATGTTCAGCTTTCTTGTGGCTGATGTTAGGCCTGACCTATCCCGAACCGGAGGTTGGGTCATGTCGTTATTCCATAAGAAGTCACCTCGACGTGATACCCGTCCTGTCTCGATCATACGGTCAATCGCTTTGTCCATAGTT
>JAKUNL010000040.1 GCA_022451925.1 Dehalococcoidia bacterium
GTGGTCCTGGGTTTGATCGGAGGGGCCCTGGCTGTTCTGGTGTTTACAGTTGCCACGGTGGCCGCTGCTAGGCACGGGATAGTCGAGGCAAGGCAGTCTGGAGCCAGACCGCCAACGGCGTCGTTCTTGCACCGTTATTATTTGGATGTGATTGCCTTGGGGCTGATTCTCCTGATCTGGTTTCAGGCGAGGAGCCGGGGTGCTTTTTTGATTCAATCTCCAGACAGTACTGAGTTGAGGCTCGACCTGGTTGGACTGCTGATTCCAGCCCTGCTGTTGTTGGCGGTCGGGTTGGTTATCATGCGGGTGTTTCCGTGGGTGATTGCCTTTCTTTCACGCCTTTCCGAGCCGGTGGCGCCTCTATGGTTAGTCCATTCCCTGCGCCACCTGGCCCGTGAACCGATGGTGCCTGGGATTCTGATCGTGTTGTTGACAATGTCCACCGCTCTGGGTGTCATAGGCAGTTCTTTTAGTTCTACTTTGGAAAGAAACCAGAGGGAGCGAGCGCTCTATGAAGCTGGAGCAGATTTACGGGTGCGGCACACTGGAATTTCCAGTACCAAGATTGGTGGGCGGCTTGCAAAAAGTATCGAACAAGATCCCAGAGTGTTGAATGCTGCGAATGTGTTTCGAGCTAATGGACAAATTACCTCTACTGGATTCAGCGACCCTGCGGTAGTTATGGCAGTGGATTCCTCGAGGTTTTCCGAAGTTGCCTGGTTCAGGGATGATCTGGCCGGTGGAAAGTCGATGGGTCAGATGGCCGAGCAGTTGGGAAGTGGAACGGAACTCCCGGAAGGGCTGGCTCTTCCTTCGGATATCATAGGTCTGTCAGTTTGGGTGCAGCCTACCGGTTTGGATGGTGGTGCTAACCTATGGGCCAGGTTGCGGGATGCTGAAGGGGTGTATTTCGACACCTGGGTCGGCTCCCTCGGGAACCAAGGCTGGTACAAGATTCAATCCGATTTGACTCCGGCGATCGCTGCTGGACGCCGTGTCACTACTGATTCAAATATCAAATCGTTATCGCCTCCGTACACTCTTCAAGCTCTTCAGATAACCAACAGGCTTGGCGGATTCGGGACTGACGGACTAGGAGCAGTGTTCTTGGCGGATCTGGAAGCCATGACCCCCAACGGTCCGGTTACGATAACTGACTTTGAATCGCCAGGAGATTGGTCGGTGGTCGAGGATTTTTCACGACCAGGTTTGTACGGATTGGAAACCAGCAAGTCTGCGAGTGGAATGAGATTCCCACTGTCGACGCGGTTCAGCTGGGCTAGCGGGGGAGTGGGATTGCGTGGCTTGAGGCCTGGCCCCACAGAGGACCCCATCCCGGCGGTGGTCAACTCCGAGTTTCTCGAGTTGGCTGATGCTTCGCTGGGTGAAGACGTGATCGTTGGGCTGTCCACCTACGCCATACGAGTGAATATCGCAGCTGTAGCCGATTATTTCCCTACTTTGAACCCAGGGGATAAGCCGTTTGCGGTGTTGGACCTGGATAGTTTCGAAGCCGTGGCCAACCTGCACAGTCCTGTGCCGCTGACTGGTGCCAACGAGATATGGGTAGACTTGGAATCATTCTCAGGCGACCTGCCCGATGATTTCCAGGAATCTGGCCCCGACCAGGACGCCGATAAGGTGGTTGCATTCATGCACCAATTAGGTGTGAATGTCAGAGACGTGCATGATGCCGAGGCAATGGTGATATCCAGAGTTGATCAGCCACTGGTCAACGCCGGATGGGGTGCTCTTTTGGTGCTGTTGTTCTTGGCGGTGGCCCTAGCCACGGGCTCTGGTGTGATGCTGTTTTCGTTCCTGGACGTCAAAGAAAGGCAGACAGAATTTGCGCTGCTGCGCACCCTGGGCAACTCTGCAGGCCAGATTCAGGGAATCGTATGGTTTAATCTATTCCTGATCGTTATTTGCGGCTTAGCGTTGGGCACCTGGGTAGGTCAGCTCATTGGATCAAGTCTGCTGCCGTTGATGGAACTGGCTGAGGAAGGGGAACGGGTTACGCCGCCCATGCGATTCACCGTCGATGGGCTGTCATTGTTGGTGCCGTATGCGGTTCTAGCTGGAGTTACAGCTATCACAGCGATTTGGCTGGCTTGGCTAAGCGCAAAGATTCAGGTGCAACAAGTTCTCAGGATGGGGGACGCTGGATGACCCGAGTGCGTGTCTATGTACCGAGTTAATCAATTATTGAGCACTGTAATCTATACTGGAGACAAGCTATGTCGCGTTTGAACGAATATCTCAGCAATCAGCCCGGTGTTGGTGGCGTGAGCCAGCGCGTTGGCCCGTATATAGATTGTAGTGATCTGTTCAAGATTTACAAGCGTGCTGACCTTGAAGTGGTAGCTTTACGAGGCCTTGATCTAGCTGTGGAGTCCGGAGAGTTAATAGCAGTCATAGGCGCCAGTGGTAGTGGAAAGAGCACATTATTAAACATCCTGGCTGGTTTGGATCGGCCTTCTGCTGGACGAGTGATGGTTGGTAACCGTGACCTTCTTGACGTCTCAGATGATGATTTGGTGATGTATCGGCGTTCTGAAGTTGGTTTTGTCTGGCAGGCCACTGCCCGAAACCTGGTGCCATATCTGTCTGTTGCCGACAACATAGAACTGCCCATGGCTCTTACCGGACAATTAGCTAAAGAGCGACGAGCCTGGGCCGACGAATTACAGGAATCCCTGGGAATTAGCGACAAAGGAAAACGATTCCCGTATCAATTATCCGGTGGAGAGCAGCAACGGGCTGCCATCGCGGTGGGGCTAGCGAACAAGCCTCCTTTACTGCTTGCCGACGAGCCCACTGGAGAGTTGGACACAGAGAACGCCGATAGCATCTTTAAGATGATCGGTGGACTAAACCGGTCGTACGGAGTGACCGTGGTGATGGTCACCCATTACACGGGCGTGTCCCAGTATGTTGATCGTGTAGTACATATTCGAGACGGCCGCATCGGATCTGAGACTTTCTCCAGGCCCGATTATCGTCGAGATGGTGACATCGTTGAGGATGAATACGTGGTAGTGGATAAATCCGGACGCCTTCAATTGCCATCAGAATTGGCCGATCAGTTTCGGAGCGGAGGACTGGCTAAGATTGGTATGGAAGACGGCCAAATCAAGATAGATACTCCCAGAATCAACCCAAGGCAGACTAGGGGCAGGAGTTGAGCATTAGTGACAAGCGAAGCCAACATGTATAACGGGCCTGTGATTGAAGCGGTGGGCGTGAGTAGGGTTTTCGGTTCGGGCGACGCAGTTGTAACTGCTCTGTCGGTTATCAGTCTGACAGTGGAGCGAGGTGATTTCCTCGCAGTCACTGGAAGGTCAGGTTCTGGCAAGACCACTCTTCTGAACTTGTTGTCCGGTCTGGATAAACCTAGCTCGGGTAGTGTGATGTTCGACGGAAAAGACCTAGCTGAGTTTAGTGAAACCAACCTGGTGGAAATGCGCAGACATAAGATTGCATTTGTCTTCCAGTCTTTTGGGTTGATGCCATTATTGTCAGCTCAGGAGAATGTGGAACTGCCGCTACACATCGGCGGCGTGTCATGGCGGGAGCGCCGTGACCGTGCCCATAAGGCATTAGTGGCCGTGGGTCTGGCCACTCGGGCACGGCATAGGCCCTTTGAATTATCAGGTGGAGAGCAGCAGCGGGTGTCCATCGCTCGGGCGTTGGTGACCGGTCCGGAAGTAGTGTTTGCTGATGAGCCTACAGGAGAACTGGACACTGTAACTGCCCGTTCCATCTCCGATACGCTGGGCGAAGTAGCGGCATCCCGCCGTGCCACAGTGATTGTGGCCACCCATGACCTAGATTTGGCCGTCAAAGCTCAACGTCGCCTTGATTTGGTCGACGGAGTAATCGTTTCACTATCGTCATGAGAGGCCAATATCACCATTCCAATCATGTCGGCACGTCGTCCATGCCTGTATACTCTGGTTTCTTATATTCCTCATACTAGTCGCCCAAGGAGTTAGCATGTTTGTCCGTATTTACACCGGCGAAGACGGCCAGTCCCATCTAGAAGAGATGATTGCCCCGACGGAACCGATTCACCGTATTACCACTAAACCTGGAGAAGACTTGGTTTTCCGGACGTCAACGGTCAACAGCTTCAGTGATTACCATAATCCGTCTCGTCGTCAGTATTTGTTTGTCCTCGATGGCAAGATGGAAGTCTCGGTGAAAGACGGCACAACAATGCTCTTTCATCCTGGGGATGTGCTGCTGGCTGAAGATATGACCGGCCAAGGCCACATAACCAAGGCTATAGACGGGACTTATACTTCGGTCTCAATGGGTATTCCTGACTGATACTGGCAATATTCCAAGGTTGGGCATAACACTTATTTATCGTTGACAGTGTCGGTTCGCTACTTATAATGCGATTAAATCAGATATGTATTATCTACATATGTATTAGATGCAAATCGATATCGGAAGGGTGGAGAAATATGATTACAAAATTCGACAGCCTATTTGCCGGACATGTAGATATGGACGACATCGGTTACGGTGGCACTGCGGTCAACGACAGAAGATTTGACAATGACCATCTGATGACCGTTTACAGCAAGTCTGAGGCCATCGCCAAGGCTCTAGACGAGAACGGATTCGACACCATGTGGATGGCGGAACACCACTTCCAGCCTGAAGGTTATGAGTGTATCCCTAACCTGATTATGCTCAATGTCCATTTGGCTCATCTGACCAAGAACCTCAAATTTGGTTGTGGGTTTAATATCGCTACCATGTGGCACCCGCTTCGTCTAGCGGAAGACTTCGCTACCGCAGATATCTTGACAGAAGGACGTGTGATATTTGGGGTAGGGCGCGGCTACCACACACGTGAGGTTGAGACTTTTGGCTCAGACATCACTGATCAGGCAGCCAACCGCGAACAGTTCGAAGAAGCGGTAGATGTAATTTTCAAGGCCTTCAATAATGAATCCTTCTCTCATCAAGGAAAATACTACACTCTGCCTCCCGAAGTGCCTTATCGAGGCTATACTCTTAAAAAACTAACCTTGGTGCCGCGCCCGGCTACCCTGCCAGTGGAGTGTTGGCAACCGATTCAAGGCGGAACTCAGAGGGCTTTGGATTTCATGGCTAAGCACGGTATCAAGGGAATTTTGGGCGGAGGTGTTGCCGAGGGCGGTGTCATGGATGACATTATGATCGGCTACCGCGACGCTTTGGTACGCGCTGGAAATAAAGGCGCCCAACTGGGCGAGGGTCTCAGTGTTGGTTTCCATTACCACATGGCTCCCACCGTTGAGCAAGCAATGGCAGAAGCACAGGGTTTCTTTGAAGAGAACCTTAAGATGTTTGGTCCACTGAGGCTGAGCCGTGGCATGACTGAAGAGCAGATAGAGATTATGGGTGACCCTCGTCGGGCACCCACTGCCGGTCTTCCCACGATTCAGGAAGCAGTTGAGAAGCAGGCATTCTTGGCTGGTCCCCCTGAACGGATCATTGAGCAGTTAAAATCCGTAGAGGAGAATTACCCCGCTTTGGAGCGGATCGGGATGAGTCACCCTATGGGCACCCCCCAAAGCGTAATCACTGACCAGATTGAGTGGTTTGGTAAAGAGGTCATGCCAGCCTTCAAAGGAAAATGACCCAGGAAGTTGTTTTAATTAGACAACAAGAAAGCTGGTGGAAATTTCTTCATCAGGTTTTCTTCTGTGGACAACTTATGCATTCAGTTTGTCATTCTGAAGACAGATCTCAAGATGATTGTTGTTACTCGATGGACGTTCGCGAGGCCAAAGAGACCGTTGGCCCGACTTGGGCGGATATGTGGAGGATGCGTTACAGGTTTCAACTGTCATTTCAGGACGCTAGTTAGCAAATCTCGTTGACAGTGAATCAGCCCCAGATTACACTCCCATCCATCTCGTATCTGGGATTCCGCTAGCATATTTGAGGACAAGTATGGTTTCTTCCGGCACTGCTGATATAACTGATGCCATTGAATTGATGTTCGAGACTGGTTGGACTGATGGTTTGCCAGTGGTTCCGCCGACCGAAAGCCGGGTCAAACAATTCATTGACTTTACAGGCAAATCCGCAGACCAGTTAATTGCTGAATTGCCTCCTTTGGGCGGGAAGGCCACGGTGGAGCGGATTGCTGTAAACGCGGTGATGGCCGGATGTCTGCCGGAACATATGCCGGTCATAGTCACGGCCATTAAAGCCATGATGGATGATCGGTTCAACCTTCGTGGTGTGATGTGTTCAACCGGGATACATACTCCTTTGGTGATAGTCAGTGGCCCAGCGGCTAAGAACTTGAACATTAATGGCGGCTACAACTGTTTTGGCTCTGGCTGGCGGGCCAATGCCACCATTGGGAGAGCGGTTAAACTCGCCCTAGTCAACCTGGGTGGCGCAATCCCAGGAGAGACGAATAAGGCGACGTTTGGCCATCCTGGCGCTTACACCTATTGCGTCGCTGAGGATCAGGACATTAATCCTTGGGAGCCTTTGCATACCGATGTTGGATTGGCCGCTTCGGATAGTGCTGTAACTGTGTTTCCCGCGGAAGCTCCACATAACATCATGTATCACGACAATCAACCCAGAAATTTTTTGACGGTGTTAGCTGATACTATGTGCTCACTCGGTAATGTCCAGATGTATGTTTCCGGAGATACTTTCGTCGTCATAGGCCCTGAGCATGCCCGATTCCTCAATGATGGCGGGTGGCGTAAACAGGACATACGGCAATTTTTGTTTGAGAACGCAAGAAAATCAGTTCGTCAGCTGAAACGCGGCGGCCCCCCTCAGGGGGACGCCGACCGTGGTCATTTCTGGCCTAGGTTTGTGGATGCTGACGACGATGACCAGATGGTACCAGTGGTGAGGTCCGCAGAACGAATCCACATTATGGTGGCAGGTGGTCGCGGCGGCCCTCATTCTGTATATCTTCCTGGCTGGGGCTCTCGTCGGGTCACACGCAAGATAGAGACAGGTTAGTATGGACACTAAGTTCTTGAACCGAGAGGATAAATCATGGTAAGTGCATCAGGATCAGATTTGAACACCAGATTGAGTGAAATGGGTTTAATGTCGCCCATCGATCCTACCGCTTATTCACGCTGGACTCCTGCACCTAGGTTGGACAGCATCCACGGTAAAGTTGGAGGGTTCCTGGGCAATCGCAAGGCGAATGCCAGCCTCTTGCTCCGGGGAGTGAAAGAGTTAATGCACAAGGACTTTGAGCTCAGGGATGGGATTGAAGTTGATAAATACGTTTATTCTCGGCCTGCCGCTGATGACATAGTAGATGACCTGGTCGCGAAATGCGATTTCGTTGTCACCTGTATAGCGGATTGAGGCTCCTGCACCGCGTGCAGTGTGCACGATGCGATGGCCTTGGAAAACAGAGGTGTACCGACAATAGTAATCTGTACCGACCCGTTCTTGAATTCGGCTTACCGCCATGCTAAGGTGTTCGGCCGTCAGGGGTTTCAGCCGCTGGGGATCCCGCACCCGTTGGGTGGAATCGATTCTCGGGCAGTTGCCCAACGGTCTGACGAATTGCATATCAAGATAATTGAAGCATTGACCACCGGAGAATAAGAATTACGCGGAGAGCCCATAAAACTCCCGCTTTGGAGACAGGAGAAACTGATGGTTCGAGTAGGCGCAGGCGCCCGAGTCTATGAGCAGGTAGAGGATTGGGAAAAGCTACCCGAAGGGTGGGTACTAGGACAGACGGCTATTGTTACCGACTCTCAAGATCGGGTCTATCTGTTTAATAGAAGTGACCACCCCTTGATAGTGCTGGACAGGGACGGCAAATTTCTAAATTCTTGGGGTGAAGGCGATCTGCCCGATGCCCATGGCATGTTCATCGATGCGGATGACAATCTATACATGCCAGTGAAGAATAGCCACGTTGTTTTGAAATACAGTCCAGATGGCAACTTGTTGATGACTATGGGTGACTGGGACAAGCCATCAGATACNGGATGGACNGGANANGTCAACGACCCTGCTAAACAGGCCGCCGGTCCCTTTAACAGGCCCAGCGACATTGCCTTGGATGCGTCTGGGGATCTATACATCTCAGACGGATATGGAAATTCCCGTGTCCACAAATTCACCTCCGACGGCAAACTACTGTTCTCTTGGGGCGAACCTGGGAAAACCGGTCCGGGAGAGTTTCACGTGCCTCATGGTGTCTGGGTTCACACGGACGGCAGGGTGTTTGTAGCCGATCGTGAGAATAATCGGATTCAGATATTTGATGCTGAAGGGAAATATCTGGATGAATGGGGCGGTTTGGCCAGGCCTTGCGATATATACATCGATGAAGATGAGATTCTATACGTGCCTGAGCTGGATGGATTCATGAGCATATTGAGCATTGAAGGAGATATCATTGCCTCTTGGGGCAGTCCTTTGGACGCCGGTTGGGGCAACGGTGCCCACGCCGTCTGGATGGACTCCCATGGAGACCTTTACGTCAACCAGAATGTTGAAGGGCACCGCTTGGTCAAATACATCCGCCAGTAGAAGTCATCCTGCCTCATCGACTTAATTGGAAGACACGTTCAGGAGCGAACATTGGAAGTCGGAGTAATTTTCCCACAGACAGAGATTGAACCAGATCCGCTGGCCATTAAGGACTTTGCTCAAGCTGCTGAAGATATGGGTTACGCTTATATTTTTATCGCTGACCACGTTCTAGGTGCAGATCCTGCCCACCACGATTTCCCGGCCCTACGCACTTACAATCATAAGTCGGTGGTTCATGAAACCATGACTTTGATGGGATATTTGTCGGCTATCACAGAGCAAGTAGGCCTGGCTACCGGCATATTGATTCTTCCCCAGCGTCAAACCGTGCTTGTGGCCAAGCAGGCGGCGGAGGTGGATGTATTATCTGGAGGGCGCTTGCGCTTGGGTATCGGAGTTGGTTGGAACTCGGTGGAGTTTGAAGCTCTGGGTGAGGACTTTCACAATCGTGGAGCGCGGAGTGCCGAACAGATCGAAGTGATGCGGGCTCTTTGGACTCAGGAAGTGGTGGACTATCATGGTAAGTGGCATAACATTAGCCACGCTGGTTTAAACCCGCTGCCCGTACAGCGGCCAATCCCAGTATTCTTAGGCGCTGGTAGCTCTGCCACGCCTACGATTGCTGAGCCTGTGTTGAAACGCGTGGCTAGGATAGCTGACGGTTGGTGTCCTAATTTCAGTCCTGATGAGCGAGGCCGAGCCTATGTGGAAAAAGTCCATGGATACATGCTCGAAATGGGCCGGGACTCAGACAAATTGCAATTGGATGGGCGACTGCGGACCAGCGGTAAACAACCGGAAGACTGGATTGATGAGGCCAAAGCTTGGGAGGAATTAGGAGCTCGTTATCTGTCCATAGAAAATCGGCAGGGCGGGCTTAAGACTGCGGGTGAGCACATCGAGGCTATGCGCCGTTTCAAAGATGTGACGGACTTCAAATTCTAATCTTAGTTTTGATTGATGTACGCCCGACGGGAATCTGCTGTTGACTAGATTTGATCCTAGGGATCCTGAATTTGAAGCTAAGGTCCGTAGAAGCTTTAATCAACAGTCCGTCATGCAAACATTAGGTGCAAGGTTGACGAGTGTCGAGCCAGGGGAAGTCGTGATTGAGATGCCTTACCGGGTTGATTTCACTCAACAGGATGGATTCATCCATGGTGGAATCGTCACTTCAATTCTGGATAGCGCCTGCGGGTATGCAGCTTTCAGCCTCAGTTCCCCAGATACTGCCATTTTGACCGTGGAATACAAGGTCAACTTTTTAGATACAGTCAAAGGCGAATTCCTCGTGGCACGAGGTCAAGTGGTACGTTCAGGAGCGACTGTGACTGTTTGCAAAGGTGATGTTATTTCCTATGAAGGCAGTTATGAAAAGCTTGTTGCGACCATGCTCATGACCGCAATGTCCATGCCCAATCGTCCAGACCTAGTTTAGCTGAACTTGCTGATTCTCGGTAATTTTATTGTTGCCTCTTATCTGAACGATTGAGCCCACATTGATTGGTCTTGATTGCAAACTTGTTCTAATTTTGTTTCCTGGACCTAATGGGATAAGCCTAAGTTTTGAAGACGGCTAAGATTAGTCAAACATCATCACGCTGCGGGCGACTGAACCCTCTTTCATGTATTTGAAGGCTTCGTTTACGTCCTCCAAGGTGAGGCGTCGGGAGACTAATTCATCTAATTTAAGTCGACCCTGAAGGTAAAAATCTACATAGCGTGGCATATCGACTCGAAAATGATTGGAGCCCATACTGCTGCCCTGAATCCGTCGTTCTCGCAAAAAAGACGCTCCGTCCAACTCAATCTTAACCCCCTGCGGAATCATGCCAATGATAGTTGCTGTGCCTCCAGCTCGTAGGATGCTAAAGGATTGTTCGGCTGTTTCTTTCTTGCCAATGGCCTCGAATGAGTAATCCACTCCGCCTTTGGTGAGGTCTTTCACCTTTGTTTCAACATCTCCACTAGATGCGTCTATAACATCTGTGGCTCCAAACTCACGTGCCAGCGTCAGTTTGTCCTCCACGCTGTCGATAGCGATGATTCTTAAGGCACCTGCAAGTTTTGCGCCTTGGATGGCGTTCAGGCCTACTCCGCCACAGCCGATTACCGCTACGGTGCTGCCGGGCTCCACTTTCGCGGTGTTCATGGCTGCTCCAAGCCCGGTAGTTGCGCCGCACCCGATTAGGGCCATCTGTTCAAATCCAATGTCCTGCTCGATTTTCACTAGGGAATTTTCGTGAACCAGCATCATTTCGGCGTATGCGCCGAGGTTCGCAAACTGGGTTACTGATGCGCCGCCCTGGCTCAGACGTGGTGCTTCATCCTGACCACGTACCAGGCCGGTTCGCGAGCATAACACCGGACGCCCAGTGGTGCAGCGTTCGCACTGACCACAGAAGACCGATAGGCAACAGATAACGCGGTCTCCAGGTGAAACGTAATTCACTTGACTTCCTATTGCTTCCACAATTCCGGCGGCTTCATGTCCCAAAACGACAGGCATGGTTGTGGTGTAGAGACCTTCCACAAAGTGAAGGTCACTATGACAAACACCAGAGGCCTTTGTGCGCACCAAGACCTCTCTCGGGCCGGGCAGTGCCACGTCGATCTCTTCCATCTGCAACGGTTGGTTCACTTCATGTAACACGGCTGCTTTCATGGTCTATTACTCCTGTATGTGGTCTTATGTGGGTAGTTTAGAAACATCCAATAGGATGTTCTTTTGAAAAATAAATACATCCATCTATATGGTTATGCATGTCGGTGATTTTAAGCGAACTAATTACTCTGTGGCACGCCGGTCTAGCACTGGGTGAGATTTGGATATAGGACCTTAAACAGTAACCCCAGTAAAGTTGAAGCTGCTTAGTTTCAAGGCCGGCACTCTAGTGGCGAACCCAACTTCATTCAATATTAACTTGGAGTCGCGTCCAACCAGTTCTACTCCGGCCAGTGCTTCCACGTATGATTGAGTGAAACGTAGGTCCTTCACAGGGTGAGTGATTTGTCCATTTTCAATCATAAACGTGCCGTCACGTGTCATCCCTGTCATGACGCAACCCTTAGAGTGGGCCAGACGAGTGTAGAAAAATCGGGTGATGTAGATTCCGCGCTCGGTGGAACCAATCAACTCTTTGAGCGACGAGTCTCCTTCCTGTAGGAACAGGTTGCTGGCGATAGGCGCGCCGGTGAAATAGGCTTGGTGACCGGTAGATAGCGTGCCGTCTTTCCCCGCGGTATATGAATTGTGTACCGGAGTGTTCACCACACCTGCAGTGATGACCTCTACCCGACGGCGTGGCATACCTTCAGCGTCGAACGGTACCGGCCATCCTTGGATGGCAGACCCGTCGTCCCAAATTGTGACGGCTGGGTTCATGGCCTGTTGACCTATAAGATCGTTCATCCAACTGCGGCCCTCCTGTACGGCCTGAGCGCCCATGCCGTACATGCTCAAGGCCTCCAAAATGTCGTCCACGGCGTAGGTGTCGAGTACTACGGGATAACGTCCGGGATCTACAGCAACAGGGTTTCGCCCTTCGACCGCTTTAGAGACCGCTTCTTTCCCTAGCGCCTCTGTGTCTAAATCAGAAAGACGCCATCCGCCTCCTTTGGCCCAGCCTGCCGAACTTTCGCTCATTGTGTTTATTATTAACCCGGCGAATGTCCCAGCATGGTAGGCTCGTGTTCCTCTGCTGCTGACCACGGCAATCTCTTGAACGCCTGTTCGGCAGGCCCCGGACACATTCAGATTATGCTCCACGCCTTGGAGACATACCCCTCGTACAATGGTAGCCCGGGTTTCCGGGCTACAGAATGCAGTGGCCTCATCCCAGCTGTCCACGGTGGATGTTTCTGATGGTTGCGGTAGGCCTAAAAAATCTTCATCGGCAGGCATTAACAAGGTGTTTTGATGGGCCGATTCCACTGCTTTTTGAATTCCTGCATCGCTCAGATCATTGGTCGTTGCTCGGCCTAGGCGTTTACCGGCCACTGACCGGATGTTTAATACCACGTTGCCGTGGGACACGTTTTGGTGGATCGCTCCTCCGGCAAACCTGGATAGACCCAGGTCTTGGGAGTTGAGATAGATGTCGATCTGCTCTGCTTTGGAGTAAGCCAGGGCCTTATCTAATAGTGCCAGCGCTTTCTCCCGTCCCAGCATTATTTCATCACTCCTACCTGAATGTTTCGGAATCGCGCGGGGGCAGCTCCGTGTCCTGTGTGGCCAATCTGGCCTGGTTGGCCCTTGCCGCAGTTGGGAATCCCCCACATGGTCCATAGTTCCTCGTTGCAGACAGCATCGCAGGAGTTCCAGAACTCGGGAGTGATGCCGGTGTAGGTGCAATTTCGGAGGGCCTTGCCCAGTTTGCCTTTTTTGATCTCGTATCCGATCTCAGTGCCAAACTGGAAGTTGAAACGTCGGTCATCGATGGACCAAGACCGATTCATCTCCATAAGGATTCCATCATCGGTATCTGCGATCAGGTCATCTAGGTTCCAGTTGCCTGGTTCAAGGCTGACGTTGTTCATTCGGATCAATGGGATTCGGTTCCAAGAAGCTGCCCGCATAGAGCCGTTGGGAATCAGGTTCAAACCTGATGCCGTTTCCCGAGAGGTCAGATAACCAGTGAATTGGCCATTTTGAACCACGGGGGTTGATTGGGCTGGTACACCTTCGTCGTCCCAACCATAGGAACCAAGGCCGGGTAGCCGGACACTGTCAGCGGTGATGTTAATGTGCTCGGACCCGTACTGGAAGTTGTTTAGTTTGTCCGTCGTAAGAAAGGATGTTCCAGCATAGGCCGCCTCAGAGCCCAGGACCCGGTCCAATTCAATGGCGTGACCACAGGATTCATGGATTTGAAGACCCAACTGCGAAGCACCTACGATCAACGTGGTGACTCCAGAAGGACAATGTTTGGCTGAAAGAAGGGCAACTGCTTCTGAGGCTATGCGTTCTGCATTGCCTGCCAGATCCATGGAGTCTACGAACTCCCAACCAGCACAGCCCTGCTGGCGCATTGACTGGGGATAAGAACGACGTTGAATCTCACCGTTGCCTCGTGCCGTTGCCATTATGCCGCCACCGGCTTCGTATATGGTCTGTTCAACGTGGGCACCCTCGCTATTTGCGAAGCTCTTGTGCTCTTTGATGAATATTAAGTTACCAGTACGTGCTGATATGCCCTTCACCGAGCCCATCCTGGCATCTGCTTCCAGTAGCAATCCCAGCTTGTCTTCTAAAGATATGGTGAACGGGTTAACTCGTATTGGGGTGGTATAAACGCCTTGACTTGTTACCGGAGGGCCCAGTGAGACTTGCCCGGTACTGGATTGCGCAGAGGCCTTGGCGATTTCTACTGCAACGTTGGTTATTCGGTCGATTTCATCAGGGGCGACGATGTTGGTAGATGCGAAGCCCCAGCATCCAGATACCAAAACGCGCACTCCAATACCTTGAGATTCGTCATTACTCAAGGTTTCTACTGCGCCGGATCGCACTACAAACCGTTCTTGATTTGTCTCGACCAGCCGTACGTCGCAGTAGGACGCGCCTTGTACGGATGCCAGGTCTAGCGCTCTGGATAAAAAATCGTCCAAGGGCATGCGTATCTCTCCGTTCAAGTATCGACTTTTGCTCCAATCAAGTCTTCGGGGAACCGGTCTCCGGTCACAATAGGAAAAAGCATCGTAGGTATTAACCGAGTCTGAAAAATCCCATTATTGAACTGGATGTTTTTATATAATCCTAGCTGTCCTTCTAAAGGACTGCCTCTGCCACTTTTTCGATCGCCTCGTGTGCTGACCTTTCGTCTGTGGTGTTGAGCATATGCACCACCCTATTCGCTCCGGCATCCGCAAAACGTCGGTTCATATCTCGGTCTGGTGGCGCGTCCCACATCGTGATGTTAAATTTAGATGCGTCTCTTCCTTCCTGTTTTATTAAATCTTCTATGTGCTCTCGTGCTCCGGAAATTTTGTCTGGGTCTTGGTACTGAGATGTGTTCCGAGCTCTTGGCAGCCATCCGTCACCGTAGCGTGCGATTCTTCTGGCGGCGTTCTTTAGCTCGCCGCCCACGAATATGGGAGGGTACGGTTTTTGAACTGGTTTGGGAGCGCACACCAGCGGCGGGAAATCGATGTATTCACCGTGGTATTCAGTTACTTCGGTGGTCCAAAGTTCTTTCATCACATCCAAATATTCCCGGGTTTGTTTCCATCTGTTAGGGAAGTCCGCACCAAGTATCTCTGACTCGCCTCTCAGCCAGCCAGCTCCAACACCAAATAAAAATCTGCCTCCTGATATTTGGTCCAGCGTTGCAACCTCTTTGGCCAAGCGGATGGGATTACGTTCCGGTACAAGGCAGATGCCAGTACCTAGTTTGATTTTCTTGGTAATGGTGGCCGCTCCGGCCAGGAATATTAATGGGTCTTGTATCTGATTGATACCGCCTTCGGCATAGAATTTGGGAATCCCTCCTTGGCGGCCAATTGCTGGTTCGACCTTGAAGTCTATGGGAACTATGCCGTGTTCCGGCGCCCACAACGACTCAAAACCTAGCTCTTCTACCTTGAGGGCTAAATCAATGGTGTTGAAGTCATGCTGTGTCATTAATAACGCAATGCCGATGTCCATGATTCTCCTTGAGTTACGATAAGATGGCGTCCAAATAAAAAACCTTCCCCACTCCTTAGTGGGGAAGGACTCATAGTTTCGAATTACCTGGTATCTCAATAGGCTGGATGAGTGCCAGTTCTTCTTAGAAGAATTCCTTTAAGGGAATAGTTGTTCTCCAGTGATGGCGTCTGTAATGGTTATGGCCGAGACCGGGCAGTTCTCAGCGGCTTCCATGATCAATTCCTCAGTGTCTCCATCGGGGTTTGCTGGAGTTGACTGCCGGTCATCGTTGAGTTGAAACGCATTGGTGGCGATGGTGACGCACATTGCGTTACCCACACAGATATCGTGGTCAACGGAAACCGAAACTTTTCTTGCCATGGCGTACACACCCCGCATATATAAGGTTAATCAGGCTGTCAGATCATGGTGAACAGTTCTGATAACTGGCAGTTCGTGCCTAAAATAAGCATGATGGCCAAGATGGGCGCATTCTAACAGGGGGTAATTGGAGGGTCAAATGAGGCCTGAGGCCAAAGCGTGGACGGTCTTGAAGACGATATGTTTGTGAAGTTAGGCTCTATTACCTACGCCGTTCCACATGAGGTCGGCCATCCAAAGCCATGCCGTCGTAATTCGAACGGACTATGATGTTGGTGCTGGTCCCGCGAATTTGTGGACCGCTTGAATCTCATCGACCTTTTGTGACTGTCCGTCTAAGATTCCTATATCAGGATAGGTCCATATGACGCTGCTCGGATCGCTTTCGCTCTTTCGCAGCCATCCTATGATTAGAGACTGGAACCGGGATTAGAATTTATCGTTAGGCAGCTCGAATTAAATCAGTGCTGTCGGGGGCTAAGCATATAGCATACCCACTAGGTTATTGCTGTTAAAACAAAAGCTTATTGAGTCCCAATCCCTTCAGGTATATAAAGGCTCTTTTCTCTGGCTGGTGGATATATCTAAGTGATTAGTAGAGCTTATTATCTTTTGATAATGTTGCCTTCTAATCTTGATTACAAAATTTGTTCTAAAACAGTCCTAAATCGCCCTTAACCCACCGTACATGTAGGCCTTACGGTATTTGGTAAAGTCGGAAGATTGGGGGGCGATATGATCTAACGCCGTATTGCTTGTGCTAAGGGACTGCGGTGTATCAACGTGTGTCTCTCGCCTTTGATCATCAGGTTTGCTGTTATATCCGCTAGTACCGCTGCCATCAGGAAACCGTCAGTGCTTGGCACCGCTAGGAAGACGCCATCGGTGCCGGGTAGATGGCCAACCAAAGGTATGCGACTTGGAGTGGAAGCTGCAAAAGCGGCGATAGTCTCGACATCTGAAGGCTGGAACCCAGGCATAATCTCCGCCACCTGAGCCAACAACCAATCACGGGTTTCTTCAGAAGGCTTGGAGTTGAACCCTGCAGGGTCGTACTTGCTCCCTGCATGCACTAATCCATCCTTACGGCTAACGATGTTGACTGAATTCCAGCGCACTGCGCATTTCAGAGGTGTGCCTATATCCAGACTTATATGGACTTTTTGTAGGCCATGAGGTTCCACAGGCAAGTCATAGCCTAACCACTCTGACATGATCTTTTTTGTCCAAGCTCCGGTGGCCAGCACAACGGACGAGCACTGGAGAATGCTGCCGTCTTCTAAAGTAACACCGCTAACGCGACCGTCTGTTAGGTTCATACCGGTAGCTTGGTTTTGGTGCAAAATGGTCACGCCTTCAGTTTTTGCAGCGTTGGCGATGGCCTGCATGAACAGCTTGGGGTCCATCTGGATGCAGTCTCGGTGAAGGGTTCCGCCGGTAATAGAATCTGAGAGTCTTGGTTCGATCTCCCGGGCCGTATCGCCATTCACCCATTCTGCTCGAAGGCCCGCAGCGTTCAAGTCGCTGAGTATTTGTCGGCTAGTCTGTTCCTCGTGGGGATTGGTGGATGCATAAAAGTAGCGGACGTCCTGCTCAAGATAGTCTATCTTGCCTGCCTCTTTTATCCGAGGCAAGTGATTTCTCCATAAAGAAAGGCTCTCTGATCCCAAGGCGATCTTGTAGGTGTCATCATCGCCCGAGGCGGGTTGTATGTTGCCGGCAGAGTTTCCGGTGGCTCCTGATCCAGGACCTCCTTGTTCCACTAGGGTTACTGATATTCCGGCGCTTGCCAGGCGATATGCCACAAAGTAGCCGACCACGCCGCCGCCAATCACGGCAACTGTTCCGTCCAATATGTTCTGGTAATTGG
>JAKUNL010000041.1 GCA_022451925.1 Dehalococcoidia bacterium
TTATACTCGGATATTGATTAAATATTGGATTGAAACCTTTATCAAATCCTCTAATCACATTTCATCTGGAGGAGCCCGCGTTGGAAATAGGACTTTCTATCCCCAGGATACCCGACGTTCAAGGTCTCAGGTTATTTGCCGAGACAGCAGAAAACCTCGGATTCGAATCAGTCCTGGCTGGTGACCACATAGTGTTGCCTACAGGCGGAACTAACCAGTACCCCTACACAGCTGATGGGTCATTTTCCAGACCTTCGGATGAGCCATTTTTAGAAACAATGACACTTCTAGGATTCCTCGCTGCATGCACCAACCGCATCAAGTTAGGCAGCACTGTAGTCATCCTGCCTTACCGTAACCCGGTTGTCCAGGCAAAGATGTTCGCATCGTTAGATGTGCTGACCGGCGGCCGCATAATCTGTGGCGTAGGAGTGGGTTGGCTAGAGAAAGAGTTCGAGATATTAGGCCGAAACTACCACCTACGCGGGGCGATGACGGACGAATGGTTGGAGATCATGCAAGCTCTCTGGAGTCAGAACAATCCCGAATATGAGGGCAAGTTCCACAGTATCCACGGGATACAATTTGAACCCAAACCCATTCAGAAACCGAGTATTCCAATATGGGTCGGGGGCCACACCAAAGCTGCGCTGCGACGGACCGCCAAGTACGGTGCGTGTTGGCACACTACCCGGCAGACACCCGAATTCGTGGCCGAGAACATACCATATCTACGAGAGCAAGTCGAAAAAGCAGGTAGGGATCAGTCGGAAGTCACCGTTTCATTGAAACGAAGCCTATTCTTCACCGACGTGGGTATGGGTGAAGCAGGATACGTACGAAGCGGTGGATCTTTGATAACTTCCACGCAGGAAGTAATCGACGACCTCTACTCGTGCCAAGAAATAGGAATTGACCAGCTGACATATGATTTCCGGGTGGAAACCCTGCCAGACTGCATCAAAGTAATGGAGCACCTGGCCGACACCGTACTACCGGTAGCACAGAGGTTAGGCTGAGTCCTTAGCAGGGAACCTTATTCATCCTGACATCCCGCTTGAGGTAAGGAGAGGACCATCCATCCGACAGGTATAACGAATCTCACTATATAGTTCAGGTCAAACTTGCTTCAAGAAGGTCTGATAGACATTCAATCTATCGACCTATCAACCTTAACTAGGCTTAAAGTCCACTATCTTTAAAGGATTTTGCCCGCTTCACTAGTTCTTCATTCGTATGGGCCATCTGTGCCATCTGCTTGTCCGTGACTTCTCGTTTCACTGAAGCTGGTGCCCCAGTGACAAAAGACCGCGCGGGGATTTGAGTTCCGCCCAGAACCACTGAATTTGCAGCAACCAGGCTGTTTTCTCCAAGTACTACCCTGTTCAGGATAGTGCAATTGTTACCTAATAAAGATCCCTTTCCTACAAGATCACAATGGACCACCACGGAATGACCAACGGAGACATGCTCCTCGATGGTCAGTCCGTTGCCATGTATAACCGACCCCTCTTGGATATTCACATAGTCACCAATGACTATGGCATCAGGACTATCACCGCGGATAGTCACACCAGGCCAGATGCTGGCGAACTCACCAATCTCAACATTACCGACGACATAAGCAAATTCACTGACCCATGCTGTGTCGGCGATCTTGGGAGTGATTCCTGCTAAGGTTCGAATCAAATCAATCCTCCAAATCTAGTGGGGTTTTGGACTGGGCGGACATGCGCCCACCGGACACTTCTGTCACGGTTCTGAGATAGTCTCCAACTCAACGAAGGCTCGGCGCCAGCGCCAGATTATAGCCTAAGAAAGCGCGCCAAGTCAGAATTAAACCGAAGAATCGGCTCCTATTCTCTCAGGGAGCCAATTGCTCGCTTGGCTTCACGGTCCATGTCACGGTCTCGGATCGCGTGACGCTTATCAAACTGCCGTTTCCCTCGGCCCAGACCTAACTCGATCTTGGCATGGTGTCGTTTGATGTAAACACGCAATGCCACGATCGTCAGGCCTTTCTCCGCTACGTTGGCAGACATCTTCTGAATTTCTACTCGATGAAGTAGAAGCTTGCGGTTTCGTTTGGGATCGTGATTGTAATGGCTGGCGGAATCGTAAGGGGCAATGTAAGCATTATTCAGCCACATCTCGCCATCAACAGCTCTAGCGTAGGCATCACTCAGATCTATCTTCCCAGCCCTGATGGACTTAATCTCAGTACCAGTCAGGAGGATGCCGGCCTCGTAACGTTCAAGTATCTCATAGTTGAAAAAAGCCCTACGGTTAGATGAAACTATGCGAAAGTCACTTTCCGACGTTTGTTGCTGCGCCGTTTTCTTATTTGCCGGAGATGTTGGTGTCGATGTTTTTTTCTTAGCCATAGCCGATTACTGTTTATTTTGAGTAGTAGTCGTTTCCGCAAGTTCTTGCTTTAAGATTTCGATAGCACGATCCAGATGGAGGTCTTCATCCTCATCTTCACCTATTGGGTCGAGCAACACGTCCGGTGTGATACCCTCACCCTCGATCAACGAACCGTTTGGTGTGAACCATCGGGCGGTGGTGAAATTCACCCCTGATCCATCAACCAACGGCCAAAGGTTTGTGACACTGCCCTTGCCAAAGGTCGTCTCACCTATGACAGTTGCCCGCTGGTTATCGATTATTGCACCTGTGAGGACCTCACTGGCACTGGCACTAAATTCGTTCACCAGGACTACCATGGGTGTGCCTAGAGCTTTCCCCCCTTTTTTCACGTCCCAGGATGTCCGATTCCCTTTGGCATCCACTTGATACAACACTAATCCATCATCAATGAATTGGCTAGTAACATCAACCACAGACGAAACCAATCCGCCTGGATTATTGCGCAGGTCCAGCACTATTCCTAGACCCTTAGAGCGTTCGAACCTATCCAAGGCTTCTTTGAGCTCATCATTGGTCGAACCAGTAAAGCCCGATAATCGAAGATGACCGATGCGCCCGACTTGCATCAACAGGTTGACGCTTTCCAATCGAATGATATCTCGTTCTATCTCGATGGCAACCGGTTCAGCGCTGCTGAGATGACGCACCAGGATAGTCACCTTAGTGCCTTTATCCCCTCTGATAAGACGGATAACTTCTAACAACGTCATCCCCTTAATATTTTCTCCATCCACTTCCAATATCACATCACCGGGTTTCACACCAGCCGCTTCCGCTGGAGTATCCGGCATGGGAGCCAAAATAGTGATGACTCCGTCGCGGATGCCGACTTCAGCACCGATACCGCCAAAGAAGCCCGTGATGTCTTCTCTCTCTAGGGAATATTGCTCTTCGTCTAGAAATCCGGCGTACGGGTCACCCAATGCCGTCAGCATCCCGCGGATAGCACCGTCACTGATCTCCTGAGCGTCGAGGTCTGAGCCATCGATCTGCTCTTGGCTCAGGAGATCCCAGACCTGACTCAGGCGGCCAAACTCAGGAGGAAGCCCCTCGAGCTCGTGTTTGGTAGTCCCTTTGCTGCCATCAACAGAGCAGGCCACGACTAACAACAAGATTATTGAAAGCGTGGCCATATACAAGCTGGTAACGTTTAAGATCCGACGAAACATGGGAATACTGACCACGGGTGTTTACTCCTCATAAAGGGCAAACCTGCCTACTAGTAAAGAGAGAACTAAAGAACCAAGATATTCACAATCCAATTCAAAATTGTACCATATAGCACGCTCTACCCTGACTCCAGCAGGCTCCGTATGACCGGCCTACCGTAAGCACATTCCAGGCACGTTGACACTAATTTCTGCAAACTGCTAGCATGGCGAAATGTGGCAGTATAACCTGAAATTTCGATCTGTCACACGAAGGTGAAATTTGGCAGGTATCTCATCATTTGGGGCATACATTCCAAAGTATCGGCTCGGCGTCGAATCCGCAGGATGGGAATCGTCCTTTGAACGCTCTGTAGCTAATTTTGATGAAGACAGTGTGAGCATGGCGGTGGCTGCCGGCATCGATTGTCTAAGCGACCGTAATCGGGAAACTATTGACGGCTTGTTATTCGCCACAACCACGCCCCCATACGCCGAAAAACAGTGTGCCTCAATTATTGCCACGGCTTTAGACCTCCGCCGGGACATCTTCACCGCCGATATCACAGATGTGCTCAGGGCCGGCACCACTGCCCTTAAATCGGCTCTCGACTCCGTTACTGCAGGTTCAGCTAATCACGTTATGGTGATTGCCAGCGACAGCCGTCAAGGAGCTCCCAAGGGGGAGGCAGAACGCAACTCCGGTGATGGAGCAGCCGCCTTCATAATATCTAACGAATCGATCATTGCCGAACAGGCAGGATCGTACACAATCACGGAAAACATGATGGATACCTGGCGCAGTGCCGGTGACCCGTTCGTACGTTCTTGGGAAGACAGGTTTGCCACCGAGGAAGGTCTAGAACGCATCCTTAGCGAAGCAGTCTCTGGATTCATGAAAAAAGAATGCCTAGCCACAAAAGACGTAGCAAAATTAGCTCTATACTCACCTGATGCCCGGCGCCATGTGCAACTTGCCCGACGACTTGGGTTTGAACCCGAGCAGGTCCAAGACCCTCTGTTTGGCCGGATGGGCAACACTGGCGCTGCATTCCCATTAATGCTCCTAGCAAGGGCGCTGGAAGACGGTACACCGGACCGATTGGTGCTGACTGTGTCCTACGGTGATGGGAGTGACGTCCTGGGCTTCAAAACCACCTCTTATATATCTGAAGCTGGTCATGGCATGGGAATTTCCGGCTATCTAGACTCGGGTCAGATTTTAGATAGCTATGAAACGTATGCAAAGTGGCGGGATGTTTGGCTTACTGACTCGTCGTCCAGAAGGCCCCAAGCCCAGTCCCCGTCGGTCACGGCTATGTGGAGGGAGACCGAACAAAACATACGGTTTCACGGAGCAACCTGCAACCAGTGTGGCTACATTCAATATCCCGCTCAACGAATTTGTGTTGAGTGCCAGACCATGGACGACTCAACACCCATCCGCCTGAGTGATCAGGCAGGCACTGTGTTCACTTATTCTCTGGACTATCTGGCAGGCACGGTAGACACTCCTCTGGCTATAGCGGTCGTCGACTTCAAACCTGGGGGCCGAACCTTGTGTATGATGACTGACCGAGAAGTTGATGAAATTCATATTGGCATGGAGGTTGAAATGAGTTTCCGAAAGCTAAGGGTTGTGAACGGGATACACAACTATTATTGGAAAGCGGTTCCAAAACGGCAGGCCAAATAGGTAGTTGGCAATATAATTTAGGCTATGTGTTAAGGACAGTTAACAGGAGAAGGCTATGAGCGGGATAAAAGATCGGGTTGCCATCATTGGTATGGGTTGCAGCAAGTTTGGAGAACGTTGGGACTCCAGTTCTTCTGATTTGATTGTGGAAGCTGCATACGAGGCGTTTGGGGACGCCGGCATCGAAGGCAAAGACGTTCAGGCCGCCTGGTTGGGGACTGTTGGATCATTCCGGACTGGCCAGCCTCTAGCTGCCGCACTCAAACTCGACTACATCCCAATCACACGCGTTGAAAACGCCTGTGCCACCGCCACCGACGCCTTTCGGAACGCTTGTTACGCCGTAGCTGCTGGTATCTACGACATAGCCCTGGCCGTCGGAGTAGAAAAGCTCAAAGACTCGGGTTTCTCCGGTTTAGCCGTTGCGGAGCCAGCTGGCGCAGATGTTAACCCTCCAGTTCCACCACCTTCCCAGTTTGCCCTGGCCGCCACCCGCTATTTTCATGAGCACGGTATCTCTTATGAAGACGGCAAGATGACCCTCGCCCAGATCGCCTCAAAGAATCATCATAACGGAACTATGAGTCCAAAGGCCCACTTCCAACGAGAGGTTAGCGCGGAGCAGGTTGCCAACGCCCCCATGGTTGCCTGGCCCCTAGGGCTGTTCGACTGCTGTGGTGTCTCAGACGGCGCCGCTGCGGCAATCATCACCACACCAGAAATTGCGAAAACCTTCCGGGATGACTACGTATTGGTAAAAGGGATAGGGCTTTCAGTGGGCGCTTACGGCATCATGCGTAACGACTGGGACTTCACTCACTTCCCTGAAACCGTACGAGCCAGCCAAGCCGCGTACCAAGAGTCTGGGGTGACGGATCCGCGAAAAGAGATTGACATGGCCATGGTCCACGACTGCTTCACTATAACTGAGCTGATTATCTATGAAGACCTGGGATTCAGCCCGAAAGGAAAAGCCAGCGAGGATGTGGCTGCAGGGACTTTTACCTTGGAGGGCGAGGTTCCAGTAAACACTGACGGAGGCCTGAAATGCTTTGGGCATCCCATCGGTGCCAGCGGCATCCGCATGATTTATGAAGTATACAAACAGCTCCAAGGTAAGGCCGGAGGCAGACAGGTAAAAGACCCAACACTAGGCCTCACTCACAACCTGGGAGGCCGCCCCGGATCATTCACTTGCTCGGTAGCTCTATTCGGAACGCGTGATTAGGTGAAATTAGTCCATTACACTACTACGTGTTGCGCAGGGGTGTTTAAAGAGACTCCTCTTAGACGACATCTTGATGATATACAAATCAATATTTTTCTATAATGCACTGCAAGGTGTCGACCATAGTTCTCTCTTGTTTCGGGTTTTAACGTCAAGTTGAATAAAAACTTAAAATTTGTTTAAAATCCAACCAATAAATCGTTGTGCCGGATAGCCTCCTCCTGAAATAATCATGATGACATAAGATGGGAGTGTGAAGTGGGCAGAATGTCATCTGATAATAGAATATCCGCAGCATGGATCGCAACAGAGGTTTCTTGTTAGAAACCAGTGTGGTACAGGTCATCGCACGAGGAACTGGCGTAGCATTTGTCATTGACGAAAGCTCTCCATTCGACGTAGTAGCCTCTGAATTACGCGATCACCTCGCCGATCAGAGTAGCCTTTGGTCTAAGGGTGACATCACCATAAACGTGGGTCAACGCATTCTTGCCAGAGATGAACTAGCCCAAGTTAAATCCATCATCGAAACCCATTCGGGTTTGACTGTCACCCGCTTCTGGTGTGCACCTGAGTCACTAAACGGAGGCGATTTTCAGATTGAAGCCAAAGCCGCCCCTCTGTATGAACCCTCCTTTTTGACCGAACCGTCTAACGCATCGGAGTCACAGCCGATCGTTCATAATGAGGTCGTGCTGTCCGAATCACCTCTGGACCTAACTCCCAACACAGCAGCGGCATCAAAGACAGCGATAGAGTCAATTATTGAAGGCTTGAAATCACGTCATAACAAAAACGGTGCCCGCAACAGAAATATCACCGAAGCCCTCTTCATTAAATCCACATTCCGTTCCGGCGAAACCCTCGAGCATTCCGGGGATGTAATCGTTCTGGCAGATGTAAACCCGGGTGCGGAGATACGGGCCGACGGTGACATTATCGTGTTTGGATCTCTCAAAGGCTGGGTTCACGCCGGAGCTTCTGGTGACAACAAATGCGTGATTATAGCGTTGGACCTACCTTCACCGAGGTTCCAGATAGGAAAGTACCTGGGTGTGGCGCCGATGTCGGCGCCACAAAAATCGAAACAGTCTACCATCGGCCCAAAAATCGCATATGTGCGAAGTAGATCTGTCCACGTAGCACCATTCGCCGGAAGATTCGCTAGATATAAAAAAGGAGTACCTTATGACGGGTAAAACCATCGTAATCACGTCGGGTAAAGGCGGCGTAGGCAAGACCACCGCCACTGCGAACATTGGCACTGCTTTAGCCATGCGCGGAAACAGAGTAGTAGTGGTCGATACCGACATCGGCCTCAGAAACCTAGACGTCATCATGGGTCTGGAAAACCGGATCGTCTACGACGTCGTCAACGTGATAGAGGGAGTATGCAAGCTGAACCAGGCCATGATCAGCGATAAACACGACTATGAATTGTTCTTGATCCCGGCAGCTCAGACCAGGGACAAGAACGCCATTGAACCCGAGCAGCTCAGAGAGCTATGTGCCGAACTTGAAAAAGATTTCGACTACGTACTGATTGACTGTCCAGCTGGTATAGAACAGGGGTTCAAAAACGCCACTGCCGCGGCGCAAGAAGCAATCATCGTTACTACCCCCGAAGTCTCAGCCATAAGGGACGCGGATCGTATCATCGGGCTGCTAGAGTCCTCAGGATTGCACAATCCTAAACTAATCATCAATCGTATCGCGCCAGAGATGGTGAAACGCGGCGACATGATGGACCAAAAGGATGTGGAGAGCCTTCTCGCAGTTGAGGTTATCGGTTTGGTGCCTGCAGACGAGCAGACAGTCGTTGCGGCAAACCGAGGTATTCCCGTTGTACACAACTCCAAGTCATCCGCTGGTGGCGCATTCATGCGCATCGCCGCTCGAGTAGACGGTGAAGACATACCATTGATGGCTATCGAACCCAAAAACGGCCTGCTGTCCCGATTCAAAGGAATGGTAGGTATGAGCGGGAGGACCTATTCTCATGCGTGAACTACTACGGTGGCTCTTTAATATAAGTGGCAAAGAATTGGACAACGCCACTGCAGCAATGTCGAAGGATACGGCCAAACAACGACTCAAGCTGGTGCTGATTCAAGATCGACTGGAACTAGCTCCAGAAAAACTAGAAGACATGAAAAAGGAGATTTGGGAAGTGGTCTCCAAATACATGGTGGTGGATGATGATTTCATGGAATTTGAAGTCCGCCGCGTAGAAGACCTAACGGTGTTGGTATCTAATATCGAGGTCAAAGATCTCTCGGAGCTGACCCCAGCACCCACTGGTTAATCAATCCATCAGTAAACCTCAAATTCCTAAAAAGGACCGCAATCCTGCTTGAGCGGTCCTTTTTCTTTACCCAATCGATTGACCCGAAGAATGCCCGCGCCTATGATTGGCTTATCCTTAAAATTAGCCGCTTGAACGAGGTCAACGATAGCATATGGCGAACCCCAAGGAATCCGATGTCTTAGTCATCGGCGCCGGAATTTGTGGTGTTACCACTGCGTTCCATCTAGCCCAACATGGTCATAAGATCACGGTTTTGGAACGCGGTGATATTGCCAGCGAAGCCTCAGGAGTCAATGCTGGTGGGTTAGGCGGTTTAGGCTGGGGAAATAACCCTGATCTGCAATCATATCTGACGGCTGGCAGCTTTGAGATTTTTAAATCTCTGCAGTTGGATATGGGATATGACATCGAGTTCATTGCCCCTGGCGGATTGCAGGGAATCCACAACCAAGAACAGTGGGACTGGGTTCGCGACCGAGTACTCAATTACCAAACTCAGGGTTACCATGCTGAACTTCTTACATCTAGAGAAGCTCGGGCCATAGAACCTGAAGCTTCAGAGTCTATTCCTGGTTTCATGTACTTATCCAAGCGGGGCAAGGCCAACCCAACAAAAACTACTGTAGCCTTCGGTGAAGCTGCCTCCGCACTAGGTACCGATCTCAGGATCGGACACAATGTAGAAGACATGAACCAACAGACCGACGGGTCCTGGCAGGTCCAGACAAATCAGGGTATATTCAGTGCCAAGACCATTGTTTTAGCTGTGGGTGCCTGGTCCAAACCGGTGGGAGACATTCTGGGCATCGATATTCCCGTTGCCCCAGTCAAAGGTCAGATGTGGGCCACAGCGCCCATGCCACCCAGTATCTACCACCTGAGCGGTTCGATTGAGTCTGCCTATGACTGGGACCGTCAAACTCCGGATGCCAATTTTCCGCCTGACATAACCCACCGGGGTAATACCCGCATTACGCGTCATCTGTACGGCGGTCAATCTAGGAACGGAGAGATAATCTTTGGTGGAGACCGACAATTGGTAGGCTACGATTACACACCAAACGCCAATGGCATCGAAGTCAACCGAGACCAGGCATCTGAGATCATACCAATGGTCGGTAAACTCCCAATTACCCGCACTTGGGCTGGCATAATGCCATTCTCCATGGACGGAAAACCGATAATAGGCAAGATACCTCTATTTGATAACCTATTTATTGTGACTGGTCTGGCCTCCTCCGGGTTTGGTCGAGGCCCAATGTCCGGCAAACTTCTGGCGGACTATATCCACACCGGACATCCGGCGCCCGTGCTCGCTGAGGCGGATCCAGCCAGATGCGTAGTTTTTCAGTAACAGAAACTTTAGTTATCCAACAGGAAGTGAACCGTTTGCGCTTGATACTAACCAATTGCCACGTCATCGACTGTATAAACCCTGATCCAAAAACCGATGCAACGGTCGTCATACAAGACGGCCGTATCCTTGAGATCAGGAACGACGTCCCTGGGAACAGCTCATCAGAAGATGATGTGGTTGATCTGGGCGGAGCATTTCTGCTACCAGGGCTATGGGATGTACACGTCCACCCTCAGCACCCAGTGCCGGCTGGAACTACCATAGCCCAGATCACAGCTGACTTTGGCCAGAACCTGCAACAAGGCCTGACTGAGGCCGGGGTGATTGGGGTACGCAGTGGTGGTGCTAATAATTGGATCGACGTGGCCTGGCGGAAAGCCTTTGAAGGGTCAGGGCCTGCAGGGCCAAGGGTCTTCGCATGCGGCAGCTTCCTAACCACCACCGGCGGCCACTTCCTGACATCTGGCCACGCTCGTGAATGCGACGGTCCATACGGATACGCAGAGGCCATCAGAGATCAGATGAAGCACGATGTGGATCACATCAAGCTTAATCTGTCCGGCGGAATCATGGGCCCACGCTGGGACAGGCACACTGAGTCCTTTCTGCTACCAGAAGAGATGGAAACAGCATTCGCCTTGTGTAAACAACGTAATTTCCCGGTCATGGCTCACGCCACCAACCCTGAATCGGTAAAGATGGCCATCCAGCTAGGTGCCCACAGCGTGGAACATGCTTACATCATGGACGAAGACTGCATCACTGATTTCGTTAGCAGCGGCACCTGGTACGTGCCCACACTTTCTATTAGCCAATTATCACCCAACTTGGCTACCAGTGAGCATGAGAAAGCCTACGCAGCTCGGAAACAACTGGCGGAAGACTTGGTTATACGGGCCGACACCGCAGCAGCAGAACACCGAGCTTCGTTCCAAAAAGCTCTATCCGCAGGTGTGAAGATGGCACAGGGGTCAGACATATCACCTATGAAAGACTCGGCCCTACTGGAACTCGGCCTGTGGGTCAAATGCGGAGCCACAACCTGGCAGGCATTGATTGCCGCCACAAAGAACGCCGCGGAGTTGTGTGGCGTCGGACCGGAATTAGGAACTGTGGAACCGGGCAAACTGGCAGACCTGATCGTCGTCGGTGACAATCCATTATCTGACATAGAGAACCTACGGAAACTACAACTAGTTATGAAAGAAGGTAGGATAGTCGCTGATCACCGTACCTAACCGCGGTTTCCCAATAAGCAATACCCTATTTTAGGAGTGCCACAATGCCTAACGACAAGCTAAAAATCGGCGACGTGGAGATTACCTCTCTTTCTGATGGAATACTGGAGTTTGATCTCTGCAATTTCTTTCCTGACATTCCTGAAGATGACTGGAAAGGACAGGAGCACCACCTCAGTGCATCACACGGAGTTAGTTTCAACTTGGCCTGTTTCCTGATCAAGTCTGGAGACCACATGATAGCCGTAGACACTGGCCTGGGGCCTAAGGAAACACCTGAAACTCCTTGGGGAGAGTTGCTAGATGATCTGAACGCCCACGGCCTTCAGGCTGGCGATATTGATATGGTGGTTATGACGCACGCCCACCGCGACCATGTGGGCTGGAACCTACTGTCAAAAGACGGTAAGTACACACCCACATTCCCAAACGCCCAATATTATCTAAGCAAGACTGACTGGGACGCCTGCCATGACCCGGCACTCATCGAGACAAGGTTCCCCAACGCCCCAGAGTGCGTATGGCCTCTGCAAGAATTAGGAGTCCTAACCCTCATGGAAGCCGGACATCAAATAACTCCTGACATCAGCGCGATCGCCACCCCTGGACATACGCCAGGTCACATGAGTCTAATGATTTCATCACAAGGTGAAAACGGTTTGGTATTAGGTGACGTTCTGCATAACACAGCACAGATCGAGAATACTGATTGGGTATCCCGGGCTGATATCGACCCTGTTCAGACACGAATCACACGCAGAGATTTAATGGACCGACTGGAGCAAGAGGGTATCCCTGTAGCTGCAGTGCACTTGGCCAGGCCAGGCTTTGGCAGGATAATCAGGGAGCAGGGTAGGCGTTATTGGCAGGCTATTTCCCTTTGAATATTCGTAACCGTTCAAGTACCCGACCAACTAAATTTGCTGTAAAGACCATGCTTGGATTGGTACTCCCAAGACATGGCCTCATAATTAACATTAAAGTTTGAAAGTCCCATTACATGTTCATCGCCATGGATCACATTGCGCAAGTTGTTGATCGTAACCACTCCCTCTTTATCTGCTCCGCGAACAGTCTGCATCTCTAAAAAAAGTCGGTCTGTTGCACTTATGGTTCGGGTTCTTCCGTCAACGGTCATTTTCAGCGGCATCTTGGTTACGGACTCAAATTCCCCACCACGGTAGAACTGGGATATGATCTCCCAAGGGCCTCCGGCCTTTCCCGAAAGGATCATTATTAACGCTTTTTCCTGTTCTGGGGAGGTCTGTTCATCCACAAACAACACAGTCGTCCAATTCCCATCCGCCATCAAAGCGCTAGGACAGTGGAAGAAGATAGCCACTTTCAGGCCGGCTAGATCCACATCCCCGTAAGTCCCATTGTCAAACGAAACAGCCCATATGGTATCGCAGAATTCGTTGGTAGCTGGCTGACGGAAAGAAACATGGCAGGGACAGAGTAGATTACAACTGCACCCCTCAAACAGGTCTCCTTCTGCACTCCACTCGATGGCCATTTCTAACTCCTACCTTTCTGATTTGCCGTTGCTTCGCCGCAGGCCAACGATAGAATTCCGACCCTCACAAGTGTCTAGAATCAAATCCAAGGCTGAGTGCTGTGGCTAATCGAATATAAAAGGGGAGCAAGAAACGAATCTTGCTCCCCTTATCGATTCCGTGTATCCAAGCCTACAGAGCCTAGAACATAGTACTATCGCTAACTTCGCCGAGGCGAATCTGACGCATTCGATCTCGGAAATTAAACAACGCTTCGTTGTCTTTTTCCTTGTCCAGACCGTCATTATTCTTATCGATGTACTCGATGAACTCCTCCATCGCCGCATTTTCCCTAGTTCCATTGGGAATCTTAAAGAAGCTAGCGTCGAATGTAGGCAATTCACCAGGGCCAAAATAACCGGTAGTGTATTTTCCAGTACTTTCTTCGTGCAAGGTGAATCCTTCGAGGTCGTGAGTGCCCTTGCCGAGAACCTGGCCAGTTTCGATGTAGTGTTCCATGACAGCCTTAGCACCATACTTGTTAATGGGACAGACTTTCATGCAAATTGCGCAACCCTCATAACGTGACATGACTGGTCGACAGCGTTTGTAGATAAGCTTATTCTTTTCCACACCTCGCCACCAGATCTTCTCACGCATTAGAGCCCGGCCAGGGCAGCGGTTTACGCATACTTGGCAGACCTGGCAAAAGGCGTGAAAACCGTAGTCCTCAGGTTTATCGAATGTCACAGGAGCGTCTGTGGTGATTATCTGGAGTCGGCACCTGGCGCCAGCATGAGGTGTCAGAAGCTGACCATTAGCACCAAGCTGTCCCAAACCAGCAGCAACAAACATCGGGATAGTCGCTGCGCTATGGTTACTTGGACCGTGCAACTGGGCATGGTAACCCAGGGAAAGGATGTAATCTACCATCCTCAGTCCCATAGGCGCTTGAATCTCGTAAGTGCCGTAATGGCCATGCTCTGCAGCCATACTAGGCGCAGTTTGAGTCTCTGCGAAGTCCTGTTCCAATGCGATGCAGATAGCGTTGGGATACTTCACATGGTCTTTTCGATCTTGGTAGACAAACCGCAGATCATGGTTAGTAAAACCGATGTCCAAGAAACCCATTTCCACAGATTTATCACGAATCAGTTGCGTGACATCCTCTCCAGTTGGAGCAGCAGTGGGTTCCAGGTCTCCGGTCCGATTCATCAAGGGATAGAACTCTTCCATCACCGCTTGATGTTCGTGATGGTATTTCTGCATGGCTGGTGTACCGACGCTTGGAGCCCATTCTGTGTCCGCGCCGTGCTCGACCTGTTGCCGGAGCAGAGGATATTCTCTGCTGTAGAAATCAATGTCCTTGCTAACCATCGGGATACCAGGAACGGTTTCCAATTCCTCAGGAATAGGTATTTCCACGCTATCCATCCCAGCCTTTCTTCCGGGACGAACCACGACGTGACCGACTTTTAACATTCGTGTTACTCCTTTACATCCTATAGGGGCTATAGGGGTAGTTAACGAGGATTTTGCCCGACACAGTACGTGATGTCAACAAGCCTAGGCACGAGTAAGATCAACTAAGAAAATAAAAAGTGGCCACAAGCATCAACGAACAGATCAATCAATAGAAGATAGACGTTGTTTGGAAGCATCTATAGCGGGTGTCTCAGATGGGTTAATTTCGCTGAGCAGTCCCATGTAATAGCTAAGATGGTCTCCTAATACGATCATAGAAAGGGATTGGGCCAACACCCCACCGGAGATTCCAGTTAACAACCTATTCTTGATTCCAAATTGATTAAGTATTTCTACCAAGACTTCGTACCGTCGACTTACTTCTGGGGTTGTTTGATACGGCATCAATATGAGAGCTGTCGTCTGTTTTCGTATTTCAG
>JAKUNL010000042.1 GCA_022451925.1 Dehalococcoidia bacterium
CCTAGTCGGACTACCATGTTGGTATACATCTTTAGAAGTCTTAAATCGATAACTACTGTAAGGAAGGTATCTTGGGTGATCCGACTTAATTTGCAATTACTAATTTACCGTAAAAATCACGTTCTTCCATCGCTTTATGTGCGCCTGCCACATTGTCAAGCGGGAAAACGTTGGCGATAATCCCGTGGAGGGATCCATGGTGTACTACTTTCATGAAATCAGCGAAAGTACGGTTGCTCCTGCCACCACTGCCCATTAGATTCAATGGGCGGCCGTGTAGTAAAGAAAGGTCCATATTTACCTGAGTGCCTGAAGTAACACCTGTGATGACCAGACGGCCTCGAGGGGCCATGGATAATAAATTCTCATTCCAGATTTCCGCGCCTACGCAGTCAAAAACCAAATCAACACCCTCGCCATTTGTTAACTCCTTAACCTTTTGGCTGAAATTCGGGGTGTCGCGATAGTTAATCACCTCATCCGCTCCCCAATCTTTGGCTTTGTCCAGCTTCCATTGACTGCCGGCGGTGGTGATCACACGGGCGCCCATCATTTTGGCCATTTGGATGGCCATGCTTCCGACACCTGAACCGGCTGCTTGTACCAAGATAGTGTCCCATGGTTTCATCTGTGCCTGAGTAATTAGGCAGTGCCAGACGGTGTGGGCCGCGATTGGAAGAGTGGCGGCTTCGTTGAAGTCCATTTCGTCGGGAATCACGTGGGCGTTTTGCGCCGGTGCGGTAACATACTCGGCATGGCCTCCGTCGAGGTCAACTCCAATACGCTTGCCACTGGAACATGATTGGTCGAGACCGATCATGCAGTTGTCACAAGTTCCACAGGTGACCCGGTTGTTTAAGATCACGCGGTCTCCGACCTGGAGTGAAGTGTTGGCATCTGAGCTGATGGCTGCAATCTCACCAGATATGTCGCACCCAAGAGTTCTTGGCAATGACCCATTGTATGACTTGCCGTCTCGGAGGTTCAGGTCAAGGTGGTTGAGTGCACTGGCGCGGACCCTAATTAGGATTTCGCCAGGGGCTACCTCAGGCTCGGGTAGGTCTCCGTAGATCAGCTTTTCAATGCCGCCGTGCTCCGTGATATAAACTGCCTTCATTAGGTGGGCTCCTACTCTGCAGGTTGTTTCGAACCAATGCTTAGTTGAAAGATGTCCCTTTTGGTTAGCTAGTTAGGCGAGACACCACGAAATGATAACGTTGTATACAGGCACAGTCAAAACTGAGGTAAGCGTCCAAAAACTTGATAGGTGGGCCTGAGTGATACTCTATTGACCCGTCTATCAAGTCAATCTACCATCCATGCACCGATCCAATCGGATGGCGATTGAATCGTTTCGACTCAGAGAATATGGAGTAAATTATGAGCTTGCCTGAATTTGACGTTTCGGGTCAGAAGGTATTGGTTGTTGGAGCTGGTAGAGGTATCGGTAAAGGTATTGCATTGGCATTTGCCGAAGCTGGTGCAAAAGTTGCTATAGCTAGCTTGACCGAGGCTACCGTTAACAACGTTGCGAGAGAGATTCGAGACATAGACGGCGTTGCCTTGCCAGTAACTGGAGATGCGACTACTTCGGCAGGCATGGACAAAATCACGGCTGAAGTGCTGGCTGAGTTTGGTAACATCGACACATTGGTCACCTGTGTAGGTGATTCTATTCGAAAGCCGGTTGCCAAACTACCCGGATCTGATGAGGAAGGTATGACCGAAGATGATTGGCATTCGGTGGTGAATATCAACCTTACTGAGGCTTTTCAGGCATGCCGCGCAGTTGGCCCGCACCTGTTGGAGCAAGGACAAGGTTCGGTCATAAATATATCAGGCTGGGCATCGTTCCGCGGTCGTCCAGGGTACTCGGCCTATGATGCATCTAAGGCTGGCGTCATGCGCTTTACTGAGACTGTGGCCCAAGAATGGGCGCCGTTTGGCGTGCGGGTGAACGCTGTGGCCCCAGGTTCCTTTCCCGACCCGGAGCAGATGTCTTCGGAAGACTACGCTGAGAGACAAAAAAGTGCAAAAGGACGGATTCCGATACCACGAATGGGCAATCTTAAAGAACCGGGTTACCTGTGCGTGTTCCTAGCTTCGCCTGCTGCCTCGTATATCACCGGCCAGACTTGGGCTGTTGACGGCGGTATCAGCATCAAAGCACCGTAGACTATAAGAATGACAACTAAAAAGAATTCACCCTAATTCTCCTGAGGTAGAAATAGCCATGATGGAATACCCTTTGCTGGTCCACCGATTTTTGGAAAGGAGTAGTGTATTCTCCGCTCATAAAGAGATTGTGACGCGTGAAGAACATGGCACCCATCGTCAGACATACGCAGACCTGATGACCCGATCAACCAGGCTGTCCAACGCACTTGCAGAGCTTGGTGTAGACCAAGGCGACCGGGTGGGTACTTTTGCCTGGAACCATTATCGGCATCTTGAAGCATATTTCGCCGTTCCTACAATGGGGGCAGTGCTACACACGATTAATATACGTCTGTTTGTCGATGATCTGGTCTACATAATCAACCACGCTTCAGACAAGGTAATTCTCGTTGACCCAGACCTTGTGCCCATATTAGAACCGCTAGCATCGTGCTTGAAGTCTGTGGAGCACTATATAGTGATGACTGATGACCGTAATTTCACCACTACCCTCCCATCGGCCCACAACTATGAAGACCTCCTATCGGAGGCCTCAGATAAATATTCCCCCCTTTATTTAGATGAGAATGCTCCGGCAGGATTGTGTTATACCTCAGCTACTACTGGGAGACCTAAAGGGGTTGTTTATTCGCATCGCGGGATCGTTCTACATTCAATGACCGAGGCTCAGACTGACACTATGGGGATCAGGGAGCGTGATGTTGTCCTTCCTATAGTACCTATGTTTCACGCGAATTGTTGGGGCGTCCCATTCACGTCCGCCTTGGTGGGCGCAACTCAGGTTCTTACCGGCGTGAGACCCGACCCTGAATCCATCTGCCATCTAATTGAATCTGAGAAAGTTACCCTTAGTTTAGGTGTACCCACTATCTGGGTGGGAGTGTTGGATCATATCACCCGTAGTGGCAGATCCTACGATTTCTCCAGCTTGCGTGAAATCGCTAGCGGTGGGTCCGCAGTGCCGATTAGTTTAATTCAGACCTACAAGGATCAGTTGGACGTGAACGTGGTGCAGGCTTACGGTATGACTGAGTCGTCCCCGCTGATTTCATACAACCGCAGGATTAGCCAGTTAGATGATCTGACTGAAGGCGAAAAACTGCAGCTGTCTGGGTCGCAGGGTCCACTGGTGTCTGGACTAGAGATGCGCTTGATAGATGATCAAGGAAATGACATTGCTTGGGACGGCGAACAGCGCGGCGAATTACTGTTCCGGGGTCCCTGGGTAGCGGATAGTTATTACGACGATGTCCGCAGCTCGGAAACGTTCATAGACGGCTGGTACCACAGTGGGGATATTGCTTCAGTGGATGCCAACGGATATATACAGATTGGCGACCGAGTCAAAGACATGGTTAAAAGCGGAGGAGAATGGATTTCTTCGGTAGATTTGGAGACAGCTATCATTGCACACCCCGCCGTCCTGGAAGCCGCTGTTATCGCCATACCCCATGAACGCTGGGTGGAGCGACCGCTCGCGTGTGTGGTGCCCAATAGTGATTTTCAGGGCAAATTGACTAAAACAGAGGTGTTGGACTTCATAAGAGATCAATTCGCGTCTTGGTGGATGCCTGATGACGTGGTGTTCATTGACGAGATACCCAAGACCAGTGTGGGAAAATTTGACAAGAAGATTCTAAGAGAAAGATATCAAAACCATCAATCTAAATAATCTATGAGATTGAGACAGACGGTATGGGGAGAAGCAATGTAGGTATTGAATCTTGTTTTATATTGCTTTGAGCACTGAATTAGTGGTTTAGGCAAACCAGGCGATTGTTAGGCAATTTTTAAATGGATTTGCATGTTAGTCAGGCGAATGATCAAGCGTAGATTACGCTCCGAATACCTGAGAAATGTTGTTATTCCAGTGAAGTCAATTAGCGGCGAGCGGCCACGTATACTCGGAGATGATTAGGATTTTTTATACTAAGGCCGGTAGTCCTGGGATAATAAGACTTTTCCGTTGGTGTTTTCATCGTCTGGGAGTGGCAAGTGAGTGAATCCATGCGTGTCTGTGAGCCCGTCGATGCCTAACCGGTATTCTCCCGGCTCAGTTATTTCAACAACAACCTCAGCTCGGCCACCGACACTCGCAACAGCAATAGGGAAGGAGGATATTGGAGTGAATGCGGCACCCCCGATAAGAATACCGCCGGTGTAAGGGTTCCCATTGCCATCGACTATGGATATGGCGAAGACCATTACCGTTTGACCTTTTCGCTCCTCTTGATGAATCGAAGAGCCACCGTAAACAGGGTTCCTGGAACCAGAGTCTCCTCCGCAGGCAACTACTAGGGAGAGCACGGAAATCAAAACTATTATGATGGGGAGGCGTTTAAAGCATTTAATAGAGTTCAAGGGAGGTAATTAATTCTCTGTAGATCGATCCAGTAGGTTTTGGAGACGTGCGATTTCCTTTCTAACCTCGTGTTGCCGGCGGTTTACGTAGAACAGATAGCCGAATAAGACCACCCAACTGACCGCAAAGGCAGCGAACAGATAAGGCAGGTTCGATGATGGTATATGCGAACTGAGTAAAATGAAGTCTAACAAGCAAACTCCTTAAGGCATCGGCCTATTGGAAAATTAACTACAGGAACTCGAAAGGATCCCAATGCCTATTGGCCCCTTTTGCGCAAAGCAAAACGAATGCGCCCTAGTGATTCTTCGGATGTTTTCAGTTCCATGCGCTCCATCACTATGTAGGCGAAAAAGAATACGAACGTGACGAGCGAATAGAGAAGTATCAAGGCCATCGTACCGTCTAACGCATCAGACTGGGCGAATGGTCCTACCACCGGTGACGGATGTATGGACCGCCACCAAACTACTGAGTAGTAGACGATCGGTACGTCTACGAACCCTATGATGCCAACAACTGCAGCGTAGATTGCTCCCTTCGATTGGGTTGGAGCGTAGGAGCGGACCATTAGGTAGGCCACATAGATCAACCATAGAATCAGTGTGGTCGTTAGTCGTGGTTCCCAGGTCCACCATGTGTTCCAGACGGGTCTTGCCCATATGATGCCTGTAATCAACGCCAGAGTTACAAATATGACCCCTACCTCGGCGGATGCGTGGGCGAATGAGTCCCATCTGGTGGAACGCTTGAACAGATACATCAAACTGGCGATAAAAACCAGGAAGAACGCTAGGAATGACATGATTGCTATTGGTACGTGGAAATAGAAAACCCGTTGTACGTGCCCAAGTACTGCGTCAGTGGGCGCTATCATAAATATGAAATAGATATTCATCAGCATTAGAACACCTGTAATTAGGGCCAATGCGATTTTGAGGTTGAGGAATTGTATGCCACGGGAATGTTCCACGCTGTGGGTACTAGCCAACCAGAATCACTCTTTTGCTATACGATATAAAATCAAATAATCGGATCATTCTTCAACGACAAAAGAAAAAACCCAGGGACATATTACCAAAAATAATGCGTCAAATACGACGATGAGAGGCAGCCAGCGACCCAGGCCGATGAACGTTACGCCACCTACAGCTCTGGTGGATGCTTCTACCGCCGCGATGATCACCGGTAGAAGAACTGGGAAGAACAACACAGGAAGCATGATCTCCCGGGACCGCGTCTGCACAGCTATTGCAGAGAACAGTGTCCCGACAACTGCAAACCCTAGAGTTCCCAAGAAAATTGTGAGCATCAGGGACCAGGACAGTACAGAGAAATCCAACATCACTGCATATACTGGTAGAAGTGCCGCTTCCACCAGCAGCATGAAAATCAAGCTTGTTAGTGCTTTACCAAGGAATATGGCGTCTCTGCTTATAGGTGAGATTAGTAGCCCTTCTAATCCGCCCTGCTCTTGATCGCGTACGAAGGCACGGTTCATACCCAAAACTGCTGAAAATGCGAATGCGGACCATAGGATGCCCGGAGCAAGTTCTGCAGACCTACCAGGCGTGTTATTCAAGGCAAAGTTGAACACCACCACTACCACTAGACCAAAGACCACTATGGATACGACTAAGTCTTTGGATCGCAATTCCAATAACAGGTCTTTCCAGACAATGATTAGTATGGGCCCAAGTAGACCACTCATCCAGTGGCCTCCAGGCTATCGGTCACGGCTTGTCGAATTTGATTGTCATGGGATTTACTTCCGCATGCAGTTAATTTTTCGTCTGGGAAATTGATTTTCCCTCCACGTAAGACCCCCACTCGAGTTCCCCAGTTCATTCCTAGGTCAAGGTCGTGGGTGGTCATGACTACTGAACGCCCGGAATCCGTCCATTCGGATAATAGCTCCCCCAGTATCGAGACCGACTCCCTGTCTAGTCCGGTCTCGGGCTCATCTAGAAGAAGAACATCTGGTCGGTGTAAGATTGCGCGGGCGATTGACGCCCTCTTTTGCATCCCATTTGAGAACGTCCGGACGCGGAAATCTGCACGGTCTCTCAATTTAACCGTTTCCAACACTTCTTCAACTCTTGACTTATGGTTTTTCAGCCCGAACAGACGACTGTAATAGACGAGATTCTCACGGCACGTCAGATCGTCGTACAGTAAACTCCGGTGTCCGACGACACCTATTTTCCTTCTGGCGTATTCCGGGTTGGTGCGTAAATTGTGACCGGCCACAGCCACAGTGCCATGGTCAGCCCAAACGTGGGTAGCTAATATCCTCAGGAGAGTGGTCTTGCCGGTACCATTTGCACCGAAAAGGACCAATGACTGCCCCCAAGGCACTGATAAGTCCAGATTCCAAAGAACTGGCCATTCGTCGAAACTTTTCGCCAACCCACGTGTCAAAATAGCTTCTGTAGGTTGCGTGGTCATCGCTTGGCCTTAAATAAGCACATGGATAAAAGGCTGAACGCTGGGCATCGCATGATAATTCGCTTTGGATAAGTGTTTGGACTCAAATCGTCTTTGTGTTGACTTCGGGCAGGTTCTGTGTGTGCAGGGATAGGAGTGAACTGAAGGATGTGATATCAACACCGTTTCGGACCAGTTGGCGGGGATTGATGAGCCGGAATGTCCTGTCATTTAGACTATCTAAAAATTCTACTTAACAGGTCGTTGAATAGCAAGATATATTAACTGTTATGAGCCTGCTTCAAATGGGGTTTTTCTCTCTGGCAGTGTGTTTATGACCATGGTAAGATGAGACTGGTTAGCGCTCCTATGGAGGTCGTTAGCTTTCGTATTTTTACCGTGGATGTGGAAAGGGAATCCGGTCTTGAACGACAGAGGAATCGACCCATTGGACGCTTTTGGAGATGAACCGCCTGCCCGCTCCAATCGCACCAGATTTATCATTGTAAGTGCGGTCATTGTCTTGGCGTTGGGATATATGATCTACGCCGCGTTTCCTGGAAACGCGCTTTATTTCCTGACCGTTAGCGAATTTAACGAGAACACTGAGGTCCAAGACGGACGTTTATTGCGAGTGTCAGGAAAGTTAATCGAGGGTACCTTCGGTCGTGAAGGCAATTCAATCGATTCACAATTTCAGATTACAGATAACGAGGCGAGTATCCCCATTGAGACGTTGAAGGCTAGTTATACTGGAGTGTTGCCTGATTTGTTTTTCAATCCCCATTCTGAGTTGATTCTCGAGGGAAGTTACGGAGTGAATCAGGTATTTCATGCAGATAGTATACTGGTTAAATGTCCTTCTAAATACGTAGATCTGGAAGATGAGCTGAATTCCGCGCAAAATCCGACATAGTTCTATTACGAAGTCGTATATACCAGAAAATAAAAAGCCCCTGGAATATCCCAGGGGCTTTTTATTTTCTGGATATTGGTCAAAGTTCTTAATGGGGGTTTAGGCAGTTGCTTGTTCTTCCCGTGAAATCTGTCTACCCTTTACTATTTCAATACAGAAGGTGTGTTACTGTCAGGCAACTAATTCAACGCGCCAATCGTAGATATCGGAGGAACTAAGAACATTGATCGGGGGGCAACATTTACTAATTTGAATTTGTAGTACCGAACTTTTATGGTGTTTGAGTTCGGTAAGAATACTTGTGTAAGATACTTGACCGGTCATAGTTGGTCGTCGAATGCACACCTCTATCTATCATTGTAAACGGAAAGCTCTTTTCATGTTTATTTCGAGTTTGACGTTGGATAGAAGGAACCAACTATATTGCCTAGAGTTTAGCTATTTGCGGGAATTGAGCTTTTGTAAGAAAGTTAGATGGAATGCTTTGGCGATGAGTTTAAATTGATCCTAGGTGCAAAGAAACGCCTCGCGTACCCGCGAGGCGTTTCTTTGCACCTATCGGTAATGGTTTCTTAAAATTCGAACGCACCTAATAATTGTTCGACGGTCTTAGGTTGGGCTTTGTCCCACGTGCCGACTACGGCTTCGTCCAGCGACACCCTCGAACTGTCGTTGTACAGAACGCCGACGGGTACTCCTCCCTGTTGGAGCAGGTCGTGTGCGGCCGTACGGTCTGATGGGTCGTGTTCCTCGGGGATATCCCATAGAGCTGGTTGGATACCATTGGCTAAATCGCCCTTTAACTCTATGAAAGTATCGTTATAGGTGGTACAGGGGGATTGTACGTGGACGATGGAGAATCCGGGGTGATCCATTCCCTGCTGAATTAGTTTGGATAGAGGTCGTGGCTGGCCGGAGAAGCCGGATGCAATGAAACTAACTCCTAGTGTTAAGTACAATTCTAGAGGGTTGGTCTTTGTTTCAAGTTTGCCAAATGGAGTGCTGCTTGTGATCTTTCCTTGCAATGTGGTGGGAGAACTCTGACCCTTTGTTAACCCGTAAACACCGTTGTCCATGATTACGGCGCAGATATTCAAATTCCTGGCTGCTTGCGGACCAATGTGCTCTCCTCCGATGCTGAGAAAATCACCGTCTCCAGCCACAACGACTACGTTGAGGGTGGGCTTGGCCATCTTGACTCCCAGTGCTATTGGAAGGGATCTACCGTGAATACCGTGGATACCGTATGGTTGTTCGCCTTCTAGGAGGTGAACAAGGTTTCCCGAGCAACCGATCCCGGCAACTACGACGTTGTTAGCCATTGGCTGGCCGGTCTCTTCTAGGCGACCAATCATTGCGAATTCAATAGCTCTTCTTACCCCAAAATCTCCACAACCGGGACACCATTTGAAATCGTATTCAGGGTTCTTCTTGCTCATGCCCTGGTTGCCTCCTTGAGGTTAGCGTTCGTCATTTCTGTGATTTTTGCAACTAGAGTACGTGCCTTGAATGGCAGGCCCGTGTACTGGGTAATGGACTCAGCTTTCACACCCATTGACCGTAGAATATTCGAGAATTGACCTTGGTAATTCAATTCAGGGACAATTACTAGGTCTTTCTTTTTCAGTTCTTCAAGCATCTTTGGCGGGAGTGGGTTTAAGAACATGGTGTAGTACCAGCTCACCGGTAGGCCGGCCTTTTTGAGGTCGTTGTAGGCTTCTTGGGCTGGGCCTTTGCTACCACCCCATGGCAGGATTGCAATGGAATTGTCAGTCTGGTCACTTTCATAGTCATCTGATTCCAGTAGTTTGACTTTTCTGAATCTCCGTTCCGTCATATGGACATGGTGTTCGCCGAGGTGAGTGGTGTCGCCCATGTGGTCGTGCTCGCTACCGTTGGCAACGTATGCTCCAGGATTACCCGGTATGGGCATCGGAGATAGTTCATCCCCGGCATAACGGAGGTATCCGTTCGATCCGGTATATTCCACCCTCTTGGCTTCTTGTATTTTTGAGAGGTCTGGTTTCGTTATGTTCTGAACCCGTTCTGCCAGCGCCATCTCTGATAACAGGATTACTGGGCCCTGGTATTTTTCAGCCCACTCAATTGCTTTAACAGCCCCGTAGAAACATTCTTCCACAGTCCCCGCAGCAATTATTGGTATTTTGACATCTCCGTGAGCTGGGAACATACAGCCAAACAGGTCTGATTGTTCGGTCTTGGTAGGTAGCCCGGTAGCTGGTCCGCCCCGCTGAACGTTTACCACGACCAAGGGTATTTCAGCGATCCATGCTAGTCCTAGCCCTTCGCTCATCAGGGATACGCCTGGACCCGACGTGGCGGTCATAGCTCGTTTCCCTGCGTACCCAGCTCCTATGATGGCAGTTATGGCTTCTATCTCAGAGCTTACCTGGTAGGCCAAACGGTCTTTCCCGACCAGGTTCCGCTCCATGTAGAGGAGAATGGGAGTGGCTGGAGAGATAGGATACCCTGCGTAGAAATCGAGACCTGCTGCCATTGCGCCTACAGACACGGCCTCGTTGCCTTTTATCATGACCTGCTGTTCTTTCGGTTTTTCCGGAGGTGCTAACTCCCCCAAGGAGAATCCGCTTTCAGCAATATGGCTGCGACCCAAGCTGAGAGCCTCTATGTTGGACTTGATAATCTCAGCGTCCTCGGTGCGCCCTCGATTGAAGCGTTCTTGGACGAAGCTGATCAAGTGCTCTTGTGGCATGTTGATCAAGTGGGCCAGGGAGCCCATGATGACCATGTTGGCTGCTCTGTTGTTCCCGGTGGACTTAGCCAGCTCCTCAAACGGCAGGCCGAAACTTCGGTCGTCTCCTTCAATTTCAAACTCGGTCGAATTGAAAATGACCACGCCGTCTTTGAGGACATCTTGTTGATGAGCATCGTATGCTTCTCGGTTGAATGCAACTAGGACGTTGACGTCATCTCCTGCCGATAGCACGGGATCCACGGAAATTCGGGCTTGGGTCCAAGTTGGACCTCCCAGAATTTGGGAAGGGAAGGTAGCGAACGTAAGAGCGTGGTAGCCAACTTGAGTAGACGATTGGGCGAGGCCTTCCGCGGAGGTTACGACTCCTTGGCCGCCTTCGCCTGCGAACCTGACTACGAAGTCGCGCATCTGCATATTAGTGTTTCCTCATGGCTGTCTTAGTAGGCCAATCTGAGTTGATTGGTTTGATCAATATGGCTGAATGACATATTGATTGGGATGATACGGATGGAAGATATGAGGTAGGGTTGTGGCGTGGGCGTGACGATTTTGCCGTAGATGTCATGACGATTGTCGGAAAAATCCTCTGGAGGTAATCCAACGCCCTTGCTTTTTTGAGGCCCTATCCTGAACATTAAGGCCTAAAGGTCGCTGGTATGGTGACAACCTATTTTGAACGTGCTTATACGCGTCAAACAGCTCGACGAATATATCACTCGCCTAAATCCATTGTCAATGAAAATCCACCTTTTTATCGCGTGGTTTTTTATGGGGATTCACACTTACCTGTGGGTATTAGACTGGTTGCCAGCCATTAGTTAAAAGATGGATTACATGAACGTGTCAGTTATTAATGTCATAAATGGTGATGTAGTATTTTATTGAGGTTTGGGTTGTGAGATTTTACAGGCTAGTTATGCCGTTGTTCGTAGAATTTCTGGTGTGCTAGAATCGCGATTATGGATGATATGATGCCTGGCAAATTTCTCTTAAAATAGATTAAGAGAAAAGGCCTTGGAGAACTTAAGCCTCCAGCGAATAATAGAGCAAGATGCAGACGGCGATTGGAAATGTCCGAGCCATTTTCGTTCGTCGAGGACGGGAATTACGAATGTGGCGAGCAGATAATATTGATAGAGTTATCCGAAGATCCGACGGACTTAGTATGAAGACCAGTGGTATTTAGGCTTCCAGTCTTCATAATAATCAGTAGACTCATAAATGTTAGAGTAAAAAGGAAAATATAATAGATCGGATGCATGCACTACATCAGAATCATAGAAGCGACGTCGGTATATGACTACTAAAAGGACGGCTAGTACCGCCTCTAAAAAGACGGCGAACAAAGTCGCGGATAAGACTGGGGCCAAAAAAACCACGGCAAAGCGAAAGTCCACCAAGGCCAAGGGTAAATCTGCTGCCGTTAAACTACCCAGTTCCGCTGGTAAAAGCTTGGTGATTGTTGAATCACCAGCTAAAGCCAGAACAGTTGGGCAAATACTCGGAAGCAAATATGTTGTGACGGCGTCTCAAGGACATGTTCGAGATCTGCCGAAGAGCAAGATAGGCGTAGATATTGATTTGGATTTCGAGCCTTCCTACGTCATCATGAAAGATAAGCGTTCCCTCCTGACCCAGATTAAAAAGGCCGGTAATGAAGCCAACGAGGTCTACCTGGCTACTGATCCAGACCGAGAAGGTGAAGCCATCTCCTGGCATCTTCAGAACGCGGCCGAATGGAAAGGTCTGACCACTCCCCCGAAGCGAGTTGTGTTCCACGAGATCACTAAAGAGGCAGTTGAAGAAGCGTTCCGGAATCCCCGGGAAATAGACATGCAACTTGTTAACGCCCAACAAGCAAGACGAATCCTTGACCGCCTAGTTGGTTACCAAATCAGCCCGTTGCTGTGGCGTCGTGTACAGAGAGGGACGTCTGCCGGTCGGGTTCAGTCTGTCGCTTTAAGGATGATTGTTGACCGGGAACGAGAAATTGCAGCCTTTATCCCGGTGGAGTCTTGGACCATAGATAACCTGCTGCGTAAGGCGGACGCAGAAGCTACTGATAAGAGTCAATTCTCAGCCGTCTTGCATTCATTGAAAGGTGATAGAAATCGTATAACTATCCCAAAGGAAGAGAATGCTCGGGCTTACGAGTCAGAGTTGGTCAACGCTGACTATAAAGTCGCAGAGGTCAGGAAACGAGACGTACGGCAAAGGCCGTCGGCTCCATTCACTACCAGTACTATGCAGCAGGAGGCTGGACGTAAACTTCGCTACACAGCCCAGCGGACTATGGCAGTGGCCCAGCAGTTGTATGAGGGACTTAGTGTGGGTAACGATGGCCCTGTCGGACTGATTACTTATATGCGTACTGATTCTACCCAGGTGGCTGATACGGCATTGCTTGAGGTACGCGAGTACATTCAAGATCGTTATGGGAAAGATTATCTGCCTACCAATGGCAGGGTCTACACAAGAACCTCGAAGGGCGCTCAGGAAGCCCACGAGGCGGTTCGACCTACGTCCATCAGGCGAGACCCGGCGTCGTTGAAGGATTACCTGTCACCCGACCAGATGAGTCTATATACCCTGATTTGGTCTCGAATGCTGGCTAGCCAGATGGAAGACGCTAGATCGGAAGCTACAACTTTGAACATTGACGCAAACTGCAAGAACAGCGGCAATGTCTATAACTTCCGAGCTTCGGGTTCGGTCCTGAGATTCGCCGGCTTCCGGACCGTTTACCTGGAGGGTTTGGATGACGCCAAAGATTCAGATGACAAGAACACGTTGCCTGCATTGGCTGTTGGCGATGAGTTGGATTGCTCCGAAATCCAAGCCAACCAGCACTTTACCGAGCCTCCGCCACGATTCACAGAGGCCACGCTCATCAAAGTGATGGAGGAAAAGGGAATAGGGCGGCCCAGCACCTATGCTCCGACAATCGGCACACTGGTGGACCGAATGTATGTGGAGAGAGAGCGGAATCGTCTCACTCCTACCAAATTGGGCATTACGGTCACTGACTTACTTACTGAGTACTTCACTAACATCATGGATCCAGACTTCACTGCCAAGATGGAAGAGGAATTGGATGACGTATCCCGCGGAGAACGTGAATGGGTGCCCATGTTGGGCGAGTTCTATGGTCCGTTCCAAAAAGCTTTGGTTAACGCCGATGAGTTGATGCCCAAGATTCGCATGGATGAAGAGACAGACGAAGTCTGTGATTGCGGCGGAACCGATAAATGTGAACACACGGCCCTATGTGGAAATCCCCTGGTTATCAAGACAGGTCGGTTTGGACGGTTTATGGCTTGCACCGGTTTCCCTGATTGTCGCAACACCAAACCAATTTTGAAGACGGTCGGGGTATCTTGTCCCAACCAAGGTTGCGGTGGTGAGATTGTCGAACGTCGGGCCAGGGGGCGAGGCCGGCCTTTCTTTGGCTGTTCGAATTACCCGGCCTGCGACCTGATCCTGAACCAGCGACCCCTTAACACGCCTTGCCCAGAGTGCGGTGGGTTAATGGTTCAAAAGAA
>JAKUNL010000043.1 GCA_022451925.1 Dehalococcoidia bacterium
TGCGTCAACGTGGGTCACCGTTACTCCGTGGAAAATCATGCCGAAATAATCTGTTGCGGCGGGATAGGTTCTTGGGCTTACTTTGTCTCCGGTGGCCCAGCCTTCTCCGCTCTCCACCATAAAGTGGACCGGCACATTGGTTGGTGCGTCGACGCTCGGCTCAAAGGTAACCGTGCGAGACATAGAGACTCTGACTCCTTCTTGCACAGTGGCTATCGCCTGTTTCACCTTAGACGGTGTGATGTAGTTTGGTGCTCCCAACTCGTCGTCAGCGCCCCATTTGCCCCAATTTGAGAACTTGTCGAAATAACTGAGGACTTCATCTTCGCTTGGGATGTTTGCTTGCGGCATAGTATGTCTCCTGGGTCAAGTTGGCTGATCTGATACGGGAAAATTTAATTCCACAAAGGAGGAGATAAGCCGACATCGATTCGATTTTCGAACTTTTGGTTGATATCTGACATATGACTCTTTCTAAATGGCAGAGTAATTAATTGCACACCCGTATGCGGTTTCGGATATGCCAAATTTATCGAAGAAGTGATGGTCTTATATTGGACCTAACAGACCACTTATCTGCTGACAATTGATAAGGCCCAAACATGTTTGCTTTCTTGGGGCAGGTACCGCCTGGAGGCATAACTCGAGAGACCTCACAGCGGTGGGCGGCGTGTGTTCCAGTCAGTTGCTGCTTCATACGCTGCAGCTACTTGGAAGACGGTTGACTCATCGAAAGGTTTTCCGGCAATTTGGAGTCCCACTGGAAGTCCCTCTACCGTGAAACCGCAGTTGATCGACAGAGCCGGTGTACTGGCCAGATTGAAGGGAGCGGTGTAACTTCGGCGTCCACCTAGCATCTCTAAGAACGCCTCTTTGCTGTCTACTCCGGCTTTCTCAGGGATAGGTGAGGCGGGTATGGACGATGTTGGCATCACGAGGATGTCGACTTTCTCTAGAGAGTCCAGTATCTGTTGTCGGAGCAGGTGTCTCAAACGCACGGCCTTCTGATGGGCTTGGGCAGGTAATATCGCCCCAGTTAAGAGCCTGAGTTGGATGTTGTAATCATATTCGTGCAACCGTTCTTCAATTCCTTCACGGTGGACGCCAGAAACGTCTCCGTAAGTAACTGCTGTTGAGATGGCTGCGGATTGAGCTATCAGTGGAATTTCGACTTCTGATATGACGGCACCCAATTCACCCAATTGAGAGATTGCTTTAAGTATCAACTCTCGTACTTGGGGGTCGACTCCTTCGTATTCAATTCGTTCGGATATGACCCCTATTTTTAGACCTTCAATACCCTTGTTCAGAGTGGATAGGTAATCGGGAACTGGCACGTTCCATGTCTGACTATCTTTGGGGTCATGCCCGGCGATGGCTGATAATGTAATAGCACAATCTGAGACCGTACGTGAGATCGGACCTACCTGGTCCATAGACCAGGAAGCTCCTAGAACGCCGTGGCGGCTGACACGCCCCCATGATGGTCGAATGCCGACGAGGCCACAAAATGAAGCCGGTCCTCGAATAGACCCGCCAGTGTCTTCGCCCAAAGATGTAGCGCAGAGAAAAGCCGACGTTGCCGCTCCAGAACCACTGCTGGACGTGCCAGGGTTTCGGGAGAGATCCCACGGGTTATGAGGGCGCCCGTAGGGGTGTTCAAAGGCATCACCCATAGCGAATTCGCTCATGTTAAGTTTGCCAAGCAGTACCGCTCCAGCGTCGTTCAACTTGTTTACTACGGTGGCATCTTCTTTAGGAACGAAGTCCTTTAGGATAGCTGAACCGCCGGTGGTAAGTATGCCTTTGGTATTGACCTGGTCTTTGATTGCTATTGGGATGCCGTGCATCGGGCCTCTGTAGTTACCTGTGATTATCTCCTGCTCTGCCTTACGTGCGTCGGTCAGAGCCCGTTCTCCGGTAACGGTTATGTAGGAATTCAACTTCCCGTCGATTTCCGGGATTCTTTCTAGATATGCCTCGGTTGCCTCAACGGGAGAAACTTCCCGAGTTTTGATGAGCGCGGCTAGATCGGTTGCCGAAAGAAACGGTATCTGTGATTTGTCCATGTGTTGACCTCCAAATGCAGGCGATGCCGAAGCACGGCCATTCTGCCCGTGTTCAGGGGTGTTGTCAATGTGGAACTCTAGTTATCCAAGCGCCCTGATCACTCTCGTTTAGTTCGCCCTAGAATGAAGGGAGTCAAAATTCGCACTGGTATAATCCTAGTGCTTGTGATGATCAGGTTGGCGAACAATTGAATGGGGATACGGTAGGGGTAGAGACATGGACGAACTTGTAGGAATAATATTGGCCGCGGGAGAGGGAGTCAGAATGAAATCCCGAGTTCCCAAAGTGTTGCACCGGCTCTGCGGTAAAGAATTGTTGAAATATCCAGTGGAGTTGTTCAGAAACGTAGGAGTTCACAGGATAGTCGTAGTAGTGTCTCGAAGTAATCAGAATGCGGTGAAAGGACTACTGGGTGACTCGGTAGAATACGCGGTTCAATCGGGCAAAACCGGAACGGCTGGTGCAGTGGAGTCGGCAGCTTCCATATTGCGTGGCAACTCTCAAAATGTCCTCGTGATCGGCGGCGATTCGCCTCTGGTCTCTGAAGATTCACTCAAGAATCTGATTGGCGCTCATATCAAAGATGCCAGGCAGATGTCGATTCTCTCTGGAATGATTCACGGAAGTAGTGGACTGGGACGCATTAGACGAGACCAGAACCCCCAACAAAGTGTTTTAGGCATCGTCGAAGCAATCGATGATTCGGACAGGTCTGACGAGTCATTGGAAGTTAATTCCGGTGCGTATTGCTTCCAGTCGGATTGGCTATGGAATAACCTGAACCGGGTGGAACCAGGTAACGAATCAGAACGATATCTTACGAGCTTGGCAGCAATCGCAGCGGAACAAGGTGTCGGTGTTGCCGCATTGACCTCTAGCGAACCCGCTGAGGTTCTCGGTGTCAACAACCGTGTGGAACTGGCGAACCTAGAAGATATAAAGCGGCAGAGAATCCGCGAGCATTGGATGCTTGAGGGTGTAACGATAACGGACCCTGCATCTGTGATGATAGATACTGACGTAACTATCGGCCAGGATACTGTCGTGTTACCCAACACTATGCTAATCGGAAACACCTCTATCGGATCTAATTGTGAGATAGGTCCTGGTTCAACATTGATGGACTCTACAGTTGGGAACGAGTGCAGGGTCACATCCTCAGTAATAGAGAATGCGATCATGGAAGATGGAGTCGATATAGGGCCATTTAGCCACTTGAGACACGGGGCCTATTTGGAAAATAACGTGCATATTGGCAACTATGTTGAAGTGAAAGAAACCCGCTTTGCTGCTGGGGCCGTTATGGGCCATTTCGGTTATATCGGAGATGCGGCTATAGGGGCACGCGTGAATGTTGGCGCTGGTACCGTAACTTGTAACTATGACGGCAAAGAGAAACACCGGACTGTAGTGGAAGAAGACGTTTTCGTTGGTTGCGACACTATGTTGGTCGCTCCGGTAACAATAGGCGCGAACGCAACCACCGGGGCCGGCGCGGTTGTTACAAAAGACGTTCCATCGGCTAGACTAGCTGTCGGCGTACCTGCTAAAATAATCCAACGATAGGTGGTCCCAGCTGACCTCCCGGTGCCACTTCCCACAGGCAAATTTCCCTAGACGTGGGTTGGCCGGGGGGACGGGGTGTTTGGATACAGATTATTTACCGCAAACAATAATATTTGTCGGTTTCGCGCTAGTGTTTTCATACCTGAGCTTCATCCGCTTGGATGGTTCTGCTAGTACAAACGGCAAGGATGATACCATCCCGGCATTCTCCGAACCGCTTCTCTTCTGGCTGAAAGCGGGCTGTTTCTTCGCTGTAATCCTTTCCGGCGTTTCTTTGGCTCAAGAAGCAATCACCAATAATTGGTGGCTTATATCCTCTATGGCCGTAGGGCTATTGGCGGGTCTATTTTTTATTGACCGTATCGCTTCTAGCCTTGTTAAAAACCGGCCTGCGCTGATCCGCCCGTGGTTTGGTATAAAGCCTTCTAATGGTTCCCTATATGCGAATGGTTTGGGTGCCAATGGAAATGTAAGCGATAACGGATCGGGTCCCTTGGTAATTGAAGACGAAGAACCGGCGATCACCGACGAAGAATTGATTAGTCTGGACGACCGTGATCGAGAAATGCTCCGGTCTATAATCCGGCTCGATGCTACAACGGTCCGAGAAGTGATGGTGCCCCGGTTGGATATGGCCGCGGTTGAAGCTGATTCGGCTTTAACCGCGGTGGCCGAGACTATGGTTGCCAGAGGACACAGTCGGTTGCCTGTATACGAAGAGACCGTCGATAAAATCCTGGGAATAATCCATGCTCGCGACGTTTTGGCCTCGTTGGCATCTGACAACTCAGATGATTCATTACGAGTTCTTCTACGCCCGGCGTTTATAATCCCGGAAACTAAACGCGTTGATGACTTGCTTGAAGAGTTGCAAGAACGACGTACTCAGATAGCGATAGTCGTTGATGAGTACGGGGGTACAGAGGGTTTGGTGACGATGGAGGATCTTCTCGAAGAGATTGTTGGAGAAATCGAAGACGAATTCTCAAGATCCCGCGATTCTCAGGTCATATATCAATCTGATGGAAAAGTGCTCGTTGATGCCGGTGTTACTACGGAGCATGTGGAAGAAATCTTTGGAGTCAGTCTTGACACTACCGAAGTTGATACCGTAGGTGGTTATGTTTACCACGCCCTGGGGAGGATTCCGCAGGCAGGTGATGTAGTAGAGACGGATCTGTTGCACATACAGGTAGTGTCCATGCTTGGTCGACGACTTCGTAAATTACGGATTCACCTAAAAGACCAAGAGACTGTCGAACCGACTCCCTAAACTTGCTGGGAACTAATAGGATAGAAGAGATGCCACTCGTTTGGGATCTCTTTTTTCTTTTGCAATTCTCTTGCGATAGTAAAACCCGTTAGATTGTGCTTTCAAGTCTTGAATCAAACAACCTAGCTGCATGTGGGCCTTCAAGGCATAAGGATGGAATCACATTTCAATCTATTTAGAGTACTCTCAATCGGCACTTGGTTCGGCCTGATATCCAGAGCAGCCTAGATTTTTGTTGGGGATGCGGGCAGAGACCATTGAGCTGACCTAGAACAGGGCACTAGGTTTTACTTTGAGTCTCAAAACGTTGGCATGTAAATCCTGTCTTGGTGGTACTATTCCTCGAATATGTTTGAAGAGTAGCGTTCATCCTCTTTAACGGACGCCTATCAGGTCACCAGAAACCACGAGTCTGTGGTCGTAAACGAGGCGAGGGACAGAGGATACCAAATTGATATCGGCAGCTGGAGTGGAGTCTAATCTCAAGTCGTTTTGGTGAATGACCTGGCTGGCTGTGGCTTGGAATAAGAATTGGTTTATTCCGTTGTCGGTGACGATGAACACATCTTCGCCGTTCCGAAGCATCTCCGGAACTTTTTGTAGGTTGAAGAAGACCGAACCCTCTCTGCTGATGGGACTCTCTGTGTGTCCGAAGAACCAAGATGTTCCAGCCTCGCCAGCATCGGATGATTCGGGTATGTGACCTACGGTATTATCAGGGCTCTCGTAAGCCCGGCTGTCTCCGAAGTCCAATATTTCGAGTTCTGAGATTGTCGAGTCGATTCCAATAACCGGCACCATGATTCTGGTCGAAGCAGGAATATCAGTAATAAGTGATCCAGAATCTACTATTGGTGAGAAACCATCAAGGAGAGCTTGTTTCTTAAGGTAGGCGGGTTCGTAGTCGTAGAGATTACCCCAAGAACTGGCGGAAATAGCTTTACCAGGGAATAAGCTAACGCTGGAAACATTATTGTCGCTGATGGAATCTACTGTTCGTGGTGGTATGACGGCGGATAGATTGTCCAAGTTAGATTTGGCGTTAGTAGCATAGAGGTAGTATGCACCGGCGGACGCTATCAGTAGAACACCGACAATTAATAGAGATATTCCTGTGAGACTCGTGACCCTTCGCTGCAAGCGCCCACGAATATGGAGATAATCATAACCGGCTTCCATGCCGCCACCACACATTTCGGCCTTGAAAAAAGCCACCTAATTGAGGATTATTTTGAGTAGTTACCGAGGTCTTGGAGTGTTTGCGCTGCCAGGTGAAATGGGTTCGTTCAGATAAATATCCCCGTTACGAATCTTGATGTTGAACCCGCATGCAGGGTTAATGCAGACCCAAGCTTTGTAATGGACGGCGGCTCCTTGACCGCCATAGTCCGAGAGGGGGACAAGACTCCCACCTTCGCAATTTAGACATTTAGGCATAGCCGATTCAGACACGGAATCCTCCTCCCAACTCGGTATATGCCGAGTGTACCATCGTGTTTTGGGCGAGAACAACAGGATTCGGTGCGATGTTTACTATAAAAGACAATTGTGCACTATGTTTACTAAATATAACGATGCCAGGCTAAATGATTAATCTATCCATTAATCATTTAGCCTGATGTTATATCGGTCCTACTCGCACGTTTACTCCAAGAAGTCTTTTAGTCTCCGAGATCGGGTGGGATGACGTAACTTGCGTAGCGCTTTGGCTTCAATTTGACGGATTCTTTCACGGGTAACGCCGAATTCACGTCCTACCTCTTCCAAAGTCCTACTGCGTCCGTCTTCGAGTCCAAACCGGAGTTGAAGAACTCGAGCTTCGCGCTCTGTCAGTGTATGTAATACCTCGCCGACCTGTTCTTTAAGCAGTTGGAAAGATGCAGCGTCAGCTGGGGCTAGAGCGTTTCGGTCTTCGATAAAGTCTCCTAGATGAGAGTCTTCTTCTTCTCCGATTGGCGTTTCCAGTGAAACAGGCTCCTGGGAGATTTTAAGGATTTCCTCAACCTTCTCCGGACCGATTTCCATGGCCAATCCTATCTCTTCAGGAGTGGGCTCTCGGCCATACTCTTGAAGCAGGCGACGGTGTTGGCGCATCAACTTATTTATAGTCTCTACCATGTGCACCGGTATACGGATTGTCCGTGCCTGGTCAGCGATTGCTCGGGTAATAGCCTGCCTTATCCACCAGGTTGCGTACGTGCTGAATTTATATCCCTTTCTGTAATCAAATTTTTCTACAGCTCGTATGAGTCCGATGTTTCCCTCTTGAATCATGTCCAGTAGGGCCATTCCTCTACCGATGTATTTCTTGGCTACGCTGACTACCAACCTTAGGTTGGCTTCAGTCAATCGAGCTTGGGCGCGTTCGCTTTCAGCATCTATCCTGCGGAAGTAAGCCCGGAACAGCGGGTCCAGTTCTTGCAAATCTGAGAAGCTGTTCAGCTCAGACAGTTTGGCGTCTAATTGAGCGAGAGACGAGTCTTCCAACACATCAACCGCATCCGGTGGCACCAGCCAAGAGCTCAAAGAAAGGCTAATCACCCTCTGATAGACTTCGTCGGAATACTCGTTTAGGTCTCCTGCCATTGCCTCCAACATATCCACGGAGACCTCGGCGTCGATAGCGTCACGGAGCTTCTTGTGATCTGTTATCTGCGATACGGTCAAGTTGTCAGGTAACCCAAGTTGTTCTGACAGGGATTTCACCAAATCACTTGCGTCGACCATGCGTTTTAATAAACCAGCCGTTATCTCCCACGGGCGAGGTGGGCGGCCTTCTTGTTCCGTAAGTTCGTTCCTGAGACCTTCCAGGTGTTTTCCACCCTCAATCTTTCGAGCTAAAGAACGCTCATCAGCTGATGTCAGTAGGCGAACTCGTCCAATCTCACGCAGATACATCCTGACTGGATCGTCTAGGACTTCTACTGACTCAGTCTCGGGCTCCCATTCAGGTTCGTCATCGTCATCAGAACCCGCGTCTGGGGAATTAGCGGTAGAGGTGGCATTTGAGTCGTTTCCTTCGCCATCTTTTTCTGTCTGTCCGGTGTCCCAGGCCACTTCACTATTGGATTCGGTCAACGTTGCCGATCGGACCCCGCCAGGCATGCCTTCTCCGTCTGTTCCGTCTTCATCTCTGACGGCGTCGACGTTGCGAAGAATATCCAAAACGGGATTGGGAGAATCGGAATCATCTTGCCGGGATTCTAAAAAGTCTTCCGGGGTCAATTCGCTTGAGCTGTCTCTTCGTCTAACCATGATTGCTCCTCAGCCGGAGATTATTTTGGTTTGGCCTCTGCGGAGGCCTTCGTTATTTTTTATTCTCTCGTTTATTTTCAGGACATGTTCGTTTTCATCGTCTTCCACGTCCGGGGGTGAATCGGTGAACATTTTCACTTCTTCTGATTTTTGGGCTTTTAAGTTCCGTTCCTCCAAACGTGATGTGATTTTGGCGATTTCCGAAGACCGGATATTTGCGTCTGAAGCAATCATCGGCTTCTCTAGCAAAAGATCCAGGTGGTTCGAGATTTCATCATCTCCATTACGTTTTATCTGAGTCAAAATATTATCTTTGTTTAATTCTGAAGCTACGTCTAGCCATCTAGTGAATAATTCCCGATTCTCATGACGGGTGAAGAATTCAGGTCGTAAACCACCAGCTTGCTCCCTAAGTTCAGGGTAGCTCAGAATTAGTTGCAGGCAATATTCTTCCATTGGATCGTGATCGAGTTTAACAAAAGGTGATGCTGTTGATACCGCAGATCGGGGTTGTTCGGGCCGTCTTGACCGCCTGTTCACTGACGGACGGCTTAGGGAGGCCTTTACTGTATCAATTGGTACACTTAAGTTGTCGGCTAGAAGCTCGATAGCGTTTGCCTGCAGGATACCTCCTGAAAGCAAGTGAATAAACGGGGCTGCCTCGGCCACGCAACGGGCTTTACCGTCAGGTGAAACTGTATCGCCATTCCCCGTAATAGCATTGATTCGGAATGTGATAGCCGGTATCGCTGTTTCTACCAATTGAGTCCAAGTAGAAGGCGATTTGTGAATCACCTCATCTGGGTCTTGGCCTGGCGGCATCACGATTATTCGAGGGTCGGTGTCTACTAATCTGGTAGACCCGTCCGTTCTTTGGTTGTTGACAGTCTTGGTCCTGAAATTCTGTAACACCACATCCAAACTACGCAGTGTTGCATTCTGTCCCGCTGCATCTTGGTCCAAAGCCATCGTAATCTTTCCCGTGAGTCGGCGTATCTCTTCAACCTGGAACTCCGTTAGCGCTGTACCCATCTGGGCGATCACGTTCTTAAATCCGGCTTGGTGTGCCGCAATCGCGTCCATGTAACCTTCTACGATAACGGCACCGTCTTTTCTTATGTCGGTGCGAGCTTTATCCATTGCATAAAGGATCCGGCTTTTATCGAACATCGGCCCTTGGGGTGAATTGAGGTACTTCGGTTCAGAACCGTCCAAGGTCCTGGCTCCGAAACCGACAAGGTTACCGTGAGGATCTCTGATAGGGAACATCAAACGTCCACGGAAAAGATCGCGACTAACCCCGTCATCACCAGTTCGGACAACGCCCGCATTGATTAACTCTTCTGGTGTGTACCCCTCTCGAATCAGATGATTCTTGAGGGACTCTCCGTCTGTGGGACTAAGTCCGATACCAAATGCTTCAATCGCTAGTTTATCCAAACCTCGTTCGCTCAGGTATTCTCTAGTGGATGCCCCTTGAGCCGATGATAGGGTACGTTGGAAGTATGACCTACTGTCTTCGTTTATTTTGTAGGCAGTTTCGTTCTGTGGACTTTGACCACGACGTGGAAGGGTTACACCCGTCTGATTCGCCATCTGCCGTAGAGCTTCACCGAATTCGAGACCTTCCGCTTTCATAACGAATGACAGTACATCGCCACCGGTTGCACAAGCACCAAAGCAACGCCACGACTGACGGTCGGGGAACACATGGAAAGAGGGTGTATTCTCCTGATGGAAGGGACAGGGGGCTTTATAGCTATTGCCAGACCGTTGCAGCGGGACTCTTTGAGAGATCACCTCAACGATATCTAGCTTACTTTTGACTTCGTCGATTGCGGTCATTGTTTGCCGTCTTTATCACCGAATCTAAACCCCATCGACAGCTGACCTAATTGCATCAATTCCTTCGTGACAACACCACCCAAGTAGATAGATATTAAAAACGACAATAAGAATTTCACGCAATTCTACTAGTCAATCATACCACAATTTATATTAAATTGAGAGGTCACATGGCGATTCTTGAGTAATTGTCTGGAGCTGAAAATAGGAGAGATTTCCGACTGTCCTAAGTTACACTGGCGGCGAATATACGTTTCCGATCTAACATCTCTTGGAGCGAGTCGGTCACGAAGGCCTCAAGTCGGACGGCAGCCATCTTCGTAAAATCGCGATCAAAGTCAAAGTCCCAAGCCAAGACTCTTGCGCCTATGGATTGGAATTTTTTATGCAAGCCAGGGTTGTAGCTGTCATTGGCCGGATCATACCAACTAGCTTTGACCAGGGGGCTGAATATCCGTGACCGGATCGGGAACGGATGTCTCTTTGACCAAATATACCCACGAGAGATTTCGGGTTCGATTTTTCTCAACGCCCAGAGGGATATGGGGTTAAAACTAGCAACGAGTGTGCTGTTCCAACGGGCGTGCCGTCGTACTACATTAGCTACCTGGTGGGCAATCGTATTCATGCCATCCATGATAACTTTCATCTCGACGTTGATCAGGAAATCTGAAGGCAGTGCCTCAAATACATCATCCAGAGTGGGTGGATTCTCACCAGCGAATTCCGATGTAAACCAGGAACCGGCATCCAATCTGAGTATTTCTTCTTGGGTGTGGTGGTTCACCAGCCCGGTTCCGTTTGTGGTGCGATCTACGGTCCTATCGTGAATAACTACCAATTTCCCGTCTTTGGTCAGCCTCACATCTAATTCGATGCCATCAGCGCCTAAATCTAGAGCTTTTTTGAAGGCTGAGATGGTATTTTCAGGAGCATTGGTATTATCGCCACGGTGGGCAATTACAAGGGGAATATCCAGTGAACCTGCTGGGAAATCCCAACTGGTTACTAGTGGCGAAACTATTTCAGATTCCAATTTTGAACCTCTGCGCTTGTCGTATAAAGGCCAAGTATCAATGTTTCCAACGAGTGTCAATAATCACATTGCTGATCGCACATATCTGATGGCAGTGGATTACGGAGTACAATGATGAACTGGATTAATAGGTTGTGTGTTCTTGTCCGAACAGGGATAACACAGCTAGGGAGATTTATGGCGCTATGAGGCCTTCTACAGGCGCAACCGGGACGATCTTGACAGTGTTGCATAATTCAGACTTTCGCACCATTTGGTATGTGGGAAGTCTGGGTGAAGTAGGTCGTCGCATGGAACTGCTGGTTTTGAGTTGGTTGATGCTCCAACTGACCGACTCTTACTTTCAGCTTGGACTGGTGTTCGCCTTCAATAATCTGCCTAGGCCGTTGATTTCTTTATACACGGGATACATCGCTGACCGGTTTTCCAGGTCGAAAGTTCTTATGGCAGGCCAGGTTATTAATATTCTCACGGCGGCAGTCCTCTTATCGGTGTTGGCCTATGATTTCAACCTTATAAAACCGTGGCATGTGCTTAGCGTTGTGTTCATTCAGGGAATAACCAAATCCATTGAAGACCCATCGCGCCGGACTGCCATTTTCGATATAGTCGGCCAAAGCAGATTAGTAAATGCCCTTTCTCTGGACGTAATTAGTAACAATCTTGGCAAGATGACAGGCCCGATTGTTGCCGGAATACTTTTGGACATCTCAGGATTTACTGGGGCCTACTCTGTATTGCTGGCGGTCCATGTCACGAATTTAGCGTTAATGACCAAACTGCGGATTCCCAGTTATGGAGGCCCACGACAAGTTGAGCCGATAGTTCGCAGTATGAAAGGGGCCATCAACTACGCTTGGAAAAGCCCCGCTCTGGTTGGGTTGTTCTATATAACTATTATAATGAACACTTTAGCATTTCCGTTCCAACAATTTATTCCCGCTATTGGTCGTGACGAGCTTGAAGTCGGAGTGGTCCTGGTGGGGCTGTTGGTAGCGGCAGATGGAATAGGCCAGCTCGCTGGAGCGGGAATAATGGCCCTTTCGCGGGATCTCCGTTTCCATGGCCGAGTCTTTGTACTGGGTTGTATCGGGGTGCTTTCCATTGGGATAGTTTTCGTATGGTCTCCTTGGTACGTATTGACTTTTATGTTGCTGACCTTGGCGGGGATAGCCCAGTCCGGTTTTGCCACTATGCAGAGCGCCATAACCATGCTATCCACACCTCATGATATGCGAGGCCGAATGATGGGTCTGCTGAGCGTATTTATCGGGGTCGGTACGCCGCTAGGTGCCGCAGAGATCGGTTTGATAGCATCTTCTGTATCGATTCAAATAGCAATATCCATGAACATGCTGGCGGGTTTGATTCTGCTATTACCTGCTGTATTCATGACTCCTCTCGCTTGGAAACCGCTGACCGAAGCTGAACCTGATCTAGGGGAATAACGAGGACAGTAATTGAAAGTGGCTACGATTATTGATGAGTTAATCTTAACCGGAACTGTTTACCTGAGTCTTCTTGCCCGCTACCTTGGGAAACGTTATATTCTGATTGGCTGAACGGGATAAATTCTGGACTGCCTCGTTCAGCAGTAGGGAGGCCGGAGTAAAGATGCCGGAACTTGTAGATTGGCCTGCTCGGATGAAAGAGGTAGCCGCCTTCGTGGGGTTGGCACAAAACGAACTCGATATAATCGAGTCCACTCGTGAATTAGTCCTGTCCAAAGGTGAGGAAATCACCGGAGAAGTCTACGATCATTTTTTGAAATTCCAAGTGACGCGTCGATTTTTTCTCAACGAAGATAAAGCCGTTGATGATGATCGTTTGGAACGTCGGAAACATAGTCTGCTGCGCTGGCTTAGAGGTTCTTTGGATTTCAAGATTGACGAGGATTATCCCGTGAGACTATTGGCCACTGGAATCGTCCACAGTCACCCGCCTTCACATAGAGCTCACATGGGATCGATTCCTAGTAGGTTCATGATCGGGTCAATGTCCTATTTGCAAACGTTGCTTGCGAATATATTTTATTCAGAAATGAAGGATCCTGAGGAAGCTCATCAAGCCTCGGTGGCATGGAACAAGATGCTCATGGTGCAA
>JAKUNL010000044.1 GCA_022451925.1 Dehalococcoidia bacterium
ACAGACGCACCGACGACAGTAGATATAGCACTATGACCAACTGGTCCCATGAGGTAGATGATAACCGGCTAAACATTCAAGAGGCAATTATCTATCGGATATTACGCAATCCGAAAATATTCCATCTCAAAATATCAGGCTAACAATGCGAACACGGTTTATATCACGGTGTGCTGGTTATGACATCGAAGTCACTCCAACTTAATGTGCAAATTAAATCTCCTGAGTTATCCTATGTCCGAGTATCCGCGCACAAGTGGACGTAAGCCATAAACTCCTCGCGGATCGTCTTCGTTATCGACCATCCGACGCTGTCTTGTAGATTGACAGTACGACGAACATGAGCAGACCTGATGAGAGTATTAATCGTAGGGGCCAGCGGATTCATAGGTCATCATCTACGTCGTCGGCTCACGCAAAATACAGATTTAGAAGTCACAGGAACCTATAACGCTCGAGCACCTGGAGACATTGACAACTCCTGGTATGCACTTGAGATCACCGATCATCGCCGTTTAGACCAGATCTTCCAACGAGTGATGCCAGAAGTGGTTGTATTGCTTGCCGCGATAGCAGACGTGAAAACCGCCGAAACTAACCCTGAGAGAGCGACAAACGTCAACGTGAACGGAGCACGGAATGTGTCAAGGCTATGCACGGAATACAATGCGAGGCTTGTTTTCCTGTCGAGCGAGTATGTATTCAAAGGTGACCTCGGTAACTATAAAGAGGATGAAGAGCCCAACCCCGATACTCAATACGGCCGGACTAAGTGGCAGGCCGAAATAGCCATTGCTGAAGAAGCCTGCGATTGGAGTATCATCCGAACTAGCGTTGTATTTGGCTGGCCGATAACAGGTCGCCGAAATATAGCGACCGCCATTATCGACCGATTGAGAGACGGCAAAACATTCGAAGGCGACGCCAACACTTACCGAAGTCCGATATACGTCGACCACCTGACCGAAGGCATCGCGCAACTGATTAAGAACTACCAACCCGGTACCTTCCATATCGCTGGAACCGATTGGATGAACATGTACCAATTCGGCCTTGCTGTGGCGAAGGTATTTGAACTGGATAATACCCTAGTGACTCAGGTTCCCACTTCACCTGATCTGCCTTCTAAGAACACCGCTCCTGAAGGGATAGTACAGGCACCCAGACCAGACATACTTGGACTGAACTGTAATCGAACAACGCAAATGCTAGGACTACCCACGTTTAGCGTAGTTAGTGGATTGAGAGATATGTTGGTTAGCTTTGGCACCTAACCATAAAAAGATAAGTTACTACAGCCGTTTCCGACACGATAGACACACTGTTAGGATACTGTCACATCACTTCCCAAGGAGAGTCGTAAATGAGTAGCCACGTCAAGTTCGGCGTCCGAATGCACCAGCACGGTTACACGTTCGACGAGTTGAAGCGTGTGTGGACACGAGCAGACCGTCTGCAGTACCACTCTGCTACCTTGTACGACCTATTGAACGCTCCTGCGCTGGAGTGTTGGACCGCTTTGTCAGGTCTTGCAACGCTAACTAATCAAATCCGACTCACACCATTAGTGCTGGGCAACACTTATAGGCCTCCAGCCTTGTTGGCCAAGATGAGTTCCACTTTGGACGTGATCAGCGGGGGTAGGTTGGAATTAGGAATTGGTGCAGGTGGCGGAACAGGGGATCACCTTGCGTCCGGGCTTCCATTTCCATCCACTGCCGAACGAGTCAGAATGCTAGAGGAAGCCGTCGAACTTATCAAAAAATCTTGGACAGAACCTAGTGCTACTTATCAAGGTCAGTACTACAGCCTAGAACAATCTACAAATGAACCTAAGCCGCTGCAACATCCCCATCCACCAGTGTTAATCGGAGGCCACGGAGAGAGACACCTCCTGAGATCCGTAGCCGGCCACGCTGACCTATGTAACATCGGGTTTGAAATGAGCTTGGAAGAACACCAGTCTAAGATGGAAATAGTCCGAAGTCACTGTGATGATCTCGGCCGTGACGCATCAGAGATAGGGATCACACACAATACCCGGGTCATCATTGCCGAATCGGAGAAAGAATTCGAAGACCTTGCCGTCCAGGGCGCTGCTAGTGCTAACATCAGCTTGGCTGACTATAAAAAGTCATTATCAGGGGCTATATCCGGGACTCCAGAACAATGCGTACATCAGTTATCAAAATACGTAGACGAGGGGATCCATTATTTCTTCTTACTATTCCCGGACCCAATCACCGACGAGAACCTAGACCTCTTTGCCAGCGAAGTTATGCCCCACTTTACATAACCAAAACTTACAGAGAACGTCTCCTGAACCGACACTAGGAGTCAAGACACCCGCTTAATAAGCAAACCAGACTCAATAACAAGAAGGGTACTATGATAAAAAAAATACTTGAACACTGCCAGAAGGGATCCAACGGCGTTGGCTTTAACGAAGTGGTGCTGATGCTATACAACTCAGTCGCCACGGCCGAAGTCTCCATGGACATGGATGACGTACGGTTTACAGATGACGGAGGTAGCGTGACGTTTATGGCAGATAACGGCACACATCTGCACATGAAACTGGACATGCTCAAAGCGGTACGTTTCCAATATGTCGAACAGAACGAGCGCGGCCTGCCGAGTTATTCAGTGTGGTTCCTGGACGAAAACCAAGAATCGGTTCTGAGGATCTACTTACGCAAATCGGAAATAGAATCTACCAACCAGCCCCGTCATGACCTTTTTATGGAGTTATTGAAAACGTATGGCGAATCCGTACAATTGAAGGATTGATAAAAGCTTCATGTCACGGGTAACGGCGGTTGCTAGATCACAGGTGACCGCCTTTACCCGTAAGTCCATAGTCAACTAACCCGTCAAACCGACAGCCCGACGCTGGCTACTACACGTTCACCCACGGATCGAGTGGTATGCCCTTGTCCATCCAAGTCCTCTACCTGCAATATATCCCCAGGGTTGAACATTTTTTTTGTGCCGTCTCCGATCCCGATCTCCATCTGGCCGGAAAGGACAATCACATATTGGACCCTAGGGGCATTGTGCCAATCATTAAATGTCCCGTCTGGGAACCGCCGGTAGGTCATGTCGGCTCCTACCTGTAGAGCGACAATCTCGGTATCTCCGGCTGGTACATTCATGTCCTCGAAGTGGGCTTGTCCGTCTTCGCCGTTATATAAGCGGACTATCATTTTGACTCCTCCGTTTCATATGGTGAGACTTAGTCGATTAAAGATCGTGATTACGACTATCTGATTATATGTAGACCAAGACAATCAGACCGATAGCTCGGTATAGTCAGATTCTAATCTGATGGCACGAACAACGGTAACACCACGGTTGGCTCATCAACAGTTGGCATAAAGGTAACCTGGACTGGCATGTCTATATATATATCCTCTGGCGATATAGCAAGTATGTTGCTGCAGATACGAAGGCCCTCCTGTTCTTCCAGTTCAATGAGGGATATGTTGTAGGGGAGCTGTTCCTTTTCCCTAATTGCAGGATGAACTGGATTTCGGACTATGACAAAGGAGTAAACGACCCCTTTTCCGCTCACCTTGGTCCAATCGTATTCCAGGGAATGACAGGAGGGGCACATGGGCGTTGGCAGATGCCGGAAGGTATTACAACCAGAACATCTCTGAATCCGGAGCTCTTGATTGTGTGAGCCCTCCCAAAAACCACGTTCGTAGTCTGGGATCCGCTCCAGATCAGGTAGGGGTACTCCTTCTAGGGGCTTTGTCATCGGACGTGACTTGATATTCTGATCTTGTTGCTGCGTCATTAAACTATCCCCTGCGAATTATTACGGCTGCGCTTAGTTGGGCAACACTGCTACATGACAGCACCCTATCGATCGTCTTGTTGGGCGGCTGCGAGGTGGAGACGCCACGGATCAGTCTCACCGCTTCCTGAGTATGAGTGAGCCCATGAATATATGCCTCGGAGTGGTTGCCGCCATGGGTGTTGATAGGCAGCATCCCATCGAACCTTATGTTCTTCCCTCCCTCCACAAAATCCTTGGCCTCGCCGAATGGCACAAAACCATACGCTTCCAGGTTAAACAGACAGAATGGAGTGAAATGGTCGTAGAACATCAAGGCGTCGATGTCGGAAGGCCCAAGTTTTGCCCTAGACCAAAGGTCTCGGGCTGTATTAGTTGATTCGGATACAGAGATATCGGGCCGATATATAACGCCCTCGTTCTGAGGACCCGATCCTTGAGCAGCCGCCTCCACAAGAGTGAGAGTGTCAGCGTGCCGTAAATTTCTGGCCCGGTCCGGAGTAGTCATGACTATCGCCGCCGCGCCGTCGTTCTCTTGACAGATGTCTAGCAGATGTAGCGGATCGACTACCATTCGGGAGTTCTGGTGATCCGCTAAAGTGATTGGGTCTCTGCGAAGGGCTCGCGGGTTGCGTGATGCATTCTCACGCAACGTAACAGCCACCCAGCCGAAATGCTCGCTAGTAGCTCCATACGTGTGCATATAACGACGCACAAACATAGTGAATTGATGAGCAGGGGCCATACTGCCGAAGGGCGCGGCAAAACCCTGCTGCCCACCCGCGATTCGCTGGGGGTTTCTGGCCTGTCCAAGCCTCATCTGGGAGCGGAGATTAGCAGCCCGAAAACAGACGACGTAGTTGCAATAACCTGCAGCAATAGCTGAAGCGGCATGGCCCACCACCGCATTTCCGGCCCCACCACCGTAGGAAACAGACTCCCAATGCCGTAAGTTCTCGATTCCGAGCGATTGAATCAGCATCGTCTCCTGGTTGGTGTCCATTTCATAACGGATCAGACCATCAATCTGATGTGGAGAGATGCCGGCATCATCGCAGGCTGCCTTGATCGCTTCGCTAGCGAGTTGAAGCTCGCTCCGACCGGAGTCAAACGAGAATTCAGTCTCGCCGATCCCAACTATGGCAGCCTTGTCCCTTATTCCATTTATGTCCGCGGAGTTTGTCACCACTGCCATCCACCTCTATTCTTCTTCCCAGTCTACGATACCGCGTTGTTTGTAATCTTGGATCTGGTCATCGGTGTACCCCAGCTCCCGCAACACGGGCCTGGTGTGTTCACCTCTAAGAGGCGCTGGTCCAGCTTTGCCTTCGGTTGCTGAGAATCCGACCACCGGCGTATAGCGCCAAAACTCGCCGAGGCGGGTAGCTTCCACCGATTGTAAAAAGCCATTTTCTCGGACGTGTACGTCTTCGTTGAAAAAATGGTACATCCCTCTGTCTTCGGCCTTGACACAGGCCACATCGGCATCTGTTAACAACTTCTCCCAATACAAGGGCTCTCTAGATGAGAACACACCGGTTAGCTCTTCGATCAAGGATTCGTCGTTCTCTTCACGGGTCGCCCGAGTCGAGAATCTGGAGTCCTCTAAAAGGTCTATCCGACCGATGGCCTTGCACAAAGCCCGCCATTCTTCTTCGAAAGGGCAAGCGAGAAAAACCCATCCGCCTTTTGCTTGATACAGTCGGTATAGAGCATCAAGACCGTACCCGTCTCGGTCCGGCAGGCGGCGGGCGTCCTTGCCCTTGTGCCAGTAGAAGTCATCTGCGTTTGCGTAAGCATTAGCCGCAATCATTGTCGATTCAACATATTGGGCTTTTCCGGTGCGCTCTCGAGCATAGAGTCCTAATACAAGGCCAACAGAGTTGACCATGGCGGTAGTGTGATCAGCAGTACCGTCATTTGCACGCTTCAGCTGTTTGGATACCGCGGCGATCTCATCAATAGTCATAGCCTGATCCTGCGGCGGGAATGAATCGCGCCCCATCTGCGCTACGCCGCCTCCGGAAACAGCTCCTGCTATAGGCGCCATAGATGGCCGGTGAGAGTACGGTCCGGTGGAACCGTATCCTCCAGCATAAAGATAGATCAGATCCGGATTTATCTTGGTTAGCTGCTCGTAGCCTATGCCTGTCCGCTCAGGAGCGCCCGGCCTCATACTGTGAAGGAGCATGTCGGCCTTTGCAGCTAACTTTTGCATTATCTCCTGGCCTTCAGGAGTCTTTAGATTCAGGCATATTCCCTCGGAACCAGCCATTGTACGTTGAACAGAGATACCCTGAATACCTTGCCTCCCCCAATCACCGTCCAGAGCCTCTATGCGAATCACCCGCGCGCCCAACTCCGCCACTAGAGCACATCCTAGCGGACCGTTAATCACCGTACCCAGATCCAACAATGTAATACCCTTAAGGGCAGTTTCTGGCATTTGATTGTGGGTGATTTTGGTAGCCGGTTTATTGCCCATTTCGATGCTGGCCAGAACTTCATCGGTGTGCTGACCAGGATACGGAGCTGGGCCTTTGGGACTACCTGGAGTCTCCGCCATGATTACCATCGGACCGAGCTGATGCATTTCACCCAAGCCCGAATAGTCCACCGTTCCTACGTGGCCGTTATGCAGAATCTGAGGATGACGTAATGCAGATTCAGAAGTCATATACGGTTCCGCAGCAACGTCCGACCCTTCTCCCGCAAATAAACTCATCCATTCTTCCAGGGTCTTTTCCTGAATCTTCTCCAGCATCATCCTTTCCAGTGATGCCACGTGTTCCTCTGCCAGAAATGGCGCCGTCTTGTAACGCGGATCGTCGTAGATAAAGTCCAACTCCAAAGAATGAATCATGGACCGGAATAGGCGTTCAACGATGTTCCCTAATTGGATCCAGCGCCCGTCTTTGGTACGTGCAGGAAGGTAACCAGTTGGGTTGGGACGTCCAATTCCTACTCTGGGATCTGGTGGGTGAGTGTCTGGATCCTTTGCGATCATCTGACCGTGAATCCAGGAAATATGGTCATATGTAGTTACGGTCTTTAGCATGCTGGTCTCAACCATCTGCCCCAGCCCAGTTTTCTCCCGCAGGTACAAAGCGGTGGTGATACCACGTATTAGGGCCGTCGCAGCAGAGTGACAAACACCCTTTACCACCACGTAATTGGGGCCCTCCCTTGTGTTTTGCCCCGAAAACATCATCATCCTGCCGGTCTTGGCGGCTACTACCGCGTCATACCCTTTGTAATTGGCATAGGGACCCTCTGGTCCAAACCCTGTCAGCGACGCGTAAACCAATTCCGGATGATCAGCGCTTAGGTTCGGGTAATCAATACCCAGACGCCGAGTCACACCAGGACGAAAACTCTCGATTACTACATCAGAGATTCTCGAAAGTTCGTGTGCTTGCTCGAGGCCTTTTTGTGTCTTTAAATCGAGAATGACACTCTTTTTACCACGGTTCCATTGGATCGATCCGGACGATCTCCTGAATTTATCATCAGACGGTGCTTCCACCTTGATTACCTCGGCGCCAAAGTCTGACATCACCATGGTGGCAACGCCTCCTGGCATTCCTCTTGTGAAATCAAGGACCGTGATCCCATCGAAGACCTGAGCCATTAATCCCCTCCTGACACGAATGCTAAACTGTTTGATATTATGCGTGAGCGTTAAATCGGCAGCGCATTTCCTCTCGCACCGCTACGGACCGAGGACTGATACCTGTCTTACTGGTCTAGATAGGCTATGCACTAGACTCGTTATACATAACTATTCTTAGATGCGCTAGATATCATTTGGGTGGAGTTAGGCATAAACATTAGATAGTCAGACTATTTTCGGCAGCGGACTTGAACGGGCAATCCAAAACACGGAAGAATGGATACAAGATGAGACTGGACTAAAGCTGACTAGGAATAAGACCATTTAGAGATTACCTATTAGCCACCATCGGTATAATCAACGCCCCTCGACCGGAACCATACGTAGATTCCATCCCAGAATTTCTCTGGGTCCATATCAATCACCTCTCCCGTCTCCGACCGAGCGATAACCAGTCGTCCCCAGGAATCAGGGCTGAGTTTATCTCCCTTGATCTCCTGCCCGATATCCCATGTTCGGAGGTTTCCCATATCAGTCAAGAGTCGGGACAATACCAAAGGGTCTGCGACGATGGCCTTCTGAACCGTATTCTCTGTTCTGTCGATCACCAACACGGTTTCGATCTTACCGTCGGCCCGCCATTCTGCGCTTAATGACAAAGTCTCTATATGGTCTCCAAATTGATTAGAAGAACGTGGTGATGACCTTTTCTAGCAGAACGTTCTGATCCAAGATAATAGTCCGTTTAGCGATCTTCCACTGAGTGTCAGGATCTCGACGCAAAACGTCTTCCCGTTTACCAACGAAGAGATTCACCTCATCGGCGAGCCTGTTGGTGTATACGATGAAACGGCTGCGGACGTGAACCTCATCTCCATCAACACTGTCTACTTGGATATTAGACACAAGATGACGAACTCGGGAGAAGGGTTCTTCGCACCAGTGAATGCCGGTATTTATCTGCCGAACTCGCCCGGCTAGAGTCTCCTTTCCTTCGTCAAACCACGATATCTCGGAGTCCGAGTCGCTATTCTCCCGGTGGTGTTCTCCGAACTTTACGTTTCGCCGTATAGGCATGTGGTAATGCATGTCATCGGCGATCAAATCTATCCATTCACTGAACCGGCGTTCATCCAGAAGTTCAGCCTCATTGTAAAGAAACTGCTCGATCTCCCGCTCCAGAAGCAAGCGTTCTAATGTTTGTTCCATAGTGTCAAGACTAAAAGCCATTACCCGATCCCCCTGTGCCGTTTAGACTACTCCCAGAACGTCAGTGCAGAAGACCATATCGTCTTCGCCCACTCGTGACGGGTCATCCGGATATTCAACGAATTTAATAAACAACCAACCACCATCTCTTGGATTGGCTGTGACTTCGGCAATCACGCCATCGGCCAACTTGACCTTAGTACCCTCTGGGACCTCTTGGAGCGACACGAAGTCATCTCCAGGTCTACTTTCTTGCGCCATGGTGCTCCCTGAAGATTCAGATGGGTTATTTCTTATCTTTCTTAACCGGGTGAATATCATCCCAACTACTAGCTTCCATGAACTCCAGCCACCTGCGGAACCGGGCCCTCGCGGGCTCCTCAGAGATCCGGTAGTTGAGGGTCACACCGGGCCATTCTTCATCCGGATGGGAATGGCCCAGACCCATCTCAAAGTTATAGTCCAACCTTTGGGCGATGGTGCCGAGGCTTGCGGGGAAGGCGTAGTTCCAGTTTTCCATGTCGTCGGACTCGGTAAGACCTCCCGGGCCACAGTAGCGCATGACATAACGTCGCTGAGCATCCTTCACCAATTTGGGAGCCTCTTTGTCTACTTGGAACATGCGCCAACTCTCAGTCTGACCTACGCCGTGGGGGTGCCAGAGTAGGATACGCCAATGATCAAGGATAACGTTAGGGAAAATACAGAAGTGCCCGCCACCGTGACCACCAGGAGGCATGTACTTGCCGGCGTATTTCTTCTGCTTCTTTTCATTGGTCATCCGATAGTACTCGTCAACCCCTGGAACTGTGTGCCATGTGTCGCGGTAAGGTCGGGCGCCAGTATTTTCGTAGATGGTGTTCTGACCGCCATGGCCCAGATCGTGATCGGCAGAGCTGTAAACCTGGGAAGGGAACGGGGCGGTCATCGGGAAGCGTTCACTACCACCACGGTTGCCCTGAGGGCCAATGCTGGCGGCGTTCACCGAGCGATGAGTCATAGCTACGTGGGCAGCATCACCGGCGAAGCTAAACCCAGGGAATTTCCAGTTGGTTGGGATCCGCCATTTCATCACCGGGCTGAACAGCTCGACTCCGTTATCCTCTCCGTCAGTACTCTGGAAACAATGCTGGATACTCGGAGCCCATGAGCCCACATAGTCTTCGAAAGACGGCGCCTTGGAATCCCACGTAGCCCAGATGGTCCCGTGGTAGTTTGCGATTTGGGCTACTTCATGTAATCCCCACTTGCTCTTGTCCAACTCCTTAGAATAAGCGTCGTTGTAGTAGGGAACGCCCACCAAGCGACCGTCGGTATCATAGCTCCAACCGTGGAATGGACAGGTGAAAACCAGGGTGTTGCCATCATCATAGCGGCAGACCTTCATGCCTTTGTGACGACAGGAGTTCAAGAACACATGCAGGCGCTGGTCTTTCCGGTCCCGTACCAGGATCACTTCTTCCTCTCCCATTCGGGAACGGATGAAATCACCCGGGTTCGGCACCTGGGTCTCGTGACCTACGAATAGCCATGCCCGGGAGAAAATCTGCTCCAGTTCTTGCTGATATATGGCCTCGTTAACGTAGGTGTCCCTAGCGATCAAACCATTATCCGGGTCAACTAAAGACCGTAAAGACCGGTCCCCCCGTGATTTGTTTATAGATACCATATCTCCCTCCTATGAGGTCAGTCTCAAATGGGATGGAATATTGAAGCGAAGACTACATCAGCTCGATAATCCGAGTCAATTGAGTCTATCCACCGAAATCATCTCGCCATATGGCTGCGATTCGCTCCATGTTCGATGAGGAAAGACCTCCTTTGCCTGAACAAGAGGCTACATCGGCCACCTGGTCTGTGTCGGAAAAACCGCCTAAAACACTGGTTACACCATCCAAGGAAAGCACAAATCGAATCGCGGCCTCTGCCAGGTCATGGTCGTCCTCTTGGGCATCGGGATTCAAATTCTTAGACAGAAAGCTGAAAGCTTTAGCCTGGCGCAAACCAACCTCCATGGCCTCAGCAGACCGCCTATTCCCTGCAGTAGGGTGAAACATTCCGTCAGTGACAGCAAGATCGTTCAAGAACCCACCGGCCAAGGGGCTGTAGACGGCTGCACTTACACCATGACTAGCAGCATAACCAAGTATGCCGTTATAGTCGTGGTCTACTTTCATATCCGATGGTTTCCAGGCGGCAGACGGGTTTAGCAGATTAACAGAAAGATTGATCATGCTAAAAGCACCGGTATCTATGAGCTTTTTGGCAGGTACATCATCATTGCCTCTGGTTATAAAGCCTATAGAACGAGCTTTGCCCGACGCTTTAGCTTTTTGCAGACCGTCCAGGGCACCATCCTGTCGAAGGTAGTCGTCCAAGGACAAGTGTGTATATGAGCGACCAGTGAATTCTGGCGGATCAATC